>NZ_FTMM01000044.1 GCF_900156075.1 Chryseobacterium sp. RU37D | reverse complement strand
TACTGATGAGTTCCAGATTATTAGTTTTTTAAATTGCAATCCAAAATTGCTAATTTTCTTGGAACTTTTTTGTCTAAATAAGTTTAAACAACTTCATAGATTTAAAAAGATCCGAAATTCTGAATGTCTATCTTTTAAATGTAAGAATGTATTACGAATATAAAATGCTTTACGATAATGTCACTGATGCGCTTGAACATCAGAAAGAGAAAAAACAAGTTGCAAAAACGAATGATAAAAAAATAACGGAGATTGAAAAGTTTGAACTTTTGTTTACAAAAGCAGGATATGATACCGAAGGATTAAGAAATTTTTTCATTGGTTGTAATTTGGGTAATAAAAATTTGGCCATATTAATATACCATATTAAAAAACAGGCTAATCTGCCTATGAGCTTTTATTTAAAAAATTTCATGCAATGGATCAATAAAGAAGCACATTATACAGGAGTGAATGATTATTTGGGGAAACAAAAAAAGATTGAATTTCCAGATGCTTATACCGATGAAGAATTGCAAGAATTATTAGATCAGATTGAAGAGTATAAAAATTTTTAGATTATTTGGATTAATCCAATAATCCAAATAATCCATTTATCAATGTATTTACTTTGCATTATAAAACCCACCGGGGGAAACCGATGGGAATTAGTATTAAAAAAGTAAATACTTTTTTGCTTATAATTTGACGATCCTAAGCAATTCCAAAGATACTAATTTTCTAAAGATTCCGGCGGTTGGTAATTTCTAACGTTTAAATTACAACTAATGGAAAACCCATTTACTACTATCGAACTCCAACTATCCAATATCAATGCTAAATTGGATAAAGTGCTGGCAGAAAATAACTATGAACCTGATTCGGAACTTTTAACACTTCAGGAATACTCCAAATACATTAAAAAATCCTTACCGACAATTTGGAGATACGAAAAAGACGGAAAAATAAATCCTGTGATCATTGCGGGGAAAAAATACTATAAAAAAGCAAAAATACAATAGTATGGAAAACTTCCCCGCACATGATCCTGTAATCTCTGTATGTGAAAACATCAGATTACCAAAAAACATAAAGCAAGTATCTCTATCTTCTGTTTTGGAAAGAATTAAAAACCCTGAGCAAAGGATTATTGATCTTCAAACAAAATTTAGAGAAACTAAAGACGATAAATACAAACGAGGACTTCCCGGTTTTACGACTTCGGGTACGTTCTCTGAAAGAAAATCATCAGGTCTTACATCCGCCAGTGGTTTAATGATGCTGGATTTTGATAAAATCCTTGGTCCTGAAACGCTGCAACGAGAGAGAAACAAGCTGATAAGTTGCCCTTTTGTTGTAGCGGTTTTTATCAGTCCTAGCGGTAATGGGCTAAAAGCCATTATCAGGATCAGGAAATGGCAAGGTCAGAGTGATTACAAAAATATTTTTATGGAAGCCGGAGCGTATTTTAATTCTGAATATTTTGATTCCGGAACCTCCGATATTGCAAGATTAGCGTTCTTTGCCCATGATCAGGACATTTACATCAATTGGGATGCAGAGATATTTGATCCAGAACGCACTTTAGAACGCGATAGGGACACTTTTGAGAAAATCGTAGTGAAGTGGATGGAAAATCAAAATGAATTCTTTATTGATGGTAATAGGAACAAATATGTTTTTAAAATTGCAGGAGCCTGTTGTCGTTTCGGGATAGAGAAAGAGAATGCGTTCATCCTGATTCATGATCATATAAACATTACCTCTGAATTTGATCTTCCCGAATTTAAAAGCACTATACATTCAGCGTATAAAACAAATGAATTTGGGATAGCCCATAATGATTTTGAATTTTGGGACGTTGAAAATGAAGGTGAACCATCTGAAGGCTTCCAAAAAACTAAAAAAAATCCTTTTCCTATTGAGGTTTTCCCTGAAAAGATTCAGAACATTATTACAGAACTTAAAAATACTATGACTTATCCTGTTGATTATACGGCAGCAAGTATGATGTATGCGGTTTCTGTAGCAATAGGATTATCCTGTAAAGTGAAATTTAAAGAGGGATGGGTTGACAGTGCTATTTTGTATATGGCTATTGTCGGAAAAGCAGGAACCAATAAATCGCATCCTTTAACATTTGCTACAGAACCACTTAGGAAAATTGACGAAGAAGCTTATAAGAAATACCTTTCAGAAAAAGCTGAATATAAATTCATTGAAGCTTTAACTAAAAAAGAGAAAGCAGCAAAACAGTCAGAATTAATGGAAGAACCTTTCTGGAAGCAGTTTCTTATTTCAGATTTCACTTTTGAAGCCCTTGTTGATGTTCTGAGCAAAAATAAAAATACTATTGGAGTTTGTGTAGATGAGCTGACTACATGGTTTAAAGACTTCAACAGATATAATAATGGAAGTGAAGAGGAAAAATGGCTGTCGGCATGGAGCGGAAAATCTATAACGGTGAACCGTAAAACAGCAGGGAATTATCTCATCCCGAATCCCTTTATTTCGGTAATAGGAACTATTCAGAATAGTGTGTTGGCCGAGCTGGCGAAAGGAAGGATTGGAAATGGTTTTTTACACCGTTTTTTATTTGCATTCCCTGACGATCAAGATAAGGAAAAATGGAGTAAAAATCATCTGGATAAGAAATATATTAAAGAATGGGAAAATATCATAGCTAAAGTTTTAGAGCTGCATAACAATGAAGGGTTCATTTTAGAGTGTAGTCCTGAGGCTGAAAATTATCTGATGGACTGGCAACATCAATCAACAGATTACCTGAATAAGATAGATGATGAAATTTTAATAAGTATTTACAATAAGCTGGAAACATATGCCGTAAGACTTTCTTTACTGATGGAAGTATTTTATTATGCCTGTGGAGAGAGTGATTTGATGGGAATTTCTCTGAGATCAACAGAGGCGGCAATCAAACTGGTAACGTATTTTTCTCAAACGGCTTTAAAAGTCCATTCTGTAATTTCTAAACCTGATAATAGTTCGGATGAAAAAAATGATTCTGCTACAAAAATAATATTAACTGAAGTACAGCAGAATGTTTTTAATGCTTTGCCTGAAGAATTTCAAAATAAAGAAGCAGCTAAAATAGCACTTGAAAACGGAATGTCGGGAAGCAGCTTTCAGCGTTTTGTTAAAGATGAAAGATTATTTACGAAAATAAAGCATGGGATATTTAGAAAGATAATGTAAATGGTACGTGCGTGCGTAGCGCGTCCTGATATTAGTTCATTTTCTCTCAATTTATCTAAAAAATAAAAGAGATTTTGAGATGATTTGGTTAAAATTAAATTAGTTCCTACTTGATCTGATAATTTGTATCGGCCGTAAAAATTGTCAGATCAAGTATTGGCTATTATGTGTGAAAATTATTTATATTTAAACATGAGACCTATTGGTGATTTACTCAAATTTTGTTTTTCTCTTTCAATTTCTTTTATTGTTTTGATTGACTTAGGTAAATCTTTCAGTTTAGGGGCATCTATTAGCTGAATTAATACGGCTGTTGGTACTCCATACAAAGGTGTTCCTGTATATGCAGAAGCAATTTCGAGGGTCCCCATTACAAGCCAAGAGCCAAAATCTTTACCTGCTATTTTCCATTTTTTGGCAGACAGATCATTTATATTTTTCTGATGATTTTCAAAAGCTGCTTTAAGATTATTATAAACTGTTTTGGAAGTAGTTTCATAGTTTAAATAATCTGCAAGTACAAGATCCTCTATACCTTTAGATAAAACATTTCTGATTTCATCAATTGCCCCTGATTTTCTAATTTCAATTAATCCTTTAGGAGGAATTTTACCAATCCATTTAAGATTAGTATTTGGTAATTCATTTAGACCTTTAAGAATATGAGAATTTGGAAGATTTAGATTTTGTGAGGTTCTTTCTCCATCATATTCTAATTTCCATCTAAAATATTGCCAGGAAGTTGGAGCATCAATTAATGGAACGCCACCACCAACTTTCATTGATTTTAATAAAAGTTCATTAGAAACACTCATTCTCCCAAAACCCAAAGAAGCAACAATTAACCCAGGATTTTGTGTTTGCATTAATTGACCTGACTGACCTTTTATTTGTTTTTCAATTTGTATAGATAAAGGTTCTGTAAATTCAGTGTCAAATAATACTTTTGTCTGATCTTTAATTTCATTCATTACTTTATCAACAGTATCAAGGTCTTGACAAAATTCAACCAATTCATCAGTTGAATTGAATTCTCTTCCGAATACCTCTTTAGCATGGTACAAAGCATCTCGTTCTCCTAATTTTTTAACTTCCTCGAATGAAAAATCATCAATCATCTCTTTGTCTGCAAGAATAACGACAATTGGCTTTTCTAAATCTGCTAATGCTAAATCCCTATATTGTAATATATTTAAGGCATGTTTAACAAGATAGTAAACTCTTTGTTGCTTGTTCCAAACTTTAAACAAGTGTCTTGATCTTATAATTGGACACGGTAAAATGATTGTATCAGTATAAATACCGCATTTAGAAGCAATGTTTTGGTCATTGGCAGGGAATAAATCGCCACCAAAAACAGCTTTTATAGATTTATGTTGATCCTCTAAATGATAGTATCCAGCCTCAGTAACCAAGCCCCAAAACTCATTTAAATCATCAATTATTGGTTCTACAGCCTTTTCTAAGTAATCATTTGAATGCTTGTATGCAGCAAATTCGGCAACTTGATGAGGTGTAAGATTTTTTTCAAGCATAACTTTATAGAAGTCTTGAAAATTTACCTCGAACCTTTTAAAATAACTTTCTTGAATTTGATACAAGCTTATAGCATCTTTCGTTTTTTCTCTATGGTCAAAATATTCAGCTGCTAAAGCCATAGATCTAATTCTTCCATCAATAGTTGATAAATCAGGTTCTCCATTTTCATCATAGCGAGCGTTAGATAGACTTTCTTCAAAGCTTTCTCTCAAATGTTCAGCAAAATTGATTTTCCCTTCTTGTATTAAATCTCGTAGAATTAAAACTCGTCTTTTAACCCTTTCTTCGTATTCTCTTTCTTCTCTAGATTTCATATTATATCAATAATACGAAATTAGTAAATTTAATGTACTAATTTAAAATATAATAAGTGATTTTGAAAGATCAAATAAAAAATCCTTTTTAAAGAAATGCAGATAAAAATTCCACTAAAATTAAAATCATTCTTAGCATTAAATCAATCATTATAATAGTTTATTTTTGAATTAACCCAGTTTTGTACCTTGTTTTTCCCACATAGACTTATAAACGGAATTTTTGTTTAGAAGTTCGTTGTGGTTTCCTTTTTCTATGATTTGCCCTTCTTTCATCACCAGAATCGTATCTGCATTGGCAATAGTACTCAATCGATGAGCAATAACAATCATCGTTTTGCCTTGATTTCTAAACTCCTGCAATGTATTTTGGATTACCATTTCGGATTCAGTATCCAAGGAAGAAGTGGCTTCATCTAAAATTAATATTTCTGGATTTTTGTATAAAGCCCTTGCAATAGCGATTCTTTGTTTCTGACCACCGGACAACAAAGCTCCATTTTCTCCTAAATATGTTTGAAAACCGTTCGGTAATTTTTCAACGAAACTTAATATACCCAAGTTTTTTGTGATGTTTAAAATTCTCTGTATATCCGGAAAGTCTTCTCCTAAAGCTATATTTTCAATCACATTTCCTGAAAACAGATCGATCTGTTGTGGAACGACGGAAACAAGATTTCTTAAAGAATAATTAGAAATATAATTGATGTCATAATCCCCAATCATAATTTTTCCTGCTTTGAGCGAATATAAATTCTGGACCAAAGAAGCTAACGTAGTTTTACCGCTACCGCTTTCTCCAACGATGGCTGTTGTTTCTCCTTTTTTTATTTGACAATTAAAACCAGTAAAAATATCAGCTCTACTGCCATAGCTGAAACTTACCTCTTTAAACAGTATATCTCCCATATTTTCAGCTTTAAGATCCAGTTTATCGGTATTTTCCTCACGTTCCAGATCCATGATTTCAAAAAGACGGTCGGCGGCTATTAAAGCATTTTGAATAGTTTTATTCATTCCAATTAATTGTGAAACAGGACTTGTAAAATATCCTATCAAAGCATAAAATGACAATAATTCTCCTGGAGTGATCACTCTGTCAATCACATATCCTGAACCTACCCAAAGTAATATGATCGTAAATATTCGGGATAAAAACTCTGATGAGTTGCCCGAAAATAAGGCATTCATTACCGAAGCATAAATTGTTTTTAATAATTTTGAAAAAGCATTATCCGTTTTATTATTAGCAAAAGTTTCTACTCCAAATTGTTTAATTGTTTTCACTGAAGTGATGGATTCAACTAAATGAGATTCTAACTCTGCACTTTCCTCCATTAATTGTCTTTCTGCTTTTTTATTCAATTTATTGGTAATCCAGTATACTAAAAAGTAAAAAGGAATTACTAATGCTGTAATTAATGCCAGTTTCCAATAATAGGTGAACATCAATGCAAATGAAAAAATAATGATAAAAATATTGACAAAAATCTGTATGGAAACATCATTGATAAACGTTCTTATTTTGACGGCATCGTTCACCCTTGAAATGATCTCCCCGACTTTCATGGTATCGAAAAAACGCTGCGGGAGTTTTAGCAAATGTTTGTAATAACCGAGAATAAGGTGTTTATCCATTTTTTGGCCGGTTTGTAAGACTAAAACACTTTTCATGGCTCCAATAAAAATTTGAAACAACAGTATAACAATCATTCCTACAGAAAGCAGGTTTAAAAGCCTTTTATTTCCGTCTATCAAAACATAATCTGTTATTTTTTCAATATAAATAGAGGTTGATAATCCCAAAATGGTATACACCAATGCGCCTAATAAAGCTTGGATTAAGATACTTTTGTGTGGCTGAACTAAGTTCCAGAATCTTTTATAGAGACTTGTTTTTTCATCTCTTTGTTCAAAATATTCATTAGGTTCCAATAGAATAAGCACTCCTGTCCATATTTTTGAAAACTCTTCTATTTTATAATCCTCCAATTTTCCTCTTGCGGGATCCATCACTGTAATTTTGTCTTTTGCAACTTTGTAAACGACCACATAATGATGCATTTGTCCGTTAACAATAACATGGGTAATAGCTGGCAATGGAAGTTCCGGCAAAGCATCAATACCTCCTTTTACCCCTTTTGCATTGAAACCCATTTGCTCCAACCCCTGTATTAAACCTAAAACATTCGTTCCCCTTGTATCAGTATGGCAGATCTGCCTGATCTTGGCGATAGGCATTTTTAATCCGTAATGGATGGCAACGGAAGCAAGACAAGCAGCACCACAGTCTTTGATATCATGTTGGCGAATCAATATATTTTTTTTCATTTGTACGTTAAAACTTTAAAATTATAGTAAAAGTTTATTTTAGTTTTGGATTAAACCAATCGTCAACCCGGTCAAACAATAGTTGCCATAATGTACGGTCAATGAGGTGAAAGCGGGCTGTAAAAGTCATTCCTTTATCAACTTGCCCTTTGTAACCGTTTTTCAATTGTAAGTAGTTTTTATCCATCTTGCAGAGAACCCTAAAGAAAGCTTCTCCGGTTTGTTCATTAATTTTAATATTCTGATCAATTTCAGAAACCTTGCCTTCCAATAATCCCCATTGGTTATAATTATAAGTGTCGATTTGGTATTTTACGTTCTGACCTGTATGAATAAAACCTATGTCTTTTGGCGAAACCAAACATTCTGCAACTAGGGAAACTTCCGGAGAAATTTCCCCTATGTCTCGTCCTAGCGTCAGAAAATTATTTTTCTGTATTCCGGAGAAATTAACAAGTCTTCCGGAAATGGGAGCTGTAATGATATAGTTTTTTTGTTCCTGATTGATACGTTGCACTTCCGAACCTAAAGAACGGATTTGCCTTTCTACTTCTCTCTTCTGTGTTTGCCATTGGGCAATTTGTTGTTCTCTTATTCCGGCAATCTGATTTTTAAGTCCTTGAAGATTATAGAAAAACTTATCATATTCTGCTTTGGGGATTACTCCCTGGTTATAAAGGGTAGCTGCCCTGTCAAAATCTTTTTGAGCTAAAGACAATTGTGTTTGGATTTGTGCAATTTTTTCCTGCATGGCGGATAATTCTCTTTGGTATTGCCCGGTTTGTAAACCTGAAATTTGTCCTCTTGTAAGTTTATTTAAGTCCTGCAATTGTGCTGAATAATCTGAACTTTGGCTGTTTTGTAAATTCTTTTGAGTATCCAGCTGCTCTGCCGTTACAATGAGCAAAGTATCCCCTTGTTTTATCTCCTGATTATTCTTTTCTAGTTTGCTGTAAATAACTCTCCCTGAAACAATAGCAGAAATTTTAGTGTTCTCCTGAACAGATCGTATCACACCTCTTGATGAAGAGGAAATGGGGACTTTTATTATTGGTAAAGTGCATAGGAAGGTAACCACAAGAATTAATATCCCTATATAAATTGATTTTTTGAACATTGAAAAAGTGATTTTACATTACAAATAAAAAACCGTAAAGATTAAATAGTACATGAAAAATGGCTGTCAAAATAAAACTATACTTACGAGCATGTTTATAATAGTAAACATAAAGATTATTTAAAATTAATCCTCCAAAAAATGTCATAACAATATATAACCAATTATAATAATGCATTGATGAAAAAATTATGCTCATAATAATTATACAAAACAATTCATTTTTTAACTTTATCCATTTGGTTAAAACCAAATATGGCAGATATTGAAATACCAAAGTTTCTATAAAAGGAGCAACGAAAATGGCAATAAAGTTTAATTCATGTTTTGAGATGTTTGGGTTTTTATTTTGGTTTACATCAAAATGTAAATAGGTATCATTGATGTAATTAAAAAAATACCCATTTAGTACCGCAAAGACAAATGAAATTATAAAGAAAATAACTAGCTTTTTCATAAATAATAAAATGCTACCTTATTATAAAGGTAGCAATATTTAGTAATTAATAATATTAATTATAACCGCCTCTCGGTCCTCCAACAGGATGTGAAGCGATTGTATCTGCGGCAGCTACTATTGCGTTAGCCGCAGCATGAGCACCAGCTCCGATTGCATAAGCAACATCATACCAGAATCCATCACCTCCATTAATTGATAATAGTTCGGCGTTTGTAAGGGTTTCTAAATTTTTCATATCCTAAATTTTTTAATTTAAATAATTTAATGAGAATTAATGACCTGCACTAGCATAATAACCTGCCAATGCAACCTGATGTACATATTCATGTGCTAGAGCACCAACTGCATAAGCAACATCATACCAAAAACCATCACCTCCGTTAACTGCTAATAGCTCAGAGCTTGTAAGCGTTTCTAGTTTTTTCATATTATTTATTTTAATAATTATTTCTTTGGAGGATTATAATTTCCATTCCATCCGTCTGAAAGCCCATCTTTGATTTCGCTCCAATTATCAATAATCTGTTCAGCTAGCCACCACCAGCCGCCATTACCGCCGCCGTTTACTGTTATAGTTTCATGAGCTTCAAGCTCTACTAAGTTTAATTTTGCTAAATTCATTGTGAATCAATTTTAATTGTTATTAAGGGTTTAAAGGCGGAGTACCTGTATATATAACATTACCAAGAATATGGATATACTAATTTAGCTTCCAGTTAGAGTTAAGCATAAAACCTTAATTTTAACGTATGAAACAAGGGCGAAAAATCTATGATCCAGCTTTTAA
>NZ_FTMM01000045.1 GCF_900156075.1 Chryseobacterium sp. RU37D | reverse complement strand
GCACAGTTTCTGTGCAATCTTCTTACGAAAGTTTTTTAGCAAAAGCTTAGTTTCTTTTCAAAATTTCCACTTTTAAATATTACTTCATGAGAGATGGAGTTGCTAACTTTGTTAGGACACAATTCTTATACTCTTTGTCTTTAAGAGTATGAAAAAGATCAGAAAAAATTACAGTTTAGAGTTTAAGCTCCAAGCAGTATCTTTAAGTGAGCAGCGAGTCAATGTATCCTCGGTAGCTGAAGAATTGGGGATCTGTAAAGAAAGTCTCGTTAATTGGCGAAAACTTCACAAAGAAGGCAAACTTAGTAAGGAAAAACCAATATCCTCTGATCCGATAAGGGAAGAGTTATTGAGACTACGCAAGGAACTGGAAGAAACAAAGCTTGAACGTGACATCTTAAAAAAGGCGGTAGGCATCTTCTCCAAGAGAGACGGGTAAGATATAAATTTATCAAAGAACACGCTGGAGTGTTTCCTGTTGGGAAGATGTGCGAAGTACTAAAGGTAAGCAGGAGCAGTTTTTATCATTGGAAGAAAAGAAAGCCGAGTAGTCGGTCAGAAAGAAGAGCCATTTTATCAGCAGAAATCTTCAGTATTTATCATTGAAGCCGTGGGAGATATGTAAGCCCTCGTATTGCCCGAGAACTAGAAGCAAAAGGAATGAGAGCCTCACGTCCTTTAGTGGCTAGATTAATGAGAGAACGCAACCTAAGAAGTATTGTAAAGAAAAAATTTAAGAAAACTACCAATTCTTCTCATCGATACCCTGTTGCTGAAAATTATTTGAATCAAAACTTTCAGGTTAAAAGCAGTAAAGAGGTTTGGGTGTCTGATATTACATATATCCGCACAGGTCAGGGTTGGTTGTATCTTACTACAGTCATTGATTTGTTTGACAGAAAGGTTATCGGCTGGTCATTAAGTGAGACGATGAAGGCTCAGGACACCAGTATTGCTGCCTTGAAAATGGCAATACTCCATCGGCCTTTACAGGATCATGATAGCTTGATTTTCCATTCAGATAGAGGGATACAATATGCGACAGAATTTACATCAATAGTCGGAAAAAACATTACTCGAAGTATGAGTGGAAAAGGAAATTGTTATGATAATGCTGTAGCTGAGAGCTTTTTCAAAACTTTGAAAACCGAACTTATCTATCAAAATAGATATGAAACTAGAGATCATGCCAAAAACTCTGTGTTTGAATATATAGAAACATTTTACAACACTCACAGAAGGCATTCGGCTTTAGGAAATTTAACCATAAAAGAGTATCAAAATTTAATGTCTAATCAATCTAAAAATCTAGCATAAGGAGTATATAAATTTTGTCTCAAAAATAGTTGCAAGTTCATTTATACTTATTTTTAAAAAAGGCTCAGATTATAAAATCCAAGCCCTGACTTTTTAACTTACACACTTTGTGGGAGAGTGTCTAGGGACTATTTCTTTTTCTACTATAGTTCCATCATTCGCAGTTACTTTAATTTTAAATTTGAGATAGCTGAAGAATTTTATGAGTGCGTCTTTTTTATCAATTGAAAACCATCCACTATTTAACAAGGTCATACTTTGGGCAACCTAATGCTAAAAACAAGTTAATTCTCTCAATTCTATTTTGAAGATTGATATCTATAATAGAGATTTCTTTTTTTAATTTCATTCTTTGTTTTTGTATAAGATCAAAATTATTATTATTTCCTATGCTTATTTGTTTTTTTGTAAGTTCAATATTCTTATCAAATTCTTGTACGACTTCTATATCATAAGCTAATTGTTTTACCAAAGAATTCAAATTCGCTAAAGAAGATTCTATTTCATTTAAGGATTCCAAAACTGTTTTTGCATATTCTTCTACGGCTTCTTTTTGTTGAGAATTTTTAATTTCTACATTTTTTTTTAGTTTACTTCCATTAAAAAGTGGACTAACAATACTTCCCCCCACATTAAGTAATGGGTTAGAAAACAAAGAATTAATAGCATTTAAATTGGTATTTGCTGCGCCAAAAATAGAGGAAATGCTTAAAGAAGGGAGTCTAGATGCTTTTGCTTCTTTTACTTCATAGAAGGATTTCTCTATTAAAAAATGTTGAGCTAAAATATCAGGTCTATTTTCTAAGAGCTGAAGTGGTAAATGGGTAGGAATTTTTGTTTTTAAAGATGATAGATTTCCTTTAGGAGTTAATTTTCCTTCAGGATATTTTCCTACTAATAACTCTAAAGCTCTTTTAGACTGTTGATTTGCATTTTGTATCTTTTCTAGATCCGATTTTATAGTTATTATTTCGCTTTGTATATTTGATATATCTAAATCATTAGCTGTTCCTACATTTTTTCTTACCAAATATAGCTGTTTTAGATTTTCTGCAAGAGTAAGATACAGCTTTATTTTATTTTCTTGAGCTTCGCCAGCCACATTAAGGTAGTAGGATTTTGCTATCATTCCCACTAAAGTTTGTTGTAATCTTTCAAACTTATATTTGGCAGAAAAATAAGCGCTTGTACTGGCTAGTTTATTGGCTTTGTTTTTCCCCCAAAGATCTAATTCCCAATTAGCTTGTACTCCCACTTTCTGTATCTGGGTGCCACTTACAAGATTACTAGAAGAGCCTGCGATAGCATTTACACTTGGGTAGAGATTACTAGCTGCTATATCCATCGCAATTTCTATTTGGTTAAGCTTTTCTTGTACTAATAGCTTAGTAGCATTATGCTCTAATCCTTCTTTTATAAAAGCGCCTAAATCATCATAATAAATTTCCTTTATCCATGAGGTATCAAACTCTTCAGCAGAAAGATTTCTATCCATTATCCATTGTTCTGGAATTTCTAAATGAGTAAGAACCTCGCTATTTTTTTTTAGATCTTCTATATCTTTTTGCACTTTCTCTTTTTTTAAACCTGCACAAGAAGTACATAAGGCAATAAAAATCACGAAATATTTTTTGTTCATACTAATGGAGTTTTGCAATTAGATAGTTTAGTTTGCTATTTATTCTAACCATTACTTTACGTATTAAATGCAATGGTTTTATGTGATCAGAATATATTACAGCACTGCCACGAGCTCCTGTGGTAAGATTTTGATCTCCTTCAATAATAAATGTTGCGGCTAATTTCCCTTCTATTTCTGGGTAATAATTAGCTGTGTTAGGCATACCACTAGGAGTCATGATACCAGATCCATTATTTATTAAACCTTGGCTGGTAGCATCTATTACGTGCCCTAGCTTAGCTTTTATTACCTCACCAGGATTAGTTCTTACTGCTATTTCTACTTCATTCCCAGAATTCACTGCTTGTAATTCATTTTGGGCAAAAAGGCCAACAATAAATTGTTTTTTTTCTATAAATACAAATGCTGTTTTTAACGGACCAATTATTGCTCCCTCGTTAAGAGACATATTAGGTATATATCCATCAGCAGGTGCTATTACTACCGTTTGTGATAAATTCCATCTAGCTTTTTCAAGATTTGATACTAATTCTGCCACAATAACATTATCTCCATTATAGGATGCACTTACCTTTGCTTTCAAGGATTCTGTTTGTGCTTGTGCAGCAAGTATTTTAGCTTGTATATCATTAGCATTTGTAATGGCTTGGTCTAAATCAAACTTGTTGGCAGCACCTGCCGAGACAAGTGTTTGATATTGATGAACTCTTTTATTGGCTAAGTCTAACTGATTCTTTAAAGCATCTACGCTTTTTTGAGAAGCATTTATATCACTATCATACGAATTTACTAACGCTCTTGCATTACTTAATTTAGCTTCAATTGTTTTTATTTCTTGTAAATATGGTTCTCTATCTATAACAAACAATGTATCTCCTTTTTTAATATTTACATTACCTTTTACATAGACTTTTTTCACCCTACCTAATGTTTGAGATGTAATGTCTACGCTTCTATTCATTACCCTAACATCTGATGTTATAGGGCAGAAGTAATTTAGGCTTAACAAAAGTGCTATAATAACAAATATAGGTAGAGAATAAACCACAACTTGTGTAGTAAAAGTCCATGGAATTAGTTTAATTTTTTTTATTAAAAGCCAACAAATTCCCGCATATATTACTAGTATTAATTCTAACATTTATGATGATTTTCCGTTATTATATTGCTTTCTGTTCCTTCTCCATCTACTTTTATTTTATTAGATGGCTCAAAATCTTTTTTTGGATATTTATAATTCGCCCAAATCAACGCTATTGGCCATAGTAATCCACCTACAAATAAAGATAATAGGCACATTGCTTTTATAGCTCCAAGTTGTGGGTGGTTGTTTCTCTCTGCCACTACTTCTGGATATATATGTGCTTTCCAAAATAGATAAGCACCACCAATAGGTAATAAAACAAGTACTAACCAAGAAATAAAGTCCGCAAACTTATCCTCGAATCCCCCTCCCTCATTGGCAAGTAAATAATGAGAGAAAAACAATGTAATTAAACATATTTTCTTTTTCATATTATATTATTTAAAGTTTAATACTACTTATTAATTCTATGAAATAACTGTCTTGATGATATTCTGTAAATTAATCGATGGATTAATAAACTTAGCAACTCCACTGCACTAAGATCTATGCTTTTAAAACCTCCATTTACAGAACATACTGCTGGTAATTTATATTCATAGAAAGACATTTTTGCGAAGCATAAAATCCTCTGTCTGGAAAACTGAATTCTGCTTCTTTACAAACTTTAGAACGATCGCTTCTTGAAATTTTACACACTTCCAAAGACATACTGTCAACAATGACGTAATTTTCAAATTCATTGAATATTTCAGATAATTGCAATCTTATGGTATAGGTAAAATTCATTAAACTTCTTCTGCGACGATTATAAACTGTTCTCTCAATCTTGTTTATAAAGAACTAGGAAAATTCTGAATAAATGATTTTCGCTGTTGATTCCCATTTATTCCGCGGTTAAACTTAAACTAATTAATTCTAAATCACTCAATTTTGGGGTTCGACGTTGATACTCTAAAAGAGTATCATTTGATATTTTTTGTAAAATTTCCATAATTCTTTCGTAATTTGCGTTTAAGTTGTTCATTGTAAATGCTTTGTGGTAAAAACAATTTACTGATTACTAATCAAGTGAGCAACTTTTTCCTTTTTAATCATAACACACAATGGGGTTATACGTAGTTCTATTTTAAAGCCTTTGTTTGAAAACTTAGCCAGAAGTTTTTCTTCGTTTGTTACAGTTTTCCTAGGTTCTAGATTATTCGTTTGTGCGTTAATCAGTGAACGGCCTCAATAATAGAATATTTCCCAAATGTAAGATAAATTTTTTGAAAATAAAAAGATCAGTAAACAAATTGAATGCCCATAAATTATCATAATTTTGTATATTTACTGTAAATCAAATATTTATAGATGGATCTATTTAGTTTTACCGCTTTCGTCTCTATTTTTGTTTAATTGCTTTCCCATAAAGTTTTGCAAAATAAATTTTTGAGACTTGTCCGAATCAATAGAAATCATATCATTATTAAAATCTACTGTTATATTTACCTTTGTTACAGTCTTTTTGCTCCAATTTTCTCCAGAGTTTCCCTATTTTTACCTTGTAAGCATAAGAAGTAGATTGAAATGTATGAACCTGTGATTTTAAAGACAATGAAAGTGATAAAAGGATTAAGGAAATTATATATTTCATGATTATTGTTCAATTAGATAAGTGTTTCTTTTCTTACTTGCAGAAGAATAATTATCGAATGCAAACGTTTCTTTTGATATGATATTTCCAGACCATGCTCCCATTTTATATTCTTGTATAATTTGGTCTTCTAGCATTGCTTTAGCATCCTCGTTATAATTAGAAATTTCATTAATTCCCGAAACCAACTCTTTAGTTTGATATTTCTTATAATCCGCTCCAATTTCAGTAGCTTCACTTACTTTCAAAACCACAAAAACAAACTTTTTGTTTGATATTTGACTTTGTTCAGATTTAATTTCTTCAGCTACTTCAGTATTTACTTTTTTAGGTCTGCTTTTCACAATTGAATCAGCCGAAATTTTAGCATCGTTTAAATGTCCTTTTACTACCGACATCATAGAATCGGATATAGTGCCATCTTCATTAAACATTCCGTTTGAAGATTTTTCTTTTTTGCACGACACTAGGCTTAAAGAAATCAAAATAACTGAGATTAATTGATTTTTCATTTGGAAGCTGTATCAAAAGGGTTAGATTCATTTTTCATAAACACAGTCCCCATTCTTTTATACTTCATTTCTTTACCCTTTACACATACGGAGTACATTCCGTTACCAAGTTGCTCTGTAAATATCAAAAAAACCACTTCTTTTACATCGCAATCATTTTCAACCGCAATATGCTTACGCAAATCCTCAATGGTTGCATCTCCTCTTTTTAATTTAGATTGTATTTTCTTGTCGGGTTTTGGTTCTTGATAATTTGCGGGTAAATCGCATTTAGAATCTTTCTCGGTTTGTTGTGCAAAAAATAATGTTGGTAAAATCAAACCAATTGCAAATAAAATCTTTTTCATAAGTGAATTTTTTAAGTTCACTCAGTCCCAAAGTGAGAAATGTTATAATAGAAAAACGCAGGGACTAAACCGTATTAACTACCGAGGTACTGGTATACCCATACAGACTAATAGGAAAGCCCTGCTAAGACAGGGCGTTTCACTATTTATTTTGTCTGTATTAAAAATTACCAGTTTTCGGCAGAACAAATAAACAGCTTACGCTTTATTTTTTCGATAAAATTTGAATTACAAAAATAGTAAATTTTAAAATCTAAAGTCTTAAAAACTAGATTAGTTTTAAAAACCTAAATTCAGTCTGTATTGTAAAGCATAAATAATATACCCACAACCGCAATATTAATATGAAATATTAAAAACAAACTGTATTATATTACTGCTGTGGGTAGTTTTTAAAACTACTTAATTTTCTTTTTAAAATGTAGAACGATGTAAAACGGTCAATACAAAACAGAGTATTACAGCTAGTGAATTACTTGAACTTTTCAAAATTCGTTTTTATATAGTATTCTTACTGTTAAATCTACCCTAATTTTTTTTGAGTACAATTATATCCCCTACCTAGGAAACAACCCCATACTTAGTAATTAACCCGTTGTGCATTTTAAATAATGCTAACTTTTAGATTATTGATGTTTCTATTGAAATAGGCTTTATTGATGAATTGCACAACGGTTAAAGCTGTTATTTTAGCTAATAACCTGGTTTTGAATGCTTCAAAAGTCTTTGCGTAGTTACGCCTGATCATAAATTGATCACAAAGCTGGGAGAATAATGTCTCAATCCTTTTTCGTTGTTTTTTGAACAGGTAGAATTGAGGCTTGTAATCTTTTTGATTAACCCTTTTAGGAGTTTCTAATTCTATGTTGGCGTAGTTGAACAGGTCGATTTGAACTTCAGATGATAAATATCCCTTATCTCCAAGTAATGTACAATGAGACAATTGCTCTTTAATATCTTTTAAATAATGGATGTCGTGAACAGAAGCAGGACTTAAATCTACACTTTGGAAAACGCCGCTCACAGAGCAAACTGCATGAAGCTTGTAACCATAAAAATGCATTTGTTGAGAGGCACAATAACCTTTGTTGGGATAAGAATACTCAACCTCCTTACAGATTTTCGAAGTGCCAGATCTGGAAAGCTTACAAATCTCTACAGGCATACTGTCAATGATAAAAACATCTTCAAACTCATTAAAGCTTTGAGCTATTTTCATTCGTAAATCATTGATTCTATTGGCTAATCTGCGTTTTCGACGATTGTAAACAGTTCTTTCTATTTTACATTTGATCGTCTCCGGAATGTGACGAAATAAATGATTTTCACTGTCAATTCCCATAAATTCAGCGGTTAATGCCAGGCTTATCAATTCTAAATCCTTTAATTTAGAAACTCGTCTTTGATAAGAAAGAAGCGTTTCATTTGATATTTTTCTTAAAACTTCCAAAATTCTTTTGTAATTTGCGTTTAAGTTGTTCATTGTAAATGTTTTATAGCTAATTCAATTTACTGATTTTCAATCAAATGAACAACTTTTTCCTTTTTATTCATAATGCACAACGGGTTAGTAATTATGTTTTTTCTACGCCCCTCCATCAATCAAAACTAATTTTTGTACAGTTGGTTTGTTGGATAAGGTTTCTATAAACAATGCTTTTATTTTCCACTTACTCAAAATATTGTTACTCTCAAACTGTATTTTTTGTTTCTAACTTTGATATTTTTTTAAGTTAAAAGTTTGTTTAAAATTATTTTAAGAAACTTTAATTTTATAGTTAAATCTTTGCAAACTAGCATAGATATTGACTTTATTAATATATAAGATACTTTTCAAAAGTTCTTTTTTTCTGAAATTTTTCATCTCAAAATATAAAAAAAGCCTAGAAGCGGTGCAACGCAACTAGGCAAAAATCAATAAATCTTTAACACAATTAAAAATTATCGACATGACAAAGTTAAGAAATTGTTTAGATACAGTAAGTATCTATGTAAGTACTTATAAGAAGTACAACCAAGGAAGTTTATTTGGTAAATGGTTTGAGCTTTCAGACTATGCGGATTATGATGAGTTCTTGGAAGCAATAAAAGAACTACACAAAGACGAAGAAGATCCAGCGTTTTTATTTTCAGATTATGAATGTCCTAAATTCATTGAAACATTAGGTTTAATTTCGGAAAGTTATTTATCAAAAGAAATTTGGATATGCAAATAAAATTTCCAGTTAGAGTTAAGCTACATTTTTGTAAATTTTGTTTTGATTGTTAAATTCTTCTATTGTTTGATAATTCAGGG
>NZ_FTMM01000049.1 GCF_900156075.1 Chryseobacterium sp. RU37D | reverse complement strand
TCTTCGTCACGGTTCCGCCATGGTTTTTCGCCATCGTCCTTTAAAAAATCAGTCCATCTTGAAAGCATATTTCCGGCAATGTGCTTTACAATAATCGCAACAGAATTGCTTTCTTCATTGTACTGCCAGAAAATCTGCTCGTCAGAAAGCTGTTCGAATGATTTGTCACCAAGCATCTTATAGTATTCGAAACGTTTTATGAATAGGTCTCTCATGATGAAATTTTCTTTCTAAGTTAAACATTTTTCCTTGATATTTTAGAGGTAATTTCTGTTGATATCTTTTCAGGATGACAAACAGCGTGGTCATTTGATATGATTCTTTAAGAGTGAAAAGAATGGCTGCCGTTCCCCTGGTGGCTGAAGCACTCGAAGCCACCAATCCTGCCAGCCTAGCCCGGATCGCAGCATTTGTCTGAGCTCATTTTTTTTATTTAAGGGGGCTGCGGCGGCGAAGCCGCCGCAGCCCCCTTAAATAAAAAAAATAGCGAGTGCGGAGAGCCGGAAATAGCTCCTGAAAAAGTTGGAGCGTGGAAGTGTTTGTAATTTTTGATTATAATAATTTAAAAACCGCCACTATTGTGAGAGCTTAATTAATTATAAAAACCTACTCCCTGTTTTTTACCATTACCCAACCGGAATATTTGAATAATGTGCTCTTTTTATTATGTTCATTCCATGTTACAGAATACCAGTAAGTGCCTGTGGGAACTTTCTTACCGCCTGTGGTACCGTTCCATTTGTAGTTGTTTGATTTATCTGCCTGGAAAATTTTGGTTCCGTACCTGTCAAAAATATTGAAAACTAGGTTTTGTTTGTTTCCCAATGCTGAATAATCAATAATATCATTAACACCGTCTCCGTTTGGAGTAATGACATTAACAAGGTTTGGAACTACAATGGTTACATCAATAGGTTCACAGTCATACGCATCTTTTACAAAAATATGGCTGTCACCCCGCGGAACATTATTGAACACGTTAGAATCCTGCCAGTTGATATCATCCATTGAATATTTGTAAGGTACTGTTCCACCAGTAACGTTTACGGTAACTGTATTGTTTGTAATATCAATATCGGAAACGACCGGCTGTTCGGAGGCGTAGACTTTTACGGCCTGCCTAGTAATACATTCACCTGTCGTAAGATCTACCCAATATGTTCCGACTCCTACATTATTGATAGTCTGGGTAGTAGCACCGTTACTCCATTTATAGCCTGTAAATCCGGGGCCAGCATCTAGCGTTGTTGTATCTTCCATACATATTATTTTGTCTACCAATGTATTAGAATAGACAGGAGGAAGTACAATTAAAGTAATTTTCGCGATGGCAAAGCATCCGTTTCCGTTGGTAACTTTAATATAAATAACACCATTTGGAGCAGTATAAGCCGTTGGATTAATGATTTCGTTGGTTCCGTTCTGCGCATCCGCTAAAGACGGATAATAATTTTTAGTTCCTGTCTGTGTTGTTACAGCCGCTGTGGTAAGATTAAATAATCCAGTGGACGGTTTGGATTCAATAAAACAGGCCCTTAAAGTAGCATCAGTAACAACTACTGCCGGATAAAATTTAAGTGTAATTTCAGCAACAGCCGTACAGCCGAACTGCGAAGTTATTTTTACATATATCGTAGCTTCCCCGGACACAAAAGCTGTCGGATTAAGAATTTCGTTGGTTCCAGCATTGAGATCTGCAATAGTGTTATAGTACTTTTTAGTAGCCAAAGGATCAGAAAATACTGCAGCAGAAGTAAGATCATAAGTTGCCGTTCCTGCATTGTTGTTATTACAGCCATAAAGTGTAATGTTATTTCCAGTAATATTTCCCTGCTTAAATTTAAATGCTCCTATCTGTCTGCAGGAGTTGATGGGATTATTTGGGTTGGAAGGATCCTGATAATGAATACTATAATAATAGATAGAAGTGGTATTAACAGCCTGTGTAGCCACAATAGGATTAATTGCAGCCAGTGCATCATTTTGTGAGGTATGATAGCTTATCTCAAAATTAGCATTCCCGTTAAGAATAGCTACTGATAAAGTATTAAAATTGAAAACCATAGGATTTTCACAAATAGTGATCTCTCTAGGATCGGCAGGATTTGCGGCAGGAACTCCCGGCGGAGTAAAAGGCTGAGTCTGAATATTAGGATTTGTAAAAGGAGAAGCTAATGTTGCCGTTCCTCCCCATGTAAGTGCAAATGGAGCTGTTGTAGGATTAAATACATCTACCCAGTTATCAATATACAAATAATACGTCTGGCCAGGCAATACATCCAGGTATTTGCAATATGGTGTAAGAGAACCTCCCGGAGCACTTAAGAGCGTGCTGGTCATATTCAGTCCTGTATTGGCGTTTACTCCGAGAACTGTAGCAGCGTTGCACCTTATTGGAGCTCCCAGACTTCCGCAGGTAACGTTGGGGCCATATATGGCCCAGTCGTAATCGGCATCTTGATCTGTTGGGATAAGGTCAAAGGTAAGGGTACCGCCAGTAGCTATCGTAATTTTATACCAGATAGAATTGTGTTCCCCGGTGATTAAACACCCTCCTAAATTTTCGTTTAAGGCTCCAATTCCTGAAGGAGAGTAAGTAATAGCAGAATTTCCACAAACTGTCAAAGCAGATGAGCAGTCGGCCTGAGAATAAAGCAATCGTGAAAAAAGTAATAAAAAAAGTAATAAATATTTTCCCATATATCTTTCAATTTGTTTTTAAATTATTGATATAAAATGCATAGATCAATCATGAACATTTTACATGCAAACAGCAAATTTAAAATAAATAATTCAATAAAAAATGAAAAACAATATATTTTACTTTAAAAATTATTTAATACTCGTAATATTCCCACAAAGGTTTTCAAGGTGAAAAATCTTATGAAAAGGGCTTTCCACTTCTTGCAAATGTTCTTTATCCTGAATAAAGGTATAGCGAGAAGCCAGAGAGTTCATATCAGAGACAATTATAAGCCAACATTCATCCACCGTATTATCGTAATAAGGAAATTTTTCATTCTTTTTTTCAATCAACTCTAAAATTTTCTCCGAGCATAATTCATCAAAAAGATTCATATTGTACTCATAAGTGATGAAAACATTTCTCCGGTGGAAAGATTTCCGTACACTTTTTATACATCCGAAAGGCTTTCCTCTTTTAATACTTTTATAAATATTAAGAATAATTTCTTCGTGGCTTTCTGGTGTATCCAGCTTGACATTTGGAAGGAATTCTAAAAAATAAACACCACGATATTTCGTAGTGTCCTCTTTTTCTAATAGTATTTCTGCCTGACGGAAAATTTTATTCAAATTACTTTCAACTTTTTTCATTTCAAGATGGTTGATCACTTCTGTAAGCTCGATCCCGATTTTTTTGTCGTTGAATTTTGCGATAAAGTCCGGACTTTCGCAGGTAAGATTTTCAAACTGCACTTCGGGAAAATGATGCATAAAAGAGTTCAGCAGCAAAATTTCAGATTTCTTTTTATATTTTTCACGATCGTGAAGTGGAGATTCGTCTATTTTGCGGTGATACTTCTCAATCGGCTTTTTTTTCAAATGTCGATTAAGGTAATATAAGCTCAGATTTTTAATTAAATCTTCATCAGAAAATGCCTTTTTCATGTGCTTATTATTTTATTATTATGGAACACATAAAACTTCCTATTTCAGATCATGAAGTTTTGATTATCAAAAATTTACATTTAAAGATAAGTAAAAAAAACTATTTAATCTGCTGTTTTAAAAAGAATTTATCAAATAATTTACATCTTGTTTATTTTCATATTTTATACCTTTGAGGCATCAAATAAAAAACTGTACTCAATGGATTTTAAGAATTTTAAAATACCTTATCATATCAATCCGCAATATTCTAAAAAAGTTGCCTATTTTTCTATGGAATTTGCTATTGAGCAAGTGTTGAAAATATATTCCGGAGGCCTTGGATTTTTGGCAGGATCCCACATGAGAAGTGCGTACAACTTAAAACAGGACCTTATCGGGATCGGCATTCTTTGGAAATTCGGTTATTACGATCAGGCAAGAAACCACGACCAGACCCTGCAGCCTACCTGGACAAAAAAAATGTACAGCTTCCTTAAAGATACAGATATAAAATTTCAAATTGAAATCCACAGCGCACCGGTTTGGGTGAAAGTTTGGTATCTTGACCCTGAAATTTTCAATACTGCACCGATGTTTTTCCTTTCAACAGATGTTCCAGAAAACGATCATATTTCAAAAACAATCTGCCATAAATTATATGATGCCAACGAAGCTACAAAGCTTGCTCAGTATATTTTGCTGGGAAAAGGTGGTGCAAAGCTTTTGGATGAAATGAATATTGAAAGAGATGTTTATCACCTCAATGAAGCCCATGGGCTTCCCGCCGCTTTTCATTTATTGAAAAAATATAACGGAGACCTCAACAGGGTAAAGGAAAAATTACACTTCACCACCCACACTCCGGAAGAAGCCGGAAACGAAAAGCATAATTTAAGATTATGCTACGATATGTCTTATTTTTCCGGTTTCAGCATGGAAGAGGTAAAAAGCATTGAGGGTTCTGATGATGACCGTTTCAACCATTCTCTGTGTGCTTTGAAAATGGCAAGGGTGGCCAATGGCGTTTCTCAACTTCATGGTGTAGTTTCCAGAATAATGTGGAGTAAGTATCCTGAAATCTGTGAAATTACTTCCATTACAAACGCTCAGGAATTCAAATACTGGGCAGATAAGCCACTCTACAATTCAAAAGACGAAAATGATGAAACGGTTTTTGATTTCCGCAAAAAGCATTTGAAAAAAAGACTATTCAAAATTGTAGCCGATCAGACAGGGAATTTATTCAACCCAAATGTATTCACTATTGTATGGGCAAGAAGATTCGCAGGCTATAAACGTGCCGACCTTCTTTTATATGACAAAGAAAGATTTTACAAATTATTAAACAATCCAAAATATCCGGTACAGATTATTTGGGCAGGAAAGCCTTACCCAATGGATTATTCAGCAATTTCTACGTTTAATTTATTAGTTGAGGAAAGTAAAAATCATAAAAATATGGCTGTTCTTACAGGATATGAGCTTTCATTAAGCAAATCTTTAAAACAAGGTTCAGATTTATGGTTAAACAATCCCAGAGTTCCAAGGGAAGCATCGGGAACTTCAGGAATGACCGCAGCAATGAACGGATCCGTAAATCTTTCTACAGACGATGGCTGGATTCCGGAATTTGCGAAACATGGGGAAAATTCTTTCGTTGTTCCAAAGGCTAATTATATGAATATGAGCATTTATGAACAGGACAATTATGATTTGGATAAGCTGTATGAAATTCTTGAAAATGAAATCCTCCCAATCTATTATGATAAACCGGATCAATGGAGAAAAATACAATATAATTCTATGACTGATGTGAAAGAGCAGTTTAACAGTGATAGAATGGCGGACGAATATTATCGGGTTTTGTATAATTATAAAGGGTAATTCAGTTAAAGAAGTCTAAGAAAGTGAATTAGCTAATTAGCTTTTGTAAATAAAAATCGGCTTAGAAATTTTTCAAGCCGATTTTATTTTAAGTTATATCTCGTCCTAACATAACGCCACACAAATCAAGTAATGTTATGGAACAATTTAAAAACCAATATGTAAAAGCTCAAATTATAAATCCAAAACCTAACTTTTTAACTTATATATTTAGTGGTAGATGTTCTAATAATATGATGCTTGTAGATCCTTTCATACTTAATACAACCTATTACATACAACTGAATATCTTTTTAAATTATTAGTTAAAATAATTTTTGAACTCTCTAAATTTTCAGAATACAGAGAAGGGAAATTTCCATTTTTTTACTAAGAATTTTTCACCTTTATTATAGATAGGCACCAGGAAAGGAGTTTTAGTCTTTGTTCGACTTACATTCATAAACGTTTTTCTATTGATACTTACAATTTGTTCAGTACTAATCCTAAATAGATCCGATACCCTATGTGTGCTGCATTATCCAATAATTATCCAGTCAATGGTTTCTCCTACTTTTATTCACAATCAATAATTCCTGTATTTTCCTCATATCCTTTATTTTCAGGTATGGGTTGGAGTATTTGTTGTAAATCTTCTGATTTCAATTAACTGCTAATGCACCTGGATATTTTCAATCCTTACATCTTTAAAAATTTTGATATTTTTTTGTATGGTATGATTAGGTATAAATAGATACTTCCCTAATAGTAGTACTTGTATTACATTAAGTAATACTATAGCTACATTTATTGTTTTTTTTAATATTTAAATTTAATCTGTAATTATTCTTTTTATCTCTTACAAAATTTAATACCAATAATAATTTCAAGATTAAAAATCTATACGTTATAGAGAAAAGCGACTATAAGTTTTATGTGATATAGTGTTGATTATAAACTATAAAAATTTTAATGCTATGAGAAAAAAAATTTTATTACTTCTATTTTCGCCTGCTATTTATTATTCCCAAGTAGGCATAAGTACATCTAATCCCCAAGCTTCTTTCCATGTAGATGGTGGCAAAAACAATGCTTCGACCGGAGCTCCCACCACAGTGCAACAATCTGATGATTTTGTAGTATCAAGCCAGGGGACAGTAGGTATTGGAATTGCCAATCCTGCAGCAAGACTCCATTTATATAATCATATTGCCGGATCAAACATTAATGATGATTATCTGTTTGATGATGAAAGTCCAATTTCGAATGGGCAAGCATTGATCCTGCGTCGCTCTAATGCCGGGGTAAATTTATTAAATGGTAATATTATTGGCTCTGTATTATTTAATGCAAGGGTTAATGGAAGTTTTGGTTATGGTGGTGCTGGTATTCAAGGTATACACAGAGGAAACGGAACAATCCAAAATAACGCATTGGCTTTTCTTATTAATAGCAGTAGTGAAGCTGGGCGT
>NZ_FTMM01000050.1:3917-5928 GCF_900156075.1 Chryseobacterium sp. RU37D | reverse complement strand
AAGTTTCTATCTTTGGGCCACTGAAAACGGAAGGAAGTAGGTAGCGCAGGATCGGCTTTCAAGGCCAATTAATTTAGAAACACTTTATAAGATATACTAAAAAGTGATTTGTATTTTTTATTTAGTTTGGTTTTAAAAATATTTAAAATTTAATTAGATAAAAAGTTGCGAGATTAGAAATTTTTTGTATCTTTGCAATCCGGTAAAACGGGGCGCAGAAGTGAGATTGGGTGAATGGGAATAAAGAGATTAAGGTTATCAAAAAACTTTAAAATTCTTAAAAAAACATTTGGTCATTAAAAAATAAGTTATTACTTTTGCACACGCAAATACGGAGCGACACTGACAGAGAGATTGCTACGTTAAAAAGCGGAAGAAATGAAGATCATTGACATACAATATAACAACCAAGTAAGGAAAAACTAAAGCGTTAAAAAACTTTGAGTGAGTCAAGAACAAACATACAATGGAGAGTTTGATCCTGGCTCAGGATGAACGCTAGCGGGAGGCCTAACACATGCAAGCCGAGCGGTAGAGATTCTTCGGAATCTTGAGAGCGGCGTACGGGTGCGGAACACGTGTGCAACCTGCCTTTATCAGGGGGATAGCCTTTCGAAAGGAAGATTAATACCCCATAATATATTGAGTGGCATCACTTAATATTGAAAACTCCGGTGGATAGAGATGGGCACGCGCAAGATTAGATAGTTGGTGAGGTAACGGCTCACCAAGTCAATGATCTTTAGGGGGCCTGAGAGGGTGATCCCCCACACTGGTACTGAGACACGGACCAGACTCCTACGGGAGGCAGCAGTGAGGAATATTGGACAATGGGTTAGCGCCTGATCCAGCCATCCCGCGTGAAGGACGACGGCCCTATGGGTTGTAAACTTCTTTTGTATAGGGATAAACCTTTCCACGTGTGGAAAGCTGAAGGTACTATACGAATAAGCACCGGCTAACTCCGTGCCAGCAGCCGCGGTAATACGGAGGGTGCAAGCGTTATCCGGATTTATTGGGTTTAAAGGGTCCGTAGGCGGATCTGTAAGTCAGTGGTGAAATCTCACAGCTTAACTGTGAAACTGCCATTGATACTGCAGGTCTTGAGTAAGGTAGAAGTGGCTGGAATAAGTAGTGTAGCGGTGAAATGCATAGATATTACTTAGAACACCAATTGCGAAGGCAGGTCACTATGTCTTAACTGACGCTGATGGACGAAAGCGTGGGGAGCGAACAGGATTAGATACCCTGGTAGTCCACGCCGTAAACGATGCTAACTCGTTTTTGGGTTTTCGGATTCAGAGACTAAGCGAAAGTGATAAGTTAGCCACCTGGGGAGTACGTTCGCAAGAATGAAACTCAAAGGAATTGACGGGGGCCCGCACAAGCGGTGGATTATGTGGTTTAATTCGATGATACGCGAGGAACCTTACCAAGGCTTAAATGGGAATTGATCGGTTTAGAAATAGACCTTCCTTCGGGCAATTTTCAAGGTGCTGCATGGTTGTCGTCAGCTCGTGCCGTGAGGTGTTAGGTTAAGTCCTGCAACGAGCGCAACCCCTGTCACTAGTTGCTAGCATTAAGTTGAGGACTCTAGTGAGACTGCCTACGCAAGTAGAGAGGAAGGTGGGGATGACGTCAAATCATCACGGCCCTTACGCCTTGGGCCACACACGTAATACAATGGCCGGTACAGAGGGCAGCTACACAGCGATGTGATGCAAATCTCGAAAGCCGGTCTCAGTTCGGATTGGAGTCTGCAACTCGACTCTATGAAGCTGGAATCGCTAGTAATCGCGCATCAGCCATGGCGCGGTGAATACGTTCCCGGGCCTTGTACACACCGCCCGTCAAGCCATGGAAGTCTGGGGTACCTGAAGTCGGTGACCGTAATAGGAGCTGCCTAGGGTAAAACAGGTAACTAGGGCTAAGTCGTAACAAGGTAGCCGTACCGGAAGGTGCGGCTGGAACATCTCATTTTAGAGCGTCTTATGACGTAAAACAAAATTAA
>NZ_FTMM01000050.1:0-3207 GCF_900156075.1 Chryseobacterium sp. RU37D | reverse complement strand
AAAGATCATTGACATTACCGGTAAAGACATCACAAAGAGAAAACCGAGCACTTATAAGTGCTTGAGTAACCTAAAAATAGGAAAGAAATCGTTAAGGGCGTATGGCGGATGCCTAGGCTTTCAGAGGCGAAGAAGGACGTGGTAAGCTGCGAAAAGCTCGGGGGATTGGCACACACGAATTGATCCCGAGATGTCCGAATGGGGCAACCCAATACATTGAAGATGTATTACCTCTTAGGAGGAGCAAACCAGGAGAACTGAAACATCTAAGTACCCTGAGGAAAAGAAATCGAAGAGATTCCGTAAGTAGTGGCGAGCGAAAGCGGATTAGCCCAAAAGTCTTTATATGTTTAAAAGAATGTTCTGGAAAGAACAGCCATAGAGGGTGATAGCCCCGTATTTGAAAGGCATACATAGATGATAAATGAGTAGGGCGGGACACGTGAAATCCTGTCTGAATATGGGGGGACCATCCTCCAAGGCTAAATACTCCTGAAAGACCGATAGTGAACAAGTACTGTGAAGGAAAGGTGAAAAGCACTTCGAATAGAAGGGTGAAATAGAACCTGAAACCGTACGCCTACAAGCGGTCGGAGCCCACAAGTTGGGTGACGGCGTGCCTTTTGCATAATGAGCCTACGAGTTAATTTTACTAGCGAGGTTAAGGTATTAAGTACCGGAGCCGGAGCGAAAGCGAGTCTGAATAGGGCGGATAGTTAGTAGGATTAGACGCGAAACCTTGTGATCTACCCATGGGCAGGTTGAAGCTCTGGTAACACAGAGTGGAGGACCGAACCGGTTGACGTTGAAAAGTCTTCGGATGACCTGTGGGTAGGGGTGAAAGGCCAATCAAACTGGGAGATAGCTCGTACTCTCCGAAATGCATTTAGGTGCAGCGTCGCAAATGAGTTTATTAGAGGTAGAGCTACTGATTGGATGCGGGGGTTTCATCGCCTACCAATTCCTGACAAACTCCGAATGCTAATAAATGTTCTGCGGCAGTGAGGGCATGGGTGCTAAGGTCCATGTCCGAGAGGGAAAGAACCCAGACCAACAGCTAAGGTCCCCAAATTTCTGTTAAGTTGAAGCAACGCGGTTGGACTGCATTGACAGCTAGGATGTTGGCTTGGAAGCAGCCATTCATTTAAAGAGTGCGTAACAGCTCACTAGTCGAGCGGTCCGGCATGGATAATAATCGGGCATAAACAGAATACCGAAGCTATGGATTTATATTTAAGATATATCTGGTAGGAGAGCATTCTATCTGCGCCGAAGCAGTATCGTGAGGTATTGTGGAGCGGATAGAAAAGAAAATGTAGGCATAAGTAACGATAAAGGGGGCGAGAAACCCCCTCACCGAAAGACTAAGGTTTCCTCAGCCATGCTAATCAGCTGAGGGTTAGTCGGGACCTAACGCGAACCCGAAAGGGGTAGTGGATGGACAATGGGTTAATATTCCCATACTTGCTCACACTAAAAAGGGGACGGTTCGATGTAGCTATTGAAGACGGACGGAAGTGTCAAGGCTTAGCCTTCGGGCGAAGCTGCTATAGTGAAATCGGATCCAAGAAAAGCCGAAGTGAAGCAACCCGTACCAAAACCGACACAGGTGGTCGAGGAGAGAATCCTAAGGTGCTCGAGTGAGTCGTGGCTAAGGAACTAGGCAAAATAGTCTCGTAACTTCGGAAGAAGAGACGCCAACAGCAATGTTGGCCGCAGTGAAGAGGCCCAGGCGACTGTTTATCAAAAACACAGGACTCTGCTAAATCGAAAGATGCTGTATAGGGTCTGACACCTGCCCGGTGCTGGAAGGTTAAGGAAGGGCGTTAGCGTAAGCGAAGCGTTTGACTGAAGCCCCAGTAAACGGCGGCCGTAACTATAACGGTCCTAAGGTAGCGAAATTCCTTGTCGGGTAAGTTCCGACCTGCACGAATGGTGTAACGATCTGGGCACTGTCTCAGCCACGAGCTCGGTGAAATTGTAGTATCGGTGAAGATGCCGATTACCCGCAATGGGACGAAAAGACCCTGTGAACCTTTACTATAACTTCGTATTGACTTTGAGTAAGTAATGTGTAGGATAGGTGGGAGACTTTGAAGCAGGCACGCTAGTGTTTGTGGAGTCGACGTTGAAATACCACCCTTTACTTACTTGGAGCCTAACTTCTTTAAGAAGGACATTGCGTGGTGGGTAGTTTGACTGGGGTGGTCGCCTCCAAAAGAGTAACGGAGGCTTTCAAAGGTACCCTCAGCACGCTTGGTAACCGTGCGTAGAGTGTAATGGCATAAGGGTGCTTGACTGTGAGACCAACAAGTCGATCAGGTGCGAAAGCAGGACATAGTGATCCGGTGGTTCCGTATGGAAGGGCCATCGCTCATAGGATAAAAGGTACTCCGGGGATAACAGGCTAGTCTCCCCCAAGAGCTCACATCGACGGGGAGGTTCGGCACCTCGATGTCGGCTCGTCACATCCTGGGGCTGGAGAAGGTCCCAAGGGTTGGGCTGTTCGCCCATTAAAGTGGCACGCGAGCTGGGTTCAGAACGTCGTGAGACAGTTCGGTCTCTATCTATTGCGGGCGTTAGATGTTTGAGAGGGCTTGATTCTAGTACGAGAGGACCGAATTGAACAAACCTCTGGTGTATCAGTTGTACCGCCAGGTGCACCGCTGAGTAGCTACGTTTGGAAGAGATAAGCACTGAAAGCATATAAGTGCGAAACTCGCCTCAAGATGAGACATCTTTTAAGGGTCGTGGGAGATGACCACGTTGATAGGCTACAGGTGTAAAGTTGGTAACAGCATAGCCGAGTAGTACTAATTACCCGTAGATTTATAGCCTATTGGTTGCTATAATCTTAAATTAATTAATAATTAAGACAAGCCTTATAAGTGCAGCCTTGGTTTTGCCTTTGTGATGAAATTTACCGATAAAACAGATGTCAGATATAAGACATCAGATCCCAGACTAAAGGAAAGTCTGAAATCTGAAATCTAACCTCTGATATCTTATATACAACCTTTAGGGTGGTTTTAGCGGTGGGGCTCACCTGTTCCCATTCCGAACACAGAAGTTAAGCCCACCAGCGCCGATGGTACTGCGACAAGCGGGAGAGTAGGTCGCCGCCAGTTTTTATTTTAAAAGTCTCATAGATGAAGTTCTGTGAGACTTTTTTGTTTTTTGAGCCTGCCCAAATTATCTTTGCCTATT
>NZ_FTMM01000060.1 GCF_900156075.1 Chryseobacterium sp. RU37D | reverse complement strand
ATTATTGTAAAGCACATTGCCGGAAATATGCTTTCAAGATGGACTGATTTTTTAAAGGACGATGGCGAAAAACCATGGCGGAACCGTGACGAAGAATTTGTGAATAACTTCAGCAATAAACAGCAGGTTATTGATTATTGGGAAAAAGGCTGGAAATGTTTTTTTGAAGCCCTTAATCAAATTAATGACGAAAATTTATATGCTACAATATATATAAGGAGCGAAGCGCATTCTGTAATTGATGCGGTGTTCCGTCAGCTTGCACATTATCCTTATCACATTGGGCAGATCGTTTATATCGCAAAAATGATGAAAAATGATGACTGGAAGACCCTTTCCATTGCCAGAAACAAGTCCAGTGAGTTTAATTCTGAAATTAAGACTAGGTTTGCAAATGAATCCGGTTAGAAGTCTTCAACTGTTGGTTTTCAAAACAGCTCCGAAGGAAGTAAGAGATGAATATAATCAATAGATTGAATCAATTTAAAAATCATTTAAAATTACTATCTTTGCACCCATAAAATTCAGGAGTACATAAATGTCAACTTTTCAAAGAACTGCAGCATTTCATACACTTGGCTGCAAACTCAACTTTGCGGAGACATCTACTATTGCCCGTCAACTTATAGATGCCGGTTATGATAAAGTAAGCTTTAATGAGAAGGCGGATATTTATGTGATCAATACTTGCTCCGTAACCGAAAATGCCGACCGCGAGTGTAAGCTTCACGTAAAAAGAGCCATGAAAGCCAATCCGGACGGGTTGGTGGTGATTGTGGGATGTTATGCGCAGCTGAAGCCTGAAGAGATTTCACAGATTGAAGGGGTTGACCTTGTTTTAGGAGCTAAAGAAAAATTCAATATTCTAAGCTATCTTGACGATTTGGAAAAATCCGAAAGCGAAGGTATAGTTCATTCCTGTGAAATTGAAGAGACAGACTTCTTTATCGGAAGCTATTCCATTGGTGATAGAACCAGAGCTTTTTTGAAAGTCCAGGACGGATGTGATTACAAATGTACTTACTGCACGATTCCATTGGCAAGAGGGATTTCGCGATCTGATACCATTGAGAATGTTCTTAAAAATGCTAAAGAAATTGCTGGAAAAGATATTAAGGAAATTGTTCTTACAGGTGTAAATATTGGTGATTACGGAAAAGGAGAATTCGGAAATAAAAGGCATGAGCATACTTTTTTAGATTTAATTTCTGAGCTTGATAAAGTTGATGGAATCGAAAGAATCCGTATCTCATCCATTGAGCCTAATCTTTTAAAGGACGAAAGCATCGAGCTTGTTTCTAAAAGCAGAAGATTCGTTCCCCATTTTCATATTCCGTTGCAATCGGGAAGTGATGATTTATTGAAAAAAATGAAACGCCGTTATTTAACCAAATTATATAACGACAGAGTAAATAAAATCCGCGAGGTGATGCCTGATGCGGCTATCGGTGTTGATATAATTGTTGGATTTCCCGGTGAAACTGAAGAAAAATTCCTGGAGACCTATAATTTCCTGAATGGGCTTCCGATCACTTATCTCCACGTATTTACTTATTCCGAAAGAGAAAATACGGAAGCTGCTGAAATGGATGGAGTAGTGCCTGTTGCTGAAAGAAAAAAACGTAACAAAATGCTGAGAATCTTATCTGAAAAGAAAAAGATGGCATTTTATCAGTCTCAGCTTGGAAAAACACTTCCTGTACTTTGGGAGTATGAAAATAAAGACGGAAAAATGTTTGGCTTCACAGAAAATTATGTGAGAGTTCAGAAAGATTTTGACCAAGCATCAGTCAATAAAATCGAATTTCTGAATTTAGAAAAAATCCTGTCAGATGGCACAGTTTCTGTGCAATCTTCTTACGAAAGTTTTTTAGCAAAAGCTTAGTTTCTTTTCAAAATTTCCACTTTTAAATATTACTTCATGAGAGAT
>NZ_FTMM01000042.1 GCF_900156075.1 Chryseobacterium sp. RU37D | reverse complement strand
TATCACCAGCAGCAAATCTGGATGTAGCCGGAAATGTTAAAATAGCAGACGGAACCCAAGGAACTGGAAAAGTTTTAACCAGTGATGCTAATGGTCTTGCAAGTTGGAAGACCCCACCAATTACTAGCAATGGATCACCAATTTTATATGTAAGTGCTAAGAGCGGTACTGATATTTTTTGGAATAATGGTTCAGGTTGGACTGATAGTACTCCTGGTACATTAGGTTGGCACCCTTTTGTATTGAAATTGAATGAAGCTACGGATATCAATAATATTTATGATCCTTCAACAGGTAAAATTACTATTACTGAAGAGGGTTTATACTATATTGACTCACAAATATCTTACATGAATACACCGTCTTCATCAAACCCTGGTTTTGATGGAACTAGTGGTCATTTGTTTTGTGAACTATTTATATCTAATCAACCTTCATCAATTGAAAATATATCTGTAATAAGAGGGGTTAAGAGTACTGGGAACTCAACTATTAATATAAATAGAACAGTATTATTGAAGCCAGGGGATACTATACAAATCTTGATTTATAGTTATGAAACAGCAAATATGAATAATGATCATACTTATCCTTCAATACAAAGATCAGTTTCTAATTTTGAATTATTTAAGTTATAAAATTTTATGAATAATGATACTTCAAGCGCCAAAATATTTAATGGGATAATAATTCAGGATAGACAGATGGCCAATTGATAATACTTTTAGAAACCGTTTAACAAACTTGAGAAATCTACTGATGAACTAATAAATGATTTAAATATCTTTATATAAATTATTGATAACCCTTGCATTTAAGGGTTATTTTATTTCTATAAAGGTGATGTTTATTTAATTTTAATTTGTGAACTTGATTGAAGGATATTATTGTAAACAATATTCGTTCTTACTTCCGTTTTTAGCAAGAATTTACAATAATTACTTTCTTTTAACGATCAACATTTTTGTGATGTTATCATTTTTTCATAGATATGGAAAGCAATTTCAGAACACTTCCAGCAGCACGTGAGAAAATTCGTAGCTTCAAAAAAATTTGAATGAGGCTAATAACGATTCTGAATCATTTATTTGAGCCACAGACCTTATTAGGCATAGCAATATGTTGGGGATATTTAGTAATTTCCGAATATACAAAAGTATAATTTTTTTAAGGTTATCCACTCAGGAACCTAGACATGAAATTCTTTTCTTGAAAAAGAAATGTGACCGAGTCCTGTCGTAATAAGAAAAGAGCAGAGAACTATTCTGAAATCTCATTCATTTCCATAATATGAATATTTGTGATGGTTTTGAATAGATCCAAATTCAAACCATCAGCAGAAAGTTTACCGGTAAGGATTAATTTTTTTTCTTAAAAAATGGTCAATTCCAAAGGTTTTATAGCCATATAAAGAATATAATCCCAATAGCATGATATATAATACCTGTGGCAAATAAAAGAAATATGTCAGCCAGGTATAATTTTCTATTGGGCTCGTCCCTAATTTAGGATCAATTGGAACCAGTTTTGTTGGGATAGAATGAATATCTTTCGTAAGTAATGCAACCAGCATAATCACAATTAAAACAAAAGAGCTAAATCTCGTAAAAAGACCTATTAATAAAAAAAATCCCCAGACCATTTCATTGGCTGCAACAAAGTTTGCCATTAATTGAGGATTTGAAAATCCCAGACTTGTAATGGTCTTTAGCATATAGCCTTGAAAAACAGGGTGAAACAATTTGTTAAAGCCGGTTATAAAGAAAAATAATCCGATGCTTAAACGGCAGATAACATAAAACAAGTCGCCAGATTTGGTAAAATTTTCTTGATTCATTTGTATATTAGTTATGAGTTTTAATAATTTTTTACAAGTTGTGATTTTTTTATATGTGAAATATTTAATATTATGTAATATTTTCAAAAATATGAAAACTTGGGTAATAAAAAAAATTAGAATAAATCCTAAACATAATATATATGAGAAAAATTATTAAATTTAGCCCAACAGAAAATCTAATATTTCATGATAGATAAAAGAGTAAAAAATGCAAAAGAGGCTATTGAAGGAATTCAGAACGGAATGACGTTGATGCTGGGCGGATTTGGCCTTTGCGGTATCCCTGAAAACTCAATTAATGCTCTGGTAGAAAGTGATGTAAAAGATCTTACGTGTATTTCAAATAATGCAGGAGTAGATGATTTCGGATTGGGATTATTGCTTCACAAAAGACAGATTAGGAAAATGATTTCTTCCTATGTAGGAGAAAATGCAGAATTTGAAAGACAGATGCTTTCAGGAGAATTAGAAGTTGAGCTTACTCCACAGGGAACATTAGCAGAAAAATGCAGGGCGGCACAGGCAGGCATCCCCGCTTTTTACACACCTGCAGGATACGGAACCGAAATTGCCGAAGGGAAAGAAGTAAAAGATTTTAAAGGAAAGCCCCACATCCTGGAATATGCTTATGAAGCAGATTTTTCTATTGTTAAAGCCTGGAAGGGAGATTATGCCGGAAACCTTATTTTCAAAGGATCAGCAAGAAACTTTAATCATCCGATGGCTGGTGCTGGGAAAATTACAATCGCAGAAGTAGAAGAGCTTGTGGAACCGGGAGAATTAGATCCAAACCAAATTCACATTCCCGGAATCATGATCCAGAGAATCTTTCAGGGCGAAAAATTCGAAAAAAGAATTGAACAGAGAACAGTAAGAAAAATTAAATAATAATCAGTAAAAAAATAATACCCCGAAACTCAATTTCGGGGATAATTTTATTTATAGGTTTTTCATTCATAAAACATTTTTCATTCAAATTAAGCCAGCGTTTCCGAGATCTTTCTTTCCCCGATCTGCTGTCTCCACATCGCATAATACAATCCTTTTTCTTCAATTAGCTGTAGATGTGAGCCGGTTTCTACAATTTGTCCGCGTTCCAAAACATAAATTCTGTCCGCATGCATGATAGTGCTCAACCGATGAGCGATAAGAACGGTAATTTGTTCTTTTTCCTTAGAAATATCTTTTATGGTCGTAGTGATTTCTTCCTCTGTGATACTGTCTAGAGCAGAAGTTGCCTCATCAAAAATTAACAAGTGTGGTTTTCTTAATAAAGCCCTGGCAATGGCAATTCTTTGTTTTTCACCGCCGCTTAATTTCAGTCCGCCTTCCCCAATTACTGTTTCTATGCCATTTTCTGCTCGTTCCAAAAGACCTGTACAGCTGGCTTTTTTTAAGGCGAGCTGCAAATCTTCTTCTGTTGCAGCGGGATTAACAAACAAAAGGTTTTCTTTAATTGTTCCCGCAAAAAGCTGGGTATCTTGTGTTACAAAACCGATTTGATTTCTTAATTCATCAAAATCAAACTCTTTTCCATTGATTTTATTATAAAAAATATCACCTTCCAATGGCCTGTACAAACCTACAAGAAGCTTTACCAAAGTACTTTTCCCGGATCCGCTCGGCCCGACAAAAGCTATGGTTTCACCATTTTTTACATCAAATGAAATCGAATTAAGTGCCTTATAATGAGCCGTCTGATGTTGAAAAGAAACTTTCTGGAACTCCAGTTCTTCAATGGCGCCGATTTTCTTTGGATTCACGGGTTTAGGTTCAACTTCCTTCTTCATTACCCGGTCAAAATTATTAAGGGATGCCTGGGCTTCACGATAAGAAATAATAATGTTCCCGATTTCCTGCATAGGCCCGAAAATAAAGAACCCGTAAAACATTAAGGACAAATATTGGCCCGGCGTTACGATATTTTTAAAAATTAATAATAATAAGGTGAAAGTAATGGTTTGCTGTAAAAAATTAACTAACGTTCCCTGCACAAAGCTCAGAGAACGAATGCTTTTTACTTTTCTAAGCTCTAGATTCAGGATTTTATAGGTATTGTTGTTCAAACGTTCAACTTCCTGAGTAGTAAGACCCAAACTTTTGACAATCTCAATATTTCTAAGGCTTTCCGTAGTACTTCCGGCCAATGCAGTGGTTTCCTGTACAATATTTTTTTGTATAGATTTTATTCTCTTACTTAATAAATTGGTGACAACAGCAATGAGGATAATTCCCACTACATACACCGGCATTATCGACCAATGCAGGCGGATCGCATACACTGAAACGAAAATAATGCTCACCAGAATCCCGAAAAATACATTGATAAAATTGTTAATAAATTTCACCGTGTCTTCCCGTACTTTGGTTAAAATCGAAAGCGTTTCGCCACTTCTTTGGTCTTCAAATTCCTGATAAGGCAGTCTCATGGAGTGTTTTAGTCCATCCGTAAAGATCTGGGCGCCAAACTTTTGAATGATCACGTTCACCACATAATCCTGAAAAGCCTTTGCAATACGGCTCACCATTGCTGTCCCAACCAGCAGTCCCAAAAAATAGAATACACCATGATAAATATCTGTTCCGTAGAGATATTCATTCAGGCTTCTGGGTAGCATTTTTTCTTTATCAAAAAAGTTGGGATGGGTAACCAGCCGGTCTAAAATGTTTCCGGTAATTGCGGGAGCAAAAAGTGAAAATACTTGATTTATAGCGGCTAATACAAGTGAAGCAATGATCAGCCATTTGTAAGGTTTTAAATAATATAATAGAATTTTCATTTGTAAAATTAAAAGTTCACAAATTTACAACAAATTAATCATCAAAATTTATCATAGGATAAGAAAGAAAATATTTCGTAATTCTGAAAAAAATGGCTAATTTGGCGTGATAAGATTATGCTATGCTAACTAAAGAACAAATTGCACAAAGAATTTCCAGAGAAGTAAAGGATGGGTATTATGTAAATCTAGGAATCGGGATCCCAACATTGGTGGCCAACTATGTTCCCGAAAATATTTCTGTTGAATTTCAAAGCGAAAATGGAGTTTTGGGAATGGGGCCTTTTCCTTTTGAGGGTGAAGAAGATGCGGATATCATTAACGCAGGAAAACAGACTATCACAATTTTGCCGGGAGGTTCATTCTTCGATTCTGCTTTTAGTTTTGGAATGATCAGGGCTCAAAAAGTAGATCTTACAATTCTTGGTGCCATGGAGGTTTCGGAAAACGGAGATATCGCCAACTGGAAGATTCCCGGAAAAATGGTGAAAGGAATGGGCGGAGCAATGGATTTGGTAGCTTCTGCAGAAAATATCATCGTAGCAATGATGCATGTAAACAAAGCCGGAGAAAGCAAAATCCTTAAGAAATGTACATTACCTTTAACAGGCGTTAACTGTGTAAAAAGGGTTGTAACCGAACTGGCCGTTTTAGACGTGACACCGGCAGGTTTTAAGCTGATTGAAAGAGCGCCGGGAGTTTCAGTGGAAAATATTGTTAAGGCAACGGAAGCTGACCTGATCATCGACGGAGAAATCCCTGAAATGCAATTTTCATAAAACAAAAGAGGCTGTCTCAAAAGTACTCCCCCTCGACTCCTGTCTGACAAATTTTGTCATTTAGGGGATTCTCAGAGCATTAGTTTACCTTTTGAGGCAGCTTCTTTTTATTGAAAATATTTAGGTAGAACCGCTATAGGAAATTCTTTTGTTTCAAAACAAAAAATTAATTAAATTATTTACCATCCTGCGCTCCAAAAACCTTCTGCAGGATGCTTGTAGTTCTCATTGCAGGAGTATTTCGGATGCCGTTTTCTTTTTGGGCTACCATTTTGAAAACTCCGTTTATAGCTTCTGTTGTTACATATTCGTTAAGATCGGTTGTTACAGACTGTCCGGTGAAAGTATTATATTTTGAAATTAAATTGCTCCAGACTTTATCAGCACCTACTTTTCCCAATGAGGCCTTTACTTTTGGCTGGAACGCTGTAAATAATTGGCTTTGAGTTTTGGATTGTAAATAATTGGTTGCGGCATTATCATTCCCCAGCAAAATATTTTTAGCATCCGTAATAGTCATTGAAGTAATGGCTTTTGTAAAAATAGGGGCAGCTTCAGTTACCGCATCTTCTGCAGCTCTGTTCAATAGTTTTACGCCTTGATCAGCTAAGCTTCCTAAACCTACTGCACGCAATGTAGTATCTATTTTTCTTAATTTTTCCGGCATTAAAATTTTTACTGCTTCATTTTTTAAAAAACCGTCTGTTACGCCTAGTTTTTTCACGCCTTCGTTTACACCAAGGCTTAATGCTTCTTTCAATCCGGAAGAAATTTGGGTTGAAGTAAGGCTTTCTAAATTGATTGGCGAAGCACCTGTTGAAGTATTTGGCGATGTTGTAGTAGATGTAGAAGCACCTGTTGTTGTTTTTATGGGAGCATTAAGATCTATCCCCGTTTTATCCTTTACTGTTGATTTGATTATATCTAAAATCTGAGCTTGTGTGGAAACTGAAAACAATAAACCACCAGCTAATAAAATTATTTTTCTCATCATATTTTTTTGCAAATTTAGATGTTTTATTTTTTAATAAGTTAAAAAGATGACAGAAGTTTTCAGAAATTAATTATATTAGCTAAAACCTTAATCAAATTCAATGGTACGCGCTTTTTCAATCATTTTTTTAATCGTGTCTAATGTGTTTTTTTCTCAAAAAAAGCTTAATTTAATTCCTTATCCCCAAAAAGTGAATGTAAATGAAGGATTTTTTACTATTCCTGCGGTAATTATGTTAAATAATAATCTTCCGAAAGGTGAAACAGAATATTTAAAAAAACGATTAAATTCAGACGTGAAATTTCAGGTTTCTAAAGGTGAAGAGTCAGATTTAGTATATTCTCAGTTAACAAAAACAAATAATTCTGTACAAAATAATGAGTTTTATACCCTTGAAATTACACCCAAACAGATTCAAATAAAATCATATACAAAGCAAGGATATTTTCTTGCCTTGCAGACATTAATACAATTAATCCAGGATCATAAAAACGATAAAAAAATTCCGGCTTTAAAAATTGAAGACCAGCCCAGATTTTCATGGCGTGGAATGCACCTTGATGTTTGCCGTCATTTCTTTACCGTTGAAGAAGTGAAGCAGTATATCGATTATTTAGCAATGTACAAGCTCAATACTTTTCACTGGCATCTAACTGACGATCAGGGCTGGAGAATTGAAATTAAAAAATATCCGAAATTAACTCAAATTGGTTCAAAACGTAAAGAATCAATGATAGGTGCATATGTTGATAATACCTTTGATGGGAAACCCTACGGCCCCTATTTTTATACTCAGGATCAAATCAAAGATGTCGTAAAATATGCTCAGGAAAGACACATTACTGTAGTTCCGGAAATTGAAATGCCGGGGCACGCTTTGGCTGCATTATCAGCTTATCCTGAACTTGCATGTACAAAAGGACCTTTCGAAGCAGCGACAAAATGGGGTGTTTTCGATGATGTCTTTTGTCCTAAAGATGAAACTTTTAAATTTTTGGAGAATGTTTTGGATGAAGTAATATCGCTTTTCCCTTCAAAATATATTCATATCGGCGGTGATGAATGCCCAAAAACAAGATGGAAAGAATGTGCGCATTGTCAGGAATTAATTAGGCAAAATAATTTAAGGGATGAGCATGGCCTTCAAAGCTATTTCATCCAAAGAATTGAAAAATATGTCAATTCTAAAGGCCGAAAAATTATCGGTTGGGATGAAATTCTGGAAGGTGGGCTGGCTCCAAACGCAGCAGTAATGAGCTGGACTGGAATTAAAGGCGGTGTGGAAGCAGCAAAATCAAAACATTTTGCGGTAATGACCCCGGGTGCTTATTGTTATTTTGATCACTATCAGGGAGATCCGCAAACGGAGCCTCTCGCTTTTGGAGGTTTTACTCCATTGGATAAAGTATATTCTTATAATCCCATTCCTGAAGAATTGAACGCTGAACAGGCCAAATATATTTTGGGGGTTCAGGCAAATCTTTGGACAGAATATGTTCTTGATTTTAAACAGGTTCAGTATCAGATTTTTCCAAGAATGATGGCCCTTTCGGAAGTCGGTTGGGGAACTTCGGATCCTAAGAATTATAAAGAATTTGAAGGCAGAGTAATCAATGAATTTAAGATGTTAGATAAAATGAATATAAATTATGCTAAAAGTATCTACAACATTTCAGGAAAAGTAACTGCCGCTGAAAACGGTGTCAGCTATGAGCTTTCCACATCACAAAACCCCGATGGCATAAGATATACAATGGATGGAACTGAACCTTCCGTGAATTCTCAGACGTATAAAAATACAATTCCTGTCTCAAAATCTTTAACGATTAAATCTGCCTATTTCGAAAACGAACAATTGAAAAGTGCCATTTCTTCGCAGGTTTTTACGATTTCTAAGACGACGGGAAAAAAAATCATACTGGAACATCAGCCAGGCGAAAATTATTCTTTCGGGGGTGCTTTCACCTTGGTCGACGGAATTATCGGAAATCAAAAACAATTGGGCAAAACATGGCTTGGCTTTCCCGGGAATGATGTTGTTGCAACCATTGATTTTGAGAAAAAGACGCCATTTTCGGAGGTGTATTTTAATACGCTGGATAATAAAGGAAGCTGGATTCATTTTGCAAAGTCGGCGCAGGTTTTTGTCTCTGAAGATGGAACAAATTTTAAAATGATAAAGGAAATAAGTAAAGATGAAATTCTTTCCGCAAAAGGAAAAATTAAATTAAATGTTGGAAATCAAAATTCTAAATACATTAAAATTAGAATAGAAAATGCAGGAATTATTCCCGCCGGAAATCCCGGTGCTGATTCAAAAGCGTGGCTTTTTGTCGATGAAATCGGAGCAAATTAAATTCAAAGTTTAGACATAAAACTTATATATCTAATCTTTAAATCTTGAATTAAGAATTTTAAATCAACCCTGATCTTAGCCTCAACCTAAAATATGAACTCAAGAAGAAAATTTTTAAAAAATACGGTATTGGCGTCTTCCGCTTTGTTATTGAATCCATTAGATTTAAAGGCTAAAGACCTGCCGGAAAATAATTCAAAAGCCATCAATAAACCCATTGTGCTTTCCACATGGAATTTTGGTTTGAAAGCAAATGAGGAAGCCTGGACCATCCTCGGAAAAGGCGGAAAGGCTTTAGATGCCGTAGAAAAAGGGGTTCGTCTGGTGGAGCTGGATCCATCTGAAAGGAGTGTGGGCTATGGCGGCCGTCCTGACAGAGATGGAAGGGTAACGTTGGATGCCTGCATTATGGATGAAAACTACAACATTGGTTCCGTAGCGTGCCTTGAAGATATTAAAAATCCCATTTCTGTTGCAAGAGCGGTCATGGAAAAAACGCCTCATGTGATGCTTGTAGGTGACGGGGCATTAGAGTTTGCACTTTCTCAAGGGTTTAAAAAAGAAAACCTTCTCACCCCCGAATCTGAAAAAGAATGGAAAGAATGGCTGAAAGATAGTAAATACAAACCTATCGTCAATATTGAAAACCACGATACCATCGGAATGATTGCGCTGGATGCCGACGGGAACCTTTCCGGGGCATGCACCACCAGCGGAATGGCCTTCAAAATGCATGGTAGAGTAGGAGATTCCCCAATCATTGGAGCAGGATTGTTTGTTGATAATGAGGTAGGTGCGGCAACAGCAACAGGCCACGGTGAAGAGGTGATCAGAACAGTAGGAACACACCTGGTGGTTGAATTGATGAGACAAGGAAGAAATCCGCAACAGGCTTGTAAAGAAGCTGTTGAGAGAATTGTACAGATTACAAAAAGAAGAAATAAAAACCTGAAAGATATTCAGGTAGGCTTCATTGCTTTAAATAAAAAAGGTGAATATGGTTCTTATTGTATTCAGGACGGGTTCAGCTTTGCGGTATATGACCAGAAAGGAAACCGTCTGGAAAAACCTGAGTTCGCTTTGAAATAATTTTAATTAGAAATTAGTTTTGCTAAACCCTAAACCCTAAACCCTAAACATGTCAAAAATAGAAATAGCCTGCTTCAACTCAGAATCCGCAATGATCGCTTTTGAAAATGGAGCTGACCGGATAGAATTGTGCGACGGATTAAGCGAAGGAGGAACAACACCCAATTTTGAAACAGCAAAACAGCTTAGAGAAAAGATAAATATTCCAATTTTTGTAATGATTCGTCCGCGTGGTGGAGATTTTACCTATTCTGATGAAGAGTTTGAACAGATGAAATCAGATTTGATTCAATTAAAATCGTTGAATGTTGATGGCTTTGTTTTCGGAATTTTGAATGAAAATGATGAAGTGAATATTAAACAGAATAAAGAACTGGTTGAGCTGGCAAAACCTTATCCATGTACTTTTCACCGGGCTTTCGACAGGGCAAAAGATTTAGAAACATCGTTGGAAAAAGTCATTGAATGTGGTTTTAAAACTATCCTAACTTCGGGCCAAAAGCCAAACGTTTCCGAAGGAAAGGAAAATCTGAAAAAACTAGTTGAACTATCAAACGACAGAATAGAAATTCTTGTTGGCGGAGGGCTTCGCTCCACAAATATTGATGAGATAAGAAGCTTTACCAATGCCGGATATTTTCATTCTTCTGCGATTACCGATGGGGGAGCTTTTGCGAATGCGGATGAAATTGTGGCATTGAAGAGTAAGTAGTTTGTGTAAAATATACATCAAGTTTGTCATTCTGACGAAGGAAGAATCTCAACACAATATATTTTAGATTCTTCACTACATTTAATTTCGTTCAGAATGAGAAACCATAAAAATATACAGCTCAAATAAGTTTATTGATGAAGTTGTTTAAACTTATTTAGACAAAAAAGTTCCAAGAAAATTAGCAATTTTGGATTGCAATTTAAAAAACTAATAATCTGGAACTCATCAGTA
>NZ_FTMM01000041.1 GCF_900156075.1 Chryseobacterium sp. RU37D | reverse complement strand
TTAAAAGCTGGATCATAGATTTTTCGCCCTTGTTTCATACGTTAAAATTAAGGTTTTATGCTTAACTCTAACTGGAAGCTAAATTAGTATATCCAGGCCGGCTGTAACAGTTACAAAGGCTTTTCTTAAAGAAGATAAATTGAAAACGAGTATTGGAGCATCCTATAACCATTCGGGAAGTGCAACGGCAAATATCAATGTCATGAATTTCAGACTGGGAGGTAATTATATGCCGTGGAAGAAACATAGCTTTGATCTTGCTTTTATTCAGATGTTCAGAAATACAGACCAAGCGGTTGAAAACCCTAATCTAAATGAAATGACCTGTACGGTGGGATATAATTATAGTTTTTAAAACCGTTAAAATAAGCTGGAACATTTAAACTTTTTTCCTATTGATGTGCAAGGGTTTGAAATACTATCTCTCAATTCAGATCTTATTTTCCATTCGTTCAAAGCCTGGATAGAATAACTTTTGAAAAGTTTTTTGAAAATAATAAAGGTACACCAACAAATATTTCTGTACAAATTAATTTGACTGATGAGCAGCAAATATATGATATGTTAAAAATAACTGGCAGTTATAACAAGAAAAGATAACATTATATTGGACCAGTGATAAGCTTCTTTGAAAAGCTAATATGAAATTTTGAAATTATTTAACCAAGGTTTCTTTATTCTTATTAAGAAACTGAATTCTAAAATGTGAAAATAAATAGAAAAGAATATTTTTTATTTGATAATCTGTGGCTTATGTGAGTATCTAAAAGAAATCTATCAGATTTGTTTGTAAAATCCCTAAAAAGATATATATTTGCACCAGTTAAAAACAAATGCTCTTAATCTTATTAAAAAAGTGATCTATTCGATGACCTGCAAAATAAGAGAACAGCATAAAGCTTATGAATAGGGCTTTTTCTGAAAAAGTAAAAGTCCCGTCCGGATCGCAAAAAGTTTATCAATTTACTTTTAAAACAAAATTGATCCGGTAGTTCAGCTGGTTAGAATGCCGCCCTGTCACGGCGGAGGTCGCGGGTTCGAGTCCCGTCCGGATCGCAACTATTAAATCAAAATAGTACAAAATGCTGTAAAATAGATGTTTTACAGCATTTTGTCATTTCTAAAGGTAACTTACACCTATCTTGTGAAAAGAAATCATCCTCGAAAGTTGGGGCTAGATAGAAATTTAATAACGAAATTAGACAGACATTTAGAATAAACACCATCCTTTATTTGAAGCTTAGCATAATTTTTTGAGTTTAATACTTCTAATAATATCTTAATATTAACCTAGATTAGATAGGGATTTTAGAGATATTGACTATTTAGAGCAATATAATAATAAAGATGACAAGATGTTTCTTTGTACGGCTGCTTTGGCAGAAGTATAAAAGCCTGAAAAAAATTGAATTAATATTGATTGAGTATAGGAATTTGTTCATATTTATTTTAGTGTTTGTGCTTTAACACAGGAGCATATATAATATATACTCCTGCTGTCTTTTATAAGTAAGATATCCGTTTTTTTACGGTAATTTCACAAAGTATTTTTATTATTCAGTTTTAGGTCTGATATTTGTACTGAGTAGCAAAACTAATATATACAGACTTTTTATTTTATTTATGAAAAATATATTTGTGAAAAAATCACTTCTATACACACTTTTTATTGCACTAATGATGGTTTCTTGTAAAAAAGAAACTGAAAAAATAAACGATACTGTTAAAGATACTGCATCTTCAGTCATAGATACACAGCCTGCAGAAAAGGATACTGTAAAAAAAGATTCTGTAGTACGAAAGGAATCTTTACCACCGGCCATGCAAGAAGATGGCTTTTATAATGCCTTTATTTTTCCTAAAGATAAAAAGCTTAAAGATTCCCTGTTTTCTGTTTTCAATAAAAAATATACTGAGAAGGAGCGTTACGCTATTTTAGCATTAAACAGATTAGACTCAAAAAATAAATGGAATGCCGATACGCTGGTAGTTCCTGCTAAAATCGATACTACTTTAATGGAATATTCACCATTTCCAATGCAGTTGGATGTATTGAGCCCAGTGAAGAAATTCGTGGTTTTTTCTTACCCTATCCAGGCTTACGGGGTATATTCAAACGGTAGCCTTGTGAAATGGGGCCCGACAAGTATGGGTAAAAAAGCTGCAAAGACAAAAACAGGATTAACTTTTGCCAACTGGAAAAAACAATTGGCAATTTCTACTGTCAGCAGCGAGTGGAAACTGCCTTATAATTTTAATATTTTTAATATTGACGGTATCGGATGGCATCAGTATGATCTGCCGGGTTATCCTGCTTCGCACTCTTGTTTGAGATTATTAATGAATGATGCAAAATGGCTTTACAGCTACGCAGATACTTGGGTGCTGAATCCCGGAGGTGCAACCACTAAAGCAAAGGGAACACCTGTTTTGGTATACGGAGATTATGGCTGGGGAAAAAGAAAGCCTTGGAGAAAATTGTTGAATGATCCTAATGCGAATAATGTTTCCGTGGAAGAAATGACCAAAATGATCGAATCGAATATTGAAAAAATTCTTAAAGAACAAGACAAAAGGGAAAGGGTGGTAGATTCTATCAAAGCTGCAAGAGCAATACCGGAGCAGATGCCTGAAAATCCTAAAACACAAACACCTTAATCTTAATCTTAATCCTTTTTTTCAAATTGTAAAGTAGATTCCTCGGCAAATTTTCTGAGCTTTTGCATCTCTTCCTTGCCTTTATATTGGCCGAATCTTGCTGCTGCATAAGTGAAGGCAATAAAAAAAAGCATTACAAAAGAGCAAGCTAATGCCCACGGAAATTCATGGCTTTTGATTTGTTTTTCTACATAATACATAGAAAAAAATGTCATCCAGAGGATCGAAAAAGTAAAATACAGAAACATAAAAAATGTCCAGACTGCGGAACTCGGCCCAAAAACGCCGCGTATCGCTGTTTTTTCATCTTCCATTTCAATTCTTAAAGATAATCTGGGCTTCCAATAGTTATCATCAGGAGTTTCTACGCAGATTGTGGCAACTTCCTTGTTGATATTTCCAGAGAATTCGTTTCTATGCTTAGCCAGATATTTCTTTAGATTTTCGGCATATTCTTCTTTGGTAAGATGAGTGTACATTTTAAAGCGTGGCCGGCTTCTGATTTTATCAAGGGTAGTTTCTTCGGTATTCATATTATTCTTGTTCTTGGTAGGGGATAGGATCTTCGAGGCTGAAGCTTAAGGTCATTTCCTGATTTTTTCTCTGGATCAGCATGTTGATTGTTTTTCCTTCTCCGGATCTCATCATTTCTATTATTTTTCCCATTGTCATGTCTGAGGTTTTTTTTCCATTAATACTGATCAGCTTATCATCTTTTTTTAATCCTGCTTTATCTGCCGGAGAATCTTTCCTGACGCCCGCGATAGAGAATATAGGCTTTAAAACGAAGTTGTACTGCATGCTGTTATTCAAGACTTCAAGTCCGCTCGAGGCATTGTCTTTGTTTTTGGTAGGAAGGTTTACAAGGTCTTTTGTCCATTCCATACCGTCCTGCTGGAAATCCAGTCCGCTCATATTGAAATGAAAAGGATCATTAAAGGTCCTGTTTTTCCTTAAATATAATTTTTGGTTCGGATAATCAAAAGCTACTGTAAAACGCCTCAGGATATCGCCTCCTACAGAACCTTTTCTATCTTCCACAAGATTGACATGCTGGATAGAATATTCGTCGGGCATTGCTGTAAGCGGCTTTTCAAATTTAAAATTACCCAAATAAAAATTATGAATCCTGCTTCTCTTACCATAAATATCACCATTAAAGCCTCTTCCCAGAAAATCATCAATGTTCGGACGGTTATACACGAAATTCTTGATTAAAGTGGGGAAGAGCCATATCGGATCACTGTTTCCGAGGTCTATTAATAATTTTGATTTTTTCTTCTCATTGGTCATTTCAACTTCTGCAAAAACGTAAGGCTTGCTTTTTTCAATGGAAATAGGAAGCTCATCAAATTTTTTTACCTTTTTCTTAAAGACTTCCTGATCGGTATAGATGGTAATTTTCTTGGAAGAATAGTCGATAATAATGGGATGATTCTTAAAAAAATGATAACCTATAATACCATTTACCGGGATTCCCACATGGGAAGATATATTGAAATCCTGATTAACAATAATAAAAAGTGTAAGTGTATAATTGACATAATCCTTACTGATCCTTGCAATATTATTGTCAGAACGGAAGCCATCGATGCTGGCATTCCCACCAAGTCCTGAAAACCTTATTTTTTCAAGGTTTGCTAGTTTTAGTTCTTGATTTTCAAGACTGAAAATAGAAGTTTCTGCAACACCAGTATCTAATAAAAATGTTAAATCTGCTCCATTGATATTAATAGGTATAAAGATTAAATTATTGATTAATTTAAAAGGAATAACTACTTTTTTCTCATTCTGTATTTCAAATGAATTCTGGGCATTAGAGAAAATGCTGATAAAAAATATCCATAAAAAATACGTTAATTTCATTTACTGAATTTAGTAAAATTATTCTTATCAAAACTAAAAAACATTCCCAAAATTGAGAATGCCTGTATAGATTTTTAGAAGGTGCTTAAGTTTTATCAAAAATATTTTTTAACAATAAGTAGCTAATGTTCTGATACTTTATGTGTAAAAAATTAATCAGTAATAGTAGATTTCTAAAGTCTTTAAATGTTTAAACAATAAACAAAGTTTATTTGACCAGGAAGATGAAAATAAAATTTTACTTTGAAAAGAAATCCATAAGGTCAATATAGTTTTTCTGGTTTACCCCATGCCCGCTCATGTATTCTCTGAATGTAAAATAGCAGCCCAGATCGTACAGAAGATCAGCCGCTTTTCGGCCCCATTCTAGAGGGATTACAGCGTCATCAGTTCCGTGAGAGACGAAAAAGCGGAGCTTTTCAAGTTTCTTTTTATCTTTTACAATCCCAGTCAGCAGTTTTTCTTCCGGATAGCTGCTGAGGCAAGCTACATAATTAAACATTTCAGGGTATTTTAAGGCCAGCGCATAGCATAAAATCCCACCTTGGCTGAAGCCGCAGAGGTTGGTTTTCCCTTCTGTAATTTCGTAATGAGTTACAATTTTTAAGATACTTTCCATGATGCTATTCAGGGATTGTGTAGCCTGCGGAATATCAACAAAATTTTCCGGATTGTTAAAATCTATATCATACCAGGAAAATCCTTCAAACTGCGTATTTCTGGGAGCTCTGAAGCTTACGATCAACCAGTCTTTAGGAAGTGTTTCCCTGAAGCTGAAAAGGTCTTGCTCATTGCTACCATAACCGTGAAGCATAAAAAGGATAGTAGTGTTTTTAGTAATATTTTCGGGTTCTCTTACAATGTAGTCTAAATTCATAAGACAAAGATAAATAATAAATAATTTGAAAAACCAATCTATTAGCAGTGCATTCCGTTAAGCGACTCTCAAACAATCCTTATTGATTTACCCATAAAAATGAGATATTGCATTTGTTTATTAATTTGATATTGTTTAGAAATCTTTATTGGAAAATTTTCATAAAAGTTATTTTTATATTGATAAAAAACCTATATTTGAAACATTAAAAAATCTATTTGGAGAAATGAAGCAATTTTACAAAGCAAAAAATTTATTAAAACTTTCTTTTTTATTCGTTGTATTATTTTCAATAATTTCTGTTGCTAATTCTTGTAAGAATGACGACAAAGATGAATATAAAGATCACATTATTCGGTTTGAAGCAAAAATAGTGAATGGAACAGGTAGTGGTACAGGCACTTTCAAAACTGTTGTTACCCAGATAGGTACAGCTCAAACTACGACATTTAATCCTACTGGGACAAGTTGGGCAAGTGAGGAGAAGTTTGTAAGCTCAAGCCAGTCCCAATTAAATCTGGCGGCAAATGCTGTTCTTCCTAATGCTGATTCTAAACTGATTGTAAATATTTGGGTAGATGGTGAAGTTGCTAAAACAGATACAGCAACCGGATCTGGAGAAAAAAGTGTAGCAGTGGCACATAGTTTCCTGGAATTATAAAACAACATTAAAAATCTATATATAAAACCGCCTTTTGGCGGTTTTTTTTGTATTGTTGATATCACAATAATAATGGTTTGTAAAATAATTACTTTTTTTATTAAACTCTTTTAGACGCATAAATATATACTTTCAATCTTAATTGTTAGTATTACGGTAGAATGGCTATTTAATATGTAAAAAAACAAATTGTTAGTAATTATAGGTAATATTATAATAATATTTGTTTTTTTTAAGTAAGAATTATATTTTATTAATAAAGTCAAAAAAAAGAAAAAAATCCTGTAATTGATTTCATTTTTTTTGGATATATTTTAATATGTAAATGCCTATTAATACGGTATTTTTATTACGTATATATTTCTTTTAATTGTGTTTTATTAAATATTTTTCAGTATTAGATTGATTTTTTTTAAAAAAAAGTAATAAAAAAATTTCTAGATTCATTTTTTGAAACTATATTTGTATGTGAAATGAAACTCTCTCTTATTAAAATGCTTTTGCACTACTAGGGATTGGGAGTGAACTGGTTTAAAAAGATGATATCCTTTGTACGCTTCAATAAAAGTGGCTAAATAGGGATAGGGGCAAGGTGGTAATTTGCTTATTAAATCTAAGTGTATATCACACCATCTTTTATTTAAATAAAAAAAAGAAAAGGTATTGCCGGGGGCACCGCGTTTGGAGTATCGGGAACAGCGAATGTGGACAACCTCTACCTTGAGCTCACGTCAAATACAACTCTTCCGGCTCCTAATGCCAACGGGCAGCTATTATTCATTAAAAATAATACACCGAGCACCGTTACCCTTACTAAAGGATATACCGGAGGTTTATTCGATACCTACAGTGCTGCGAATGCCACTTCTCTCCAGGTTCTTCCGCTAGGACATATCGCATTTGTAGGATATGTGCAGGTAGGAAACGTGGGATGGATTGCCCAGGTCAGTTTAGACCCGTCCTATACTCCTGATAACTACTGGAATGTAAAAGGAAACACAGGAACTACTCCCGCAAACAACTATATAGGAACCACTGATAACCAAGATTTTGTGGTACGGACCAATAATACCGAAAAGATGAGAGTGCAGGCAGGAGGTAATGTTGGGATAGGTACAAATGCTCCTGCATCTACACTAAATGTCGTTAGTTCTGGTACAGGAGGTAATGTAGTGAGTACAACAAATACGGCAAATACAGTTTTACGTATGGAAAATCCCGCAAACGGACAGTCTGTTATTCAGAACTTAACGGCAAAGAATCCGTCAGGTACAGCTGTTTCTGTTGCTATGGGGATTAACCCTAATGTGGGTACAAATGGTGTCTTATTATTTTCAAAAAGTAATTCAGGAGATTTTATAATGGATCTTGCAAATGGAAATATTGGTATAAACACGACTCCTACTTCCAAACTTCATGTAAATGGAAATTTCAGGCTTGTGGATGGTACTCAGGCTGCAAACAGGGTTTTAACTACGGATGCTAACGGTAACGCAAGCTGGAAAGATCTGCCGGTTTCAAACAGCACTACTGCATTTACAGGTCCTTATGTAGCTGCTGCCGGAGGAACTAATCTCGTTTGGAATAACGATACGGGATGGGTCAATAATGTATCAACAGATGTTCCATTAAATGAGATAAGCGATCCTAATAATGTGTATGACCCTACTACAGGTGTTGTGACTATTACTACGGCAGGGGCTTATTTCGTAACAGTTGGGGCAAGATTACGAAATAACCCTCCTGCTATCGGTGCTGGTTTTGATGGTACTGCCGGTGGCTTTTATTCTTTTTTGATGATAAAACCTAACGGAAGTGGTAGTTTTACTCAATTGGCTTCCCAAGCTCTCAATGTGGTTCGAGGACTTAATAATCCGGGAGGTAATGTATATTATGATTCCTCTACGGAAACAGTATTGCTTCTAAATGTTGGAGATCAGATAAAGTTGAACTTTAGAACTTATGGAACGGCAAATATGAACACCAATGCTTCTAATGTAGTTCTTGAGAAAGGAGGATGTTATTTAAATATGTATAAATTCTAAATTAATATTAAACCTGCGGGATTATGAAAATCCCGTAGGTTACCTAAGTTCTTGTAATCATCCCGGTAAAGACATAGTATATGCACAGAATAGGAATGTCAGCATTATTACTACTACTCTAGGACGGACACATCAGATGTAAAGGATCAGCTCCCGACTATAAATGAAATGGTGTAGAATTTTAATTGAGTGTCAACAATGTAATGTAGGACTACATGCCCTGGTGCAGGTTTTATTATCAACAGCTACTTTGCAAATCTACCAAATAATGGAAGCTTTGTACATATCCAAACCAATTCACGATTAAGCTATAAATTCTTCAATCAAACATTCTGCTTTTTTGGAGGACTAGAGTTACTGTTCCGGCTGCTGGCAAACAACAATGATTAGCATTGGCTGTGAGGTAACTGCCAAAGTAATGTTGATATAATGGCATCATATACAAGAGGGTTTAATGTAGAATAAAAATTAAAATTAGATCAAAATGAATCCAGGCTTCTGTAAGAAAATTTTAGAGTAACTAAATATATGTCAAGCAATTATGAAAAAAAATCTATTACTATTAGGAACATGTATTGTGATTAGCACAACAACGTATGCGCAGAGTGGAAACGTTGGAATTAATACTTCGAATCCTCAAGCCATGTTACATATTGATGGAGGTAAAGATAACCCCACAACAGGAGCACCTTCTGCAGCACAGGAAGCAAATGATGTAGTTGTGACCTCTGCTGGTAGACTTGGGATTGGAACAATCAATCCGGGAGTAAGCATGCAGGCAGTGGGAGGTATTGCCGGGGGCACCGCGTTTGGAGTATCGGGAACAGCGAATGTGAACAACCTCTACCTTGAGCTCACGGCAAATACAACTCTTCCGGCTCCTAATGCCAACGGGCAGCTGTTATTCATTAAAAACAATGCAGCAAGCACCATTACCCTTACCAAAGGATATACCGGAGGTTTATTCGATACCTACAGTAGTACGAGTGCCACTTCTCTCTCGATGCTTCCGCTAGGACATATCGCATTTGTAGGATATGTGCAGGGAGGCAACGTGGGATGGATTGCCCAGGTCAGTTTAGACTCGTCCAATACTCCTAATAATTACTGGAATGTAAAAGGAAACGCAGGAACTACTCCCGCAAACAACTATATAGGAACCACTGATAACCAAGATTTTGTGGTAAGGACCAATAATACCGAAAAGATGAGAGTACAGGCAGGAGGTAATGTTGGTATTGCTGTAACAACGCCTACTGCCACATTGGATGTAAATGGAACTGCACGTGTAAGAAATACACCGGTACTTAGTTCAGGTATTAATTCTCCATTATTCGTAGATGTCAATGGAAATGTTGGAAAAGCAAATCCTACAGGTGAAGGAGATAAATACTACGCTACAGCCAATATTGCCTCCGGTGCTACTGGTACCGTTATTTCTGGTCTTCCGGATGGTGCTGTTTACAAAGCTATTATAAAAGTGCTGGATGGATGCGGAAGTGTCGCAATTGCAGATTTCTGGGTATTTGGTACCGGCTTTAATAATCTTGCTGCGATACAGGGTATCGGCGGTGCTACCAACAAGAACGGGGTCAGCCCGCCTACATTCACAGAAACACAAACTACTTCCCAGGTAGTGTACTCTGGTATAGCAGGATGTGCGGATGGCGGTAATAATACAGCTTTAAACTATACGGTGTCCATAAGCAACGGTCCTTCTCCACATACGATAAGTATTACAAATAATGGTAATGTTCTCAGGACATACTCTATTGTGGTAGAAAGATTAGGATTATAATTAAAATCAAAAAAGATAATCTGGATTTCTTTATAAGCCGACTGATCCTAAACAAGATGAAAAAGAGTTTATTATAAAATTATAAACGGTCTTATAAGGAAGTCCAGATATTATTAATCATTAAAATAAAATATGTTTAACAACGTGTTATTACAAACAATATCTCATAGTAAACCGCCAGTCTCAGGCGGTTTTTATTTTTAATTGAATGAGAATAAAAATAACAAATGCTGTTAACCCCTGCATAAAAGATATAGATACATATAATATATCAAAATAATGTGAAAAATTAATAATTACGAAAAATATTTTAAAATAATAAAAATAAAATGTGTTTTTTTATTATTATCGGATTGTAAGAAATGAATATTTTTTTAAAACAGATAACCAGTAATCATTTTATTATAAGGGAAATAAATAGAATAACTCCAATGTTTTTAGAAAAAATAAGAACAATTAATAAATAAAAAATAAACAAATAGTTTTGAAAAAAAAAAAATAAAACTAATTTTACAGTTGCACAAATTATTTAATAGAGATCTTTATTTAGCTATATACTGTATGAACAGCTAGATTTAGAAACGTTTAAATAATTTAAATAATGAACCAAAAATTATCGTTACTAGGTGTATTGTGTGTTTTAAGCACTTTGATGTATGCACAGAATGGGAATGTGGGGATCAATACTACAACACCCCAAACAACTTTGGATGTAAACGGTGCTATTACGAACCGTGAAACTGTAGTGGCCGTGTCCGGTAATGCAGCTACTGTCCCCTCAAATGTGAGCCAGGTGCGGCTTACGGGCGCTGCTACAGCTGCTGTTGCAATTACAGCTCCTGCAGCTCCTAATGCAGGACAACGTTTGATTATTTATAATAATACTACAGGAGGTTTTGGAGCTACACTTAACGGCTTTACCATTACTAATGGGCAGGCTATGGAGTTTACTTATAGCAACGGAGGCTGGAGGGCCACCAACGGTGGTGCTTCATTCGGTAGTAACTGGATGCTCACAGGAAATTCCGGGACAAGCCCGTCAACCAATTTCCTAGGAACCACAGACAATCAGGATATGGTAATCCGTACGAATAATACTGAGAAAATGCGAGTACAGGCTGGGGGTAATGTGGGAATAGGTACAAGTGCTCCTGCATCTACACTAAATGTCGTTAATGCTGGTACAGGAGGTAATGTGGTGAGTACAACAGGTACGGCAAATACAGTTTTACGTCTGGAAAATCCCGGAAACGGACAGGCTGTTATTCAGAACCTGACGGCAAAAAATCCTTCAGGCACAGCTGTTTCTGCTGCTATGGGAATCAATCCTAATGTGGGTACAAATGGTATCTTACTGCTTACGAAAAGCAATTCAGCAGATTTTGTAGTGGATCTTGCAAGTGGAAATATCGGTATGGGCACGAGTACTCCAGTATCAACATTAAATGTCGCTAATGCAGGAACTGCGGGCGCATCAGTGAGTACCGGGATTGCCGCAAATACAGCGTTACGTCTGGAAAATCCCGGAAGCGGGCAGTCTGTTATTCAGAATTTAACAGCAAAAAATGCTTCAGGTACAGCAATTTCTGCTGCTATGGGAATCAATCCTAATTTCAGTACTAATGGTATATTCCTGATTACAAAAAGCAGCACATCAGATTTTGTAATGGATCTTGGAACTGGTAATATTGGATTAGGTACGGCAAGTCCCACTGCTATGCTGGATGTAAATGGTACCGCACGCGTGAGATCTTTACCTGCTACACCTTCGGCTACTTTTAGCAAGCCGATCATGTCTGATGCTTCAGGTAATTTGATGTCTACCTACTTCCAGAATGATGGATCCATGGCGGGCGTTACAAGCCCTTCTATAGCAGCGGGTGCAAGAGTCGCTGCTATGACAGGAATTCCAACTGCAGCCATTTATAAAGTAAGTATATTAGTATTTGATAACTGTACAGATGTAGGGTATGTAGAGTTCTTCGTAAGATGTGCCGGACAGGTAACCTATAGTGCGTTGCAGGGCATTACCGGATTTTTAGGAAGTAATGGAACGCAGACACCTCAGTTTACAGAAACCCAAACCACAAGCTCAGTAGTTTTTCCTACTTATCCGGGAACTTGTCCGGGGTCAGCAGGAACGACGGATTTTAATTTTAAAGTGGAGATAGATTTGGTTGCGCCACATACCATATATATTACAAACAACGGTGGTATGGCGAAGAACTATACAGTCAGACTTGAAAGAATTGCTTATGCACCATAAATGTAGTATTATATCGCTTTAATTGCATATTATTTATAAGAAAGTATTTTTAAATAAACGTGTTATTGATTTCAATAACACGTTGTTAATACAAACATATCTCTAAAAAACCGCCTGCAGGAATGCAGGCGGTTTTGTTATTTTAATTGATCAAAACTTATTTTACCTTAATGATAAAATAATTCTTTTTTCCTTTTTGAAGCAATAAAAACTGTCCGTCAATAAGGTCACTTTCATTGGCTGTAAAGGTATCATTTACTTTTTGTTTATTCACTGAGATCGCATTTCCTTTGATTTCCCTGGCAGCTTCACTTTTAGATTTTAAAAAACCTGATTCTGAAAGTAGATCAACGATGCTTATTCCCAGCGCTTCAGTTTTCATCATCTCTTTTTGAGGAACACCATCAAACACTTCCAGAAAAGTATCTTCATCAAGGTTAACCAGGTCTTCCGTAGTAGAATGTCCGAAAAGAATTTCGGAAGCCTTCAAGGCCTTTTCATATTCCTCTTTTCCATGAACCCAGACGGTTACCTCTTCCGCAAGCTTTTTCTGGAGCTTTCTTTCGTGCGGTGCGGTTTTATGATCTTCAATCAATGTCTCAATTTCTTCTTTGCTTAGGAAAGTATAAAATTTAATGAATCTTTCAGCGTCTTCGTCGGTAGCATTCACCCAGAATTGGTAGAATTTATAAGGGGAAGTCTTCTTTTTGTCGAGCCAGTAGTTTTCCCCGCTTTCAGACTTCCCAAATTTTGAGCCGTCAGCCTTCGTAATCAAAGGAACCGTCAAGGCAAAGGCTTCTCCCTGCGCTTTTCTACGGATCAATTCTGTTCCTGTAGTAATATTTCCCCACTGGTCAGAACCGCCCATCTGAAGCTTCACGCCGTTATTTTGGTATAAGTGTAAAAAATCATATCCCTGAATAAGCTGGTAAGTAAATTCTGTAAAGCTCATCCCGTCAACACCCGCTTCTCCGGAAAGTCTTTTCTTCACAGAATCTTTTGCCATCATATAGTTTACCGTAATATTTTTTCCCACATTTTTTGCAAAATCAAGGAAAGAAATATTCTTCATCCAGTCGTAATTGTTCACCAATTCGGCTTTATTGGGCTCGTTTCCTGAGAAATCCAGAAATCTTGAAAGCTGGTTTTTCAGACAGTCGACATAGTGCAGAAGAGTTTCTTCGTCCAAAAGATTTCTCTCTGCAGATTTTCCCGAAGGATCCCCGATCATACCTGTAGCGCCCCCTACCAAAGCAATAGGCTTGTGGCCATGCTGCTGAAAATGAGCAAGTATTTTTATCTGAATAAGACTTCCGATATGTAAAGAATCTGCGGTAGGATCAAAACCGATATAGGCTGTAGTCATTTCCTTATCCAGTTGTGTGTCCGTTCCGGGCATCATATCGGCAAAAAGGCCGCGCCATTTCAGTTCTTCAATAAAAGAGTTCATTATTTTTTGCTTTAAATTTAAGGTGCAAAGATAATAATTTCAAGGGGAATTATTCAGTAAAATAAGCCTTGAAGGTTTGGAAATAAAATATTATTTTTTCAATGGATATACTAATTTAGCTTCCAGTTAGAGTTAAGCATAAAACCTTAATTTTAACGTATGAAACAAGGGCGAAAAATCTATGATCCAGCTTTTAA
>NZ_FTMM01000027.1 GCF_900156075.1 Chryseobacterium sp. RU37D | reverse complement strand
CCTGCTTTGATATCCCGTTGATTCTCCGCCCATTCTGCATCGGGTTTGGCTTCCGTCGAGTTGAACACAAGACATATCCAACAATCTCTTGTTACTTATCTTTGCTGATGAGTTCCAGATTATTAGTTTTTTTAATTGCAATCCAAAATTGCTAATTTTCTTGGAACTTTTTTGTCTAAATAAGTTTAAACAACTTCTATAGTATTTATTTTAAATTTTTATATAAAAAGGCACAATATATGTATTAATTTATTCAAATAACATTAAAATTTTTAGTCATGAGAAGTATATTATGGTTAGTAGCAGTCATTTGTATTGTAGTTTGGCTTTTAGGGATGTTAGGTATTGTACCGGGCATGAGTACAGGATATTTAGTTCATGTATTACTAGTAATTGCGATTGTAGTAATTCTTTATAATATTATTACAGGCAGACGACCTTTAGATTAATGTGAAAAAACTAAACTGAGGATAAAAAGCAGGAAATTAGAAAAACATAAATTCTTAACTTGCATTCATAAGATAAAAAGACCACCTGCAAAGTTGGTCTTTTTATTTTTACATTGAATGATTACTATTTCAGCCAGGATTGGTTGTTTTTATTTTCAGATCGTTTTTTTCCGTTTTCGATATTGTATGCGAAACCTACTCCAAGCGTTTGTTTCAGCTGGGTTCTCCTGATTTGGTTATGATCATACAGCAGATCTAGAGTAATATTAGTGGAGATGAATTTGTTAATTTTCATATTTAAAATTCCGCTGTAGGAAAGAACGAGCCTTTCAGGATGATTGAGGTAGTTTGAGAATACAGAACCTGTATTGGTAAGTGTAATATTTTCCATAATTTTCAGCTTATACATGGCAGTTCCCAGAAAACCGAACTGGAATAATGAAGAATCTCCATCATTTTTTAATCCATAATTTCCTGCATATTGAAGGTCTTTATCAAGAACGAAAGTCCATCTTGCGTTTGCGGGACGTAGAGTTACTGTAAAATTATCATTTGGCCTGTAAGTGATTCCTGCTCCAATATTCAGATAACCCGGAGCCATAAAATTGGAAATTTTTGCGGCTTCCGGATTGTTCCCATCCTGATAACCGGCAGCAAACTGTGTCTGTAAGCTCGCACCGCCGGAAAGGTACCAATGTTTTACAAATTCTCTGCCGTAATTTGTGGAAAGATTGATAACATCCTGAGTTTTCCTTGTGCCTACACCTTTTGTATTATTTTGACCATAACCTAAAAGGACGGTGTTTTCCCAAAGATCTTTTCCTTTTTCGTAGGTTAGATTGTAATTCACTCCGGCAAGCCAGCCTACATTATTGGCACCACCGCCTACCCAGTTTGAAAATGCCGCCTGATTGAGCATTAGAGTATTTTGTCCCTGTATACTCCATGCTTTTGTAGAATCTACAGCAGGAGCTTCAGTTTTTGTCACTTGCGAAAATGCAAAAAATCCCAAGGAAAAAGATAATGGTAATAAAATTTTTTTCATAGTAAATAATATGTTGACACAAAATTAAAAAAAAATATATTTTGTTAAATAATCTCAAATGAATTTAAGGTGGCTTTAAAATAATACTTTTTAATGACAAAATATTATTTGTTTTAAGATTTTGAAATTAATGAATCATTGAACATACTTTTTCATGATTATAATCATGCAGACTAATTTAAAAATAATATGTTTAATTGATTATCAAATGAATTTTAAAATTAGAATATTAATTATGGTGTAAAATCAATTGAAAATACTGTGAAACTCTTTGCAGTAGGTGTTATAATATAGTACTAGTGAGTTTAGGATTTTTTACGACCTCTCAGAGAATAAATGCAGGATAAATTTTTAAAATAGTAATCATCTATTATGTTTTACATAGGTATTTTTACTATATTTGCAAATCGAAATAATTTTTTTTCATCATTTGTGTTTTTTTAGAGGCTGTCTCAAAAGTGAGACAGCCTCTTTTTATAAATTACCTGCAATCTTTTTTGTATTGTACGGGATCGGTTCATGTATGCTTTTTGAAATAATTGTTGAAGTGAGAAACCTCTGAAAGTCCCGGCTTAAAAGTAATTTTAATTTTATTCTTCAAATCAAAAATATCAAGCTTTTAATTGGTCCATAACACTTAAAATATTCCGGTATATAAAATCTAGTTCCTGCGAAGTTATACAATATGGTGGAACAAGATACATTACATTTCCTAAAGGACGTATCAATATTCCTCTGCTTAAAAACTCTTGGTACAATTTTTTTCTGATATCATTAAAATAAGAAGTTCCTTCACCGGTTTTATAATCCCATGCTAAGATGGTTCCTATATGGCGAACATTTTCAACTTTCGGATGTTGCTGTAAAATTTTTGAAAATTTTAAATGCTTATTACTGATAAGGTTAATATTTTCTAAAGTTTCCTCTTTTAATAAAAGTTCCATGCTAGCCAAAGCAGCAGTACAGGCCAGAGGATTGGCCGTAAATGAATGACCATGAAATAAAGTTTTATATTGATCTTCAGATAAAAAAGCATTGAAAATATCCTGAGAGCAGGTGGTAATCCCCATTGGCATTGTTCCTCCGGTCAGTCCTTTTGAAAAGCACATAATATCCGGTTTTTCCAAAAGGTAATCGGCTGCAAACAAATTTCCTGTCCTTCCGAACCCTGTGAAAACTTCATCCTGAACGAGTAAAATATTCTGCATTTTGCAAAATTTCATTAATTCTGATAAGTGTTCCGGCTGGTGCATAAGCATCCCTGCAGCTCCCTGTACAAGCGGTTCGTAAATAAAGCAGGCAATTTCATCTTTACAGCTTTTGATCTCATTCTTTAATCTTTCAATATTTTCTGCATTTGGAGTATCAATGAAAACAACCTCAAAAAGCATCTCACCGAAAGGTTTGGTCCATACGCTTCTGCCACTCACCGACATAGCTCCGAATGTGTCGCCATGATAGGCATTTTTAAAAGCCAAAATTTTTGTCTTTTCTTTTCCCTGATTATAGGCATATTGAATGCACATTTTCAAAGCTACTTCCACGGCAGTCGAACCATTATCGGAATAAAACACTTTTTCTTGATTTTTGGGTAAAAGCCTTAATAAATTTTCAGACAGCTTAATTGCCGGCTCATGGGTAAATCCAGCGAAAATTACCTGTTCAAGGATGTTTAACTGATCAAAAACCTTTTGTGCAATATAAGGATTGGAATGACCATGTAAGGTTACCCACCAGGAAGAAACGGCATCAATATATTTTTTCCCGTCTTCATCAAAAAGATAAGCACCTTTTCCTTTTACAATGGGAATTACATCTTCAGCGGTTTTCATCTGTGTGTACGGATGCCAGTTGACGGCCTTATCTCGCATTGCTAAATTCATGAGTATTGATATAAAAATATGAGTAATATTATGAATCTGAAAAAATGTACGGTGAACTTTTCCAATTAAAAAAAATACCATTCACCATTCATATTTTAACATGTTGTTTTTTGTCTCATCATTGGCTTCAATCCTAATGTCTGCAACATCTGCATATCTTCAGAAACGCCCGGGTTAGGTGTTACCAGCAAGGTTTCCCTTTCGCCTGTAAAGATGGAATTTGCTCCCGCCATAAAGCACCAACCCTGCTCAAATTCTGTCATTTCAATTCTTCCTGCGCTCAGACGCACCATGGATGAAGGCATTACAATTCTCGCTGTAGCGATTATTCTCACCATTTCCCAGGTGTCAACCTTTTCATTATTTTCAAGAGGAGTTCCTTCTACCCTTGCCAAAGCATTGATAGGAACAGATTCCGGATGTTTTGGCATGGTTGCAAGTGTTAATAGCATCGAAATTCTGTCTCTATGCGTTTCTCCAAGCCCGATAATTCCTCCTGAACATACCGTAATTCCTGCTTTTCTTACATTATTGATGGTATTGATTCGGTTGTCAAAAGTTCTTGTAGAAATGATTTCCTCGTAATATTGTTCCGAAGTGTCCAGATTGTGGTTGTATGCATACAAACCAGCTTCCTGAAGGCGGATTGCCTGTTCTTCTGTCAGCATCCCGAGGGTACAGCAAACTTCCATCCCAAGCTCATTGACACCTTTTACCATATCAATTACCCTGTCAAAATCACGGTTATTACGCACCTCTCGCCATGCCGCAGCCATACAGAAACGTGATGAGCCGCTTTCTTTAGCCTTTTTTGCATGTTCGATTACCTGCTCTGTGGGCAGTAATGCCTGCACTTTGATGTTGGTGTGATAACGGGCGGCTTGTCCGCAATACGAGCAATCTTCGGGACAGCCGCCGGTTTTTATAGAAAGCAGAGTTGAGATCTGAATCTCTTCAGGATTATGCCACTTCCGGTGGATTGTGGCTGCTTTGTATATTAATTCTAAAAGGGGAAGATTGTAAATTTCTTCAATTTCTTCTTTTGTCCAATTGGTTCTGAGTTGATTTTTTTTATCCATTATTTTATTCTTTCTAAATTTTTTACAATATTTTCTAAATTTTCCTGTGTTATCTCTTCAATATCAGGAATTCTTATAATTTGTGTTTCCGGTTGAATATTTTCGCAAATGACTTTTTCTGTAGCTGGTGGAAAATTTCCGTTTAAAATGAGATATTCTAGTTTTATTTTTTTTTGATTTAAAGCTAGAATGGATAATAAGCTATGATTGATACATCCTAAATAATTTCTTACCACCATTGCTGCAGGAATACGTAATTTTTTAATTAAATCAATGATGAAATCACTACCATTCAATGGTACCATTAAGCCTCCTGCTCCTTCTATGATCAGGTTATTGCTGGTTTCCGGAAGCATAAATTTATCCAGATTTATTACTACTCCTTCTTCAAATGCAGACTGATGAGGCGAGGCAGCAAGCTGAAAACGATAGGTTTCAGGATGGCATACCGTGCCTTCTCCTACCCATTTTTTTATTTTCATGCTGTCTGAAAAATGGAGATCTCCCGATTGTACGGGTTTCCAGTAATCTGCATTGAAATATTTCGTTAAAACAGCTGAACAAACCGTTTTCCCAACTTCAGTTCCGACTCCGGTAATGAAAAGTTTTTTTTGTTTTGATTTATTTAATTTAAATTTTGTATCCATAGTTAAATAAAAGCCTTTACAATCTTTGTTAATCCCAAAATTTCTTTCTCTGTGTTAAAACTATGCAGGCATATTCTCAGTCTTTCTGTACCTTCTTTTACCGTCGGGCTAAAAACGGCATAAGTTAGAAAGTTACTTTCAAAAAGATTTTCCCTTAGTTTTCTTAGTTGTTGATTATCAGGAAGTAAAATAGCTTGAATAGGACTGTTTTCAGAAGATGGACTTTTTATATTCTGCTCTCTAAAAATTTTTATTTTTTCCTGTAATTGGGCTGATAATATTTTGTTTGCCTTTAAAAAATCATATCCTGTTTTTATGCTCATCCATAGAAAATCATGTGGCGCGGTGGTATAAATAAAAGGCGATGCATAATTGATGAGGTAAAGCTTGATAATGTCTTTTGTCAAGATAGCTGCACCGTGTGTTCCAAGAGCTTTTCCGTAAGTAACTATTGTTGCCAATACTTTTTCCTGAAGGTGAAATTTTTCAACTAAACCATACCCAAAAATTCCAAAAGCATGAGCTTCATCCACTATTAATCCTGCATTATATTTTTCTGCGATTTCTACGATTTGTATAATGGGAGCCATATCTCCGTCCATTGAATACAGGCTTTCAACTGCTATATAACAAACTTCCTTTTGCTTTTTTAAAATCTCTTCTAAGTGTTGTATATCGTTATGCTTGAATTTCAATTTTTTAGCATGAGACATTTTGCAGGCATCATGAACGGAACGGTGGATTTGTTCATCGATAATAATGGTATCATGACGGGTTGGAAGTGTTGAAAATAAAGCCAGATTAGCATTATAGCCGGACGGAAAAAGCAAAGCACTTTCATATTGATGCTCTTTGGCGATAAAATCTTCGGTCTCCGTTGTTATAAAACTATTTCCGCTTATTAATCTTGAACCGGTATTTCCTGAAAGTAATTTGGGGTTTTCTAAAACTTTTTTTAATAATAGATTCTTAAACTTATCATTTTTTGCCAATCCTAAATAGTCATTAGAATAAAAATCTATCCCTTCCCGCTTTTGGCCTAAAACTCTAAGCGTACCATTTTCTTTTCGTTTTTCTAAAAATTGTTCAAAGTGACAGAAATTATTAAGCATAGTTAATTTCTAAAATCTCTTTTGCAATTGCACTGATCCACTCTTCGTGTAGCCTCTTTTCAATCATTAAGATGTTTTCAGCATGCGCTTTCCAATCTTCAGAAAATTCATTAAGCTGGCTGATCATTTCTTCCAAATGCCCTTCTTCTTCAAGAATAATAGATTTTACCATAATTTTGGAAGAAGTTTTTGTTAAAATTTCCTGATATACTGGGTACAATTCATCAGCCCGAACTTCAATGGCATAGGTAACGAAAAGATAGGCTGCATATTTAAGCTCTTCCTTTGTCAATCGAAATTTTTCTTGGAGATATTTACAGGATTTGATATCTAATGAGTGGAGATAATGCTTTGTTGCGACTGAAGCAAGAAGTTCATAATTTTCATAGCTTTTACAGATTTGCGGGTTAATTTTTAGGATCTGTTTTTTGAGATAATAAGCATGTCGATGCTCTTCTGCTGCATGCTTTAGCTGGATCAGATCTACTTTTGTAGAATGTTCGCAAGCGGAAATTTTTCTTGCACCTGCATTTTCCATAAATGAAAGTGTGTTGAGCCATTTAGCATGACTTTCATCGTGTTGAACTATTTTTTCTAAAAGATTGTAAAATTCCATTCTTTTTGTTTTACCAAAAATAGTATATTGCCGGATGGTTTAATGGTGCCAGTTTTTACATTATGAATAGTCCGGTTGAGATTCCTTATCAAAGTTTTATTAAAATCGATAGAAATTCCGATGTTGCTATATATATGCAGATCACCAATCAATTGATTAATGCTATTCAACGAGGATTCCTTCCTATTGGTACTAAGCTCCCAGGAACACGATCATTAAGCCAAATTTTAGAGGTTCACAGGAATACAATTGTTGCCGTTTATGACGAACTTTTTGCTCAGGGATGGGTAGAAAGCGTTCCAAATAAAGGAACTTTTGTGATGGGGAAAAATGACGAAAAACCATTTGATTTTAATGATATTTTTTCAATAAATCTCAAAAATTACCCCGAAACTACCGGTTTTTCTTTCAAAACATCCAATATTTTAGATAATCCTTTTGAGCATTCCAACTGTGAATTTATTTTCAACGACGGTGTTCCCGACATCCGTCTGACTCAGATTGATCAGCATTCAAGAATTTACAGTTCGATACTGAAAAGGAAAGCTCATAAAATAGGATATTATAATCAAGATGGTAGTGAATTTTTTAAAAAAAATCTTTCACAATATTTAAATTTATCAAGAGGTTTACCTATTTCAAATGATAATTTACTGATTACCCGTAGCACGGAAATGAGCATATATATTGTATCAGAAATTCTTCTTTCAGAAGATGATACCGTCATAATCGGAGCTTTAAGCTATTTTTCGGTTAATATGATTTTTCAAAAGACGGGCGTAAACATTATCACTGTACCTATTGACAATGATGGGATTAATGTAGATGCGGTCAGGGAGCTGTGTAAAAGACAAAAAATCAGAATGTTATACCTTACGCCCCATCATCATTATCCAACCACAGTTACATTGAGCGCACAGCGAAGGCTAGAACTGCTGAATCTTGCAAATGAGTTTGGCTTCATTATTTTAGAAGATGATTATGATTACGATTTTCATTATGATAAAAGTCCTATTCTTCCTCTGGCGAGCGCAGATACAAATGGGATGGTGATTTATATTGGCTCATTTGGAAAGTCTCTGGCTCCGGGTTTCAGGACAGGATTTATTGTTGCTCCGGAAAATCTCATGATTGAAATGCGAAAATATTTGGGAATTATTGATCGACAGGGAGATATTCTGATGGAACATGTTTTAGGAGAAATGATTGCGGAAGGAGAAATTAACCGATATTTAAAAAAATCATTAAAAATTTACCAGGAAAGAAGAGACTTTTTTATTCATTTAATTCAGGAAAACTTAGGGAATTTTTTAGGTTTTGAAACACCATCGGGCGGGCTTGCTGTTTGGACAGAATGGAAAGTGCCGATCAATCTTATGCAGCTGTCGAGGAACTGCGCTCAAAATAACCTGTTCATACCTAAGACTTTGCTATACCAAAATAAGGAACTTACAGCAATGCGTTTAGGATTTGGAAATTTAAATTTTAACGAAATGGAAAAGTCTGTTGAAATTTTTTCAAAAACAGTAAGGTTTATGACTTAACTGGTTAAAGCCAGTTTATTTTAAGATTAATAATTGGTTGATCTCACTTTTAAAACATCCCAAGATAAACTCCGTGTAATACAGCTGTGCATTTAACGCCTGAATTTTTGGGTGCAGCTCGAGTTTTTTAGTTAAAATAATTTCCCCTTTATAAGCAAAAGAGAAATAAGCAAAAATTTTATAAAAAGAATTGCGAATCGGTGTGCAATAGCCTGTTGTAGCAATTGACCAGTCGGACTCAAAAATTTTAGCAATATTTAAGACCATTGTTTCTACGATATTTTCTGATACGCAGTCACAATCTTCAGCTTCATTTTTATCTACGTTTAATAATCTTACTTTTTCTGGTAATGTGTATGCCGTCATACCTCCTTTATAGAACATTGAAGCATTCGGCATTTGTGAAAAAGCTAGTTGTAAGCAGCCTGATGTAACGCTTTCTACGACGGAAATTGTTTCACCTGAAGTCAGTAAACACTGGCTGATGTATTCTAAAAGGTTTTTCTGAAATTCCATGATTTTAATATTTAAGTGTTTTATTTTATTTAATTCCGGTGTTTCTTCCCAGTCCCAGATGCTATACTCTGTGTGTTCTGCAATGGCTTGTGATTGGGTGTGCTTTTTATTTAAAAGATTAAAAAATTTAACCTCAATCTTAATTTACTAATTCGTTTTCAGTTGACATAAATATTTTTCAAAATAATGAAGGTCTTCCTTACTTTTAATAGAAAGATAAAACATGATCTGCGCCGGTTTCCGGATGCCTATGCTTTGAAAACTTTCAAAATGAGCTATAAGTACTCGCATATTCTCGATCTGCAAATCTTTTAAAACAATAAAAAGCAGAAAAATATTATCCTTAATTTCTTTAGCATAGATGGTAGAGCCATCTTCAAACCAGCTTCCTTTATTGTTTATCTCTACGAAGTGTCCAGACTTTAGTCTGTTTATGATGTTTCTGCTGTTCATATAATTTGAGTATTCGTGGTTAGTGAAAAGCCATATAGAAAGCTCTACATGGCTTTATTTTTTAAGACTAATCTTCCTGTTCTGCGTCGAAATTGATATAAGTTTCCGCAATTTCCGTAAGTTCATAGTCTGTGTCTTCTTCTTCCTGTAATGTTTTTTCAAGAAGATCCGCTGCTTTATCATGGCCCATTGTGATGGCAAGCTGTGCCAGTCCGCCATAGGTGGCAATTTCGTAATGCTCTACTTTTTGTGCTGTGATAATTAGGGCTGCATCTCGTGTCATAGAACCTTCTTCTGTAGATTTGATGATTTCTTCAACTTCTTCGATGATGCCTTTGATGGCTTTACATTCTTTTTTCTCGGGAGTTTCATCAATTAGTTTAAATACTTTTTCGAGACGGCTAACATGTTTTTTTGTCTGAAGCTGGTGGTCTTCAAAAACCTCTTTCAGCTCATCTGTAGTTGCGGCATCCTGTATTTTTTTCAATGCATCGATGATTGCGTTTTCTGCATAGTAAATATCTTTAAGTGCAGAAACGAAGAATTTGTGAAGAAGAGAATTTTTCATCTCGTTTTCATACACTTTTGCATTGTCTTTTGTCGTAGTTTTTTCTGTGAATGCTGAATTTGATGTAGAAACTGTACCAATACCGGTAGTTCTGCTTTTAGAATCTGATGTTTTTGTTGCCATAATCTGATGTGGTGTTTGGTTTTTTAAAAGATTACCCCTTTCCTTTAAATAATCAAATCAATAAAGAGGTAATCATGGAAAAAGAATTATGAATTATTACGTCTGCCTCCAAATCCTGACCTGCCGGAACCTGAAGATCTTTCGTCTCCGTGAGAAGCTTGGCCTCCCATACGACCTATTCTCGTACGTTCAGCTTTGCTCATTGATGCAAAACCTCTTCTGGATATTCCCGATCCTGAATTTGAACCTCGACCTGAATCGCCGTTGTTTCCTGATCTTCCTGAATTAGAATTTGAACCTGATCCTGAAGACCTTCCGCCGCCATTTCTGCTTCCTCTTGGCCTTCCCGGATTGTCATGTCTTCTGTCATAATTGTCACTATTTGAGTTGAATGATCTGCCTCCTGAAGTGAATCTTCCCTGGCTGCCATTACTGCTTCTTCCTACTCTTCTGTTGTCATAATCTTCATCATCATAGTCGTCATCCTCGTAATCTTCATCTTCATCGAAATAGTCTTCATATTCTGAAAAATCATCATCATACTCTTCATCCTGAGATGCGTCATTATAACCGTGGTCATAACCTAATTGATAAATTTCTTCTAGATTGCTTGAAGAACTTCCTCTTGAACTACGATTTTTTGAATTTCTAGTGTTCATAACTGAATTTTTTATTATTAATATTAAATGATGTATTGCCGGCCGTGACTAGTATTAGACAGCAATGGTTTTGGTTTAATTTAAATTGAGTACAAAAGCTAAAAAGCTTTCTTATGAATGAATCCTCAACAGAGGTTAGATGAAATATCGATAATTACTAAGTCAAATATACGTTGCAATGATTCACTTTTTTATGACCGGAGTCATGTTCATCGATATTAATATAAAATTTTCCGATTATCTATTTTAAGTTCGCCTTGTTTTTCCATTTTTTTTAAGGCTCTGATGACGGTTTCGACGCGCAGGCCGGTTAGGTTAGCAATTTGCTGTCTAGTAAGCTCCACATGAAAGCACTGTTCGCATTCATCTGCATTATAGCTTTTAAGATAATTTAATAAGCCTTTCAATCTCAACACAGGATTTTGTGAAGAAATGCTCTGAAGCATTATTGCCTTAAAATATAGTCTTTGAGAAAGGCAGGCATTCATTTCCAGGGAAAGTTTCGGGTTTTTCTCCAGCATTTCCAGGAAATTATTTTTGGGCATTCTTATTACCTCTGCCGGAGTTAAGCATATGGCATTCATAATATAATATTTTTCTAAAAAAAGCATCGGATCCCCGAAACTTTGATTTTCTCCTAAAATATTCTGAATAAACTCTTTCCCTTCTTCATTGTAACTATTTTGTTTTATTTTTCCTTTTGTAATTTGATAATAATAAAGTGCGGGATCGCCTTCTTGGTAAATAATATCTTTAGCATTGTATTTTTTGCCCTGTCCTCCGAATTTGTATAATGTTTGAGGATCAATATTCATACAGCTGATTGTTTTCATAGCTATTATTTTAAACAATTTTCTTAATAAAAAATCATAAAAATTAGTATTGAAGCCAGCTTTAATATAATATTTTACGATCTTTGATCTTTACTATTCGGTTTTTTTCCATGACCTTAATTGTCCTTATGGCCGTCTCTACACAAAGACCGGTAAGACTTGCCATCTGTTGCCTCGTTAATGGAATCATGAATGAATATGGGGACTGCTCTTTCTGGAAACTTTTTAAATAATCCATTAAGACGATGAGTTTGGCTGTCGGATTTTGAGAAGACAAGTTTTGTGCCATAATCAGCTTAAAATATAGTCTTTGTGAAAGTAATCTGTTCATGTCAAGGCATATTTCCGGATAAAGCTTCAAAAGATCAAAGAATATGGTTTTTGGAAGTCGCAGGATCTTACAGATGGTAGTTGCGATAGCATTTATGGGGTAAGGCCTATCCATGAAAAGTAAAGATTCCCCGATGCTTTGCCCATCTTCTAAAAGAGATTGGATGATTTCTTTTCCATCATCTGTGTAATTGTTTAGTTTCGCTTCTCCTCTGATGATCTGATAGTAGTATTTAGGAGGATCTCCCTCGCTAAATATAATTTCCGAGGATTTATAATGTCTTATGCTTGCTCCTACAGAATGCAATATTTCTTCTTTAATAATCATAATAACTGTTTTTAGTGTTAAAGCATTCTTATGTAGAAAATTAATTGGTAAATAATTTTTTTATGAATGCAAAAATTAAACCTCATTAATATTAATTTTATAATTCAGAGTAATTTTTTAATTGTATTTTAATATTTATATTTAAAATATTTTATTTCAAATTTGTAAATAGTATGTGTGGATTACAACAACCTTTTTATACTAAGACTGTTTTGAACAAGTGAGAAATGTAATTATTCCGTTTCTTTTTACTAAAACGGATTATAAATCTATTGAAGGGTAAATTTATTTCGAAGTTGTAATGGTATCAAGTGTATCGGTATATAGCATGTTCCTGTATACAGCTGAATCTCAACTTGGCAAATCTCATGTCGTAGCCATATTAACACTAGATGATAACTCTGGTATGGAAGTATCGTGATTTTCGTTTTCTTTTGACAACCCAGGATAAGAAATTCTAAGATTGTAGATGGCAAGACAAATTTCATAATATTTAATTTTAACAATGGTATAATTCAAATATATGCATATATAATGTTATCTTTTCATGATTATGATCATAATAGCTATTTATCTGAAATTAATTAGCAAATTTCTTAGTCCCGGCTACGCAAAGAATTACCCCGATTGTGATTCCCACCATACCAATACTTACCGGCTCATGAAGGAAATAAGCTGCTAAGGCTAATCCAAAAAATGGCTGTAAAAGCTGTAGCTGGCCCACTGTAGTAATCCCGCCCTGTGCAAGGCCCTTATACCAGAATATAAAACCAATGAACATACTGAATAAAGAGATATAAGATAACCCAAACCATCCCTTAAAACTTACCACCTCAATATTTTCGGGAAAATAAATAAAAAATAAAGGAAGCACAAAGGGTAAAGCCAGAACCAAGCCCCAGGAAATCACCTGCCATCCGCCCAATGTCTTTGAAAGTTTAGCACCTTCCGCATATCCCATCCCGCATAGAACAACGGCCGACAGCATGAGAATATCGCCTATGGGAGATGCAGAAATCCCTTGGGAAAAAGCATACCCCATCACCAGTAAGCTCCCTACAATAGAAAAAAACCAAAATACAGGATGGGGCCTTTCACCTCCACGGAATACCCCAAACAGAGCGGTCATTAATGGCAGCATCCCCAGGAAGACAATGGAATGTGCTGAGGTGAGATACTGTAGGGCCAAAGATGAAAGCAAAGGAAATCCTATCACACATCCTAACGATACTAAAATCAAAGGAAAAAACTGTTCTTTTGACGGACGCTTCTCTTTACATATCAATAACACAAAAAGTGCGAGAACTCCGGCAATTCCGGCTCTTGCAATGGTTACAAAAATAGGGTTCATTTCCATTACGGCTAACTTTGTGGCAGGCATTGATCCGCTGAAAAGCAAAACTCCGATGAAGCCATTGATCCAGCCATTTAGAGTCTGGTCTTTTGATATAGTATTTGTTTTCATTTTAATTTAATTTATTGAAGTCAAAATTAAAAAAGGGAATAGATAAACACAGTATCAATTTTGTATATTTGCATGGATACAGTTTAATGTTGAATTAAACCTTTTAGAAATGAATAAAGAATATTTGTATACGGAAATCGCCAACGGAATCGCATCTCATATCCGGAGCGGGGTGTTAAAGGCTGGCGAAAAACTTCCTTCTATAAGAAAATTATGTCTCGACCACCAGATCAGTATGAACACAGCAAAACGTGTCTTCCTTGAGCTGGAATCTCAATCTCTTATAGATGCCAAGCCGCAGTCGGGCTATTTTGTAAGTAATATTCTTTCTGTAACATTGCCACTTCCTGAGGTGAGCAGGCCTTCTTTAATAGCTAATAACGACGAACCTGATGAACTGATTAATAAAATCTATGAAAATATAGGTAAAAAAGACCTGACTATTTTTTCCATAGGAGTTCCGTCCGGAGACCTTTTGCCTTTAGCAAAGCTTAAAAAAGAAATCATCAACGCCACACGAACTTTAAGAGATGGCGGAACAGAATATGAAGAACTGCAGGGAAATGTAAAATTAAGACGAATGATTGCCCAGCGGTCTTTGCAATGGGGAGGAAATTTTCATGAGAACGACCTGGTTACAACAAACGGAGGTATGAATGCGCTGTCATTCTGCCTGATGGCCCTGGGCAGGCCCGGAGATACTATTGCTATCGAAAGCCCTTGTTATCCGGGGATTTTGCAGCTGGCCAACGGATTAGGACTGAAAGTTCTGGAACTTCCAACCCACCCTACAACAGGCATTGAAGTTGATGCACTCAAAAAAGTATTAAAAAAGATTGATCTTTGCCTATTGATCCCGAATTATAATGCACCTTTGGGAAGCTGTATGCCTGAGGAAAACAAAAAAGAAGTAGTGAAGCTCCTTTCCGAAAACGGGATTCCCTTGATTGAAGATGATGTTTATGGGGATCTTTATTTTGGCGCCGTCCGTCCGAAATGCTGTAAATCTTTTGACAGAGAGGGAAATGTCCTCTACTGCAGCTCTATATCAAAAACACTGGCTCCTGGATACCGTGTAGGATGGATTGCTCCTGGAAAATACAAGGATAAAATTTTAAAACTGAAACTCTTACATTCTACATCTTCAATTTCGATTGTTAATGAAGCGGTTGCCAATTTCCTGAAGTCCGGGAAATATGAAAGACACCTGCAGTATATGCGGAAAGCTTTGCATAATAATTACCAAAATTATGTGCAGACGATTGCAGAATCTTTTCCTGAGGGTACCCGAACCAGCCGTCCGCAAGGAGGCCTTTCTCTATGGGTGGAATTTGATAAGAATATTAAAACAACAGCTTTATACGATTTTGCAATTAAGGAAAATATCAGCATTGCTCCCGGGAGAATGTTTACGCTTCAGAATCAGTTTGAAAACTGTATGCGGCTCTGCATTGGCCTTCCATGGACTGAGGAAACACAGTCGAAGTTAAGGCAAGTGGGAAAATTGGGCAGGATGATGGAAACTGGAAGAGGAACGTAGTTTAAGTCTAAAAATTGTATGTTCAAATTTATTGAAGGGGAAACATAACGCTTATCTGTAAACCCCTAGCACCCAGCTGCACTCTCCCCACCTACTTATTATTCGGAACGAAATTTTTTCTTGCCAGCTCTTTTCTTACACGGCTAAGGCTTTCAGGAGTGATTCCCAGATAGGAAGCGATCATCCATTGCGGAACCCTCAAAAGCAGATCCGGGTACATCTTAATAAATTGCATATAGCGTTCCTCGGCGGTTTCGGCTAGTAATGAATTGATTCTGTCTTGTAAGCTTTTAATATGTTTCTGTACTAAAATATCACTTTTTTCAAGGCTGTTCGGGAATTCTCCGACTAATTTACTCATAAAGTCAGGGTGAAACAACAAGACCTCAGAATCCTCAACCGCTTCAATATAATATACCGATTTTTCGTTGAAATAAAGACTGCTTCGATCGGAAATCAGCCAGCTTTCAGGCGCAAACTGTATAATGTGCTCTTTCCCGTTTTTGTCGATAGAATACATTTTTAAAAGCCCTTTTTCAACAAAGTAGATATATCTGCAGACCTCGCCATATTGTAAAAGAAACTGATTTTTCTGTATTTTTTTTACCTCATACTGCAGGCTGCACATGCTCACCTTTTCTACAGGAACACTTAAAACCCTCGCTAAATAGTTATTAATATTTTTCATTGTATAATTTGCTCTATCGATATGTGCTGGTGTGAAGCGTTATTGATTGCTTTTCCGTTTTCTATCACAATTAATTGAGGGCTTTCGTGCCTTACCTCTAGATCTTCTGCTATTTTATTAGAAATTGTCCTGTATTTCAGCAGATCCAGAAAATATAAATCTGTTTTTTGATCAAGGTTTTCAATTTCTTTCTCAAAATTCCTCAAAACCGTTTTGCTGATAAAGCAGCTTGTAGAATGTTTAAAAATTGCAATTCTGTAATTAAAAGATTCCTCAATGGCATTTTTCAGATCTTCTTCAGACTCAATTTTTTTCCAGAAAGAATCTTTTTTAGGATTTTCATTCTTTCCACTGAATATTTTATCAAAAAAACTCATACATTAAATTGTTTTAAATGATGATCAAGATGCTTAAACTCCAGGAAACCCCAGTCTTTTTCTTTCATTTTCCCAAAAAGCACATGATGATCAGGAAGATTTGTATTTTTAAAAGCATTCCAGTACTCATCGAGTGTTTTCAAAAGGTTTTGTTTTTCATTATCAAATTCGCAATCAAAATTAATGATTAGTTTTTGAAAAGTAGGCATATTTCTGGGAATTCCGTTATTAAAAATCTGCATTTCGATTTTAGTAATTCTTCCTATTGTCCCAAAAAGAGGATTGATGGCGGGTAATTCCAGCCTTTTTAAAGGAATCTGAAGTACAAGATTACAGTGTCTCATCATTTGACAGACATCCATTTTTCCCCATTTCCTTTTCGAGTTTTCAGACAGGCCGGAAATCCTGTGTATAATTTCCTCAAAATGAACCCGATTATGCAGATTTTTCTTTACCAACCTTTATCTTTCTTCAAATATTCAATATGAGCAAAATGATGATTACAATGCCAGGCATAGAGAGCCAGATAGCTCCTTAGATCAAATTTTTTATTTTGTTCCGGGTGATAGAAAGTTCTTTCAAACTGTTTGTTGGTCATGGTTTTTAATAAAGCTGTCCATCGCTGATGAGTCCCTTTGATCATTCTCATGGCTGGTTTTATGGGCATGCTTGCACTATCCTGAAGTTCTGCCCATTTTGCTTCATCATACGGTCTTATGGTAGGATTATCTTCTGTAAGGGCTAGTTTGAGCCTCATAAAACTATTGATATGGCTGTCTGCAAGGTGATTAACGAGCTGTCTTACCGTCCATCCTCCTTCTCTATATTGTGTATCCAGCTGGTCATCAGTAAAGTTTTCGATGAGGTTTTTAAGTCTTCCGGGGAAATCTTTAATTACTTTAATGTATTCATCAAGCTTGATATCACAAATGTTTTCAGGCATTTCAAACTGGCCGATAGGAAATTTCTTTTTCTCTAAATCACTCATTTTATTAGATTTAAAATTTTTATGTTGCCGATTTGTCCGATAATCTGGCTTTGGACAAATTTTTGCGTGTTAGTTTTTGTAAATTTATCAAAAATTCGAGAAATCTAAATATGAAAAAAGCGTTAATAATCGTTGATATACAGAATGATTTTTGTGAAGGCGGTGCATTGGCAGTTCCTGGTGCAAATGAAGTTATTACATACATCAATGCGCTCATGGAAGAGAATGAGTACGACCAGATTGTTTTAACTCAGGACTGGCATCCTGCAAATCATAAAAGCTTCGCCAGCAACAATGGTAGAAATGTTGGGGAAAGTATTATTCTAAATGGGGTTCCGCAATTTATGTGGCCCGATCACTGTGTACAGGGAACTTTCGGGGCAGAATTTCATAAGGATCTGAACAGAGATAAAGTAACCCATATCGTACAAAAAGGGAAAAATCCTGAAATCGACAGCTACAGCGGCTTTCAGGACAATAATCATTTTATGAAAACCGGTCTTGATGATTTTTTAAAATATCATGATATTCAATTGGTGGAAATTGTAGGCTTAGCGATGGATTATTGCGTTAAGTTTACCTGTACGGATGCGGTTGCAAACGGCTATATCACTTGTCTTCACTTCAACGGAACTCGTGCTGTCAATGTAAAGCCGGATAACGGAAGGGATGCGATTTATGAAATGATCCAGAAAGGAGTTACTGTTTTGGGTTAGTTTTTTTGAATTATGGATTATGATTTTTTTAAAGTAGCTTTTTAATAAACTGGTTATAAATAATGCTTCGACTCCGCTCAGCCTGACAATGGTTAAACTACAAATAGTATTAGGATTGTCAGGCTGAGCGGAGTCGAAGCATTAAGTTTTAAGTATAAATAAAAAAGACACTGAAAAAATTCAACGTCTTTTTTATAATAAATATGATATAAGCTACGATCAATCAAAACTCATAATTCATAACTCAAAACTTATAACTATTAAAGCATTTTAAGATTATTCACCTCCAGTTCCGTAAGGATTCTCCAGTGTCCTCTTTTGATATTCTTCTTCGTCAGTCCGGCAAACATTACCCTGTCAAGAGCTTCCACCTCGTATCCTAATCTTTGAAAAATTCTTCTGATCACACGATTCCAGCCGATATGAATTTCTATCCCAACTTCATTCTTCGGTTTTCCTTCAATAAAAGAGATCTGATCTACAACAGCTATCCCCTCATCCAGACGGATTCCCTCTGCAATCAGCTTCATATCCTCATGGGTAAGCTTTTTATCCAACGTTACATGATAAATTTTTTTTGCATCAAAAGAAGGGTGTGTCAGTTTTTTTGTCATATGCCCGTCATTTGTTAACAAGATAACTCCGGTTGTAGAGCGGTCAAGCCTTCCCACAGGAAACAGGCGGTAAGGTGAAGCGTTGGCTACAAGGTCCATTACTGTTTTTCTTGCTTTATCATCTTTGGTGGTAGAAATATAACCTTTTGGCTTATTTAGAAGAACATAAACAGGTTTTTCTGGTGTAATGTTTTGTCCGTCAAAAACAACTCTGTCTGTTTTTTGAACCTGATACCCCATTTCTGTCACCACCTTTCCGTTTACCTCAACAAGGCCCTGTGTAATCAGCTCATCAGCTTCTCTCCTACTACAGATGCCGGAATTGGCAATGTATTTATTGAGACGGATAGTGTCTTTATGAACATCTTTATCAATCTTGTTCAATTTTCTTTTCTGAACAAAAGATTTTGCCTTGTCTTGTCTTTCTTCTCCACCTGCAGACGGTCTTCTTCCGTATTTCAGGCTGCCTCTTTCATATTTATCTCTTGTATCAAAGTTCTTCCCGGCGCCTCTTTTCGGAGCAGATTTCCCGAAGGTCTTTTTCTCCTCATTTGAATTGGTTATAAAAGGCTGTTGTTCGGTTTTTCCATATTTCTTATCCATTCGATCTTGGTAGCTGGTACCACCACTTCTCCTTGAGTCTGAGTTTCTCTCTCCTGCTTTTGGATAAGACTTTTTAAAAGGTTTTGATTCTGAAGAATTTCCAGATTTGGAAGCACGAGAATGATCAGAATTTTTCTTGGTTGAAATTCTTGGTCTCTTTGGTCGTTCTGAATTGTTATTATCTCTGCTCATTCTAAAAATTTCTGCAAAGATAGTATATTTAATAACGAGTTAAAAATTAAGAATCATAACTTTGTATTATAGTTTTATTCTTAACTCAACAGAAAATCTCAAAATGATAACATTATTAAACGATAATTTTTCTCAATTAAATGATTTCCTTCACGGAAAATCATTCAGTAAAATCTTTATTTTGGTTGATGAAAATACACACGAATACTGTCTTCCTATTTTTTTGGGAAATATGGAAACAGACCTTGGTTTTGAAATTCTTGAGATTGAAGCCGGCGAAGAAATGAAAAATATTCAGACAGCCAATCAGCTTTGGGAAATTCTTACAGAAATGCAGGCGGATAGAAAAGCCCTGATTATAAATCTGGGAGGCGGAGTGATTACAGATATGGGAGGTTTTGTGGCTTCTACCTATAAAAGAGGTATACGGTTTATTAATATTCCCACCACCCTTTTGTCTATGTGTGATGCATCAATCGGTGGAAAAACGGGGATCGACCTGATGCATTATAAAAATATGGTAGGAACATTTTCTTTCCCTGAACAGGTTTTCATTTATCCAAAATTCTTAGAAACACTTCCTTTTAAGCAGTTAAGAAGCGGTTTCGCAGAAATGATGAAACATGGATTAATTGCAGACAAACATCATTGGGAAAATCTGGTTCAAATCAATAAATTGGATGTGGAAGGTGTTGTACCTCATATTCAGGCTTCTATAGATATTAAACAGGATGTTGTGGAAAAGGATTTTCATGAGAAAAACATCAGAAAAACACTGAATTTTGGGCATACAATCGGCCATGCCATTGAAAGTTTATACTTAGATCAAGGGAACCCGATTCTTCATGGTGAGGCTGTAGCGATGGGGATGATTACCGAAGCTCATCTAGCTTTCCTTGAGGGGTTGATCTCTGAGGAAGATGCTGTACTGATTATCGAAAGCCTTCAAAAGTATTATCCTTACCTAGATATTAGTGATTTTAAGGATGATGATATTTTCTCTTTGCTGGTCAATGATAAGAAAAATACAGACAGTAGAATTAATTTTTCTCTGCTGTCAGGAATTGGCTCTTGTGCATTTGATCATCGTTGCAGCCAGAAAAATATAAAAGCTTCTTTGGATTTTTATAGAAAACTGAATGATGCATAAAGAAAATTATATTTAATTTCAGATTTATAATAAAAAAAATTACAATTTATATTTTTTCTAAACAATTATTTAATTATGCTTTATGCTATTGATTAACAGTTAACTGTAAATTAAAACAATTTGTTAAAATAATTAATTTTGTTTTTATTTTTCATCAAAATTTTTATTTTGGCAAACAATTTGAAAGGTATTCTCCGTCGAAAGCAAAACTGACAAGTAGTAAAATATAAAAGAAAAGTTATCAAAAAGTAAATTTTAGCTTTTAGTAATATGCAGTTACCAAAGATTTATTAGTATTTGCACAGATGAAGACAATAACAACTACTTCCACATCAATTTGGTCCGGCATTTAAATTTAAAACAAGTTAGTAATAACAGAAATTGATTTCAATAAATCAGGTTTATATTTATAATCCTGATTTTTTTAGCTTAAAACTAAAATATAAAGAATGATATATAGTATATGCAATAAAGAAATGTTTTTTTTTATACAAAATTATATTAATACAGAATATTTTGGCAAGAAATTTGCATTCTAGAAGTTTCAAATTAAAAAAATCATTCATATTAAATAAATGACTATGAAAAAATTAATTTTAGGAATTGCAATTTCTTTAAGTTCATTAGCTTACGCTCAGGAAAAAGCTAAAGAATCATCCTCACCTGTGAGATTTGGTGTGAAAGCTGGTCTTAATATCTCAAGTACTACAGGAGGAGATTCTAAAGCAAAAGCAGGTTTTTATGGAGGTGCTTTTGCAAATATTCCCTTGTCGTCACAATTTGGAGTACAACCTGAAGTATTATACAATGGTGTAGGTTCAAAAGCAAAAGATGTAAATGATCTTAAAATAAATCTTGATTATATTTCAGTTCCAGTAATGTTCCAGTATAACGCATTACCGAATTTGTATTTGGAGGCTGGGCCACAATTCAGTTTCCTGGTTAACTCTAAATTTAAATATCAGTCTGTCTCTGTAGATGCAAAAGATTTTGTCAAAGGATTTGATTTTGGTATTGGTTTAGGGGCTGGATATTATATTGTAGACGGATTTGGTGTTACCGCAAGATTCGTAGCAGGTGTTGTTGATATTACCAAAAAGTCAAATGGTGTTCAGGAAGAGGGCAAAAACAATGTTTTCCAAATTGGATTAGCTTATAAGTTTTAAAAGTAATTTAAAAAGTATTAATAATTAGCCGGATTAAATCATAATCCGGTTTTTTTTGTGAATTAATTTAAATAATAACAGTTATATAAATTAAAAATATACATAAATTTTGTTTTATTGTTTTTGTTTTTAATATAAAATTACTATAATAGTTTATAATTTTTTATCGTTTTATATTATTTTATTATGAGTTTTATCATGTTTTTCCTGTTTGGCATGCGTATTGACAATAATAAAAAGTCAATAACAATAATGACAAATTAAAATTAAATCTAATCATAGTAAAAACATTTTATGAAAAAATTATTTTTAGGATTGGCAGCTATCGCTGGTTCATTTACATTTGCTCAACAGAATAAATCTGCATCACCAGTTACCTTTGGTGTAAAAGCAGGTATGAATGTTTCTTCCTTATCAAAAAGTAATGAATTGGAGGATCAAGGCTCAAAAGTTGGCTTCAATGCCGGGGTATTTGCTAATATTCCTGTTGGAAGCTCTTTTAGTGTACAGCCGGAAGTTTTATATTCTCAATATGGAAGCAAGTATGACCAAACTCTTTTTGGGAAAAAATATTCTTTCTCTAAAAATTTAGATTATATTGCTGTTCCTGTTATGCTTCAATATAATGCACTTCCTAACCTTTATTTAGAAGCAGGGCCGGAGTTTGGGTTTTTAGTAGGTGCTAAAAACAAGTTGAAAAGTGAAAGTAACAACAATATTGTGACTGATGGTGACGTTAAGCAATTTACAAAAGGCTTTAACGTGGGCTTAGGAATTGGAGCCGGATATTATTTTACTCCTCAGTTTGGTATTACTGCAAGATATGTAGCAGGTCTTACGGATACTTATAAGAACAATTCTGGTGATGCGGTAAGAAATAATGTCTTCCAGGTTGGGTTGGCTTATAAATTCAAATAATAACTTCATATACATTCATAAAACAAAATTTTAGCCGGGCTTATGCCTGGTTTTTTATAACCATTAACAGTCTCTGTATGGTAAACAATTTATAAATACCATCTCTAAAACAGACAAAAAAATAAATTAAAAGACAAATTATGAAAAATTTTTTTTTAGGATTAGCAGTTATGGCTGGTTCATTTACATTTGCACAACAAAAAACATCCACATTACCAGTTACTTTTGGTGTAAAAGCCGGCGTTAACTTTTCTGCTATGTCGAAAGGTGGAGGAATGGAAGATCGAGACGGAAAAGTAGGTTTTAATGCCGGAGCATTTGCCAATATTCCTGTAGCCGGATCTTTCAGTGTACAACCGGAAATTTTATATTCTCAATATGGAGGCAAATTTAGCCAGACCCTTTTTGGAAAGAAATATTCATTCGTTAAAAATTTGGACTATATTACAATTCCTGTAATGTTGCAATATAATGTACTTCCAAACTTTTATTTAGAAGCAGGACCTGAGTTTGGAATCTTGGTAAGCGCTAAGAATAAATTGAAAAGCGAAAGTAATAACAATATTGTTACTGATGGTGATGTTAAACAATATACAAATGGTTTTAACATGGGCATAGGAATCGGAGCCGGGTATTACTTTACTCCACAGTTTGGTGCTACATTAAGATACATGGGAGGTCTTACAAATATTTATAAAAATAATTCAGAAGATAAAGTAAAAACTGGTGCATTCCAATTAGGTTTAGCTTATAAATTTAAATAAGAACTTAATATATTTTAATCTTAAACCGGGTTCCATGCCCGGTTTTTTAGTCTAATGAAATCCGGGGAGTAGTAAGTATAGGCATATTTTAATGCAGAGAAACTAATTGTTTTTATAAATTGTAATATAAAAAATAGTATTTCTTGCTAATCAATATGTAAAATCAAGCATAATCTCTGATTTTTATATATTTTTTCTGCAACATGTTTATAAAAAAAATTAATAATTTTCATTATTTGATTAAATGCATTTTATGTATAAAATAAATTTAAAATTGATTTACTGATAATTTATTTTATATATTTTGTTTTTATAATTATTATTTTTAATAATGTGAATTTCTGTAAATGCTTATTAATAAAGGATAAATCAATATTTGGCAAGCATTTTGCAAAACAAACCAAGTCTGATTGAATGTCAGATAATAATAAAGTAAAATTTTAAAAGATAAATTATGAACAAGTTATTTCTAGGACTAGCTATGGTCGCTGGCTCGTTAGTATTTGCTCAGGAAACGAAGAATGTAACAGCAGCACCAATGACTAAAGTAAAAGAGCCTATAAGATTCGGGATTAAAGGTGGAGTAAATTTTTCTCAGTTCAGCGAGCAGCAGCTTAGCACAAAAAACCTTAGACCAGGATTCAATGCAGGGGTGTTTGTTAATATACCTTTATCAGAAAAATTTGCAATCCAGCCGGAAGTTTTATATAATCAATTAGGAAGTAAAAGTGTCCTTACAGAAAGAGATCTTCCAGACAATACTTCAGTAAAAGTACAAGAAAATTATAGCCTGAATTATATTTCCGTACCCGTAATGCTTCACATGAAACCTGCAGACAACTTCTATATCGAAGCAGGTCCAGAAGTAAGCTATTTTATTAATGGTAAATATACTGGTGATATGATTACCACTACTACTGTGGGAGGAAATACAACTACCCAGACGGAATCTTATTCCCGTGATCTTGAAAAAGACAGAGTAAAAAAACTGAATTTAGGCTTTGGGCTTGGACTTGGATACTATTTTACACCTAATTTAGGTATTAATGCAAGATATGTAAACAGCCTTACCCACGTGGCTAATAACTCTGGTAAGCCGGAAAATATGAAGGATAAAGAAACCAACCGCGTTTTCCAAATAGGATTAAACTACAAATTTTAATATAACCAATTTTAATTTCAATGAAAAGGTCAGGCTTATTATAAACCTGACCTTTCACTATTATGTCTATGTGTTTAAATTTAAAACTTGTTTAAACTTTTTTTTTCAAAATTTAAACAGATTTTTAATTAAATAATTCAATTTCTTCACCCTTTCCTACAGGATATTCTTCTGTAAAACATCCGAAGCAGTGGTTAGATGATCCTAAAATTTCTTTTAAGTTCTCTACACTTAAAAATTCTAAAGAATCAACTCCTAAATAATCTCTAAGCTCTTCTGTAGACATATTTGCAGAAATTAAATCGTCTTTTGAAGGAGTATCAATTCCTAAATAACAAGGCGCAATAATTGGCGGAGAAACACTTCTGAAATGAATTTCCTTCACGCCTGCATCTTTCAGGATTTTAACCAATCTTTTCGAAGTCGTTCCACGAACAATAGAATCGTCGATGATTACTACTCTTTTATCTTTAATTTCAGAAATAATTGGGTTCAACTTAAGGTTCACTACCCTTTCCCTCATTTCCTGAGTTGGTACAATGAAAGATCTTCCGATGTATCTGTTTTTAATCAAAACCGGACGGAAAGGAATTCCTGAAGCTTTAGAAAAACCAATCGCAGCCGGAACTCCGGAATCCGGAACTCCAATTACAACATCTGCTTCCACAGGAGCCTGTTCCCAGATTTTTTCCCCAGATTTTTCTCTGATTTCATACACATTGATATTTTCTAAAGATGAGTCAGGTCTTGCAAAATAAATATATTCGAAAGAACAGATCCTTTGCTTACCTTTTTCCTCATCCACCATATAGGAGTGAAGCTTTCCGGGCTCATTTTCATTGGTATAAATGATTTCTCCCGGTAAAATATCCCTAACGTATTGAGCGCCAACGGCATCCAAAGCTACGGATTCCGAAGCTACAACGTAAGAATTTTCGTTGATTGCTCCCAAAACCAAAGGTCTGATTCCGTTGAAATCTCTGAATGCAAAGAATTTATTTCTCGTCATTCCCACCACTGAATATGCTCCCTCGATTTTCTCCATCGTTGCTTTAATAGCTCCACGAAGGCCAAGATCAAGATTTTTCTGAATTAATCTCAAAATCACTTCAGAATCGGAAGTAGCCCTGAAAACAACGCCCTCAGCTTCCAGTTCTGCCTTTAGCTCTTTTGCATTTGTCAAATTACCGTTATGCGCTATTGAAAGGATAATCTGGTCATATTCGTTTTTCGCGAAAAATGGCTGGAAATTATACTTCTTTTTATCTCCTGCAGTCGTATAACGAGTGTGTCCGATTGCAGAATTTCCCATAAAAGTTTCAGGATCCTGGATCTCTTTATAAACATCCAAAACCAAACCTTCATCTTTCATGTTAGTGATTTTTCCGTCTTTAAGAACAGAAATACCACACGCTTCCTGGCCTCTGTGCTGTAACGCAAAAAGCCCGAACTGCGAAAGAGAAAACGTATCCAAATCGTTATCAGAATACATTCCGAAGATTCCGCACTCTTCATTGGGAGCGTCCAATCTCTCTTCTTCCTGCGTTCTGAAAAGATTTCTTCCGTAGGTTTGAGTTTCAAATTGTTTTAAATATTCACTTTTATGAATGTCTAAACTTTTCATTTCTATTTTTTCTATTATAGATATTAGAAGTCAGATATCAGATTTTAGACTAAAACTAACTTCAATTTAATTTTGTTATATAACAAATCATTTTCAGAGCTAAAAATCTAGCATCTGATGTCTAACATCTGAAATCTTACTTATTAAGTACAGTTTTCAGTCTGTTGTAGATCTCCACGTAAGCTTCAGTAACTTCCCCAAGATCTCTTCTGAATCTGTCTTTATCCAACTTCTTCATGGTATCTTTATCCCAAAGTCTGCAAGTATCAGGAGAAATTTCGTCTGCAAGGATGATTTCACCGTCAGCAGTTTTTCCTAATTCGATTTTGAAATCAACCAGGATGATGTTCATTTTGTCGAAAAGATCGATTAAGATTTCGTTGATGTCTGAAGTTAATTCATACATTTCATCAAGCTCTTCGTAAGTTGCAGCACCTAAGAAAACAGCGTGGTGATCATTGATAAGCGGATCTCCCAACTCGTCCTTTTTGTAGCAGATATCGAAAATGGTAACCGGAGATTTAATTCCTTCTTCCACTCCTAACCTCTGAGCCATGCTTCCTGCAGAATAGTTTCTAACCACCATTTCCAAAGGAATAATTGATACTTTTTTTACCAATTGCTCTCTTTCGTTTAATTGTTTAATGAAATGAGTTTTAATCCCTTTTTCATTTAAATATTCAAAAATAAGAGTTGTGATCGCGTTGTTCATTTCACCTTTCAAATCAACAGATCCTCTTTTCTGAGCATTAAATGCAGTAGCATCGTCTTTGAAACGTACTACTACTTCGTTAGGATTATCGGTAGCAAATACTTGTTTTGCCTTACCTTCGTACAACATTTCTAACTTTTCCATTTTCTAAAATTACTTTTATTAGATTTATATTATTTAATTAAAATTCCTGTTAAAACCGCCATTCCAAAACTCAACAATGTACCGATCAATACATATTCGGTAAGTTTCCTTTGCTTGGCCTGGGCAAGATCGCTGAACCTGAAAACGGATTTCGCCGCGACCATAAAACCTACGCCTTCCCAGTGATCCACCATAATAAAAGTGAAAACCAGTAAACGTTCTAAAATTCCAATATATTTTCCGGCACTTGATAAAGATTCGGTTTGTATATTCGTTGCTGTCTCTGGAACGGGTGTCCATGAAGACAATAATATTTTAATAAAAATTGAAGCAGGTGTCGTTAAAAACAAAGCTGCCATTAATATTTTTAAGAAACTCTGATCTTTTAAAAATTCAATATTAAATTCATTAAAATAAAGAGAAACTCCCCCAATTACTGCAATATGTAAAGCCTGATCGATAAAAAACCAGTTCTTTTTATTTTTAATTGTCTGAAAACTAAGTTTCGCAGCATCAATAATAAAGTGTGAAATTCCCACCAAAGCAGCTACCCACCAAAGTTCGAAATCCCAAAGGAAAATAAAACTTAATGCGGTGTGAATCAGAACATGAAGATACAAATATTTGCTCTTCAGTTTTTTGCTTTCTTTCTCTGCAACCCAAGAATTTGGCTGAAGAATAAAATCTCCAAGTAAATGTGCCAATATGAGTTTAATGAAAATCATGCTTACAGTTCTGAAATTTTCTTTCTAAAATATTGATTGGTTTCTACGATCAATTCATAGTTTGCGCGCTTTAGTCTCTGGCTTACAGAGGACTGTGAGATGGCAAACTTCTTCGCAAGATCTTCCTGTGTGATATCTTTATTCATGATCATTTCATGGATGATTTCCGCGGTCGCCATCGTCCAGTTATCGAAATCTTTGGATGACCATTTCAGTAAAATATTCAAATCCCTGTCTACAGAATCGTTGGATGTTTTAATAGAAACGGTGTGTCCGTCGCTTTTAAGATCATTCAATAATCTTCCGGAATGTACATAAGCCGTTCCGTTCGATTCCGTAATTTTTTCGGAGGAAAAATTTTCCTCACCAATACCAATGGCTATTCTTACATCTAGATTTTCCAGACTTTTTATAAGTGATTTTATGGCTAAGAAACGCCAGAAAACGTCATCGATAGTACATTTTAGCTGAAATTCATCTCCCCTGTAGATTTCCCATGTACCGGGAGCGCTTCCCCAATTTTCGAGAAGATTTTTAAGTCTGGTGATCCAAACTTCTGTTTCTGCGTGTTGTGAATTTATAATATCTCCGGTAATGACCGCTATCATTCTACAAATATAAGCATAATTACTTATAAATAAAAGATATAAGCAGAAACACTTATGGATATTAATTATTAGTGAATCTGCTTATATCGATAATACTGTAAAACAGCTATTTTTAAGAATTTCTTTTCGCCAAATCTTCAAGGTTAATTTAAGATATTATTTCTTTACAAACTGATAAACCTTTCCGTCCAGACTCAACAAATAGGAACCTGCTGAAAGATGTTGAACTAAAATATTCTTTTTGTTTTTAAATGGATTTTGTTCAGAGTAGATCAATTTCCCGGAAAAATCTAAAACTTGAGCTGATTTTATATTTTCAAATTTCCCGCTCACGAAAATAGCGTCGTGTACAGGATTAGGGTAAATTTTAACATTGTTTTCGGCTAATATATCAGAAGCTGAAAGAGTTCCCTGGTTCTGACAGTAATTTGCTGAATAAGAATCCCATTCTCCGATAGTAAAAGATGTGTTAGGTTGAGTTATGATATTTTTTCTGTAAAGGGAAACATCACCATTTGAATTACTGACAAATTTACTTCCGACAGCATCTACTGTAGCAGATTTGTATGCCAATTCAACATATTGTGTTCCTGAAAAAGTCAAGGCCTCTCCTGCTGTAAGAAATTTAGCATTAGAATTGGTATAACATAAGAGTGAAGATTTAGGATTAAGCACTACAAAAGTCTCATTGTTTGGTATTTTTCCTTCCAGTTCAAAGCTGTTTCCAAAATAGTAAGAATCATTTATACTATTATAATATTGCACCCTGATGCTGTAATTATTCAGATCTACTTCATGTCCTGTTTTATTTACAATTTCCAGGGCTTTGTTATTGCCTGTACCTTCAATATATTTGACGATAAAAAGATCTTTTGAATTGGGATCAGAAGCTAAAGTAGAAACTGTAACGGTATTACTGTCAGCGGACTGTAAATAACCGGCATCATAAGCTTTTACTGTAAATGAATACGAAGCGGCTGGATTCAAATGATCTATCACAATCGATGTTGATTTCGTGGTCGCTATCAATGTGCCGTTTTGATAAACATTATATCCGATAACGTCTGTGCTTGTACTTGGCGACCATACTAAATTTGTATAAAAAGCTCCCGTCTGGGTAGAAATTAAATTTAAAGGAGCTTGTGGTATAACAGTATCTGGAGTCTGAATCCAGATTGCATTTACCCATTGAGGATTATCAACAAAAGGATTTCTATTGTTTTGAATAGCATACACCGCATTATTTCTGTCAATTTCTCTCTGAGATACAGGATCTTGAGCGTGCCATTCAATAAGCATGGTGATATATGCGGGATCAAAGGCTCTTTCAGCAGTTCCATCAAGCGGAGAACGGTCCATTGCCGGATTAATGTTGGTGGAATAATTAAATGACGGTAGTTTATCTTCATATCTCACCACAAAATACAGCAGCATTCGGGCTATATCTCCTTTAAATTCATTAACAGGCTCATATACCCTGTTGGTATAGGCATAACTGGGGATGGCGCTATTTGCAATTTTGGAAGAGTTTGTAAAAGTATAATGTATGGTAGAATTTCCTTTTCCATAAGGATAATTATTCCTTAACTGATTGATCCTGGCATCTGTAGGAATAACATAATGCAAATCAGAATACATCGGGTAATTGCTATTGAATGTACTTTGCGGAACAGCGTGTTCTCTGTTGTATCCCATACCCTCACCACCTGAAGAGCTTATTAAATTTGCAGATGTATACTCATACGCATCGGGGCCGGCCGGGTTTTCAGAATAAATATCCAGCAATATTGTCGTATTAGATACATCGTGATCGTAATATTTATCTAAATCTGTCTGATTGTAATAATTAGTAAGATCCCCATAATTCCAATTGATATTCTTCGCTGAAATAATGTCATGAAGTTTTGATTTTAAGGTATAGCCCGTCAAACCTGCTGTTCCATCATAATATCCGGTAGGGATCTGGGCTGAGAAATGCAACGAAATTAAAATTATCAGGAGTAAAAGTTTTTTCATACTTTAAAAATTGGACCCTAAAATAGTAAATAAATCTAATCAAATTTCCGAAATTTTCATTAATTTAAATTAAATTTCATAATATAAAAAATTGAAAATTAAAGTTTTGTGACTGAATTTCTATAGATTGAATTATTTTTTTGGACGTTCCATCAATTTGGTTATCTTTGGAACTAACTATTTTATCTATATGAATACAGAGATTATTGACAATATTAAAATGATAGCGGAAACAGCAAAAGAATTTGCTGAAAAGAATATTAGACCAAATATTATGGAGTGGGATGAAAGTCAGACTTTCCCAAAAGATCTGTTTCATCAGTTAGGCGAGATGGGCTTCATGGGAATCGTTATTCCTGAGCAATACGGAGGTTCTGGTCTTGGTTATCATGAATATGTTGCAATTCTTGACGAGATTTCTCAAGTAGACCCTTCAATAGGTCTTTCCGTTGCAGCGCACAATTCACTTTGTACGAACCATATTTACGAATTCGGAAACGAAGAACAAAGAAATAAATGGCTTCCTCAGCTGGCTTCAGGTAAAGTAATCGGAGCATGGGGCCTTACGGAGCACAATACTGGTTCAGACTCGGGAGGAATGTCTACAACTGCCGTGAAAGATGGTGATGAGTGGATCATCAACGGGGCTAAAAACTTCATTACTCATGCTATTTCAGGAGATATTGCTGTAGTAATGACCAGAACAGGTGAAAAAGGAGCAAAAAACAATTCAACAGCATTCGTTTTAGAAAAAGGAATGCCTGGCTTTTCTTCCGGTAAAAAGGAAAATAAATTGGGAATGAGAGCTTCCGAAACAGCAGAGTTGATTTTCGATAATGTCCGCGTTCCTGATTCTCACAGGTTAGGAGAGGTGGGAGAAGGCTTCAAGCAAGCTATGAAAATCCTTGATGGAGGTAGAATTTCTATTGCGGCATTAAGTTTAGGTACAGCAAGAGGAGCTTATAAAGCAGCTTTAAAATATGCTAAAGAAAGACATCAGTTCGGTAAATCAATTTCAGAATTCCAGGCAATCAACTTCATGTTAGCTGATATGGCAACGGAAATTGATGCAGCAGAATTATTGATTCAAAGAGCCGCAACTTTGAAAAATGCGAAACAAAAAATGACAAAAGAAGGCGCTATGGCCAAGCTATATGCTTCTGAAGCTTGTGTAAGGATTTCAAATAATGCAGTTCAGATTTTTGGAGGTTATGGATATACAAAGGACTTCCCTGCCGAAAAATTCTACAGAGATTCTAAGCTATGTACAATCGGGGAAGGAACTTCTGAGATCCAGAGATTGGTAATAGGTAGAGATATTACAAAATAATTATTTCAAAAAATATAACAAATGATTAAACAGGCACTATTAGGAGAATTTCTGCATGAGGCAGAAAGCACCAGAAAACTTTTACAGGCAATTCCGGACAACGTTTTAGAATGGAAACCATCGGAAAAGAACTGGACAACAGCTCAATTAGCTTCTCATATTGCAGAGGTCTATAATTGGTATGATGGAACTTTCAATCAGGATGTATTTGATATGGGAACATACAAATATGATAAAGGCGATATTTCTAAAGCAGAAAATATTGTCGCTAAGTTTGAAGAAAATGTTGCCAAAGCAAAAGAAGTTTTAGAAAATTGGGACGAAAGTACCATGATGAACGAATGGAAAATGGAAATGGACGGAAATTCACTCTTCCCTCCTATGCCAAAAATTCAGGTAGTTCGTGCGTTTTTGTATAACCATTTATATCATCACAGAGGGGAGTTGGTAGTTTATTTAAGATCAACAGGAAATAAAGTTCCGGGACTGTACGGACCGACTGCCGACGACAAGTTTTAGAAATTTAGAATTATACCATTAATAAGAAAATAGCACTCGTAAAATTACGAGTGCTATTTTCTTTTTTGAAATAAAATTTTAACTATATTTAATGTATTACATAATATTTTAAACTTAAATTCTAAAAATTTATTAAAAAATTTTCTTTCGACAGTTAAATTTTTATTAGATTTGATATTCCACAATCAAAAAAGAATTTAATATGAAAAAACAATTATCGATGATTGGAATGCTTCTTCTATCGGGCATTTCTTTCGCGCAGACCGATCGTCTCTGGTCTGAAAGCTCAGGAAAAACAACTTCAGAAATCTTTCAAAACAAAACAAGCATCAGCAATCCCAAGATCTATAGCCTGGACATTAACGGATTGAAAAATGCCTTGTTAAAAGCTCCTAAAAGATTAGCAGCCGGGGAAAAATCAGAGGTTATTATCTCCTTCCCTAATTCTGAAGGAAAAATGGACGATTTTAAAGTAAGAGAAAATTCTAACTTTGATCCTCAGCTGGCAGCAAAATATCCCGAAATCAAGTCTTACGTAGGCGAAGGTTTAGATGATTCCAATTCGACAATTTATTTCAGTGTTTCACCACTTGGCCTTTCAACAATGAAAATTTATGGAGACAAGTCAGCAGTTTTCATTGAGCCTTATAATAAAGATCTTTCAACATACGTTGTCTACAAAAAATTTGATAAGAAAGACGATCTCAACAAATTTGAATGTACCGTAATTGATGTTGCTCAAAAAGGTGTTACCAACACAAATGTTGTGGCAAGACCAAACGCAGATGATGCTAAATTAAGAACATTCAGATTAGCGCTTTCCTGTACAGGAGAATACACAGCCTATTTCGGAGGAACAAAAGCCAATGCTTTAGCCGCGATGAACAATACTATGACCCGTGTAAACGCAGTGTTTGAAAAAGACTTTGCAGCAAGAATGGTTTTAATCTCAAACAATGATGCCGTAATTTACACAAATGCTTCTTCAGATCCTTATTCTCCAGCAGCACAGATGAACAATTGGAATTCTCAGCTACAATCAACTTTAACCTCTGTCATCGGTGAAGCAAATTATGATATAGGTCACTTATTCGGAGCTTCCGGAGGAGGCGGAAACGCAGGCTGTATTGGCTGTGTATGTACAAACGGTTCTAAAGGAAGCGGATATACTTCTCCGGCAGATGCCATTCCCTCGGGAGATAATTTTGACATCGATTATGTAGCTCACGAAATGGGGCATCAATTTGGTGGAAATCATACCTTCTCAATGAGTAATGAAGGAACTGGTGCTAATATGGAGCCCGGATCAGGGTCGACAATCATGGGCTATGCAGGAATCACTTCACAGGATATCCAGCCACATTCTGATGCATTTTTCCATGCGATCAGTATACAGCAAATCACTAATAATATTAAAGCTAAAACCTGCCCGGTTAGCACAAACACAGGAAATTCAGTTCCAACGGCAAATGCAGGTTCAGATTATACCATTCCGAAAGGCACACCATTTATGTTAACAGGAACCGGAACTGATGCCAACGGAGATTCTTTAACCTATATTTGGGAACAAATGGACAATGCTTCTTCTTCCCAGACAGGAACAAGCTCTGCAGCAAGTGCTACAAAAGCTTCTGGACCTACCTTCAGATCATGGACACCGCAGGCTACACCTACGAGATACTTCCCAAGAATGACCTCTATTTTAGCAGGAGCCACTACTACAGCAGGTTCAGAAATCACCGTTGAGGCTTTATCAAACGTTGCAAGATCATATAATTTCAGGTTTACCGTTCGTGACAATAGAGCCGGAGGTTCAGGGAATAATTCTGATGATGCCGTAATTACCGTAAACGGAACCGCAGGCCCATTCAGTGTAAGCTCACAGAATTCTGCAACGACCTATACCGGCGGAACATCTCAAACTGTTACTTGGAACGTAGCAGGAACTACAGCTAATGGTGTAAATGCAACAAATGTCGACATTCTTTGGTCTACAGACAGCGGAAATACATGGACTACCCTATTGGCCGGAACTCCGAACGATGGTTCCCAAGCGGTTACCATCCCTAATTCATCCACTACAACAGGAAGAATCATGGTAAAAGGTTCAAATCATATTTTCTTTGATGTGAATAATGCAAATATTACTGTAAATGCAGGTTCAGGTGGCACAGATACGATAGCTCCTACAGCACCTGTATTGGCAGCCTCAGGTACAACTTCCACAAGCACAAGCCTTTCATGGTCTGATGCTACAGATAATGTAGCGGTTACAGGTTATGATGTTTATCAGGGAGCTTCATTGATCGGTTCCACAGCATCAACGACTTATACCGTAACAAGTCTTACTCCTTCAACTACATACATCTTCTCGGTAAAAGCAAAAGATGCGGCCGGAAATATTTCTCCTTCAAGCAATATTGTAAGCATAACAACTCTTGCAGGAAGCACAGTGACGTATTGTTCGGCTTCTGCAGCCAATACAGCTGATGAAAGAATAGGAAACGTAAAATTCGGAACCATTAACAATACTTCAGCAGGAACTGCAGGTTACGAAGATTTCACTTCTGTATCTACCAATGTTACAAGAGGTTCTGCTTATACCATTTCCGTGACTCCGGTTTGGACATCTACAGTGTACAATGAGGCTTATGCTGTTTACATCGATTATAACAAGGACGGAGACTTTATAGACAGCGGAGAATTGGCATGGTCTAAAGCAGGTTCTACAACAAGCCCGGCTACAGGCCCTATCACCATTCCGGCATCAGCAGCTCTTGGAACCACGAGAATGAGAGTGATGATGAAGTACAGCTCTGTACCTACATCTTCCTGCGGATCTTATACTTACGGCCAGGTAGAAGATTATACTTTAAATATTGTTTCTTCAGGAAGGGGAGAAATTCTTGATACAAAAGATTTAATGACAGATATTAAATTATATCCAAATCCTGTCAGAGACATTTTAAATGTTTCAAATACGACGTCTGAAGATTACAAAATCTTTGACATGGGTGGAAAACTAATCAATTCAGGAAAACTCGAAAGAGGCTCAGTGAAAGTAAGTCACCTTATCAAAGGGGCTTACATGATCCAAGTAGGAGAAATCACTAAGAGATTCATTAAAAACTAATTGCTTGACTCAATTAAACTTTGAGATAAAGGCTGTCCGGAAACGGATAGTCTTTTTTGTTTTGAATTCCGAGTTTCGTGTTCCGGGATTTAAAACACATTCAAAAACTCGAAACTCGTATCTCGTATCTTTGCTCTTTTCTTAACCAATCATTATATTTGCCTTAAATAAAAATATTCATGGATAAAATTGACAGTCTGAACCAGGTAGCAGAATTCCACACCACTTTCAAAGCCCCTATTCTGGATACTCCGCAGATTCCTTCCAAGGAAAGATGTAATCTTAGAGTTGAGCTTTTACAGGAAGAATTAAATGAACTAAAGCATGCAATCGGCGATAATAATATTGTAGAAATTGCAGATGCTCTTTGCGATTTACAGTATGTTTTAAGCGGTGCGGTTCTGGAATTCGGACTTGGCAGTAAATTTGTAGAGCTATTCAACGAAGTTCAGCGTTCCAATATGTCGAAAGCTTGCGATAATGAAGAACAGGCACAGGAAACCGTTGAATTTTATAAAGCAAAAGACGTAGAATCGTTCTATGAAAAATCAGGCGAAAAGTATAATGTTTACAGAAAGGCAGATCATAAAGTCTTGAAAAACAAATACTACTCTCCTGCTGATTTGAAGACAATTATTGAAAAATAGTATGAAAAAATTTATTACAAATATCGCTGTTGTTTCCTGTATGGCTTTTAATGCACAGCATATCAACGCTCAAAAAGTAGTGGTAAACCGCGAAGTTGAAACTACGAATGACGGTAAAATGCTTTTGGGAAACCAGCTGAAAGAGCAGTTTTTAAAAGCACCTTACGCAGATTGGTATGTGAAGGAGCATGATGAATATGCAATAGATCAAAAGGCGGTAGACCAGCTGAGAAAACAGAAGGTCAATACATATAATATTCTGGTTTTTATGGGAACCTGGTGTGAAGACAGTCACAGGGATTTTCCGAGGCTGATGAAAATTTTAGAAGAATTGAAATTTCCGGATAATAAATTAACCGTTATTGCCTTAAACCGTAAAAAAGAATCTCCAAACGGTGATGAAGGACTATATAATATCCAGAAAGTGCCTACCATTATCGTTCAAAAATACGGAAAAGAAATCGGAAGAATCGTAGAAATGCCTAGCACAGGCTATATTGAAAGAGATTTGGTTGAAATCTTGAAAAAGGATGACTCTTCTGTGATCCAAGAAATTTTTAAGAAGTAAGATTTGAGAAATATCAGAATCATAATACCGTTTCTGAGCGGGATTGTTTTAATGACCATTCTGTTTTTCAGTTTTAGGACGTGTTTTAATCCTAATAAAAAGACGGAGCAGTCGGATTATTATATTCTTACCAACCAGATTTCAAAAATGAATAAAATGGTGGTGTTGGAACAGAATTCTTCCTCTATGCAGAAAACCAAAATGAGCTACGAATTTTTAGGTAAAGAAATGACCAGCAATGGTATTATTACATACACAAAAACCAATGCACAGGTTTCTTATGATCTTAATAAAATGAAGCTTGAAGTAGATTCTATCAACAAAAAATTGATTATTAAAGAGCTTCCCGATGCAGACGTAAGAATTACCCCAAGCGTTGAAATTCAGTCGCTGGACGATTCATTTTTTAACAGGATTTCTGAAAAAGATATTAAAAACGTAACCCAGAAAGCAAAAGAAACGGCAATTAAATCTGTTAATGAAAATCAGCTTCGAACCGAAGGACGTAAACAATTAATGGAAAATCTTAATAATATTTTCGTTTTGGCAAAGGCTTTGAATTATAAAATTGAAGACCAGACAGGCAAGCTCGGGATTTTAGGACTTTAACCTAATTAATGCTGAACCTTAGCTTGAAACTTTAAACCTTAAACTTCAATGCTATGAATTCAAAAGGGAATGACAAAAAGAAAGAATCTGCAAATGCTGCAGAAACTAAAGAGCAGAATCAAGATTTTCGGGGTATTCCGGCCGCTTCGGAAAAAACTAACCCACCTGATATTGATAAAGAAGATGTTCAAAAATCTTCAAAAAACCACAAAACAGGAAAAACCGATAATACAGAAAATACTAAGTGAAAGCTTAGTATTTTTTTATTTAATTATATCGCTAATACCAACTTTTTCGACGCTCGCTTCGCTCGCGACCTTTCTTTATAAAATAAGAAGCGCGAGCGAAGCGAGCGTCGAAACGGTTAGAATTGAAGTTATACTTTTTCAACAGTATTTTAAAGTTTTAAGCCCATAACCATATATTGGTAAGATTTATCGTTAAAATTTCATGAATAATCATGCAACAATTTCTCAAAGAGATAAAAATTCCGTATTTTTGCATCTTAAAATTTCTTAGTAAACAATGATAAAAATTACACTTCCAGACAATAGTGTCAAAGAATTCGAGGCGGGAGTTACTCCGCTAGATGTGGCAAAATCTATAAGCGAGGGATTGGCTAGAAATACCATTTCCGCAATTGTTAATGACAAACAAGTAGAGACGACCACGCCTATCACCACGGATTCTACGGTACAACTACTGACCTGGAATGATGATCTTGGAAAGAAAGCGTTCTGGCATTCTTCTGCCCACCTTCTGGCGCAGGCTATCCTTGAATTTTATCCTAATGCTAAGTTGACAATTGGCCCGGCCATTGAAAGCGGGTTCTATTATGATGTAGATTTCGGCGACGAAAATTTATCCGAAAAAGACTTCGAGAAAATTGAGAAAAAAGTATTGGAAAATGCTAAAAAAAGCTCAACATTCTCATTATATCCTGTTTCTAAAGAAGAGGCGCTAAAAGTATATGCAGATAATCCATATAAAGTAGAATTGATTTCTAACCTTAATGATGGGGAGATCACTTTTGTGACACATGATGATTTTACAGACCTTTGTCGTGGAGGGCACATCCCGAATACAAGTATTGTAAAAGCAGTCAAGATTTTGAATGCAGCTGGAGCATACTGGAGAGGGAATGAAAAAAATCCTCAGTTAACAAGAGTTTACGGTATTTCTTTTCCTAAGCAGAAAGACCTTACGGAATATCTTGAAAGATTAGAAGAAGCAAAAAGAAGAGACCACAGAAAACTAGGTAAAGAACTTGGAATTTTTGCGTTCTCTGAAAAAGTAGGTGCCGGTTTACCGTTATGGTTGCCAAAAGGTACAGCTTTAAGAAGAAAATTGGAAAATTTCCTTTCCGCAGCTCAGAAAAAGGGAGGTTACGAATTTGTAATGTCACCACATATCGGGGCAAAAGAATTATATGTAACTTCAGGACACTGGGATAAATATGGAGCAGACAGCTTCCAGCCGATCAAAACTCCAAATGAAGGAGAAGAATTTATGCTAAAGCCGATGAACTGCCCTCACCACTGTGAAATCTACAAAACTTCACAATGGAGCTACAGAGATTTACCAAAAAGATATGCAGAATTCGGTACCGTTTACAGATATGAACAAAGTGGAGAGCTTCATGGGCTGACAAGGGTTCGTGGGTTTACCCAGGATGATGCTCACCTTTTCTGTACTCCTGATCAGCTTTTAGGAGAATTTGAAGCAGTAATCGATTTGGTATTATACGTTTTCAGATCATTAGGCTTCGAAGATTTTGTGACTCAGGTATCATTAAGAGATCCTGATAACAGAGAAAAATATATAGGTTCTGATGAAAACTGGGAAAAAGCAGAAAATGCGATCATCACAGCAGCAAAAAACAAAAATCTGACAACGGTTGTTGAATATGGTGAAGCCGCATTTTATGGTCCGAAACTAGATTTCATGGTGAAAGATGCATTAGGCAGAAAGTGGCAGCTTGGAACCATCCAGGTTGATTATAACTTACCGGAAAGATTTGATCTTCACTATATCGGAAACGATAACGAAAAACACAGGCCGGTAATGATCCACAGAGCGCCGTTTGGTTCTATGGAGCGTTTCATTGCTATTTTGCTTGAAAATACAGCTGGAGATTTCCCGTTATGGCTGAGCCCCGATCAGTTTATCATCCTTCCGATCAGCGAAAAATATGTAGATTATGCTAAAAAAGTTTCACAATTTTTAGAAAATTACGATATTAGCGGTCGGATTGACGACAGAAACGAAAAAACCGGAAAGAAAATCCGTGATGCGGAATTAAATAAAATTCCATTCATGCTTGTAGTAGGAGAAAATGAAGAAAAGTATGGCACAATTTCTGTACGAAGACGTGGTGAAGGCGATCTTGGAGCAATGAGCCTTGAAGATTTTGCAGCTTTTTTCAAAAAAGAGGCAGCGATATAAAAATCATTAAAAGATTTAAATGTAATGATTAAAAGATTAGTATACATCAGTAATTTTCAATCTTTTAATTAAATGAAAAATTAACCAATAAAATTATAATACAATAGCACAAAGATTTAACAACAGGGGCCCACAGAGACGTCCGCAACAGGAGGACGCACACTTGATCAACGATAAAATTCGTGTGAGAGAGCTTCGTTTGGTGGGCGATAACGTAGAGCCGGGAATTTATCCTACTGACAAAGCAAGACAGATTGCGCAGGAGCAGGAATTGGATCTTGTAGTAATTTCCGACAAGGCTGAACCGTTTATTGCTAGGATTTTGGACTATAAAAAGTTCTTATACGAGCAAAAGAAAAAACAGAAAGAACTTAAAGCTAAGCAGGTGAAAGTAGTCGTGAAAGAGATCCGTTTCGGGCCTCAGACCGATGAGCACGACTACGAGTTTAAGAAAAAACATGCTGAAAAGTTCCTTGAAGAAGGTTCAAAACTGAAGACCTACGTATTTTTTAAAGGACGTTCGATTATCTTTAAAGATCAGGGAGAGATTTTGCTTCTGAAACTTGCTCAGGAACTGGAGCATGTGGGAAAAGTAGATCAGCTTCCGAAGCTTGAAGGAAAAAGGATGATTATGATGATGAGTCCTAAAAAAGCTGCTAAATAATCAACAGCTGGATCTTCGGATCTGATTTCACAATATCAAAACCTCAAATTATTTTTGAGGTTTTTTTGTTTTTAACTTTGAAGTTGTTTAAAATAAAAGTTATAAAACTCTATAGCGTTTTATCTGTTTAGAAATCATATTTGGAAAATGTTTATAGGCTGTCTCAAAAGGTAAACTGATGCTCTGAGAATCTCCTAAAGGAGTCCGAGACAGGGCGTACTTTTTAGACAGCCTTTATCTCAGAAATATTGTCGGTTTCCAGATACCAATCCTACGGATTGATTTATGAATTTATTCCTATTTCTACACAGATTCTGCTTCTAAAGGAGCAAATTCTTTTCCTTTCTACGGCTACAACAGAGAAGGTGCAGTAGTGAAGCAAGGTGTACAGACCAACTGGTGGAGACAGGGAATGATGGAGGAATTGTGGTTTTTATGACGGAATCAAGGCTTTCTCAGAAAAAGTTTTACTGAAGATTTAAAAACCGTAGATATTCCTGTATTACTTTCTTCATGGTGAAGACGACAAGATATCGTTACTATTGAAAATTCAGCGATAAAATCAGCTAAACTATTGAAAAACGGTAAACTGATTACTTATCCGGGATTTCCTCACGGGAATGCCTACTACTGAACATCGGACGATTAATAAAGATCTATTGGAGTTTATTGAGTCATAATTTTATCTATGAAGTTGTTTAAACTTATTTAGACAAAAAAGTTCCAAGAAAATTAGCAATTTTGGATTGCAATTTAAAAAACTAATAATCTGGAACTCATCAGTA
>NZ_FTMM01000040.1 GCF_900156075.1 Chryseobacterium sp. RU37D | reverse complement strand
CCCTGAATTATCAAACAATAGAAGAATTTAACAATCAAAACAAAATTTACAAAAATGTAGCTTAACTCTAACTGGAAATTTTATTTGCATATCCATATTTTCTCTTCCAAAAAATCAGGAAGCTGCCGGAACAAATGATTTTCACTGTCAATTCCCATATATTCAGCTGTCAAAGCCAGGCTTATTAATTCTAAATCCTTCATTTTAGGAGTCCGTCTTTGATAAGACAAAAGCCTTTCATTTGATATTTTTTTCAAAACTTCCAAAATTCTTTCGTAATTTGCACCTAAGTTGTTCATTGTAAATGTTTTGTGGTAAAAACAATTTACTGATTTTCAATCAAATGAACAACTTTTTCCTTTTTATTCATAATGCACTACGGGTTATTTTAATTATTTTATTGCTTAAGTTTTAATTACTTATAATTTTTTTCAATATTTGGTTTTTTATAAAAAACCAAAACGACTTGCTAATTATTATTTCTAATTATCATTAGTTTTGAGACTCATGATAACAAATGGCGGAATCCGAAAAGCCGTTAGAGTAGGAAAATAAAAAAAATAAGATGAAATTTAAATCAATTTTACCTTTTTTATTGTTGTTGTTTGGGTTGATACATTCCCAAACAGTAACAATTGATTTAAGTACCGGGAAAAACGATGACGGTACTTTAATGAGTGCTCCACCACCGGATGTAACTAATGGTGTTTCTGTACCGGATAGCGATTGGTCAGTAGTAAGGCCCGGAGAAACAACTCCGGTTACCACCAGAACGAGGCATACTTACACCGGATGGTCTAATCCTACTTTAGGAATCACAGGAGGCACACTTCAGAGCAGGTGGATCACAGATGTTGATGGGAAAGGTTTTGAAGGTGATGGTTATTACTATTACTACAGTAAAAGTTTTACAATCCCGACTGGAGTAACTGATGCAAAGCTTAATCTCAGGTCATTAAGTTTTGTAAGAAACTGGACTTACCTTGTAAGAACAGATATAACTCCCAATACAGAAGCACTCATTACACAAACTACCTGGATGAGCGATGGAGCTAAAGGATGGCTAAATTCCAGAAGCCCTGAGGTAATTGATACACCTTTGACTCCAGGAACGTATATGATTAAAGTAAAATTATATACAAATAGTTCTATAGCAACTAATTCTTTGAATGTGCATAGTCTGGTGAAGTATACGCCACAAAACTGTAGTACTCCGGCTCCGCAGGTAAACAGTCCTGTTATATATTGTCAGAACGCTGCTGCATCTCCACTTTCTGCAACAGGAACAGGGTTATTGTGGTATACTACCGCTACGGGTGGAACTGGAAGCACTAATGCCTTTATTCCATTCACGGATATTCCAGGAAGTACAGATTATTGGGTTAGCCAGGTTATAAATGGATGTGAGAGCCCCAGAGCGAAAATAACAGCTGTTGTTAACCCAAATGCATCAGTAACACTTAATTCTAATAATGCAACTCAAAATGTTGAGGTTAATAGCCCCCTTACAGAGATCAAATATTCTTTAACAGGAACAACAAACGTAACGGTGTCTTCACTACCCGCAGGTGTAACCCATACTTTTACAACAAATAACGAAGTAAAGATAAATGGAACGCCAACTACAGCTGGAACCTACAATTATAGCATCACAGCTACCGGAGACTGCGGGACTGCAACAGCAAACGGAACGATAATCGTTACACAAACCTTAGATTGGACCTTGGCTCCTAATAGTTATATTTTTGATATTGAAAGAGATAAAAATAAAAAAGGATTAAGAATTCCCGTAAAGAAAGCATATGCTATGTGGAAAGATAACTCTAATCCTGATTTCTCTCTTAATAATCCTATTTCAACAATTGTAAAAGCTTATGTCTATTGGGAAGATGTGTCTGGTTTAATCATGTCAACAACTGATTATGAGTTAGTTGTCAGTGGAGTTGGTGAAGATGCAGAAATAGAAGTTCCTATAGATTTGACAAAAGGAAAAGGGAATGCTTTAATTTCTTTAAATGCTTTAAATACTCAAACTAATGAATATGAAGTGAAATGGAGTTGGCATATTTGGGTTACAGATAATCCTATAGCAGGAGGCTCTAAATTTAAACAAGGTTATGAAACTGATATCAACAACACCCCTTTTGATCAAATAGTAAACAATGGCATTCCATTTTCTTTTCAATGGATGAATAGGAATTTAGGAGCCACAAGCTATAATTTCCTTGGAAATGAATCAAATCATTCATCAGGGTTAATGTACCAATGGGGTAGAAAAGACCCTATACCACCACTCACATACAAAGATGCTAGTAATTATATTATATATGGTAAAGCAGGTAGTTATAAAAGTACAGACTTTATTAGATTGGATTATACAGACAATAATAGAAAAATGGGTTGGATATTTAGAAATGAAATAGCTGGACATAATATTGTGTCTAATAACATAAGATATTCTATTAATAATCCATTAAAGATTATCTCTTATGAAGGTTGGAATGGATATGATGGTGTAGACTATGGAACATGGTTTTCCGAAAAGGAATACAAGGTTAATGGAATAGATATCTATGATAGAATCTCATGGGATTTATGGTCGGATAATAGAAAGGGTAAATATTCTAATGCTAGTGCAGAAGATATTAATATTGCAAATGACAGTAAATCATATGAACTTAAATCCCCTTACGACCCCTGTCCTAATGGTTGGAGAATTCCATCTCATTATGGAGGCGCCACGACTAATAATAATCACAGTCCATGGGGAAGGTTAAATAGTGGTATTAATGACGGTGTTAGTTACTTTACATACACAGATGAAAATTCATTATTAAAAGATGTAAGGGTTTATCCGCAATTAGGAATTGACTTCACTGGACAAGTAAATCAAAATAATCCTGACCTTGATAGAAATTTAGGATTAATACCAATTACTGGAGCATATGTTTTTATGGGACCATACGAAAAGGTAGATTATAATACACATGATTTAAATAAAAGATATTTGAGTTACATTAATTGGCGATCTACTGGTGACTTACCTACTGCTACCTATTCGCCTTATAATGGAATTAAAGGATTTAGATTTGTTACAGAGCATTTCCGAGAAAATTCATCTAATCATGTTGGTTTAACAGGTAAATACTATATTTCAACTGTTGAAACCAGTTCTACCAAAGGAGCAGGTCCGTGTAGATGTATTACTGATCCAAACTTAAAATACATTGATAATGGAACCGCATTTGATAATAGGTATCTTGAGGGTAATAATACCGTTACAAATGTTGCTATATTAAGAGAATGGGCCAAAGAGCCTAACAGTTATGTGTCATATACAAATACAAGTAATGCAGATGATAGAATTGTTAAAATAAAGCTTAAAAAAGCGATTGCAATGGATATGCTATACTTAAGCAATAATCATGCTTTTAGAATAGGGATAAAAAATACACCAAGTGTTGTATGGACTACAGACAAAACTCTGATTACTAAGATGGAAATCTATCCAGATCCTAATAACATTGATGAAAATAGTGAATTGCGAGTAACTCTCGCCCCTAATGTTATAGGTAATGCAGTAGTAGCCTTTCACAGAGGAAATTCGGGACAATGGTTTAATGGAAAACTGCAAGATCCAATAGTTTGGAGTTGGCATATTTGGGTACCAAGATCTGCAATTAGTGATCTGCCCGAGTATAAGACAGAAGAGAAAAACTCTACGCTAGAAGATAATGGAATGATCGCACCGAATACCAGCGGACATATTATTAATCCAACTAAAAGCAGTGTGCCTCCAATGAAAACAATTTTTATGGATAGAGATTTAGGAGCTTTAGAAAACTTACCTTTAGACATAGATACCCCTAATAGATCAGAATCAAATATTAAAACCCATTTTGCAGGAGGGCTACATTATCAATGGGGAAGAAAAGATCCTTTACCAACTTTTTACTTCAATGGAGGAACTTTGTACAGATGTTCATCATGTACATCTGCACCTAATATTATTTATTCTAGTCCATCTTATCAGGTATATAGTCAAATTTATGCACTAAATACTGACGGAACAATTGATAATTCAAAGTATTCTTCCGGACTAACAGATGCCATTTTTAGATCCACTGATAGTACAGGATATTCAAGAGAGTATAATACATATAAACAAGAAGCGGGTCTTCTTACCAATGATATACATAGTGAAAAAGTTAGAAAAATTTTAAAATATTCTGCCGAAAATCCTTTCTACTTCTTATTTCATAATAGGTCTGTAGATATAAATCCGTCACAATCTCCAACAGAGGTTGATTTCCAAGAGATCGTGTATGGTGAAAATCAACCTAATTATTCAACAAGAAATAGAACAGTTGCCAATCAACAGGTTAAAGATTGGATTTCTGATGAAAGAGAAGTGATGCCTGAAAGATGGGGACATAATATAGAAAAATCTCCTTTTGACCCTTGTCCAAAAGGTTATAGAATTCCTGATACTTCTATGGCTTCGGTATTCGAATTTTATAAAGGTTCATCACCTTGGTTCTATAACAAAGGGTTGTCAAATGTTACAGATTATGATCTTTATGGGATTAGACAGAATGCAATAGCTGATCTAAAGGGCGGAGTAAATAATAACACCCTAAGTGAATATAAATACCCTGGTTTTATGTTAGCGAACTCAAGTAATGTTTCATACTCTAATTTTGACACATCAATAACAACTAATCAATATTTTAATACTTATTGGGGTTGGGTATTTGGATTTAATGGATCAAAATATAATATTGGAAATATCCCAACCAGTGGAATTCGAGGAGCTTTAGGAGGTAATGGGTGGATAACAAGATCGATTGCTGCGCCAGATAATTCGACTCCATCATTTGTCAATTCTACAGGACTTTGGTCTTCATCATTAGGTGATTCAAACTCAGGATGGGCAATAGCATTTACAATTCAATCGCCAACTGCTAATGCAATAGGGAAACTCTCCTCTGGAACGGGTGTTTACCCCCAAGCAGCCATGTCCTGCCGTTGTGCAAAAATACAATATGATGCCAATGGCAACGAAATAGGAAGATACGATCCTGAAGCCATTCCAGTAACATCTAACTCCGGAAAACAGGCGACCACTATTTTTGCGGAAAAAGAGGTAGGGCAAAAAGTAAAATCAAACAATTTGGTACTATATCCTAATCCTGTAAACGATGTATTATACATTGATGCTAAAGATAACAAGGAGTATTACTATCAAATCTACAATATGTCCGGGCAATTAGTAAAAACAGGAAAGTTTGATAACAAACAGACCGCCGTTTCTTCGTTGTCTTCCGGAGCATATTTAGTAAGAATCAATGATTCTGAAGCTATGGTAAAAATTATCAAACAATAAACTTAATTATTTTTAATATTTAACAGTACCTGGCATTCTACCGGGTACTGTTTTTTTCTGGTAAAAGCAATTTATTCTGATTTAAACTGCTTCATTCAGTTGCTTAATATAATAGCTGGGAGTAATGCCGGTCCGTTTTTTAAAAAGCCTGGTGAATGTGGTTGCATCTTTATATCCTATTTCTTCAGCAATAGCCTGTAAAGTATATTTTCTGAAAGTTGTATCCTCTTTTAACCTGAGTAAGACATAGTTTATTCTTAGTTCCTGAACATATCCGGAGAAATTTTGTTCTTTGTACTGATTAAAATATTGGGAAAGATAAGCGGTATTCGTATTAAGTTTTTTGGCAACAAAAGCCAGCTTAAATTCAGGTTTTAAAAAAAGTAACCTATTTTCCATTTTCATAAGACCAGAAGATATTTTTTCCATTTGCTCTTCATCTATTGAAAAAGATCTTTCAGAAAAAAGTTCCGGCTCTTTCACCAGAGATATTTCTTTATCTTTTGATTTCAGTTCAGAAATAATAGATAAAAATATTTTGTGCTTTTCTTTGTTGGTCTGCTTTATACGGATTAAATACATACAGAATGCAATAAGAACTATGATCATTAAGCCAATCAAAAAAACTTGCCTGTTCCGTATTTTTTTTATCGTTTTTCCTGAAGATTCGGCAATAGAATTCACATCATAATCATGAATAAATTCCTTGGCAGATAGATGATTTTTTTCCAGATCTGTAATTAAATCGGTACACTTTTTAGCATAAAAATAAGCACTGTCGTTTTTCTTTTTATTGGCGTAACATTCTGACAGGATATGGTAGGCCATAAGAAGTGCTTCTTTGGAAGTTTCTATTTTATCATAGGACATCAAATATCTTTGAGCATAGACAATAGAAGAATCTATTTCATTGAGATGCAAATAACAATCTGCAGTTCCTAAATCAAAAACCTGTTCTGTTCTTGGTTTTTCTTTAATAATAGGATAATATTTTCTTTGCTTATAATATCCTAATGCATTTTTGTAATCGTTTTTCAAAGCACAAATTTTAGCCTTCCTCATTACATACAATGCATTGGTATATTCAGGCATAAAATTATTGGAGACCATGAGAACAGTGGCTTTCTGATAATAATGATCAGCAGAATCAAGAAAACCTGGCTTTCTGGATTTTATATACCATTTCTGATAGCTATCTCCAATGACATTATAACGACTGGCCAGAATCTGCTTTGACAAAATATCATTCGGGCGATAATCATGCTTGGCATAATAGCCGGAAACAATATCTTCTTTTAAATTTTTTATTCCCAGCTCGTAATCTCCAAAGTCAATCCGTATAATGCTGTAAAGAAAGTTATACAATTCCGGGGGTAAATAATTCTTATACTTTTCAGCGTAGTAAAGTGCCTGATTATAATTCCCTAATGCTTTTTCGATATAAAAAAGCTTACCAACAGCCCCCGTCATAATATCGGTGAAACTTTTTTCTTCAAAAAAAAATTTATTTTTTACAACTTCTGAGAGAATATTTATATATAATTTTTTAGCTTTAGCAAATTGGGTATGATCCCAATAGTAATATGCAGCTGTCATTTGCGACCAATATCTCATTGGGATTTGTGAAGACTTTTGATATGCTTCAATTATTGTAAATGCTTTTATGGTGTCTGTTTTAAAGATATTATCAATAACATCCATTTTTTTCCTCTCTTCAGTTGTCTGAGCAGAAAAAAGCATCGATAATAGCATAAAATTAATGAAGGATATTTTATAAATAATCCATAAAGAACAAAAGAATATTTTTTTGACGCAAAAATCTTCTGATTTTATTCCCTTTTTAGAACCCAAATCTTCTTTCCATAAAAAGGAACAATTAACAATAGCTTGTTTTTTAAGGTGTTTTTCATTATAGTGCATAATTCAATTTTTAAAATTGATATTAATTGTAAATATAATGATCAAAAATTTACCAAAGAAGAAAATGAAAAAGGTTATCTGAAAAACCATTTAATTAATCAAAACAACGAGCAATCAGATCATACAATATAAGCACTACAATTAATTTTTGGTAGTGTCTCAAGCCTTTCTTTTTAAGCTCATTACTTACTCTAAGCTGTCCTAAAGCAGGGTTCTCAATGGCTATCTCAACAACAGCCTTTTCTATGGCTTCATCTACACGATTCTTTAACACAGGCTTTCTTCTGGAGATTTCCTGTAATGCCAATTCACCTACTTGCTTATACAGCTCTTTGAATCGATAGAAACTGTGAGGTAAAGGCCATGAATAATAAGCCTATTGCATAAATTTTAGTGTTCATAATGTTTTTATAAATTTTTGAATTGATTTTAAATTTTAAATTGATTAAGGCGGTTTTGAGCTGTTTATAGATCAAATTAACACGCAAGTAAATTGTTATGATTGAAAATTCCTTACGGGATTCCGCAAGTAGAGGCCAGAAAGCCGAGTAAAATACTTTTTTTCATTATTAAAAAGTTATTCTACCAGTCCCAAAGTAGAGGGTTACCACAATGCAAAAAGCGTGAGACAAAAGCCAATCCGACAAAGAGGTACTAAGGATACCCAAAGACCAGAAAGACTCCGTCCACGCCCATATAGAGCACGGACGTAAGTCTATCATTTTTGGTCTTTATAGAAGATTCCTAGTTTTCTTTGTCCAAAAGATAGAGCTTACGCTTGTATTATCGTAAAAATTTATCCTCCAAATTTAGTACTTTTCGGAGATCCGTGAAAAATTATTATTTATATTTGTTAGTATTGATGGTGATTTCTTATCACAATGTAGATCTTTTTAATTGAAAATGCCATCAAAGTGCCATGAAAATGCCAATAAAAAAGATTCGAAAGTATTATGGATAAAAGATTCTGCTAAAAACACCAATATTACCACCTATAAAATGAAAATATTCTTTTATTTTAAAATAAAGGTAGATTCTAAGCTCCTATTAGGGAAAATAAAGTTACTGCAAAGAAATGAATGTTCTAAAATAAAGCATTCACACTTGTATTATTGTGAAAATTTATATTTCTATGGATTAGCGGAGATTTCTCTTAAAATAAAATCTTTTTGAATTGAAAATTCCCAAAATTCCCTCAAAATTCCTTAGAAAAATGTCCGAAAGTATTATGGATAAAGGATAGTTCCCAAAATACCCAAAATTCCATCTATAAAAATGAAAATATTTTTATTATTCAAATATTATAAAGCAATGCTATAATTACAAGTAGGGAAAATTATTAAAGAAAATCATTTCTTTAAAATCAAGCATTCAAAATAATACATAATAATACAAAAATAAAATTTTTACAAAATCAAATATACTGATTTTCAATTAATTAATATTATTATACATAGTCCCGATTGCAATGAAAATCCTTTTTTGAAAAAAAGATTGTAATGGAAAGCGGGAAATAGCTCCTGATCATATTGCAGAGTTTATGAGTTGAGAGTTTGGAGATTTTTGGGAAAATATTATTAATTCTTCATTTTTAATTATTAATTATTTGAAAGCCGTATCTTTGCCAATGCTTTAAAAAACATTTATGAAATACGCAAACAACATCCTCGAAACTATCGGAAATACACCATTGGTAAAGCTTAATAAAGTTTTAGGTGATGATTTTCCGGCATTGGTTTTGGCAAAGGTGGAAACTTTCAATCCCGGGAATTCTGTGAAAGATAGAATGGCCCTGAAAATGATTGAAGACGCTGAAAAAGATGGAAGATTAAAACCCGGAGGAACGATCATTGAAGGAACTTCCGGAAATACAGGGATGGGACTGGCTCTTGCCGCGATCATCAAAGGGTACAAATGTATTTTTGTAACCAACTCTAAACAGTCAAAAGAAAAATGTGATATTCTTCGTGCAGTAGGTGCTGAAGTAATTGTTTGTCCTACAGACGTGAAGCCTACTGATCCACGTTCTTATTATTCAGTTTCCAAAAGACTGGCCAAGGAAACGGAAAACGGATGGTACGTAAATCAATATGATAATTTATCAAACAGAGCAGCTCATTATGAGTCTACAGCTCCTGAAATATGGGACCAAACGGAAGGAAAATTGACGCATTTTGTAGTCGGGGCCGGAACGGGAGGCACCATTACCGGCTGCGGAAAATTCTTTAAAGAGAAAAATCAGAATATCAAGGTAATTGGTGTTGATACGTATGGTTCCATCTTAAAAGAAATCCATGAAACTGGAGAAATTCATTTAGAAAACGCCTACACTTATATCACAGAAGGCATCGGAGAAGATATTCTTCCTGAAAATTATGATATGTCTGTGATTGATCATTTTGAAAAGGTTACGGATAAGGACGGAGCGATTTATGCAAGAAAATTAGCCAAAGAAGAGGGTATTTTCTGCGGGTATTCTGCAGGAAGTGCGATTGCTTCCCTGGTTCAGATGAAAGATCAGTTTACAAAAGATAATGTGATTGTTGTTTTGCTTCACGACCACGGTTCAAGATACGTTGGGAAGATTTACAATGATGATTGGATGAAAGAAATGGGTTGGTTGGATTAATCAGTTTTTTATTATAAAATAAAACTCAGAGTGTTTTGCTCTGAGTTTTTGTTTTATTCTTTAATATTTTGCTTTAAAACTTGTTTTAAAATACTGTAATCTTTTTCACTCATCGATTTTCTAGGAAACATGTAACTGTATTTTCCTTCCACGGTAATAAATTCATTATTGCTGTCGAAATATTCGAAGTCCTTCCATTCGCTGGTTTCTTTTTCGCCATCGATGTTAACTGTGAAAAAATTTTGATCAAATCTGATTTCGTAGATATTGCAGTTTTCGAGCTTGTTTAAATAACTTTTAACGTGTTTTTTCCATCTCGAAACTTTGTTAATGCTTACAGAAAGGAAGACCGCACAAAGCAAAAATAAAAAGCTTACGAAATATAAAATCCCGGCTTTTTCCTTCGTAAAATCGTTTCCGAATAAGAATACAAGCAGTAAAATCAAGCCTACAACAATGGTCGTAATGGTTTTTCCCCTCGTCGCTGATGAAAAAAATAGACTTCCTTGATTTCCGCTGAAATATATTTCTTCAAAGTCCTTTCTTCCTGGTCTTAGAACAATTACCTTTTCTTCATTCATAATTATTAATTCTGTCTGCAAAGATAATTTTTTCAATCAACAACCCCAACCTTAAAACCTAAACCCTAAGCCTTAAAAAGTCAATCCTCGTATTTCCCGCCGATTGCCGAAAGCTTATTCATCAGTTCGCGGTTTTTCTGTTTTAAAACTTCCATTTTCTTCAGCATATCATGAATCACTTCCAGCCCCGGAAGGTTGATTTCAAGGTCGTAATACCAGTTGGCCAGCTTTTCAAAGGTCTCTAGATCTTCATACATCAAATAATGAATCTCATTTTCAGTCTGAATATGAAGCAGGTCGGAACTGACCAATTCATCAAAAAAAGCGATTTCTACATTATATATTTTTACGAGTTCTTCTCGCGATATTCTTTCACTCATGGCTTAGGAATTTTTAAGTTGTTCAAAAAGTTCTTTCTGCTTTTCGGTAAGATTTGTTGGTAATTTTACTTCGTAGGTCACAAATAAATCTCCAAACTGCCCCTCTTTTTTATACACAGGAAAACCTTTGCCTTTCAGCCTTACGGTCATTCCGTTTTGGGTTTCGGGTTTTACTTTCAGGTTAACACTTCCATTCAGCGTATTCACTTTTACATCTCCACCCAGCACTGCCGTGTAAAGATCAATAGTAACTTTTATTTTTAAATCATCACCAATCCTTTCAAAATCAGAATCTGCAGGAATATTAAAAGTAATATATAAATCACCATTAGGACCTCCGTTAAAACCTGGGTTCCCATGACCTTTAAGCTTGATTTGCTGCCCGTCATAAACTCCTGCCGGAATTGTGATTCTAACTTTTTTTCCGTTAATTTCAAAAGTCTGCTGATGTGTTGTTGAAGCTTCTTTTAAACTTAAATTCAATTCTGCATTAACATCCTGTCCTTTAAATTTTCCTGAAGCACTTCCCCGCGAGCTTCTTCCAAAACCTCCTGCGCCGCCAAACATACTTTGGAAAAAATCCGAAAAATCCTCTCCTTCGCCAAAATCAGCACCGGAAAATCCGCCTCCGAAATTTCCTCCCTGATTCTGATACTGTCTTTGCTGCTGTTGCTGTGCTTTTTCGTATTCTTCTCCATGCTTCCAATGTTCGCCATATTTATCATACTTTGCGCGGTTTTCAACATTGCTGAGCACTTCATTGGCTTCATTCAGTTCTTTGAATTTTTTTTCTGCTTCCTTATCGTCCGGATTTAAGTCGGGATGCAGCTTTCTTGCCAGTTTTCGATATGCTTTTTTGATATCTTCCTGCGTTGCATTCTTGTCTACGCCTAAAATTTTATAGTAATCTATATAAGCCATAGAAACGTTTTTACTCAAATTTAAGGATTTTATGAATGAAATTAATATAACGGAATGTTAAAAATAAACCTATCTTTGATTAAAAAGCACCGCATGAAAGAAGTATTGAAAAACTACTCCGGAATTTTATTCTTACTCTTAGGCATTACTATCGGAAGCATTATTGGAATTGTTTTCCCAAATATTATAGGCTATTTGAAGCCATTAGGTGATATTTTCCTTAATCTTCTTTTCGTGAGTGTTGTTCCGCTGGTTTTTTTTGCAGTATCCAATTCCATCGCTTCATTGGAGCAGCAATCGAAATTTGGGAAAATAATGCTGACCATGGCATTAACTTTTCTTTTTTTCATTTTAACCGCAGCTGTTTTTACGATTTCTGCGGTTTATTTATTTCCTGTTTCGGGAGTTTCAGGAAGCTCTGGAATGGTTGATGAGACGGCAAATAATGAAAGCTGGGGTAACAGAATTGTAAGCTTTTTTACAGTAGGTGAATTTACTCAGCTTTTTTCAAGACAAAACATGCTGGCTCTTTTGATCTTTGCTTTTATGACAGGTTTTTCAGCCCGGAAAGCAGGAGAAAAAGGACATTCGTTCAGAGCTTTTATTGCATCAGGGTATGAAGTGATGAAAGAATTGCTTTTATTAATTATGAAGCTTGCACCTATCGGGCTGGGAGCTTATTTTGCTTATCAGGTAGCAACTTTGGGACCTCAGCTTTTTGGTTTTTATGCTAAACCTTTAGGATTGTATTATATTGCAGGAATTATTTATTTCGTAGTATTTTTTTCTCTGTATGCTTTTATGGCTAAAGGTAAAAATGGTGTTAAAAATTTCTGGACCAACTCTATTTTTCCGACTTTAACAGCTTTAAGCACATGCAGCAGCTTTGCAACAATGCCCGCCAATTTACTGGCAGCGTCTAAAATCGGAATTCCCGGCCAGATCTCAAATATTGTCATACCGATTGGAACGACTTTGCATAAAAACGGTTCTTCAATGTCTTCGATTATTAAAATTTATGTGGCTTTCTTAATTATCGGACGAGACTTTTTTGAACCTACCAATTTACTTTTAGCTTTGGGAATAACAGTTTTTGTAAGCATCGTCGCAGGAGGAATTCCAAACGGCGGCTATATTGGGGAAATGCTGATGATTTCTGTTTACAAGTTACCACAGGAAGCCATTCCTGCGGTGATGATTATCGGAACACTGGTCGATCCACTGGCTACAGTTTTAAATGCTGTAGGACAATTGGTAGCTTCTATGTTTGTAAGCAGGTTTGTGAAGGTCTGATTTTGTTTTAACACGAATTGCGCAAATGTTTACACTAATTTCATAATTATTTAAATTCATGTATTATTGTTTTTAAACTATAAAAAAGCCCTGCAAAAGCAGAGCTTGATTAATATGAAATGTGTGTGTATTAATATCCTGGGTTCTGAACCAGATTTGGATTTAAGTTAATCGCATCCTGCGGAATCGGCAGTACAAATCTAAAATTACCAGCCGGAAGCGTTTTCAATGCTCCTGTAGGTGCATCACCACCTCCTCCATTCGCTGCGGAGCCATAGTCTGATCTTACCACAGATTGTCCAAGTCTTTTGATCGTCCAGAATCTGTCGTTTTCGAAGGCTAGCTCTAATCTTCTTTCATGATAAATCGCATCCAATAACGCAGTTCCTGTTTCTGTTCCCGGAACATAAGGTGAAGTTGCTGTACCATATCTTTGGGCTCTTAAAGTATTAAGATATTGTAATGCTTTTGCCGGATTAGGCGCTGTAGATTTCATATAAGCTTCTGCTACGTTAAGGTATACTTCGGCAGTTCTTAAGAATTTTACGTCTACAACCTGAGCAGCAGTTGAACTTGCTCTTGATCTATGCTTTATAACATGATTATATGGAGTGCTTCCAAAATTAGACGTAAGAAGATATGCTGTATTTCTAACATCATAATTGGCTGCATTAGGATCTGCAGATCCATATTTTAAGAATAAATCATAGTTTACATTATATTCTGAACGAATTCCAACTCCTGGTGAAGTTTGGTTGTAAGCTACCCCAACAGTAACATTATCAGAATCCAGATTGGCATTAAGTATGGTAAATAATTCTCCGTCATCTGTTGCATCTCTCCAGATATTTACAAAGTTACTTCGTAAACCTACAGTAAGCGGTATATTTGGAACAGGAGGTGGAGTCATAAGGCATTCTTCTCCATATTGTGCTGCTTTAGCGTAATCTCCCTTATGGATATGCAAATAAAATTTCCAGTTAGAGTTAAGCTACATTTTTGTAAATTTTGTTTTGATTGTTAAATTCTTCTATTGTTTGATAATTCAGGG
>NZ_FTMM01000039.1 GCF_900156075.1 Chryseobacterium sp. RU37D | reverse complement strand
TAGGTCGCCGCCAGTTTTTATTTTAAAAGTCTCATAGATGAAGTTCTGTGAGACTTTTTTGTTTTTTGAGCCTGCCCAAATTATCTTTGCCTATTTGCCTATTTGCCTATTTGCCTATCATTACGAGGGTGCTCCGTAGGTGCGAAATGTTAATGGCACAGGATTCTGTCATCTTTAACAGAGCCCTGAAAGGACGAATATAAATTCCTATGCTTCTTTCTTTCTTTATTTATGATCTTTTTATCAAATCAGTTTTACTTATTTTGTTTTAAGATCATATAGGAAATATTTTTAAATAACGAACCTTGATAATTTTCAAACCATCATTCCACCTTTCATATTGAAATATTTTTACTTTTTCTTATATAAAAGCATTTTAAAATTTTTTAATGAAAGAGTTTCCAGAAAATTAACAATTTTGAGCTGCAAAAATCAGAACTAAATTTGGGAAGCATAAGCAAAGATAAACTAGAGAATGGATTCACCTCATTTGAGCCAAGACAAATAAGGATTTTCTATAAGATTTGATTTAGGATCTTTAAATTGATCATAAAACGATTGAAAAGAGACTGTCAATGGTGACAAATTAGCCCATAGCAGAACAAGAGGTGAAGCGGTAGGATATCAGGGAAGAAAATCATCCAAAACCAGTATTTGTATTTTCCTTTGTGATAGCCAGGGACAAATGCTCTCAATGGGAAATCCTATAAGCGGAGAGTATTATGACTTGTTTCGTATTAAGGAAATTCTAGATGATATTCTCGATCTTCTGAATGATGCTGATATAGAGTATAAAGGATTATTTCTTAATTCAGGTTCTGGTTTTGATAGTGAAAAATCCAGAGATTTTCTGAGTCAAAAAAGAAATTATCTGAAATATTAAAGAGAATCCTTGTAACGGAGATGCTAAGTATGAAAAATATTTTTGATTCTAAGCCGTATAAAAGAAGATTCAAAATAGAAAAAGCGAATGCTTGGCTTGATAGCTTCAAGGCTTTATTATTAAGATTCGAGACTTTGAATATAACCTGGAGAATCTACATTTTTGACTTTTTCTATTTTGTTCTTAAGAAAAATTAAAGTTTAAACAGGTTTGTTATAATAATATTTTGCGTTTCTAAAAAATCGACGATTTACCAAAATTTTTTAAATTAAAATTTATATACAAAAGCATTAATATTCATTCCTGCACCTACTGATGCAAATAGAACCACGTCATTTTTGTTAATTTGGTGGGCATCCAGTTCACCTTTTAATATCATTGCTAGTAAAGAAGGTATTGTTGCCACACTACTATTTCCTAGCTTATCAATAACCATTGGCATTATATTAGGAGGAAGTGGAGTATTGTACAACTGATAGAATCTTTCTACAATGGCTTCATCCATTTTCTCATTTGCCTGATGAATGATTATTTTGTTAAGATCATTAATTGAAAATTTGCTTTTATCAAGACATTGCTTCATGGCTTCAGGAACTTTGAGTAGGGCAAATTCATAGATTTTCCTTCCGTCCATTTTGATATATTTTGTGTCCTGACAGCTTTCATTATTATATGATTTTCCAAAATATAAATAATCTTTTTCCTTAAACGTATAGGATGCCGATAAATGTGACTGTACCCCTGAATTATCCTCAGAGATCTCTAAAACTACTGCTCCGGCACCGTCTGCATAGATCATGCTGTCTCTGTCATGAATATCAACAACCCTAGAAAGTGTTTCTGCACCGATTACCAGACATCTTTTTGCTATCCCGGATCTGATAAAAGCATTTGCCTGAATAATACCCTCAATCCATCCGGGACAACCAAATAAAATATCATAAGCCACACAAAAATTATTTTTAATTTTTAGTAAATGTTTTACACGAGAAGCCAAACTCGGAACCATATCCGATTGAATGGTGCCGAATTTTACATCTCCAAAATTGTGCGAAAATATGATGTAATCTAATGTTTCAGGATCAATTCCGGCATTTTTTATTGCTTCCTGTGCGGCAATTAATCCTAAATCCGAAGTTACTTCATTACTGTGTGCATAACGTCTTTCTACAATTCCTGTGATCTTCTGTAATTTGCTGGTTATTGATGCGTTATCTTCTTTCAAAACATCGCCCTTCTCATTAAAGAAAACATGCTTGTCGAAAAATAAATTAGTGATGGTCTCAGAAGGAATGTAATTTCCCACGCCGATGATTTTACTTGTCATTTTAACTTAAATTTCGATATTGATTAAACGAATAATTATGTAAATCTATTAATTAAAACGCAGAAAATATAAAAAATATTTAAAATTGAATAAAATTAATAAAAGGATTGCATAATATTTTATGCAAATATCTGTAAATCTAAATAATAAAACTACTGTAATCAAGAAATTATAGTGGCTTTAAGGGGTAATAAAAAAAATAAATCCTTGTTTAGAAAATGGCTTGACGTTAGGGTTACGATTCTTTTTAAAGAATCATTTTTAGTTTTTAAATTATTGGATTGTTTTGATTCATCTAATGAATAATAAATATTCTCTTCAAATTTATAAAAAACATTTTGCCGGTATTAAAAAACTTTTTATATTTGCTCCACTAAAAATGATGGTAGAATCGGAGTTTATGGAGAGTTGGCAGAGTGGTCGATTGCGGCAGTCTTGAAAACTGTTGACTGTAACAGGTCCGGGGGTTCGAATCCCTCACTCTCCGCAAGTTAGGGAAACAAATAAAATCAAAAGCCTTTAAATTTGAATTTTTAAAGGCTTTTGTTGTTTAAAATTAAAAAGATAGATTTACAAGTTAAATTGACTAAATATGCTCAGCTAATGAGATCTTAATTGTTTGTTATTTGTTTTGTAATCAAAACAGATTGTAAAAAAAAATAGTAAAAATCATTTTGCGGTGAATTTAAAGAGTTTTCGATTGTAAAGCAAAATACAAAATGATAAATAAAAAACTACATAATTCTAAAGAATGCATTATTCCTATGCAGAGCTCTATAACAAAGCTTTTTTAAGAAATAATTCGGCATTTTCTGTTATTTTATTACTAACCTACATTTTACTAGCAATAATAAATACTTTATAAAAAACTTTATTTAAGTGTATTATCAATATGCATAATTTCGGAATTATATCGGTTCGGGTTTGGTAAATTACTAAATTTTAAGCCGGAGTTTACTATAATTAAAATAAAAGCAAAACCCTCAAGATTAATATATTTACTTGAGGGCAAGGGCTAATTTGAAAGTGCAAAAAATTTTGAGATTTGATGTTCGTTAAATCTCTACTTATGAATTGTTAGATTTTCAATGATAAACTTTAGTACTATAGATGTCAATGAATGATCCATATTTTTAGAATTCCTATTACCAATAACTGCTTGGGAAGGCTTTTGTTTTATACTTTGCAAAATAAATGTAAAAAATACATACGAAATGTAGTTTTAATTGCTTAGTAAACCATCAATGGCTTATACTTAATAAGTATAAAAACTACATTAAATACAAATAAATACTACAATTCTTGAGCGTATATAAGCTTAATTTTGCCGCGTTTATTATAAAACGTTATGAAGAAAATAATTTTACAAACGTGTGTAGCAATATCTTTATTGCTACATTCAAAGTCTTTTGGTCAAGCTTATCAGCTCAGTGGTAATCCAATAAATACTACTGGATGGGATATAGTACCCTCAGCAGTACCAAATAATGACTTTATTCAATTAACTACTGATCAGAAATTTGTAGTAGGTGGTGTTAAACTCAATTCACCTATTAATTTAAATTATTGTAAAACATGGAAGGTAGAATTTGATTTTAGGATTGATGGCAATGGAACATATGCACATGGAGACGGAATAGCATTTTGGTATCTGGCAAATCCTCCAGCTAACTATGTTTCTGGTCAAGGGCTTGGTATTCCAGATAATGCACAGGGTTTAATGGTTGCTTTTGACTGTTATAATAATACCAATGATACAGAAATGAGCAAATTACATATTTTGTACGGAATGAATAGTGGGAATATAGAATTTAGCAATATAGCTGGAAGCACATTCCATTCGCCAGACCTTTACAGTACTCATTCTTTTATAGGGTCAACATACAAACACGTAGAAATAACGGGAAATACTAATCCTTTAAATCAAAACCTTACTCTACAGGTTATTATGGATGGAAATGTAATTTGTAATCAAACTTTTGTACCTTCAGGTGCAGCTGCTTCAATGACTCAAGGTTACTTTGGCTTTTCTGCATCTACAGGAGGTGCAACTGCACGGCAATCTATTAAAAATGTGAAAGTTTTTATGAATAGAGTTAATCTTTTGCAACAGTATGTGAACGTACCTGTTGCGGCAGGAACTACAAATATAGATCTTACATCTTATAAAAATCTTCTGGTAAGTAATCCATCAAACTATATTTATAATTACTCCGTTTATAACGGACTAACATTTACACCTATTTCAAATCCAAACAATTATTTACTAACAAATAATGTAGCCCTTTTTGCGGTTGATGTTATAGACCCCACGGGGAATATGTGCAGTAATACCGGCCAATTACAAATAACAAGAGCTACATTAGGAACAAATGAATCAAATCTGGCTCCGTCGGCAAGTATATTTCCTAATCCGACAAAAGGGATCATCAATATCAAAACTAATAAAAAAATTAAGTTATTAAATATTTATGATGCTTCAGGAAGATTTTTGACTAAAACTTTTAATTCAGATAAAATAGATATATCATCTTATGATAAGGGCTTATATTATCTTCAGGTAGACTTTACAGACGGATCCTCCACCAGAGAAAAAATTATTAAGGAATAACCTGTCTTTAATCCACTTATTAATTTTGTGAAATTTAGTAAAACAGGAAACCCGCCTTCGGGTTCCTGTTTTTTTGTATTTATCTTATTATATAAAAAATTCTTAAGTTAAAATATCAATATCAGGTTTAGAATCCTGCAGTCCCTTAAAAATTTATTCAAAAATATCCTAATTGAATTATAAATATTTGCTCGTGCTTTATTTGTTTGCAATTTTCTTTTAAGTAACAGCTTGTAGTATAGACTAATTAAGGTTTATTGTGGCTTTGGATGCGGTTTTGTAGTAATTGTACTACTCCTAAGGCCGGCTGGATGCTTTATTTTAGCATAATAATACTTATTTGCACACCATCTATACTTAATAAGATAGTATAATTTGCAAGGACTTATAAAAACTAGTACCATAAAAATGTTTTAGATAGAAATGAAAATATCTGTAATAATTCCTGTTTATAATGCCGAAAAGTTTATTGTCAATGCAGTGGAATCAGCTTTACAGTTTGAAGAAGTATATGAAGTACTGCTAATAGAAGACGGCTCACCCGATAATGCATTGCAGGTTTGTCAAAAACTTGCTGAAAAATATGAAAAAGTAAAATTATTTCAGCATCCCGATAAAAAAAATCACGGTCCCGGAAAAAGCCGTAATGTAGGAATAATAAATGCTAAAGGAGATTTTATTGCCTTTTTAGATGCGGATGACTATTATCTTCCCAATCGTTTTGATGCAGAAAAAGAACTTTTTAAGAACGCAAAAATAGATGGAGTTTACGGGGCTCTGGGTGTACATTATTATACTCAAAAAGCAAAAGATCAGTATTACAATATTTTTAAAAATAACCTTACGACGGTTTACAGAAAATATCATCCCAAAGATGTTTTTCCGGGGCAGCTGAATATGATCGGAAGCTTTGGACTTTTCACTTTGGATGCATTAACGGTCCGGAAAGAAGCTTTACTTTTAAAAATAGATTCACTGTTTAAACCGCATCTGAAATATCATGAGGATACTGAATTCTTGTTCCGTCTCTCTTATTATCTTAATCTTTATCCTGGTATTTTGGATGAAGCCATTGTAATGAGAGGCGTTCATGAGAATAATAGGATTACAAAAGTAGATACTAAAAAAATAGACCCTGCTACTACAAGGATTTTATTATGGAAAGAAATCTACGAGTGGGCAGAAAATGAAGAAGGAATTGATGAAACTATAAGATTACATATCAAAAGAATGTACCGAAGTTTTGAAATTGCTAATTCTAGTACAGTAAATAAATGGAAAATGATTGTAAAATATTTATTTAAAGACTATTACAGCATTCGTTCAGGTCTTTATAATATTAATTTCAGGAACAGGATATATTAAATAAGAATATATTATTACGTTTTAAGCTGAAAATTAAAGTCGTTAACTTAATAAGATATATATGATAATGATAAAGCTTTTTTTAGTTCTAATGATTCAGACAATTATTGCTGGAACTCAAATTCAGACAAGCTCCAACGCAAAGAATATATTTTTTATCATGACCTTTCCGGAAGAGATCTTAATGGTGAAAAAGGTATATCTACATAATTCTATTAATGAATCAATGGTATATAATTACGAAATCTTTGGAGAGCTTTCAGATGTTGCTAAAGAAAAAACAACTCTGAGTCTTCATAAAAAGGAATTATTAAAATCAGATAAAAATCCTTTTTATTTGATAATCCTATTAATTCTGCTTTTTTTTCTCCTACTTGTTTTATGTTTGAAAATTTTTTTAACAAGGTCGGAGGAAGATTGAATTTTATTTTTAACTGTATTTAAATATCCTTACACGTGATAATAAATCATTTAAAGGTATTTTATAAAATATTTATCGAAGGAAAATAATTTCTTTCTTTAGTTATTGAGTATACGCTGAGTTTTAATTATAGATTATCATATATAATTTTCTGCTTTTTATAGTCTAATTTTACAAATTAAGTAGTAAAATGTTTTTTTATTTTGTAGTTTTTGTATGACAATTTCTATTAAATAATACTACATTTGAATGTTTCTGATTCATATATTTTTGTATAAATAAAACTTTGATTAAAGTTTTAAATTAATAAAAATAAACACAACAAACAATTTAATTTTCATGGTTAAAAAAATTATTTCGGCTGGTATGATTGCTACCATTACTCTATTCAGTACTACAATAGTAAAAGCACAAACAGCATCTTCTTCATCGGTTGCTAAAGCTATGACTGAAAATTTAAACTATTTACATCTTACAGAAACGCAGGCTAATAAAGTGATGTATGTCAATAAAGTCGCTGCAGAAGCTTTTGATGCGCTTGATGACAAAACCATTGGTCATTCAGACACAATTGATAGTAAATCAATCGCGGATCAATTTGTAGGAATATTGGGGCAGAGAGATAAGTCATTAAGTGCAATACTTACTTCAGAGCAAATGAACGCCTTAAAACAAAATAGAGTAGAAGAAATGGCGAGTTTCAGAACATTTGTAATGATTCCAATGCTTGATCTTACTGAGAGACAAACACAAAAGGTTTATAATCTCAACCTTAAAGGAGCGGAGGCTGTAAGCAAGGCTTTTGGAAAACATATTGGAAAGAAATATATAACACCAGAAACTGCTAATAGCAAAAAAGCGTCTGATATTATTTCCGGCAATATGAATGCACTGAATAAGGATTTCAAGAATATATTGAGTCCGGAACAATTCAAAACGTATAAAAATAATCAAAAGTTAATTAAGGAACTATTAAAAACAAGTTTGAGTATATAGCAATGCAATTTTAGATTTAATAGAAAAATTATTTAAGGGGGCTTTTATATAATGAATAATTGCTTAGGCTATATATTTTTGAGAAGTAAAATTAATTAAAAACTAGTATACTATTAAGAGCAAAAGATTGTTCTTAATAGTTATACAATGTTTAAATATCATTAGTTTTTTAATATAATTAAAAGACGTTTATCATTCATAAATATCTAAATATTCATTTATAATCCCATTCGAAAGATGGGATTATTAATCTGTTTATCATATTGTGTATATGTATTGTTTTCAATAATATAACTGATAGATTTAAGCTATAATGTAGAGTTGTCAGTAATTTACTTTAAAGATAATCATGAATAATGATTAAAATCACTATTGCTAAAGACCTTAATCACTTAGATTAATTAGGTTTTTTTGTAATTTTGGTTAAAACTTTTATATCATGATTACCTTCCCCCTTAAAAAACTCTTATGTTATTGGCTTGTTTATCCAAATTACCACAATCAATATGTTTTCGGTTTAAATCTAAAATTACTTTTATTGTAATTGTTATTAGTTCTATATTTTATTTTCACAAAAAAGATGATTAAACAAGATGGATATTACGAAAAAAAAGATTCTAATAGTTGATGACCACTGTGTTGTAAGACAAGGGATGGTTTTAATGATTAGGAAATACTTTGGAAATACTCAGGTTCTCGAAGCTTCCTCTATTAATGAAGCAAAAAAAATAGTTAAAAATATTGATGTTGATTACGTCATACTAGATATTAATTTTCCTGATGGCAACAGCTTACATTTTGTTGAAAACTTGTCAACAGAGAATAGTGCCCTTAAGATACTAGTATTCTCGGCATTGGAAGAAAGTACGTACGCTTTTAAATTCCTCAGTGCTGGAGCGCATGGTTTTTTGAGTAAGCTACTGGAAGAAGAAGCTTTTGTAAAAGCACTGCAGCGTTTTTTTGAATCGGGTAAATATCTTAGTGAGGATCTTAAAGACAGGCTTTTGGATAACATCTCACGTAAAAAAGGAACCAACCCGCTTGAGTCACTTTCTTCTAGAGAATTGGAAATTGCAAGACTGTTATATTCCGGCCTTTCCAATAATGATATTGCGTATCGTCTCAATATTCATAAATCTACGGTAAGTACTTATAAGACAAGAATTTTCGAAAAGCTTGGAATATATAATATTCCCTCGTTAGTTAATTTCCTTAATTTACATTAAATATAATAAAAATTTTGGTACCCACATTTTTTGTACTTTCAATAACAATTGTACAATCAATGAGGGGTATCAATTCTTTAATAAATCTATATCCTAAATTTGATTCTTCAGAAGAAATTGGCTCATTTAGTTTTTTGATTTCTTTCGGAGACATACCAATACCTGTATCTTCTATTACCAATTTGTACTGATTATCTTCTTTCAGATCGTAAATTAATATAGAGCCATTTTGATCAGTATATTTAATAGCATTATCTAAAATATTGTGAACTATAATACTAAGCACATCAGGATTAGTCTTTATAATTTTTCTTTTACCAATTTTATTTACTATACGAAGCGCTTTAAATTCAGCAGCATTTTTAAAAAGACTTATCCTTTGCTTTATAAAATTGTAAAGCTTTACATTTTCCTTTGCTTTATAATTATCGTATACAAATATTTTATTATACTTAATGGTTGAATCTATGAAATCAATGATTCTGTCTGAAGATTCGTAAATGGAATTCAGAGCTTTTTTTTGCTCAGTATCGTTAGTATTTTCCATTAAGTATCCTGCACTTAATTTGATAAATTTGATTGGACTTTTAATATCATGGCTTATTGATGCAATAAATTTTTTTCTTCTGTAAAGCTGTGCATACAATTCTTCTCGTGTAATAGATAACGAAGTTATGGTTTTCTTTAGTTCTGAAGTATGTTCTTCAATTTTTTGATTCAAAATTCTTTTCTCTTTTTCAATTTTCCTTAGCCTAAGCTTGTAAAGCATGTATAAAATTAATAGAAAGATCGCGCATGCAGACATTTTAAATAAGACAGTTTCCCAGAATGCTGGCTTCACATGTAATGAAAGTGATTTATAAATGTAAGCTGATGAGAAATTTTTCAGTTTTCTGAAGCTTATTAAATGTTTTCCCTTCGATAATGAATTTATATTAAGTGTTTTATTGTCGGCAAGTAATTCCCATTGATTATCATCAATACGATATTCAATATAATTGTTGTCCAGATTCCCATAGTCTGGATAATCTATAAAAACTTTCATATAGCCAAATTTTCTGTCGATATTTATTGTTCTATTATTAATTGGAATTTCTTTACCATTAATAATAAATCTATCCATATAATAAATTTCGTTGGAAAGAATAGGTTTTGAAGCCTTTGTATTTATATATATTAATCCATTCATGGATGGAAAGATGATGTAATCCCCTTGTTTAATACCATTTGTATTGGCACCACCATTAAATTCCGTGGTAGAAAGACCGTCATTTTTGTTGTATTTATGAATATAAATTTTTTCTTTCCTGCCTAAAAAACAGTCTACAAGATCTTTCTTTTTGACTTGGAATAAACCATTGTTGGAAGAAATCCAATAATATCCATAATTATCTTCAAGTACACAGTGGGCAAATAAAAATGACTGGCTAAGGTATTTTGGTGGGAAATATACTTTTCCGTCCTTATAAAGATATAATCCTTTGCCATATGTTTCCACCCAGATCAATTTATCACCATTACTATTTATGCTCCTGAAGTTGATTTTATCAATAAGTGTTTTTATGATTCTTTTTTTCTGATTGAAAAGAAAAAGACCTTTTTCTGTTGCAAGTAAAATTTCGTCTTCATTTATCTGAAAAGAGTTTCTTACAGAATATTTTGTATAGTAAAATTCTTTTTGAATAATTTTTTGATTCTGAATAATAATGTATCCAAATTTATATTTTCCCTTTTCCCAAAAAGATATCCAGATTTTACCATTCTTTCCCTTGCTAATACTATAGATGCTTGAACTAGAAACTTTAAAATCTAATAGTGTACTGATTTTATTATTATTATATAAAATAATTTTATTCTCCCTTTTGATGAGAAATTCCGAATGTGGTCTAAGCGTAATAATTCCGTAAGGATCAATCTCTTCATTAAATGACAGCTTTTTACAATAACCATTTTTATTGAAGACCTCACCCCGCGCTGTTATTAAATGGTTTTTATCATATTCTGCTAAGGCGTAGAAAATATTATTACCTAGGGAGGGAGAAGCAACTGCTGTTATGAAATTTTTTCTAACCATCAGCAATCCATTTGATTTTGTACCAAGTAATAACATATTATTTTTTCTATCATAATATAAGCAAGAAATTACAATTTGTTTTAGCTTTTTATCATCGTACAAAACTGATAAAACAATATTATTGTTTACATATTCGAGCAAATATATTTTATTGTTATTTCTTATTAGGGTTTGTTGGTTTGCATTATTTACAAAAATGGCATAATCTGATGCCTTTGTAATACCAGTTGTATATTTTTTTATTTGTCCTGTCCTGCAAATTTGTTCAATAGAAGAAGGATCTTTAAAATAAAATAATTGATTGCCGGATAGAAAGAAATTATAATAAAAATAATCTTTGAGTTTTCGTATATATTGGGTTTTAATACTGTTGTGGTAATATAGATTATAGCCTTCTAATATATAATACTCGTTTTTGGTGATAAAATAATAGAATCTTTGCTGTTTAACACTTTCTGAATTATTTTTTAAAATTTTATACAAATTTTCTGTTCCAAACTTTTTTACTTTCAGGTTATTTGGCTCAATGGAAAAACTACGTTTACTAATGATAGAAGGGATTTCACCAGATTGAAAAAAAGTAAAGAGCCAATCATCCTCTGCTGCACCGTCTATCAGCATAGTTCTGTTTTCAACGTTTGGGATATCACTATCATATATTTTGAAATCTTTACCATCAAATCTTACAATTCCATTTTCTGTAGATAACCATATAAAGTCATATTTGTCTTGTACTATTGACTTGATAGTATTTTGCGGTAACATATTATCTTCGGTAGTATACCATTTTTCATAATAATTTGTTTGCTGTTGGCCTTTATATAAAAAGCATATCAATGTAAGTAATATGTTTATGGTTTTCATCATTCTTAGATTTGCAAATAAAAAAAAACAGAGTAATAAATAGAGTAGTATTAGTTTTATGTGATTAAAACTAAATATTACGCTTATTACATAATAGTTCTATAAATAGTCGTTTTTAGTTATTTTATATTTGTAATAGTCATTGATAAACAATATGTTTTAAAATTAATTAAAATATTTAATAAACTTTACGGAATTTAGGATTTTTTTCATAACCGAATAGTTTATTTGTCTGTTAACTAACAACTAAAAACTGCCGATGAAAACAATTTTTAAAAGAATAATGATTATGAATGCTATTGCATTATCATTTATGATATTCGACCAAATAGGGATAAATAATAATGATCCTCAAGTTAGTCTTGATGTTATCACTAAAAGTATAGATGGTGATAGAATAAAAGATTTGATAGTTTCTAGATTGACAGGAGGCCACATTAAATCAGCGGATAGTAAATCGGATGGTGCTAGCAAAATTACTGGTACGGTTTATTGTAAAGGACAATGATGTATTAGGTACGGAATAATGGTGCCAAATAATAGTGCTACAAATAGATATAAGCTCTTCAAATATACATAATATTTAATAAAAAGTAACGAGTCTTATGTCTGTTACATCAGATACAGATGTTCAAAATGCTACGAAGACTGCCTTTGGAAATCTTTCGGTGTGATAGGATTACCTGCTAATATAGCAGATACAGTAAACTTAATTCAGTTGGGTCCTTCACGTACTACTTTAGATGAATTTGATGGATATGGCTCCAATACTATCATTTCAAAGTATACAACAACTACGGTGAATGCCAACAACTGCATTGGATGGCTAGCCCGACAGTTAATAGAAATATAACCTTTTTTATAGAAAAATTATAAATATAGATCACATTAATATGAGGTTAACTATTTGTAAGTCTGATAGTAAAAGATAGTAACGTGCTGTCGTAATAACAATCTTAATTTATTATTTATGTTACAATTTTTGTATTTGATTGGTCAATCAAAACCAATTAGGCCGAAGAAGTAATTTTAAAGACTGCCCTAGCTTTTTTTCATCATCATTTAAAATTATTTTTCGCTAGGGCATTCAGTTTTAGGACTAGATTGTAAAATGACATTTATATTTTAGTTGATAATCCATCAATATTAATATATCACAGATATAATAAACAACAAGAAAGCTTGTCGAACTAAGCTCAACAGAAAAAGATAATTAATTTAAATATTCAAAAAATAAATATGAAATCGGTTAAAGTAGTTGTTATTGGAAGTCTTATTGAAGAAAGAGTAAAAGAAATCGAAATAGGAATGGATCGTATATGCAATTTTTTTAAATGCAGTGTATCAGACATTGAGTCAGTCTATAAATCGAAAAGCATTGATTCTGATATGCTTTTGAAATGGAGTAAACTGCTGGAGTACGATTTTTTTAGAATATATACTCAGCATCTTGTTTTATATTCACCTATGGCAAATACTCTGGTCAGGAAACAGACTAATAAAGTTTCAAAGCTTCCAAGATTTCGGAAAAATATTTATACAAAAGATCTGATCGCCTTCATATTAAAAATGGAAAAAACTGGCAAGATGACAAAAAAGCAGATAATAGAAGAGTATCGGATACCAAAAACTACACTTTATAAATGGATAAGTAAATATGATCAAATAGTATGAGTTTACATAGTATGAAAAATGAAATAAAGCCTAATTATAGAAGAATATACTCTGATATAATCGAAATTAAATTCCATGATAAAAAGAGAGATTTTGATCATTTATTAAAAGAAAATATGACAGCATTGGAAATCATGGAACTTGACAGGACATTATTTGGTGAGATCGAGGATCAAGATACTGAAATATTTAATCAGAGCCATAGATCTTATGATAAAAATACCATTTTGAAAATATTGAATTATCAAAAAGAATATAATCTAAATAATTCGCAATTATCAAATCAGTTTAAAATTAGTAGAACCACAATAACTAAATGGAAAAAATTCCTGAAATTTATTTAAAATCAAGATAATTTAAATTAATTAACACTATTTAACACATTATAGAGATGAAAACAACAGTTGTTTTAGCCGTACTTTTACCGGCAGTGTATTATTCCCAGGTGGGCATAAATACATCTAATCCTCAAGCTTCTTTCCATGTAGATGGTGGCAAAAACAATGCTTCGACCGGAGCTCCCACCACAGTGCAACAATCTGATGATTTTGTAGTATCAAGCCAGGGGACAGTAGGTATTGGAATTGCCAATCCTGCAGCAAGACTCCATTTATATAATCATATTGCCGGATCAAACATTAATGATGATTATCTGTTTGATGATGAAAGTCCAATTTCGAATGGGCATGAATTGATCCTGCGTCGCTCTAATGCCGGAGTAAATTTATTAAATGACAATGTTATTGGCTCAGTATTATTTAATGCAAGGGTTAATGGAAGTTTTGGTTATGCTGGAGCAGGTATCATGGGCATCCATAGAGGAAACGGAACAATTCAAAATAACGCATTGGCTTTTCTTATTAATAGCAGTAGTGAAGCTGGGCGTTTTGATGAATTTGGAAATTTAGGAATTGGTGTAGCAGCACCTAAAAATTTACTTCATTTAGGAGGTGCAGTAGGAAGCA
>NZ_FTMM01000038.1 GCF_900156075.1 Chryseobacterium sp. RU37D | reverse complement strand
TACTGATGAGTTCCAGATTATTAGTTTTTTAAATTGCAATCCAAAATTGCTAATTTTCTTGGAACTTTTTTGTCTAAATAAGTTTAAACAACTTCAATAATTAGCTTTTGACTAAAAGATTTCAAGTTTCCAGATTTTAAATTAATAAAATAAACACCTGCAGGAATTCCGGAAATATTAATACTGTTGTCATTTTCGATTTTTGCGGATTCCAATACTTTTCTTCCATCAAAACTTATGATGTAGTTTTTTCATAATATTTTGATATTTAGTGTATTATATCTGAATGAAAATTTCATACCGATCAAATATTGAAAAATTCATTACAATACGATGAAAAAATTATTAAATCTGAAATAAAAATAAAAATACCGATATATCTGAAAATAAATGATTTCTGTTGTTAAAAATTCATAAAATACAAGAAAATCATTATATTTGCCGACTTAATTTAACGTAGTTATAACAAAATGCAAGGAAAAGGACTTATTACAATTGTTGCTATTGTACTAGGGTTGATTTGCTTAAACGAGCTATTACCAACATGGTACGCCAGCAAAATTGAAAAGCAGGCGACTGCTATTGCAGGAGACAATCCGGAGAAGTATCAAAAAGAAATTGCAAAACTTTCTAAGGATACGCTGAATCTGGGATTCACGAAACTTTATTACACTAAAGCCAAAGACAAAGAAATGAAACTTGGTCTTGACTTAAAGGGCGGTATCAACGTTCTTTTGGAGATCAATCAGAGAGACCTGGTGAATGATTTAACCAATTATTCCACTAACCCGATTCTTATTGAAGCTTTAAACAAAACGGATGAAGTACAGAAGAATTCCACAAAATCTTACATCGACAACTTCTTCGATCAGTTCGATGCAATTAACAAGGCAAAAGGTACAAACCTTAAGTTGGCAGATCCGGAAATTTTCGGAAACACTACACTTACTGAGGTGAAGTACAACACGCCTGATGAACAGGTAAAAAGCATTGTTAAAAGAAAAATTGATGCGTCTGTAGGTACAGCTTTTGAAGTTATCAGAACAAGAATTGATAAGCTTGGAGCTATCCAGCCCAACGTTCAGAGAGTACCGGGAACCGCTAGAATTTCTGTGGAAATGCCTGGTATGAAGGATATCGACAAGGTGAAGAAAATGCTTCAGACTTCTGCAAAGCTTCAATTCTGGGAAGTACAGCAGGTTCCTGAAATGGCACCATATTTCCAAACTTTAACGTCTATTGTTGCTGCTAAAGGTGATTCTATGGGAGTTGCGAAAAACGTAAACTTCATGAATCTTTTACACCTTGACAAATTAAGAACTAATGGTGTTGCCAACGTAAAATTGTCTGATACAGCTACTGTAAACAAAATTTTAAATAGCAAAGCAGCGCAGTCTCTACGTCCGGCTAACATTAAATATACACAATTTATGTGGGGTTACAAGCCTGAAGCTACAGATGCTGAAAGTTTAGTATTGTATGCTATCAGAGGTAACATCAACCAAAAAGCTCCGGTAGACGGTGCTGTTGAAACTGCAAACATCAGCTATGATGAGCTGAGCAGAGTAGTGGTAGATATGCAGATGGATTCTAAAGGGGCAAAAGAGTGGAAAACTTTAACAGAGAAAAACGTAGGTAAGCCTGTTGCTGTAACGCTTGACGGAAGAGTTTATACCGCGCCGAATGTTGTAAATGCAATTCCTAACGGTAGAACGCAGATCTCCGGAAACTTCTCTCAGGAAGAAGCTAAGGAATTAGTTGATGTTTTGGGGGCTGGTAAATTGCCTGCCGGAGCAAAAGTAGTTCAGGCTACGGTTGTAGGTCCGTCTTTAGGTCAGGAATCTATTGATGCTGGTTTAATGTCCTTCATTATTGCTTTTGCGATTATTATCGTTTATATCATTTTCTATTACGGTGGAGCTGGTGTTTATGCGGTCATTGCAATGGTGATCAACTTGTTCTATATTTTCGGGATCATGGATTCGGGAGACTTTACGCTTACGCTTCCGGGTATCGCAGGTATCGTTTTAACGATGGCGGTTGCTGTCGACACGAACGTTATCATTTATGAAAGAACAAAAGAAGAGTTATTCGCAGGAAAGAATATTCTTGAAGCTTATAAAGATGGTTTCAAACATGCATTAAATGCAATTATTGATGGTCACACGACTACTTTCTTAACGGCAGTTGTATTATTCTTCTTCGGAACAGGACCTATCAAAGGTTTCGCATTGACATTGATGATCGGTATTGCGATGACGTTATTCACATCTGTACTGCTTTCGAGAGTAATGATCTTTTCAAGATTAAATAAAGGAAAAGGTCTTTCTGTATGGACTCCAGCTACGAAAAATTTATTCAGAAATACTTGGATCGATTTTATCGGAAAAAGAAAATACGCTTATATTTTCTCAGCTGTTTTAACGATTGTTTGTATCATTTCGATTGCTACTCACGGTTTCAAATATGGTATCGACTTTACAGGTGGTAGAAACTATGTAGTAAGATTTGATAAGGATGTAAAAGCAGAAGAAGTTGAAAATAAATTGGTAGCTCTGTTTAAAACTGAAGATGGTAAAAATTCTTCTGTTGAGGCTAAAACTTTCGGAAACGACAAACAATTAAAAATCTCTACAGATTACCTTATCGAAGATGAATCTTTGAAAGCTGACCAGATTATTGAGCAGAAATTATTTGAAGGCTTAAAAGCAAATTTACCTGCGGGAACTACTTTACAGGATTTCAAATCTGCAGACAAAGAGCACGCGGGAATTATTTCTTCCGAAAAAGTTGGACCTTCAGTTGCTGATGACATTAAAGTTCATGGTATTTATGCGGTTTTAGCTGCATTAGGTATGATCTTTATCTATATTTTGGTGAGATTTAGAAGATGGCAATTCTCTTTGGGCGCGGTTGCAGCGTTATTCCACGATGCGGTGATCATTTTAGGGGCTTATTCATTGCTTCACAAATATATGCCGTTCAATATGGAGATCAACCAGGATTTCATTGCTGCTATCCTGACGGTACTTGGATACTCAATCAACGATACCGTAATTATCTTCGACAGAATCAGGGAATATCTGAGAGAGAAGAAATCTTTAACATTAGCAGGATTATTTGATGACTCTATCTCCAGTACTTTGGGTAGAACATTCAACACTTCATTTACTACTATCCTTGTAATTTTGGCGATTTTCATTTTCGGTGGAGATAACCTTAGAGGGTTTATGTTTGCGATGTTAATCGGTATAGGATTCGGTACATATTCATCTATCTTCGTAGCATCGGCAATTGCTTACGACTTCTTGAAAACAGGTAAGGAAGAAGAAGTTCACGGTAAGTCGACTACAAACAAAGAAGTACTCGCTTCAAAATAATTTATACTACAATAAATAAGAAAAAACGCCCTTCAATTTGAAAGGCGTTTTTGTTTGTTAATAGTTATTAGTTTATTGTATTTAATTTTAAACTTATAGACCTCCGATTCTCAAACTCAATATCTTATTAGGAGCTTTTTCCTGCTTTCTACCGTATCTTTTTGGTTACGGCTGGAACGAAGTGGAAGCTGTAACCAAAGGTTTTGTTGCATAAATTTATCATTCTAAGGGGAGCATTCAAACAATCTCATTCAAACAACATACACACAATCATTCCAACCCACAGTCAGCATGTCTCAAGTATCATTATCAATAACCAAGCATCAACCAAAATCAATAACCAACAATTTATAACCATTATTGTTCCCTATTTCATTATTTTTGCAGCAGTATGGAAAATTCTAGAAAAAAAGCTGCTATAGGCTTCATATTTATTACATTATTGATTGATATTACGGGATGGGGTATCATCATTCCGGTAGTTCCTAAACTGATTGAGGAGCTTATCCATGCTGATATCAGTGAAGCAGCAAAATATGGTGGCTGGTTGGGTTTTGCATATGCTTTTACCCAATTTATTTTCTCTCCCGTTGTCGGAAATCTGAGTGATAAATTTGGAAGAAGGCCTATTATTTTGATTTCACTTTTCGGTTTTGCAGTTGATTATGTCCTTTTGGCTTTGGCTCCAACTATTTGGTGGCTGTTTTTGGGAAGAATCATTGCAGGAATTACAGGGGCGAGTGTTACTACTGCAAGTGCTTATATTGCTGATATTTCTACAGATGAAGACAGAGCTAAGAATTTTGGACTCATTGGCGCCGCGTTTGGCCTTGGATTTATCATCGGGCCGGTTTTAGGTGGGATTCTGGGACATTATGGAGCGAGAGTTCCTTTTTATGCCGCAGCAGGATTATGTTTGTTGAATTTCCTTTATGGATATTTTATTCTTCCGGAAAGTTTGGATAAAGACAAAAGAAGGGAATTTGACTGGAAGAGAGCCAATCCTATCGGGTCATTTAAATTTTTAGGAAAGCACCCTGAAATTTCGGGGTTGATTGTTTCTTTGATTTTAATCTATATTGCAGGACATGCCGTTCAGAGCAACTGGAGTTTTTTTACGATGTATAAATTCAATTGGACTGAAAGAATGGTAGGCATTTCACTGGGTGTTGTAGGACTATTAGTAGGAATCGTACAGGGAGGGCTTATCAGATGGACAACACCTAAGCTGGGTGAGCAAAAAAGTATCTATTACGGTTTGGCTCTGTATGCCATAGGGATGTTGCTGTTTGCCTTTGCAACGCAAGGGTGGATGATGTTTGCTTTTTTAATACCATATTGCCTTGGAGGAATCTGTGGGCCCGCTTTACAGTCAGTCATTACGAAAAGTGTGCCTTCTAATGAGCAAGGAGAATTGCAGGGTGCATTGACGAGCCTTATGAGTGCAACATCAATTATTGGCCCGCCGATGATGACCAACTTATTTTATTTCTTTACCCACGATGAAGCTCCATTTAAGTTTTCGGGGGCGCCATTCTTTTTGGCATTTATATTAATGGCTGTAAGTGTGGTGATTACTTATTTTAACTTTAAAAATAAAGATTCTAAGAAAGATATTTTATAATAAAAATAAAATCGGGGCATCAATTTAATGCCCCGACTTCCTGGAAATATAATGTTTGAAAGAATATATTCTGTTTAGTCTGTGACAATTTTTATTAATGAAAAGTTAAGTTAAATCCTTTTATTGGGAATTAATTAGATGTTAATTCTTTTTTAATTTATAATGAATTTTAATGATATTTTTGGTTTTCCATGGATAAATTAATTTGAAGTATCCTACTATTTTTAATCATTAATAAAAAAACTGTCGTTATAGTCATGACTGAGGTTATCGATGCCACCTGACCCGGAATCCTAGTCCCCATTGCAGAGGAAATTCTTTTTTGAAAAAGATTTCGGCGGAAAGCTGGAAAAACTCCAAAAAGAGATAGAGATCTAAGATTCGGGATTTCGAGTCTTGAAATTTGATTATTATATTTGATAAACTTTACCTAGTCAAGCAAATCTCGAATCTCGAAACCTGAATCTTAAAATTTATTTAAAATTGATAATTAACATAATACAATTGTATAATCTTTCGTAATTTTGCTTTATGGAATTAAGCATTGGAGAAATGGCATTGATTGCCGTGGCGATCGTTGTATTGTTCGGACCGGATAAACTTCCTCAGATAGCGCGTGACCTGGGAGCAGGCGTAAGGAAAATGCGTGGTGCTGTGGAAGACATTAAAACCGAAATCATGAAGGAAACTGATAATCCCGTTTCCGAGATCAAACGCGAGATCGAAAAAGTAAAAGATGCCGCAAAAGATTTTAATCCAATGAAAGATATTGAAAAAGAGGTGCTTATGGAACCTCAAGAATTAAACGAAATTCCAAAATCTCAACCTTCTGAGGACGAAAACTACCAAGGCCCTGTAAGCCGATAGACAATGGAGGAGATTATTCAAGAAGATAAAAGGGTATTTTTGTTTCTCAATAATTTGGGAAGCTCATCTTTTGATCATTTTTGGATGCTGATCTCAAGTACTTGGATCTGGGTGCCTTTATACATTATTTTCTGCTATTTTCTATACAAAAATTATAAGCTTAGGTCTTTAATTTTCATTTTAATATTTGTTGCAATCGGGGTAACTGTTTCTGATCAGATAGCAGGGATTTTTAAACATGGAATTCAAAGATTAAGGCCTTGCCACGACCCTTCACTGGAGCATTATATGAGAATTGTAAAGTGCGGAGGACAGTATGGTTTTTATTCGGCGCATGCTTCCAATACTTTCTTTTTGGCTACTTATTTAAGTATTTTGTTAAAAAATAAAATTAAATGGTTTCCTTATGCTATATTTGTATGGGCAACAGTAGTTGCTTACAGTCGGATATACTTAGGTGTGCATTTCCCGATAGATATTTTGATAGGGATGTTGGTTGGAACTTTATTGGGAGTGATTTTCAGTGTACTCGCAAGAAAAGTAATCAATAAACAAACTATAAACTCATGAAAAAATATTTACTTTTTAGCGTATTAGCTTTTGCATCAATCTATTCTAATGCTCAAGATAAGCAAAAGGCTCAGGAATGTTTTCAAAAAGCTGATTATAAATGTGCTGAGGAAGAATACCTCAAACTTGCACAAAGCGAAAAAATTCAACAGATTCAATCCGAGTATTACAACAATCTGGGTACAGCCCAAAGAAGATTGGGAAAGACAACTTCTGCGTTCAAATCTTATGAATCGGCTCTTAAATCCAATCCTATGTCAGCAGCAGTGTATGCAAATCTAGGATCAATTCATAGTCAAAAAGGAAATAAACAGGCCGCGTTGGATTATCTGAACAAAGGTCTTCAGATTGAGCCGGAAAATGTTGATATGTATCTTACCCGCTCTAAAGTCTACGAAAATTTAGGTAAAAAAGATTTGGCTGCAAAAGATTTAAACCAAATTTTAAGCTTTGCCCCTGATAATATTTATGCAAGAACAGGTCTTGCCAATCTGAAGAAAAACAGTGGTGATCTGGAAGGTTCTCTTAAAGATTATAATCAACTTATTGCAGAGAAGCCGGAATCACTTTTATACAGCGGAAGAGCAGATGTTTACTATAAATTGAAGAAAAATAAAGAGGCTCTTGCAGATGTTAACAAAGCAATTTCTATTGACCCGAAGTTTGCTCAGGCTTACGTCAATAAAGCTTTAATTTTGTTTGAAACTGCTAAGCCGAAAGAAGCGTGTGCAAGCCTTGATAAAGCAGTTAGCTTAGGATATGAAAAACCTTTGCTGCTGGAATATTATTCTAAATGTGAGGCTAAAAAATAAGGTTTCGTTTGGGTGCGGCGGCAAAGCCGCCGCACCCAAACGAAACTAATCAATCATTATGGTAAGGTTTGCCCTGTAAAATCTGGTCTGCACGATAGAGCTGCTCAACAATAAACAAGCGGATCATCTGGTGGGTAAACGTCATTTTTGACAAAGATATTTTTTCATTGGCTCTTGTATGTATTTCTTCTGAAAATCCATAAGCGCCACCAATCAGAAGGTGAATTTTTTTCACGGAAGAATTCATCCAGATGTCAATTTTTTGTGCAAATTCACGACTCGTAAATTGTTTTCCTTTTTCATCAAGAATTACTACAAGATCATTTTTATCGATATGATTTAAAAATAGTTTTGCTTCTTCTTTCTTTAAAAGATCAGGAGAAAGATTTTTAGCATTTTTTACGTCAGGAATTTCTGTAATTGCAAAATTCCAGTGTTTTGGTAGGCGTTTAAGATAATAGCTGATTAAAGAAGTGATTTCCTTATCATCCGTTTTCCCGATACAAAGTAAGCTGATCTGCATTTTTTATACAATTTTAAATCTCCAAAGATATTCATAAATTAAAGAATGTCACAATTGCTGACTATTACGGCAAGATAAAATTAAAAATCATTATTTTTGCAGGAATACCAATATGAAAGTATACTTTATCTTCTTAGGGTAAATTCTAAAGATTTGATATATAGAATAATATGTAAAGTAAATGGGTGTAAAAATTCCTAAATTTATCTTGAAAATTCAAGAGTTTTTTGATAACATACATATTCCTGTTTTAGGAATATCCCTCTGGCAGATGTTTCAGATCTATATTTCAGGGATTTTCAAAGGAAAAATCGGGCGTAAAGCGGCGGCTATTTCCTGGAGCTTTACAATTAGTTTATTTCCATTTATCTTGTTTTTATTGTCTATTCTGCCTTATCTGCCGCATTATGACAAACTTCAGTTTTACATATTCGAAGTATTGATTCATAATGTTTTTCCTGCTCATATGGAGACTGATGTAAGGAGCTATATTGAAAATAGTATCATTCCTAATATGAAAGGAATCAGTAATCTAACAATTATTTTGGCATTGGTGTTTGCAACAAACGGAACATTTTCTTTAATTAATGGGTTTAATGAAAATACGGACGAAAAGATGAGTGATGTTAAAGAATTTATTCTTTCTTTCTTTATAACTATTGGGTTTATATCAATCGTATTTTTAACTATTTTTGGTGTATATTATTCTGAAGTTGTTTTGAAATTATTCACACCGGTTTATGATATTTCATGGCTGGTCAACAACCTTACTAAAATTATTGGGCTTGTATCATTTCCCTTATTTTATTTCATACTTCTTACATTGTTTTACTGGTTGGGAACAGTGAAGATTACCCGTTTCAGACAGGCTGTTCCGGGAGCTGTTCTTACCACAATTTTATTTATTCTTACTACATACGGCTTTGCGTTATATGTAAAGAATATAGCCCGTTACAATTTGCTGTATGGCTCAATCGGAAGTATGATTCTCCTAATGGTTTGGGTGAATGTTAATGTATATCTTCTCCTTTTCGGAAATGAGCTGAATCTAGCCATAAGAAAACTACGAATTGAAAAATTACTATCTGACGAGATTAAAAGAGAAGCCTCTAATTATCAGTTTATGAGTTCAGAATCAGATACTGAAATTAATGAACTTTACAACAAAAAATCAGATGATGAAAAGAAAACAGATTAATATTCTTCTTCAACTATTTGATTTTTAGAACTTACGCTTAAAATTAAATAACCCAAGATTGCTGAAAGAAAAGAAGCAATCAGAATTGCAAATTTAGCTTTATCCTGAATTTCAATTTGCTCTTTAAACGAAAGCAATGCGATAAAAATTGACATTGTAAATCCAATTCCTGCCAAAAATCCTACCCCCAGCATATGTGTCCACGAAGTGTTTTGTGGCAATGAGCTTATTTTTAACTTAATAGCTATTAAAGAAAACAAGTTGATCCCAATTAATTTTCCTAAAATTAAACCTAATATAATTCCCAAGCTTAAAGCACTTGTGAGGCCAGCTACCATTTCATTGTTGAAAGTTATGTTGGTATTAGTTAGAGCAAAGATAGGCATGATTAAAAAATTTACAGGAAAATGTAGTTTATGTTCAAGTTTTTCCAACGGTGAGATTTCTACTGTAGAGGCATTGGTAGGTATTGAAAATGCCAACAAAACTCCGGCAATGGTAGCATGGATTCCGGAATGATGAAGGAAATACCATAAAAACAACCCTGGAATAATATAGAATATAATTTTAGTAACCTTTAAAAGATTTAATAAAAATAATAAGGCAGTCACTCCAAAAGATAATAATAAATATACCCAATGGATTTGTTCGGTGTAAAATATAGCAATAACAAGAATAGCTCCCAGATCATCAACAATAGCTAATGCTGCAAGAAAAATTTTAATGGAATTCGGGATTTTCTTTCCAAGCATAGAAACAATGGCCAAGGAAAAAGCTATATCCGTTGCCATAGGAATTCCCCAACCGTTTCCGTATTTTGTACCAAGGTTTAAAACCGCATAAATGCTCGCCGGGACAAGCATTCCTCCCACTGCAGCAAAGATCGGAAGGGAAGCATTTTTAAAAGATGAAAGTTCACCTTCCACAAGTTCCCTTTTGATTTCCAGCCCTACCAGGAGGAAGAAAACGGCCATTAAGCCGTCATTTATCCAGATGCTTACAGGATATTCGAGTTCAAAAATGTGTGTACCTATTTTCTTATCTAAAAAAAATTGAAAGCCTTCTGCAGCTGAAGAGTTTGCAATGATTAAAGAAATTAAAACACAAAAAATAAGTATAATTCCAGAAGCCTGGCTGCTGTTGAAAAATTTTTTAAAGTATAGTGTTAAATTCATATCTATGATTGTAATCTTCTCACTCTTGAAATTCCATTAATATCATTAAGTTTTTTAAATGTTTGTTCTAATTGGCTTTTATTTTTTACCTCAAGATTGATAGTTCCTGTAAAAATTCCGTCATTTGACTCAATGGACATGCTCTTCATATCCATCCCCATTGCCCCGCTGATTACTGTGGTAATATCATTGATCATTCCCATTCTGTCAAGCCCTTCAATTTCAATTTTTACTCTGTTTTTGAAGCTTTCTTCATTTACCCATTTTGCTGGGATAACCCTATAATCATATTGCGCACGAAGGTTGATGGCATTAGGACAGTTGTCACTATGTACTTTTATACCGTCTGAAATTGTGATAAAACCAAAAATTTTATCTCCGGGAATTACCGTACAGCATTTGGCGTAGCTGTAGTTTAGCTTTTCCTCATCTTTTCCAAAGACGATCATGTCGAGGTTTTGCTCCTTCGGTTCTATGAATGCGGTATTTTTGGAAGGAGATTTTCTGAATCTTGAAAGTAAATTATTAAATACGTTTTTACTCTCAATATATTTTCTTAAGCTACTCGCATCCAACTCATTGCTTTGGAATTTTAAGAACAGCTCCTGTGAAGTTTTAAGGTTGAAAAATTTCTGAAGCTTATTGACTTCATCATCATTAAAATTAATTTTTGCATGGCGTAGCTTTCTTTGGAGAATTTCTTTTCCTTCCTCAACCAATTGATTTTTCTGTGAATTTAAATAACTCTTAATCTTCGACTTAGCCTTTGATGTAACTACAAATTCCAACCAGTCGGCTTTTGGTTTTTGATTTTGAGATGATAAAATATCTACCTGATCTCCGTTTTGGAGAACATAAGAAATAGGAACTAATTTTCCATTGATTTTTGCCCCTAAACACTTCATTCCCAAGTCAGAGTGAACGGCAAAAGCAAAGTCAAGCGCTGTGGCATTGGTCGGTAAGATTTTAATTTCACCTTTTGGAGTGAACACAAAAACTTCTTTTGAATATAAATTAAGCTTAATATTGTCCAAAAGTTCCGATGTGGAAAGGTTTTGCTGCTGCTCCAGCACTTCACGGATTTCTGCAACCCAATTTTCAAAATTCCTATCCTCAGAGCTTTGTTTGTAGCCTTCTTTATATTTGTAATGGGCGGCAACGCCTTTTTCGGCAATTTCATCCATTCTTTCGGACCGGATCTGAACTTCAATCCATTTTCTGTCCGGCCCAAGAACCGTCAGATGCAGACTTTCATAGCCTGTAGAACGAGGCTGGGTGATCCAGTCACGCATTCTGGAAGGATTACTGTGATAAACATCCGTTACAATCGAATAAATTTTCCATGCAAGGAATTTTTCATTCTTAGCGTCTGATTTATAGATGATTCTGATCGCATAGTTGTCGAAAACCTCTTCAAAGGAAACGCCCTGCTTCAGCATTTTCCTGTAGATGGAAGAGATGGCTTTTGCGCGGCCTTTAATTTTAAAATTTAATCCTTCTTCGTTCAGTCTTTCGGAAACTTCTTTTTTGAACTCTTCAATATACCTTTCGCGGCTTTCTTTGGCAAGCTCGAGCTTCTCAGTGATCTCGTTGTAAACGTCCGGATTATTGTATTTTAAGGATAGATCTTCCAGCTCGGATTTGATGTTATAAAGCCCCAGACGGTGCGCCATCGGAGCATAGATGTATACCGTCTCGGAAGCAATTTTTTTCTGCTTGTCCGGAGCCATGCTTTCCAGGGTACGCATATTGTGAAGACGGTCTGCAATCTTAATTAAGATCACTCTAAAATCCTCAGAAAGAGTAAGTAAAAGTTTTCTGTAATTTTCAGACTGCACAGAAATATTTTGGTGATTCATGATGGATATTTTTGTTAGCCCATTCACGATGCCAGCTATTTTTTCACCAAAAATTTTCTTTAAATCTTCATATGTATAATCAGAATCCTCAATAACGTCGTGCAAAAGGGCACAAGCAATGGAAGAAGCACCCAAACCAATTTCTGTTGCTACAATTTTGGCAACGGCAATGGGATGGTAAATGTAGGGTTCACCAGATTTTCTTCGTTGATCTTTATGTGCGTCTAATGCAATATCGAATGCCTTTCGGATGAGCTTGTTATTTTCCTCATTTAAAGTCCGGTATGTATTAGAAATCAAGTCCTTATATCTTGCAAGGATCTCTTTGTTTTCCTGTTCTAAGTCGTAACTCATTTGTGTAAAAGCCTATATTTAAACGAAAATACGAAATTTTTTACACTTTTCAAAGTCAAAAAAAATCCGTAGAAAACTCTACGGATTCCGGTTATTAATTTTTATTGCTAATTGTTTAAAATTTTACCTCCGCAGAATCCATTCCGCTGCTGGATGCTCTGATTTTTACATCCGGACTGTTATGAATTTCGGCTTTGCATCTGGCATCAATGTATTTTTTTAGATTTTCATAATGAGCCTGTTCAATATTCATATTTTCAAAAAGAAATGTTTTCAAAACAGAATTTTGGCTAAAAATATTTTTTGCGTTATCTATCTGGTCATTATCTCTTACAGCAACACTGGCCAGATATTGTGCGTCGTGATGTCCGCTGTCAAGATATACAATGTAATCTGAATTTCTAAAGCCAGAATTTTCAAGATCGGCTTCAAGCTTTTTATAATCGCTGTGATGATCAAATAATCCAGCTAATATATTTGACATAAGCAATAGTTTTTAAATTTGTACTTAAAGATAGTAATATTTTTCTATAAATTTTAAATTATTTTTAATAAATATTTGTTTTTAATGTTTTGTCTATAAAATAATGTTAAAATATGTGAGAGTGTCTATTGAACAATTGTTTGTTTAATTGCTAAAAAATAATTGATAAAGAAATAAAAAAATGTGCGGAAATTTTTCCGCGCATTTTTTTTCAATATTTATAATTTTATTTAATCAACTCTTTCATTTTTAATTTCTTCCACAATTTCAGGATTCAATAAGGTTGTAATATCTCCGAAATTACTGAAGTCACCTTCTGCAATTTTTCTTAAAATTCTGCGCATAATCTTTCCTGAACGTGTTTTCGGAAGTCCTGAAACAAACTGAATTTTATCCAGTTTTGCAATCGGACCGATCTGATCAGAAATTAATTGGTTGATTTCCTTTACCAAATTTTCCTGCTTTCTGTCTGCTCCCGAATCTTTTAAAATTACAAATCCATACAAGGCATTTCCTTTAATGTTATGAGGATAGCCTACAATTGCAGATTCTGCTACAGCAGGGTGTTCGTTGATGCTGTCTTCGATCGGAGCGGTTCCTAAATTATGTCCAGAAACAATAATTACATCATCTACACGCCCCGTAATTCTATAATATCCGACTTCATCCCTCAAAGCACCGTCACCCGTGAAATATTTTCCTGGAAAAGCAGTAAAATACGTTTCTTTATATCGTTGATGATCGCCCCATATTGTTCTCGCAATTCCCGGCCACGGAAAACGGATACAAAGGTTTCCTGTCACCTGATTTCCTGAAATTTCATTACGTTTATCATCCATCAAAATAGGTTGGATTCCCGGCAATGGAAGGGTAGCGTAAGTCGGCTTTGTAGGTGTAACGAACGGAAGAGGAGAAATCATAATTCCCCCTGTTTCAGTTTGCCACCAGGTATCTACAATCGGACATTTTTTCTTTCCAACATGATCGTTAAACCAATGCCAGGCCTCCTCATTAATTGGTTCTCCAACAGAGCCAATCACTTTTAATGAACTTAGATCATGCTTGTCAACCCATTCTGTACTTTCTTTTGCTAATGAACGGATGGCGGTAGGAGCAGTATAGAATTGTGTAATTTTGTGTTTTTCAATCACTTCCCAAAATCTGTCCGGTTCAGGATAGGTAGGTATTCCTTCAAAAATTACTGTGGTAGCACCATTCAAAAGCGGACCATAAAGGATGTATGAATGTCCGGTGATCCAGCCGATGTCGGCGGTACACCAGTAAATGTCGTTTTCCTTATAATTAAATACATTTGTAAAAGTATAAGCCGTATAAACCATGTATCCGGCGCAGGTATGAAGCATTCCCTTCGGTTTTCCTGTAGAACCGGAAGTATACAAAATGAAAAGTGGATCTTCAGCATCCATAATCATTGTAACGAAATCTGCCGAGGCATTATCATACAAATCCGCAAGCCAATAATCTCTTCCTTCCTTCATTTTGATGTCATTATAAGTTCTTTTCACTACTAAAACAGACCCTACAGAAGGTGTTTTTTCCAGAGCTTCATCAACAATGCTTTTTAGATCCAAAATTTTGTTTCCTCTGTAACTTCCGTCTGATGTAACCACCATTTTTGCACCACAATCATTCACTCTTGAAGAAACGGCAGACGCAGAAAATCCAGCAAAAATTACAGAATGAACAGCTCCCAACTTAGCGCAGGCCAACATCATAATCGCTAGTTCCGGGATCATTGGAAGGTAAATGCAGACTCTGTCGCCTTTTTCAATACCCATTTCCTTTAAAACGTTTGCTGTTTTATTTACTCTAGTATATAATTCGCTATAAGAAATATACTGTGCTTCTTCTTTTGGATCGTTGGGTTCCCAAATAATGGCGGTTTTGTCACCTCTTACAGAAAGGTGTCTGTCTAAGCAGTTTTTGGTGATATTTAGCTTTGCATTTTTAAACCATGTGATTTTCGCTTCATGCATATCATATTTTATGACCTTGCTCCATCTTTGGTACCATATGAAATTTTGATCAGCTATCTTGTCCCAGAATTTTTTAGGATTTTTGATAGACTTCTTGTATTCATCAAAATAATGCGGTAAATCTTCTATCAGGTAATTTCTCATATCCTTTCTTTTTTACTTTTTGAATTTTTTATTTAAAATTATGTTTAATTTCTTGTTTACCCTAACATGTTCTTTATTTTTTTCTTGAAATTTTGAACCTCATTACATTAATACTAACAAAAAAAGACTTTTGAATCAAAATAATAATATTGTTTAAACTTTGAAAATAAAAGTTTAAACAGATTTAATATTAAATTAAGAAGTTGTTTAAACTTATTTAGACAAAAAAGTTCCAAGAAAATTAGCAATTTTGGATTGCAATTTAAAAAACTAATAATCTGGAACTCATCAGTA
>NZ_FTMM01000037.1 GCF_900156075.1 Chryseobacterium sp. RU37D | reverse complement strand
TAGGTCGCCGCCAGTTTTTATTTTAAAAGTCTCATAGATGAAGTTCTGTGAGACTTTTTTGTTTTTTGAGCCTGCCCAAATTATCTTTGCCTATTTGCCTATTTGCCTATTTGCCTATTTGCCTATTTGCCTATTTGCCTATTTGCCTATTTGCCTATCATTACGAGGGTGCTCCGTAGGTGCGAAATGTTAATGGCACAGGATTCTGTCATCTTTAACAGAGCCCTGAAAGGACGAATATAAATTCCTATACTTCTTGATTTATTTAACCTTATTTCGCGGATATATAAAAAAGAAATATGAGTTTTAACATGGTTTACTCGCCAGCTTCCTTAGACTTATATTGATGAACGTATTCTATTTATAAAATTCTGCACCCTTTTATTACGCTTTATCATTTTAATGTAAAGTTTAGGGTTGAAAAAAGTCAATATCTAATAAGGAAGAACAGACAAACTGATTTCTCCTTATTAAAAAAATGAAATCTCGGATTAGTTGTCTGAAATATTTTTATTTAACTTTCAGTAACTTAGTTCGATGATGCGAAATTTTTATGCATAATTATTAAAAAAATAATTAAAATTTGTGCTCATATTCAGTAATAAAAAATCTACACAAGCGTATAAGACTTTATTATTTTTAATGTTTTTAGCCCCAATGAGGGTCTGAGACAGAGGTTTTCCCATTTTCCAGACGGCCTGCAAAATGCCAGAGATTATTTCCCGAATGTATTTTAAGATCATACCAGCCTTTCATTTTATTTAAATCAACAATAATTTTTTCTTGGAAAGTCTTTAATGAAATCTCAGTATTTTTCTTTTCATACAGATTTTCTAAAGTAATACGGGTATTGGTGTTTTCTTTTTTATTTCTTCTAAAAGTTATTTCAACCAGATTTTTTGATGGAGTTTTGATCATCCAAATTTCCGTTAAAGGATCATTTTCTCCTTTAAAATGCCTGTAAAATCCATTGGGTCCAAAAACTTCGTAATCATATTTTCCGGGTTTCACGACGTGTGACAATTCCTGTTTTGAATATAAGGCATATGAAAAATGGAAACTGTCATTATTAAATTTTGTTCTGTCATAAACTATTAATGGTACTGCTCTTTCTTTCAGATTTACCATCGAAATTTTTCCAATCAATAAATTCACGTAATAATCATACGGAAGTGGGTTGGAAGGCTTTAAGCCTCTTTCCTGAATTTCCAGTAAATTGTTGTTTAATTCATTTTCGGAATACCACTTCAGGTTGGGAACTGGTTTATTTTTAGCCGAATTGATCGTTTTGGTGTAATTTTTTTGATTAAGATAATCCATATGCGGAATCTTTACACTTGATGAATTAAAAGCTGAAGTCAAATCTCCACAGATTGCCCTTCTCCAAGCGCTGATATGATCGACGGTTACATTTTTATTGATTTTTTTATGAATAAATTTCTCCAAAAACTGTAGTACCGAAGTATGATCCGATACCTCCGAATTCACAAACCCACCCTTCGTCCAAGGGGAGGCAATAATCATCGGAACCCTATAACCCAGGCCAACGGTTCCTTCAATTTTTTCATAATCTTTTAAATTTGACGAATTCATGTATTCCTGATCTTTATTCACATATTCCACGCCTTCTTTACCATTGAAATCGACCGGCTGGCTCGGATTCATAGGCGGAGGAAAAGGTAAAACATGATCAAAATATCCATCATTTTCATCATAATTAATAATGAAGATTGTTTTTTTCCAGATTTCAGGGTCTTTGGTTAAAATATTCAACACCTCAGAAATATACCATGCTCCATACCAGGGCGAACTGGGATGATCTGAAAAATGTTCCGGCGCAACCAGCCAGGAGATCAGAGGCAGATTTTTATTCTCAACATCTTTTCTGAACTGGAACAAAACATCACCTTTCGGGACCACCAGCCTTTCTCCGTTTTCATCCTGTCCGATTTCCAGATTCCAGAAATCAGGATCGTTGGAATTGTTGGTAAATGCCCTTTCGTGAAGATTTTTTTCAAACCGGGAAAGTTTGGCAAAATTATCAGGATGATATTTAATTTTATCCTCTTCCAACTCGGCAATCATTTTTTCCAGCCTTTCTTTCTGACCAGGATTTTTTTCTATTTCCTTTTTTAAATTGGAAATAATATTCGGAATATTCTGATAATATCCCTTTGAAAATTTCACATTAAATTTTGAAAACCATTCAATAGGATTATCACTAAAGTTGCTCAACCAAGCTTCCTGCTCGCCAGACATCCCTTTCGGAAGGCAGATTTCGTTCTGATAGATTTTCCATGAAACATTATTTTCCTCCAGAATTTCGGGGAAACTTTTCCATCTTGCCTGATGATTTTTATCGTAATCGATATTTTCGTTATAAACGTTTGCTTTTACTTTTCCGTTTTGCTGCTCACGTATTGTTCCCGACCAATGAAATAATCGATTGGGGTTAGTTCCTGTTAAAGACGAACAAAAGTATTGATCAAAAATGGTAAAGGCATCCGCCAGCTGGTAATAGAAGGGCAGATCTTCACGGTTATAATATCCCAACGTCAGCGGAATTTCTTTATAATCTTTATTTCCCGAAGCTTTTGCCTGAAGCCACTGGTCATATTTTCCTTTATTTAAAGCTTTTTGCTGATTATCCCACGAATGCGGCAGGGAGCTCATCCACGTAGATTTTGTATTTCTTAAATTCAGGCGGGCAGGAGCAGCATATTTCCCCGAATCACCTTTTTGAAAGAATGCGGAATGGCCGTCCGGTTTTATAAAAGTTCTTTGATCCAAGAATCCTCTTACTCCTTTTAATGCACCAAAAGCATGGTCAAAAGAACGGTTTTCCTGCATAAGAATCACAACATGTTCTGCATCATAAAAAGTAGTTTCAGCAGCAGGTTCTATTGTTAAGGCCTTTACAATAGAAGGGTGCAAAATGCCCGAAGTTCCCAGGCCAGCTAAAAGTAAACTCGACTTTTCTAAAAATTTTCTTCTGTCCATTTTTATAATAATGCAAGAATCTGCAAGTTAAGAGATTTTTTATTCTACTACACTAGATTCAAGCTAGAACCTGCTCAGAATTCCCCAGTGTATTTTGATATCATTAAACTTAAAAGGATTTCCAAACTCATTACCATTAGAAAGCTGGAAGCTCATTAAGCCAATCGGAATAAAGAAATTAAATCCGAGCCCTACACTGTAGAGTTTGGGCTTTACGTTCAGGGATTTATTGTTGAGCTGGCCATATTGCCCAAAAACATCAAAGAAAGCCTGGCTTCCGATAAGGTAGCGGTATTCTAAGCTTCCATAGTAATAAAAATCTGCGGCGAGGGAATTCTCATTGAAACCCCGCATGGAATTCCATCCCCCGAAACGATATAATTCGTTGGCGGAAAACTCAATCTTTGAGTCCATCATAGCGCCTTCCGCTTTGATGTTCAGGAAGTGATTACCATTGATATGATAATTATGTTCTCCAAAAAAGTAAAAATGATTTTGTGGAGCTTTAATATTATCTTTCGTGTAAGTGGTTGTCAGATAGTCATATCCGGCATTGATTTTTGTTTTGTAAAGGAAAAGGTCAACATCTGTAGGCTCTACCATTTCAAACCAGATTCCGATTCCCTTTTTGTTGTAATCTTTCCCCTGAACATACAGTGTATCGATGATGCTTGAGCTTTCAAATGTACCTCTTAAACCCAGCTTATTTCGTGAATTAATATGATAATAAAACGCCGGAAGCGCTTTCACATTGGCAAAAGTAGAATCCTGACGGAAAATATTTACCTTCATATTCATCCCCACATTTGACTTGAAAAGATAAGGAACATCGGTCTGAAGATCAAAAGTCTGCCCTTTGTCGGGATTTCTCTGCCAGTATAGGTTAATGGTTTCAAAACCGTTGAAAATATTCCTGAAATTAACGTTCAGGGTGCCGTTTAGGGTAAATTTATCCGTTTTATCGTTTCCAAAACCAATTACCCCGTCAAAGCTGTTCGTCTTTTTCTTTTCCATGAAGAGGTAAATGCTGGTGGAATCTTTCGTAAATAATGTTTGCGGAGGCCTTTCTAAAATGACAAACTGGTGACCTTGAAAGCTTTTATTGATGGCAATAAGGTTTTTGTCATCATAAGTTTTTCCTTTGAATTCTTTTTCAAGATTTTTGATGAATCTTTTCGGAACCCTTTCGTAGCCTTTTACTACAAAATTGTCGATTGTCCGTTTATCATTTTTGTTGATATCAAGTTCTACGACGGGATAGCCGTTTTTCTGCCCTTTGTATTTTGATTTAATCCTGCTAAAAGCAAAACCGTCATCGATATATGTTTTATTAATTTTTTTCTTTGTCGAGTCCAGATTTTTAGTGAAAAATTCCTTTTCGCCTTTTATTTTCCACGAAATAGAATCGGAGAGGCTTACGTAGGTTTCATTAAAATTTTTTCCTTTGTCATAAATGATTTCCGTGCTGTCACCTTTTACTTTGACATCTTTAAGTTTGGTAAAAAAATAATTGTTCTGAGCCAGGGAATCCAGAAACTTTGCCGCAGAGGCAGAATCTTTTACCTTTTTCCTGACCTTTGTTTCTGAATCTATAAGGAAATAGTGCTTCTTCTGCGCCTGTATAAAAACGCAAAACAGTACAAAAAATATTTTCAGAAATAATTTCAATTAATATAAAAAATTTAAAAAGTTTGTTTGTCTTCAGTAAGAATCTTAGCAACGATTTACATTAAATTCTATGCTAAGATTCCTTCAGAATGACAAAAATGCTATTTTATTCTGGAAAATTTTTATAATTAAAAATATAATTTAAATATGTTTAACTGAAACTACGCCAGTTTATTATATTTCTTCATCAAATTCTCATACGTTCCCTGCGGAAGAATCCATTTCAGAGGAACCCCGATTTTCTGCCCGAATTTACCAAAATAATAATGGGCTTTCCATTTATTTTTAGTTAAAAGTTCATCAATATATTCTGCAACTTTCAGAGGCTCTGTACCGTCACCTACATGAGAATTCATCAAAGTATAGACTTTATCAAATACATTTTTATAAGGTTCGGAAACTTTTGTTTTTACCCTGTTTTCGGCAATATTGGTTTTAATATCTCCCAAATGAAGCGAGCATACATGGATATTCCAGGGATAAACTTCATATCTCATGGATTCTGTTACTTTATCCAGAGCCGATTTTGAAGCTGAATAAAATCCACGGAAAGGCAGTCCCATTTCACTTCCGATACTGGAAACATTGATAATCTGCCCAAATTTATTTTCACGCATTTTCGGGAGTACGGCACTCATCATCTGAACGGCTCCGACAAGATTTAAATTAAATAATTTTAAAATATCTTCTTTCGTAGAATCTTCCACAGCACCCACCATTCCCATTCCGGCATTGTTGATCAGCACGTCAATTCTTGATTCTGTTTTCAAAACCTCTGCGATGGTGTTCTGAACTGCATTATTATCCGTAACATCGGTCGGGATTGATTTAAAATATTGGCTTTCCGTATGTTTTCTGCTCAATCCGTATACTTTATGACCTTTCTTTCCGAAATATTCTGCCAGTACGAAACCAATTCCTGATGAGGTTCCTGTGATGATTATCGTTTTTGTATTCATTAGTTTTTAGTTAAAATAATTTTTAAGTCTTCCCAAAATACTGGATAGGATTTTTCCACAACATCTTCGTCTTCGATATTTAATTCCCTAATGAGGCAAAATGGTGCAAAGCTCATGGCCATCCTGTGATCCTGATATGTTCTGATGGAAATTTGGTCTTTCGGCTCGTTAAAGCTGATGCATCTGATCGTGGAATTTGTAATTTCGGTTTCAGTTCCCAATTTTTTTAATTCGTTGTATAAGGCAAATAGCCGGTCGGTTTCTTTCACCCGTAAAGTTCCCAAACCTGAAATTTCAAACGGGATTTTTAATGCAGATGCTGTTACACAAAGAGTTTGCACAATATCCGGACAGTTGTTCATATCCAAAACAATTTTTTCCGGAAACACGAAATTTTCAACAGGCTGAAGCGTCAATTGATGTTCGTCTTCTGTAAAAATCGTTTTAATTCCGAAAAATTCGTCATAAATTTTTGCAATCGCAGAATCTCCCTGTGTTGATTCTTTATAAAAGCTTTTCAGATGAATTGTTTCTCTTCCCAACGCCGCAAAAGAGTAGAAATAAGAAGCCGAACTCCAGTCACTTTCTACTTCATAGTTCACGGTTGATAGTTGTTGGTTGATGGTTGATTCCACTTTAATGGTGTTACCAACGAAGCTGTTTTTAATCCCGAATTTGGTTAAAATATCCAAAGTCATTTTAATATAAGACCTTGAGGTAACTTCACCCACAAGATTTATTTCCAATCCGTTCTCCAGCTTTCCTGCGATTAATAAAAGGGATGTAATGAATTGGCTCGAAATATTCGCCGGAACATCAACTTTTGTTTGAGTAATTTTTCTTCCTTTAATTTTTAATGGCGGAAAACCGTCATTTTCCAGGTATTCGATTTCAATACCAAGGTTTTGTAAAGCGGTAACCAGATTTTTTATGGGTCTTTCTTTCATCCTTTTTGAACCGGTCAGGATCGTTGTTTTTCCCTCCTGAATGGAATAGTAAGAGGTAAGAAAACGCATTGCTGTGCCTGCATGATGAATATCGACGATCTTTGTGTCTTGTTCAGAAGAATTTTGTTTTTTCTCAGGGGCTTCACGAACCACTTGCGAAGTTTCAGAAAGTGCTTTCTTCAGTAATTGAGTGTCCTGAGAATTGGAAAGATTCCCGATTTTTATATTGCTAAACAAACTTTCTAAAATCAATAAACGATTCGAAATACTTTTCGAACCGCTGATTTGTATGGTTTTGTTTCCTGATAATTTTGATTTTTCTAGCTTCATTATTTCTTCAGATTTCAGATTTCAAACATCAGATTTCAGACACTAGATTAATAAGTCTGAAATCTGACATCTAATATCTATTTCAATTTTTCATTATTCTGGTGGCGGTCTTTGTCGCGGTCAGTTTTTATTTTCATTTTTTTATCAAAAGCTTCTTGCAAATTAACTTCTGTTTGATTGGCTAAACATAAAGTGACAAAAAGGACATCAGCCAATTCCTCACCTAGATCTTTGTTTTTATCGCTTTCCTTTTCGCTTTGCTCGCCATATCTTCTTGCAATGATTCTTGCCACCTCACCCACTTCTTCAGTTAGCATAGCCATATTTGTGAGCTCATTGAAGTAACGAACACCGATGGTTTTGATCCATTCATCGACTTGCTGCTGCAGTTGGGTGATTTCCATTAAGGATTATTTGATTTATTTTAAATTTAAAAATACTGATAAGCTCCCAAAGTAGGATTTGAAGTTCTGGAAACCCCTGCAATATCCAGAGGAACTGTTGCCGCAACGGCTGTATTTCCTTTTCCGATGGCCGGAGAATTCTGCTTCACTCTTAAATTCATTTTTGCAGCAAAATAATTAACAAACAGAGGATCCTGATTTTTGATCGACTGAATTACACTCGGGTTACTGTCGAAAGTGAAACCGGCTTCTGAAGTACCGGAATATTTTAATAAACAATTTTCAAATACAAAATTTAATAATTGCCCGGGTGTTTGTTCAAGATTCACAGAATTATCTCTGTCAGAATAAATGATGCTGTTTCTTACATTAAGAATCAGAGCGCCTTGTTCTGTCTGCCCGGACTCGTTGGTCCATTCATTGGTGGCAAAAATACCGTTTCTGTTATATGAATGTAAAAGATTAGAATAATTGGCAATTGTTGAATGAATATAATTGTGCGTACCACCTTTAAAAATTCCGATGGCGGACTCTCCGCAGTTGTTCATGACAAGATTTTTAGCGGTCAAAGTGGATGCCACAGCATAAATGCCATATTCCTGGAAAGTATGTATGAAAGAATTATTGATGGTAGCATTGGTTTGCTTCAATTCTAAACCTTTTGTACCCCCAAAAAGTCTTGCATAATTCATATTCAAAGTTGATCCGGCTTCCATTTTTATAGAATTCCAGTTTTTAGGGATCGTATCATAGGCAGGATCATTTCTGTCGCCGCGAAGAATCACATTATTAGCGAGTGTTCCGTTAATATTTAAGGAAGCTCCGGATTTTACTTTCATACCGCTGTTTTTATGGAAATATACTTTGGTTCCGGGCTGTATGTCAAGGGTTACATTCTGATCTACAGTTAAATTTCCATAAATAATTTTAGCCTTATTATTGGTCCAGGTTGTATGGTTGGTAATTACATTTGGATTACTTGAGCTTTGGATAAAAAATTCAGCATCCTGAACTACAGAAAATAAAACAACTTGCTGCTGGCCCACAGAACTCTGGAAAAGAATCTTATCTTCAGCAATCGCTTCCGGACCAGTTGCTTCCGGTGCAATTTCTACAAAAATATAAAGACTGTCTTTTTTTCTTAACGGAACATCTTTAAAGTCGTAGCCAGGTTTACCATCTACATTGATTTTGTATAAAGAAGCAGCTCCTTTTTCTAAATGGATTCTAGGGATCAGAATATCTTTATCTTCTTTATTATACACTTTTACCGCATAGGTTTCGGAGCGTACCTGATGATAAACGGTGTCACAAAATACCGTGTCTTTTGAAAAGCTCAATTGCTGGGAAGGCTCATCAAAACTGATATCATCCTTATTACAAGATACAGCCATAATAAGCATCCAGAAAGAAAAAGCCATTAATAATTTGAATTTCATCGAAATTATATTTAATTAAATAGATTTCAAATGTAACGAAAATACTTGAAATTTCTTATGAAGAAAAAATATTGAATGATGTATTTGGAAATTAGAAAAAATATTGTATTTTTGCACCCTAAAATTAGCAGAGAAATATCCATTACTATTTCGAAAGCAAAATTTAATTTATTTAAAAATTGTATTATGAAAAACGGAATTCACCCAGAAAATTATAGACTTGTTGTTTTCAAAGATATGAGTAACGACGAGGTGTTTCTTTGCAAATCTACTGCAGAAACAAAAGATACCATCGAGTACGAAGGACAAGAGTACCCTCTAATCAAAATGGAAATCTCTTCAACTTCTCACCCTTTCTACACTGGTAAAGTGAAATTGGTTGACACTGCAGGTAGAGTTGATAAGTTTATGAACAAATACAAAAAATTCGCTAAGTAATTTTTTGAGATTAAAAATATTTAAAAGTCTTTCGATTTTCGGAAGACTTTTTTATTTGTAATTTTGTTGAAACAGAAATTAGAAGCTAGAAATTAGAAGTTGTTAAATAATATATTCAAAAACTTCCAGCTTTCAGCCTCTAACTTCTAGCTCCTAACATCTAACTTCTTTAAAAATGCAATTAGTATTTTCAGATGCACAATACTGGGAAGATTTTCTTCCTCTTACTTTTACAAGACCTGTCGCAGAAATGCGGTGCGGTATTCTTACTTTTTCCGAAAGATGGCAGAAAATTCTGGAAAACACAGAGTTTTCCTATTTCACAGAAACCTATTTACAAAATAAATTTCCAGAGCCCGAAAAGAAAGAAAGTCTTTTTTTAGTAACCAATTTTTTACCGACGGAAAGTGTCATTCAACAAATTAAAGATTTACAGCAGGGAGAGGCATTGGTTTATGAAGATGAATTGATTGCTGCAAAAATCAATATGGATGGTTTTTCTTTAAAACAGATTGAGAAAATGACAGATATTAAAGAAACGCTAGTGTTCTTTAAAAAGCCAACCGATCTTTTTACCTACAATGATAAAGCTATTGATTTTGATTTTGATTTATTAACTAAAGGAAGAACTTCTCAGAAATTATCATCTACCAACGGGTTTTTGGGAGATAAAAAAGACCTTTTTATAGAAGAAGGCGCACAAGTTGAGTTCTCTACATTGAATACAAAAACCGGGAAGATCTATCTTGGGAAAAATGCTGAGGTGATGGAAGGCTGCAATCTCCGCGGCCCGATTTCGTTAGGTGAGGATTCTAAATTTCATATGGGAGCAAAAATTTATGGAGCCACCACCATCGGCCCGCAATGTAAAATCGGAGGTGAGGTGAATAATATTATTATTTTCGGATATTCAAGCAAGGGGCATGATGGATTTTTAGGAAATTCTGTTGTGGGAGAATGGTGTAATTTCGGGGCAGATACCAATTCTTCGAATCTTAAAAATAATTACGGTCATGTAAAGCTCTGGAATTACAGAACTAAATCCTTTGAAGATACAGGACTCCAGTTTACTGGGCTTATCATGGGAGATCATTCTAAAACGGCCATCAATACTCAGCTGAATACGGGAACTGTTGTTGGGGTAGCTTCCAATATTTTCAGAGAAGGCTTTCCGCCAAATCTGGTTGAAAATTTTTCATGGGGAGGTTTTAAAGATGATGAAAAATTTAAATTAGATAAAGCTTATGAAGTTGCAGAACGCGCCATGGCAAGAAGAAAAGTGCCTTTAACGGATGAGGATAAGGCTATTTTGAAATATATTTTTGATACGTATTAATATGATTAATAAAGGAACTTCAAAATTTTTTGAAGTTTTTTTGTTTTTGATGTAATAAAATCAAAATTCTAATTGTCTTACTTATAGAAACAAAACTTATGACCCAAGAAACTTTCAAGAGTACGGTATTCATTCTCAAAAATGAGATGTATCGCTTTGCGAAAAGGTTCGTCATGAGTAGTGATGAGGCAGAAGATGTGGTTCAGGATCTGATGATTAAATTCTGGCAGAAAAAAGACGAGCTGGAGCAGTTTGGAAACTTAAAATCCTATGCTTTGAAGGCAGTCCGAAACGAGTGTCTCAACAGACTGAAACATCATGATGTAAAGCTGGGATTTGCAGATATGCAGCTTCACCGTTCGGAGCTTTACAGCATGGAAGTAAATAATTTAAAAGAACATGTCATCGGTTTCATTAATCAGCTTCCGGAAAAGCAGAAAATGGTAATCCATTTGAAAGATGTGGAAGAATATGATGTCTCGGAAATAGCAGAAATGCTGGAAATGGAAGAAAATGCAGTAAGAGTCAATCTTATGCGGGCAAGACAAAAAGTAAAAGAACAAATATCACAATTGATGAGCTATGAGCAACGACAAATTTCAAAATAAATACGATGAGATCTTCCAGAATATAAAGGAAGAAAAAATGGACTGGGATTTTGAAGATTTCCTTAAAAAAACAGAAGGAAAAAATGATGAGGTTCAGGCAAGTGGAACACCAATTATCCCGATTGATACAAAAACCAAACCTTCTTTTCCGAAATGGTTCTGGATGGCGGCAGGAATAATTTTACTGTTAAGTATTGGCTTTATTTTTAAGTATAATCAAAATTCAAGGGTAAAAGATCAGGCGCAGTTTGTGGAAAACCAGATCAAAAACCAGAAAAATGATTTCATTGAAGAAAATAATGAACAGCAGGAACAGGTAGCCGTGAATCAGCCTAATGATACCATTACAAAAACTAAAGAAGATTCGGTTTTCCATGAAAATACGATAATAGAAAAAGATGTTTTAGATGAAATTCTTCCAAAAAGAGGAAGGCTGAAAAAAGAAAGAAAGCCAAAATTTGTGAGCAATTCTTCTTATAGAAAAGCTGCAGATTCTACGGGCTACAAAGATTCTTATGTGATCGTAAACGGTAAAAGAATTGAAAATGTGGAAGAAGCCATTAATGTGACTAAATATTCATTTCAAATATTTGCAAATAATGTCAGTGAAAAATTAGTAAAACCTACAGTCGTTGACGACGATTATTAATTAACCTTAAAAAAAATATTTATGCACCTGATCAGGTACTAATAATCAAAAAAATAAAAATTGACTCATGAAAAAAATAATAGTAATATTCGCACTTGCTTTTTCCCATTTCTTCAATGTATATGGACAGAAGGACAAGGATAAATTAGACCAGCTTTTTGATAAGTATCAGGAAGTGGAGGGGGTAACCTCCATAAAAATTGCAAAACCCATGTTCGGGATGCTGAGTAATCTTGATTTAGGTGATGCAGAAATAGATCAGATCAAACCTTTATTGTCAAAAATCAACGGACTGAAAGTTTTCATTGCAGAAAAACCTGCCGAAGCAAAGACAGCAAAAGAAATGAAGCTGAATCAGATCAATAAAGATATTTCAGCTTATCTGAGCAATCTGAACTATAACGAGATCATGACGATGAACAGTAACGGAGCCAAGATAAAATTTCTTTCTTCAGAAGAGAAAAACGGTATTCTGGATGACCTTTTGCTAAGTATCGACAGTGGTGCCGAAGAAAATATTCTGATAAAGTTGGATGGCAAACTGTCAATAGATGATATCAATAATATTATCAATTCTACAGAAACCAAAACCAATCCTATTACCAATACAAGAAGCAGCCTTACATCAGAAAATACATCTTATTTGAATGGAGAAATCAGAAATGTGGGTGAATTTTCAGGAATTCAGGTAAGCACAGGTGTCAACCTTGTTTTCAAGCAGGAAAGCCCTACTAATGTAAAGGTTATTGCCGATGCAGACAAGCTTCAGTATATTATCACAAAAGTAGAAAACGGTGTTTTGAAAGTCTATGTTGATAATAAAGGACAGAAAAATTTGAAGTTTAAAAACATCAGCGTTAATGTTTCGTCTCCAAGAATGGATAATGTTAAGGCTTCTTCCGGAGCAACTTTTACAACGATTAATTCCGTGAAAGAAAATAATCTGAAGATTGATGCTTCATCCGGCTCTGTGGTGAAAGGGAAATTCAACATCAGCAATAATACAAACGTAGAAGCCACTTCCGGTTCTGATATTAAAATTGATCTTAATTCCAAAAATTTCGAGTTCAAAGGATCAAGCGGTTCAAGCACAATTTTTGACGGACAGGCAGGAATGGCAATTTTTGACGTCAGCAGCGGCGCCCTTTGTAAAGCTGAAAATTTCAGAACAAATCAGGTAGAGGCAGAATCTACTTCGGGTGCAAGTCTTTCTGTAAATGTTGTTGATAAATTAAAAGCAAAAGCTTCTTCAGGAGGTGTTGTTAAATACAGAGGGAACCCGGAAATTACATCTGATGTCAACAAAATGTCTGGTGGAGTCTTAAAACAAATTGATTAATCTAAAAACCAATGACCATGAAATTGATAAAAAATATTTTCCTGATCGCCTGTACGATGTTTTTAATGCAGTCTTGCATTGTTTCTTCCGGAAGGGGGAATGTAGCTTATTTTTCAGATTCCGGGAATGACTTTAAAGGAGCGAAATTTACCACTATCAATGTTCCAATGTTTTTAGCAAAACCTATTATCAAAAAAGCTTTAAGGGAAGACGGTGATGATAATGAGGATGTTATTAAAATGATAAAAAAAGTCTCTAAAATAAAAGTTTTGACCGTAGAAAATGGCGACAGAACAATGCTGAAAGACTTTGCAAATTATTTAAATAACAATAATTATGAAGAATGGGCAACCATAAAGCATGACGGAGATAACGTAAATATCCGTGTGAAGCAGAAAGGAGATGTCATTAAAAATATGCTCATCACCGTAAACTCCGACGACGAGTTGGTTTTCGTAGATGTAAAAGGCAGCTTTACCGCTGATGATATTTCAAAAATGATTGCTTCTGCTTCGGATAAATAGAAATTCATAATCAATCATATACTAATTTTATTTTGTACAAGTAACCGTTTCGGAGTTCCGGGCGGTTTTTTGATTTAAGTTATTGATTATTAAGTTTTATTTAAACTATTAAAATCGATTTTCGTATGTCGCCAAAATGTCTTAATTTTGCAAGAAAGTAAAGATGTCTATTCATAACAAAATTGTAGAGACAGCCATCACTTTCGATGACGTGCTTCTAGTCCCTTCTTATTCAGAAGTTTTACCTAATCAGGTTTCATTAAAATCAAGACTTACCGACAAAATTACGCTTAATGTTCCAATCGTTTCCGCTGCAATGGATACCGTTACGGAGGCAGAATTGGCGATTGCTTTGGCAAGAGTCGGAGGTTTAGGCTTCATTCATAAAAATATGACGATTGCGGAACAGGCTGCACAGGTAAATCGCGTAAAGCGTTCAGAAAACGGAATGATCTCAGATCCTGTTACCCTTTCTAAAGATCATACTTTAGGTGAGGCTAAAGAATTAATGGCTAAATATAAAATCTCTGGTCTTCCGGTTGTAGATACTGAAAATACACTGATCGGAATCATCACAAACAGAGACGTAAAATATCAGGAAAACCTTTACGTAAAAGTGGAGGAGATCATGACTAAAGATAATCTGATTACTTCTGATAAAACAACAAACCTAGAGAAAGCTAAAGAAATTCTTCTTAAAAACAGAGTTGAAAAACTACCTATTGTAGATGCTGAAAATAAATTAGTTGGTTTAATTACGATTAAAGATATTGATAATCAGCTTGAATATCCAAACGCCAACAAAGATCAAAACGGCAGGTTAATCGTTGGAGCAGGCGTTGGAGTAGGTGAAGATACATTGGAAAGAATTGAAGCTCTTGTAAAAGCAGGCGTTGATATCATCGGGATCGATTCTGCTCACGGGCATTCCAAGGGAGTTTTAGATAAAATTTCAGAAATCAGAAAAGCTTATCCAGACTTGGATATCGTTGGCGGAAATATTGTTACAGCTGATGCTGCAAAAGATTTAATTGAAGTCGGAGCAAACGTTCTTAAGGTAGGTGTTGGCCCGGGCTCTATCTGTACAACAAGAGTTGTGGCAGGAGTTGGTGTTCCTCAATTATCAGCTATTTACAACGTTTACGAATATGCTCAAACTAAAAATGTTGCAGTAATTGCTGATGGAGGTATTAAACTTTCAGGTGATATCGTAAAAGCTATCGCAAGTGGAGCAGGAGCAGTGATGTTAGGATCTCTTTTAGCCGGAACAGATGAAGCACCGGGTGAAGAAATCATTTTCCAGGGTAGAAAATTCAAAACATACCAAGGAATGGGAAGTCTTTCTGCCATGAAAAGAGGTGGAAAAGAAAGATATTTCCAGAGTGAAGCAAAGAAATTCGTTCCGGAAGGTATCGAAGGAAGGGTTCCGAGCAAAGGTAAATTGGAGGACGTTATTTTCCAGTTAACAGGAGGTCTAAGAGCAGGAATGGGGTATTGTGGAGCTAAAGATATTGAAGCTTTACAAACTGATACCAAAATGGTAATGATCACAGGCAGCGGATTGAAAGAATCTCACCCTCATGATGTGATCATCACTCAGGAAGCTCCTAATTATTCTTTGTAAATAATAAATTAAATATAATAAAGAAGGCTATCTCAGTGATGAGGTAGCTTTTTTTGTAGTGTGTTCTACCAATAGTAGCGGCTTTTAGCCCGTTTTCAATATAATAAAAATTGATTCAGCTTTAGTCAAAATTCAACCAACTGGTGGCTGAAGCGCTAGGACCCACACTTAGTAAGCTTCAACTAAGAAATTAGGTTAATAAAAGAATTATATGTTCGATCATAATCTTCTGATCTCTGTGTAATCGTTTACTTATGTTAATGTTAAAATAAATGGAGTTACTAAATTTTTTTGTATTTGAATTTCGGTTTGATTGCATAATTTAGAAATCGTCCTTTCGATCGGACAGATCTGAATTTTTCAAAAATTTCTGCAGGTATCTTCAAATAATCATATACAGCCCCGGACTGATAAATAATCCGCAATATTTCAGTCTCCGGAAAATAAATATAATTATTGACTACTGATGATGGCAGATATGATTTTTACAAAATGTTACTTTGAAGTTGTTTAAACTTATTTAGACAAAAAAGTTCCAAGAAAATTAGCAATTTTGGATTGCAATTTAAAAAACTAATAATCTGGAACTCATCAGTA
>NZ_FTMM01000036.1 GCF_900156075.1 Chryseobacterium sp. RU37D | reverse complement strand
TTAAAAGCTGGATCATAGATTTTTCGCCCTTGTTTCATACGTTAAAATTAAGGTTTTATGCTTAACTCTAACTGGAAGCTAAATTAGTATATCCAAAGCTTATTTTTAGCCGAAGATTTTCCTATTCCTACATTTCCCGTGGTTAGGTTAATTTCCATTCTTTCAATCAAACCTCTGCCGGTGGAATTTCTAATATAAAATCTTCTTCCGACCCGTTGATTAATGTAGCCACAGTACCCAAGACCCCAGTATTTATCCGAAAAATTAGAATTGCTGATATAAATAGCGATTAGGGTAAATCAGTTTTTCACTTTTCCTTTGTCCGTTTACAATAATATGAACAATATTAATCTGGTCATCAAAAAGATTATAAAGAAAACTAACTGCGGCTTCCATTTTTTTGGGATTATCCACCACTTCGGACTCCATATAAACGTTTACAGATTCATGATCTTCTTCATATCCGATAAAATCAAATTTTAAAAGCCTATTGTTACTTTTAAGCTTAAAGTACTCTGAGCAATATTTTTTTAATGCTTCATTAATTTTCACTTTATATTTTCCATCATTAAAATGAAAGGACTGGCCATATTTTTTAGCAAGTCCATTTTCCAGGTCATCAAGAAAAAATCTTCCGGTAATCTCAAAAGTTTTGGATTTTGAATTGTAATTGATTTCCACAGAACCCACATGGTAAGGGTGCTTCACTTTTGTAAAAGAAAATAAGAACAGGACAGGAAACAAAAAAAAACACAAAACTTTCATAAGGCTGTACAATTAATTTGTTTCGAAATTAATCATTATTTTCGTAAGCGTTTATATTTTACTTTATATGCAGGATTTTCTATTTTATTTAAACCTTGGCTGGGAACATATTATATCACTAGACGCACTTGATCATCAGCTTTTTGTTTTAGCTTTAATCGTAGTTTATTCTTTCAGTGACTGGAAAAAGGTCTTAATTCTCATAACCGCCTTTACCATAGGACATTCCATTACCCTAGCACTAAGTACTTTAGATATCGTACGAGTCAATTCAGACTGGGTAGAATTTCTAATTCCGCTAACCATTGTTCTAACTTCTTTGGATAACATCCTGATGAAGAGTAAAAAGCAGACATTAATGAAAGCCAACTATTACTTAGCCTTAATTTTTGGGCTTATCCACGGGATGGGTTTCGCCAATACAGCAAGAGTAATGATAGCAAAAAACCAAAGCATTACCATACCGCTTTTAGGCTTTAATATAGGTCTGGAGCTGGGGCAAATTGCCATTGTTTTTGGAATTTTGATTTTATTATTCATTTTGCTTACAATTTTTAAGGTCAATCAGAAAGACTGGGTTCTTTTTATATCATCAGGAGTCTTTGCTTTATCTCTAAAAATGACTTTAGAAAGAATTCCCTTTTAAGCTTGAAACATTTTAAAGTTTTCAACTACTAATCATTATATTTATCAATTCTTAAAACAATTTCGGTTATGAAACTAAAAGTCGCCACATTTTCCCTATTTGTATTTACGTATACAGGTTTCACCGCACAAAATATCCAGAATAATCCGGGTAGCAACCACGGAAATAAATTCGAACAATTAGGAACCATCCTTCCTACACCCAATATTTACAGAACAGCATCAGGAGCGCCCGGCCACGGCTATTGGCAAAACAGGGCAGATTATGACATCGCTGCCTACCTCGATGAAGACAAAAGAAATCTGAAGGGATCAGAAACAGTTACCTACTACAACAATTCACCGGATGAGCTTGAATATATCTGGCTTCAGCTTGACGAAAACCAACAATCGAGCGTTAAAAAGGCAGATTTTCCATACTCTTCTACCCTTCCGAAAGCTGCTAATAATGAACAGTTGAGAACTACAGAATTGCCCGTAAAAGATAACGGATATGGCGTAAATCTTGAAAAAGTAACAGATATCTCCGGAAATCCTTTAAAATATACGATAAACAAGACCATGATGCGTATTGATTTACCAAAACCTTTAAAAAAGGGAGAAAAGCTTACCTTCAAAGTAGACTGGAACTATAACATCCCAAACAGAATGAAAATGGGCGGCCGCGGCGGTTATGAGAACTTTGAAGAAGACGGAAATGATCTTTACACCATGGCGCAATGGTATCCGAGGATGTGTGTTTACAGTGATTTTCACGGATGGCAGAACCACCAGTTTACAGGAAGAGGAGAATTTGCGTTGGCATTCGGGAATTTTAAAGTTTCCATGAATGTTCCTGCAGATCACGTTGTAGGGGGAACGGGAGAATGTAAAAATTACGATCAGGTTTTAAGTTCAGGCCAATTATCAAGATATAATAAAGCGAAGACTTCGGCCGAACCTGTTGAAATCGTTACCCTCGAAGAAGCCAAAAAAGCAGAAAAAAATCATTCCAAGCAAAGAAAAACATGGGTTTTCGAAGCGAATGACGTAAGAGATTTTGCTTGGACTTCTTCAAGAAAATTCGTTTGGGACGGAATGGGCATTACCATCCCTGAAAACAACAATAAAGTAATGGCCATGAGCTTTTACCCGAAAGAAGCCTACGGACTGTACAGAAAATATTCCACAAAAGCGGTGGCACATACCATTAAAACCTATTCGGAATTCACCATCCCTTACCCATATCCGGTGGCACAGTCAGTAGAAGCCTCCAATGGTATGGAATATCCAATGATCTGCTTTAATTATGGAAGAACAGAAAAAGACGGAACATACTCCGAAGCCATCAAAAACGGAATGCTAGGTGTAGTCATCCACGAAGTAGGTCACAACTTTTTTCCCATGATCATCAATTCTGATGAAAGACAATGGACCTGGATGGATGAAGGCCTAAACACTTTCGTAGAATATCTTACGGAAGAAAGATGGGATAATAAATTCCCGTCAAAAAGAGGACCGGCATGGACGATCGTTGATTATATGAAACTTCCTAAGGATCAGCTGGAACCCATCATGACCAATTCTGAAAATATTGTTCAGTTTGGGCCTAATGCTTATGCAAAACCCGCTACCGGACTCAATATTCTTCGTGAAACCATCATGGGAAGGGAGCTTTTTGATAAAGCTTTTAAAACTTATGCCAAAAGATGGGCTTTCAGACATCCTGAACCCGCGGATTTTTTCAGAACAATGGAAGACGCCAGCGGTGAAGATCTGGACTGGTTTTGGAGAGGATGGTTCTACGGAACAGATCCTGTAGACATCGCTATCGATAAGATAACCATAGCAACTCCCGATCTCAATACCGTTGCAAGGGAAGGAAAAGAAGTAAAATATAAAGTAGAAAAGCCTCTTCTGAATGACTTTGAAGATATATCAAAAATTAGGAACAGAGAAGATAAAAATATCACTTTCTACGTAGATAAAGATAAAGATGCCCAGGATTTCTATTACAGATATGACCGGGGCCAGGAAAAAGTGGATAATAGTAAAGAATACACTTTCAAATTTGAAGGAAGTGAAGCTTTAAATCAAAAAGATAAAGATAAGTTTAAAAACCTTACAGCCTATCAGATAGATTTTACGAACAAAGGCGGCCTGGTAATGCCAATCATCCTTGAGTTCACATTTGAAGACGGAACAAAACTGACTGACAAATCTTCTGCTCAGATCTGGAGAATGAACGAGCAGAATGTTTCCAAGACGTATTATTTTGATAAAAAATTAAAATCAATCCAGCTGGATCCGATGCGCGAAACAGCCGACATTGACATATCAAACAACTTCTGGAGTAATGATGGCGGATCAGGACAGGTTTCCAAATTTGATTTATTTAAGCAAAAAGAAAGCGGAAATGCCAGAGGAGCATCCAACGGAAGGGTAAACCCGATGCAGGCAGCAGGAAAGTAATGTAACTTTTTACGTAAAAACACTATTCCATCGAAATGCTAATTTTGATTATAATCCAAATGTCAAAAGGTATAATAAATGCTTATATCGAATTATATTCAGGATATCACACCTTATTTAAACCTTAGCACAAGGGAAATTTTAAAAACAGGAAGTTAATTCCAACGGAAGAAAAATGATCATGGAATATGTGAAATAAATCAATAAAAGAGAGACTGTCTTTTAACAGTCTCTCTTTTATAGACATTTTATTTATTATTGAATTGAAAAAGTGGAAACAATGGTTCCTTTTTCGTCCAAAGCATTGGGGTTGGTTACTGTAATACCATATTCGCCAGCTGGCTTATCTTTCAGGGTAATCAGGTAAGAGCTTGTACCGTATTTTTTAGCAGTAAAATTCAGATATGCCAACTTATTGGTTTTTGTAGTTCCCCATGTATTTGTGGATTCTAATTCTGCTCTTCTGTATTTCCTACTTGAATCAAACTTAAAGATTTTTACAATAGCCATTGGATCCGTATTGTTGTCAACAGCACGTACAATAAACTGGATATTATCTGAAGGTTTCAGCTTCGTCGCGGAGCAGCATCCATCAATCTGCAGTTTAGATTTCACACTTCCGATACCTGTAATAACCCTGGTTACATCATTTGCAGATCTTATCTGAGTAGTATGTTTTTCGAGAAGCTGGGTCGTATTATCCGATTTTAATACCATTGATTCTCCTATGAATTCGGGTTCCTGAACGTTTTGTGCAAAAGTACTTGCAGATCAAAGTAGGGATATTGTTACTATTGCAACAGTTAAAAATTTTCTCATTGTGTTTTTATGTGTTTTTTAATTAATATTAACCGTTTGATAACAAAAACTCTGCCAAAATTTCCACTTGAAAAAAGTAAATTCTGCCATTTCAGCCACAGAAAATCGATGGCACACATTTAGAGAATTACAAGACATAAATAATTAAAAAATTAAATATATTATGTCAGTAAACTTTAAACCATTAGCAGACAGAGTTTTGATCGAGCCGATCGCTGCAGAAACTAAAACAGCTTCAGGTATTATTATTCCGGACACCGCAAAAGAAAAACCTCAGGAAGGTACTGTTGTGGCAGTAGGCCCGGGTAAAAAAGATGAGCCTACAACTGTTAAAGTAGGTGACAAAGTTCTTTACGGGAAATATTCAGGATCTGAATTGAAATTGGAAGGAAAGGATTATTTAATTGTAAAAGAAGGAGATTTACTAGGAATCATCGGATAAGATTCCAGATACAAGACATCAGATTTCAGATTTATTTAAGTTAAATTCAAATTAAAACCAGTGTTAATGTCTAACTTCTGACATCTAACATCTAATATCTAATCAAAATGGCAAAAGAAATAAAATTCGATATTGAATCAAGAGACGCTTTAAAAAGAGGTGTTGATGCATTGGCTAATGCAGTAAAAGTAACTTTAGGACCTAAGGGTAGAAACGTAGTAATCGAAAAATCTTTCGGTGCACCTCACGTTACTAAAGATGGGGTTTCAGTTGCAAAAGAAATCGAACTTGAAGACAGAGTAGAAAACATGGGAGCGCAAATGGTAAAAGAAGTTGCTTCCAAAACTAATGATATTGCGGGAGACGGTACTACTACCGCCACTGTTTTGGCACAGGCTATCGTAAGAGAAGGTCTTAAAAACGTAGCTGCTGGTGCAAACCCAATGGACTTGAAAAGAGGTATCGACAAAGCTGTAACTGCAGTTGTTGAAAACCTTAAAACTCAATCTCAGGCTGTTGGAGATTCTACAGATAAAGTAAAGCAAGTAGCTTCTGTATCTGCTAACAACGACGAAACAATCGGTGCTTTGATCGCTGAAGCTTTCGGAAAAGTGGGTAAAGAAGGTGTTATTACTGTAGAAGAAGCTAAAGGTATTGATACAACTGTTGACGTGGTAGAAGGTATGCAGTTTGACAGAGGTTACCAGTCGCCATATTTCGTGACAAACCCTGAGAAAATGTTAGCTGAGCTAGAAAATCCATATATCCTTTTAGTTGAGAAAAAAATCTCTTCCATGAAAGAATTGCTTCCCGTACTTGAACCAATCGCTCAAGGTGGTAAATCTTTATTAATTATCTCTGAAGAAGTTGAAGGTGAAGCTTTAGCAACTTTAGTGGTAAACAAATTGAGAGGTTCTCTTAAAATTGCTGCTGTAAAAGCTCCAGGATTCGGAGACAGAAGAAAAGCAATGTTGGAAGATATCGCAATCCTTACAGGAGGTACTGTTATTTCTGAGGAACAAGGTTTCACAATGGAAAACATTACGATCGATATGTTGGGAACTGCTGAGAAAGTATCTATCGATAAAGACAACACAACGATCGTAAACGGTGGTGGTGAAGAAAGCAAAATCAAAGGAAGAGTTGCACAGATCAAAGCTCAGATGGAAACTTCTACTTCTGACTATGATAAAGAAAAATTGCAGGAGAGATTGGCTAAATTAGCGGGAGGTGTTGCCGTACTTTATGTAGGTGCCGCTTCTGAAGTTGAAATGAAGGAGAAAAAAGACAGAGTAGATGATGCACTTCACGCTACAAGAGCAGCTGTTGAAGAAGGTATCGTAGCCGGTGGTGGTGTTGCTTTGGTAAGAGCAATCACTTCATTAGAAAACCTTTCCGGGTCTAATGCAGACGAAACTACAGGGATCAAAATTGTAAAAAGAGCCATCGAGGAGCCATTAAGACAAATCGTTGCCAATGCAGGTGGTGAAGGTTCTGTAATCGTTGCTAAAGTAGCAGAAGGAAACGGAGATTTCGGATACAACGCAAAAACTGACGAGTATGTCAATATGCTTGAAGCAGGGATCATCGACCCTACAAAAGTAACAAGAGTTGCCCTTGAAAACGCAGCTTCTGTTTCTGGAATGCTTTTAACAACTGAGTGTGTAATCACTGAAGTGAAAAAAGACGAGCCAGCTATGCCAATGGGTGGTGGAATGCCCGGAATGATGTAGTCTTAACCGCTATAAATAAAATTAAAACCGCCCTGTTTTCGTGGGGCGGTTTTTGATTTTGATTGAATTAAATAGATAGGAGAAATGAAATATAAATTTTATAATTCATTAATCTCCTCTTTACCATCCATCCTAGATCGACGTCAAGAGGATGTGAAAAATTGACTCATCTGGCCCGCCATAAAAGAATCACCTTAAAATCAAAACGGCTTTTTATTTTCACTCTTTATGATTTAAAAAATACTATTCAACCCTTTTTTTACGGTATTAATTCCTTTAGTTGTTGTTCTTTTAACCTCTGTTCCGGTTTTTTTCAGTCCGCTTTCCGTTTTGCTGACTGTCGTTTTCACCCCCGACTCTACTGTTTTCGTAACCTGGTTATTGGCGATTGTATTTACCGCACCGTTTACGATTTTACCAGCTTCCTGAACGGGCTTTCCTGAAACAATACCTAATGCTGCATTTTTCAAAGTCTGTGTAGAAGTTTTCAGGTAGTTTTCATATTTCGAATTCACTTCTCCCCCTTTGGCTACATATCCTTTTTTAGACTCAAGATATTTTTCCTGAGCACTCTGAAGTTGCATTTTTGCAGCTTCAATTTTCTCAGGAATATTTGTGCTCACTGCTTCATCATATTTCTTTTGGGCATCGGCCAGTGCTAAAGCTGCAGTTTCATAAGATTTTGTAAAATCAATTTTGGCTTCAGTATGGGTTTCATTTTGTTTACAGCTGTTCATTGATACAACGGCTGTTACTAATGCTAATATTAATAAGCTTTTTTTCATTTCTGTGATTTTATTTATTAATTTGTTCAGTTAATTTTTTGATTTCCTCATCTTCTTTCGACTGCGAAATATCGCCATTCAGTTTATTGATTTCCAGGGCATTAATCTGCTTTGCGAGATTGAGATATTTTAAATATTGATTAAGCATTTCAATTTTCTTTTCCGGGGAAACAGTAGCTGCATTCACATTGGCTACAAAAGTTTCCATATTGTCGCTGCACAGGATATAGGCCTGAAAAGCATTGGATGAAAAATGATCCGAAACCAGAGCATTGTTTTCCAAGCCATTATAAAGTTTCGGCATTTCAACGGGGGCCTGCTGTATCAGTTCATTGAGGTCTGCACCTTTTTTTGCCGGATTCAGGTACATTCCGTTTACTCTCATTTCGCTGCTTTCGATGGAAAGATTGGTCGCATTCAGCAGCTTTACAAGATTCTTTTTCTGAGTCGAGTCTGATAAAATTGTTGTTAAGCTCAACGCCACAAAAAAACCGGTAAATGTAGAAATCAGGGAAATAGAAAACTCAAAAGTTCTTTTATGCTTATCCCTAAAGACTTTAAGCTTGGGTGTATTAATAAGATATAGGCTGAATATGACCAGAAGGCACACAATAAAAATATACATCATTTGTTTTTTGCCAAACCATTCAATTTTCGTGCCTATAATCTATTAATAATTATTTTTTTTAACTTAAATTAAAAATACAAATCATAAAATATCAAAATAAGAAATTAACCCTAAAAAAATAAAAATTAAAAGAAATAAATTCATTAATTTTACAAAACCATAATTAAAATTAATTTATTTAATAAACTTATTAAAACTTTTTAGAAGCAATTTCCCGCTTTTCACTATATCTTTTGTTTCGCTTCGCTACACAAAAGGATGCCGTTACAATCGGGGCTATGGTTATTGTCATTTAAGCAATAGTAAAGATCTACAGAAAATAAAAAGTTTAAACAGATTTAATATATAGATCAACCATTTCAGTACACTGAATGGATTTTTAATATTTCATACATAGCTTATCAGATTCCATTAAAAGACTTTAGAAATGCCAACGAAAACAGCGGCGGTGTGATGATCTACGTTCAGTTTTTATTACTTCTAAGCAAAATTTAGCACTTGATTTATAGATTGCAGAGCACACATTACGGAACAGGAAAAGGAGATTTCACAATGACCAGCGATGTGGCATAACACCTGATATGCACGAATATCTGAAACGGGAAATATATTGTTGAAACCAATGCGAATGGTGCCAGAATTATGATTGACGGGCCGTGGATCGGCTTCAGAAGTGAATTGTCTTTGGGATAAAGGTTTTAGTATCGACAGATCGGAAATTTCTAAGGCTGGAAACATAATTTATTTGATTTATAATGGAAAAAAGAAATATCTTTCCTACATGAATTCATTACAAATCACCACTGGCCAGAGAATAAAAGCTATTGTGGGCGGTTCCATCGGAAATCTGGTAGAATGGTACGATTGGTATGCCTATGCTGCGTTTGCCATTTATTTTTCCAATTCCTTTTTCCCGGGAGCGAGCCCCACGGCTCAACTTATGAATACTGCAGGAATCTTTGCCGTAGGTTTCTTGATGCGTCCCATCGGTGGATGGCTTTTTGGAAGTATTGCCGACAAAATCGGGAGAAAAAGATCAATGACACTTTCGGTTTTATTGATGTCGTTCGGTTCTTTATTGATTGCCCTGACTCCTACTTATGAAACAATAGGTATTTTAGCTCCTATGTTATTACTGATTGCGAGATTATTACAAGGATTAAGCGTTGGCGGAGAATATGGTGTTTCCGCAACTTACCTCAGTGAGATGGCAACCAGCAACAGAAGAGGATTTTATTCAAGCTTTCAGTATGTAACTCTGATCGGCGGGCAATTAATTGCGCTGGGAATTCAGTTGATTTTACAGAAACTGCTCCTGACAGAAACCGAGCTGGAAACTTGGGGATGGAGGATTCCTTTTGTGATCGGAGCGATACTTTCGGTGGTTGCCTTATACTTAAGATCAAACCTTCATGAAACCGAGGCTTTTGAAAATAAAAAAGAAGTCAGCGAAAATAAAAAAGGAACCATCAGGGAATTATTAAAGCATCCACAAGCCCTGTTAACCGTTATCGGACTTACATTAGGCGGAACATTGGCCTTTTACACTTACACCACCTACATGCAAAAATTCCTGGTGAATACCGTTCACCTTACCAAAGAAGAATCTACTTTGATTTCTTTTATTTCATTGTTTATTTTCGCTTGTCTACAGCCTATTTTTGGGGCTTTATCTGATAAAATCGGGCGAAGACCTCTTCTTTTAAGCTTTGGGATCTTAGGGACGGTTTTCACTTATCCTCTTCTTAATGCTTTAAGCACAACTACCTCTATGTGGGGTGCATTTTTCCTGATTATGTGTGCTTTATTTATTGTGAGTGGTTATACATCTATCAATGCCGTTGTAAAAGCTGAGCTTTTCCCATCTGAAGTGAGGGCTTTGGGTGTAGGATTGCCTTATGCTTTGACAGTTGCTATTTTTGGAGGAAGTGCTGAATACATTGCACTCTGGTTAAAAAACGCCAATGTAGAGCACTATTTTTACTGGTATATTACGGCCTGTATTTTCTTTTCGTTCATTGTTTATTCAAGAATGAAAGACACCAAAGAGACTTCTACTTTGGATAAAGACTGATTTAATTAATTATATAAAAAACGCGTGGCTCAGGTTCCCTGAGCCACGCCTTCTATTTTAATGATAGGCTTGTTTGAATTTTTCAAGGATACTATCCAAGTTATGGCGCTGGACATATACACTTTTTACATCTTGATATCTTGGTGATTTATAGAACACTTCATGGAAATCCATACTTCCGTTTCCTACTTTCACTACTTTCTGTACTTCAATATTCAGTTTTCTGAGCTCATCTTTAAAGGCCTGAAATTCATCTTGTATATTCTTCATTTATTTTGGATTTAATTTAATAAAATTATTATTCACTATCAAACATCCTACCGGTTTTTAGGGGGTCATGTTCCAAATTCTCATTAAAGTTAGTGAATTAATTAATATAAATGTAACATTCTATTGATATTTAATTTATTTTATTGAAAATTTCAACAATAATTATTCTATTTAATAATAAGTCGAATATTTTTACTATTGAAGCAATAATTTATTCTTTTTCTAGTTTTATTCTGTAAATGAATTAAGATTTATTAAAAAATATAAAATAAAATCAAGCAGGAATATACTTTTACGTTTTTTTTTATAATTTTGCACAAAACACATAATAATATAATGAAAAAAATTATCATGATTTTGTCATTCATAATGACAAGTACTTGGTTATATTCACAAGATTCAATAAAACTTCATTCTCCGGTTATTACTAAAGATACTAAATTCGGTCTTGCACTCAGCGGCGGCGGTGCAAAAGGGTTTGCCCATTTAGGTATTCTTAGAATGATCGATTCCTTAGGAATTAAAGTGGATTATATCACAGGAACCAGTATGGGGGGCATTCTGGGAGGGCTGTATGCGATGGGATACAATGGCGACCAGCTAAAAAAAGCAGTATACAATACCAACTGGAAGCGTGTTCTTAGCAATAAGATCCCTTACAATAAGGTTAATATCAGTGAAAAAGATGAGTATAACAAATATATCATAGAATTCCCATTCGTAAACGGAAAACCATCCCTCCCAAGCTCTTATATCGAAGGTCAATATATGTCAGAAGTATTGAATACCCTTACTTTTCCGGCGAAGCATGTGAATGATTTCAGCAAGCTTCCTATTCCGGTAGAGCTTACCTCTTCAGATATTGTAAACGGTGGCCTGGTGATGCAGAAAAAAGGCTCACTTCCTTTGGCTATTCGTGCAACACTGGCCATTCCGGCGGCTTTTGCTCCGGTGTATATTGACAAAAAGCTATTGGTAGACGGTGGGCTGGATCGTAATTTTCCGGCTCAGGAGGTAAAAGATATGGGCGCGGATTACGTAATCGGTGGATACACAGGATTCAGACTTTTCACAAAGGAAGAAATCGAAAATCCTTTGAAAATGATCTATCAGACTCATGCTTTCAGTTCTGTTCAGGATTTCACAAAACAGAAAAAAATGACTAATGTTTTGGTAGATTTTGTAAACCCACTGAACAATTATACTACTAAAGATTTTAAAAATTATAAAGAAATCATTAAAATCGGGGAGCAGGAAGCCAGAAAACATCTCCCTGAATTTGTAGCTTTGGCCAATGAACAACGCAGAGTGGGAATTGTTTATAACCATCAGCTCATTGAAGAAGTAAAAAAACCTACTGTACAATTTACCTATAGCGAAGACAATGGAACTCCATTAAGCAACCCATCTGAAATAGAAGGCATTAAATACCTGATGGGCCTAAAGGAAGGTGTATATTATGATGTACAGACAGTAAACAAGGCTATTGACAGGGTTTTCGGAATGAGAGATTATGAGAAGGTTTATTATACTTATACGGATTCTCCAAACGGCTTGATTATGAATATTTTTGTAAAAAAAGCACGGCATGGAGCCTTAAAACTGGCTCTTCATTATGATAATGAACAATCCGTGGGGATTATTGTAAATTATACTTATAGAAATTACGCACAGGCAAAACTACGTGCTCTTGCTACTTTTGATATTTCGGAGCGATTCAAAGCGCGTCTACAGCTGCAAAAATTTATTGATGATAAATATCGCTGGTGGCTCAGTGTAGAAGGGAATATTTCGTTCCTAAAAAGCAATGACTTTCTCATCAGATACTCGGAAGATGATATAAACAGTAATAGCCTCTTCCCTGATTACACTTATAGAAACATTAAAGCTGGAACTGCTCTAAATTATAACTTTCACCCCAATACAGTTGCTTCTTTTGGTGTAGAGTTTAATGCTGAAAGCTTAAATAGATCTATTGACAAAATTACCCAAACTGTCACTGATATCTACAGCAAAAAGGTATATTATCATACCAATTTTAATATATTCCTAAAACTCAACCAAAATAGCCTCAACGCAAGATACTATCCTACGTCAGGGAATAACTTCCAGCTCATTACTAAATATTATTTTGGAGATAAGTATGATCTTTACGATCTCGATATGATCCAGCCGAACCTGTTTGCCAACCTTAATCCTGATGCAGAATATTATGAGAGGCCGAGAAACCTGCTAAGTTTGGCCATTAATGAGAACTTTACGTTTCCTATTACTAAAAGAATTTCTCTTACTGCCAATGCTTTTCTGGGAACTCATTTCTCTTCAAGATTAATAGAGAATGAGGAGTACACAGTTCCTTATTTATTCCTTAATCAGAAATATAATTTAGGGGGAAGTGAATCTAATACAGAAGGGATCAATCCCGGATTCAATGGCTTCCGGCAAAAGGAAATCCCTTTAAATTCTATTACTAAGGTAGGTTTAGATATCCAATACAAGATTATAAATAATCTATACTTTATCCCTTCTTTGCAATACGCAATAGCCAGTGATTATCTTTCGCCATTTAAAGAAAGTATTGCAGTTTTAGGTTATGGTCTCGGTTTAGGATACCATTCAATAGTAGGACCAATTAATATTAATGTTTCAAAAAATGATGCGCTCAATATCTGGAGAGCATATTTCAGTATAGGATTTAAATTTTAAAATACTGGAGGAGAACTAAGATTTTTGGTTCTCCTCTTCCATTTCCACTTCATGGCGCAGCTGCGCTTTGTACAGGGTAGAATAATATCCGTTTTTATCAAGAAGCTCCAAATGTTTTCCTTCTTCAACGATCTTACCGTGCTCCATGACGATGATTTTATCTGCCTTTTCAATGGTTGAAAGTCTATGTGCGATGATAATTGATGTTCTGTTTTTCGTAATTTTTTCCGTCGCTCTCTGGATTAACTTTTCACTTTCGTGGTCGATGGAAGACGTGGCTTCATCCAAAATTAAAATCTTCGGATCAGATAAATAAGCTCTCAGGAATGACAGTAATTGTCTCTGCCCAAGCGAAATCGACGAACCTCTTTCGCTTACCACATAATCATAGCCTCCGGGAAGACTTTCAATAAAATCATCTACCTCAATTTCTTTGGCTCCTGCCTTGATCTTATCTAAAGTAATCGCTTCGTTCCCAAATGCAAGATTCTCAAAAATACTTCCGTGGAACAGGAAAACGTCCTGCAGAACGACTCCGATATGGCTTCTTAAATTATATAATTCATAATCTTTAAGATCAATATCATCAATTAAAATATTCCCCGAATTAATATCGTATAACCTTGTAATCAAGCTAATAATGGTAGATTTTCCGGCTCCGGTTGCACCAACAATCGCAACAGTTTCCCCGGGATTCACTTTAAAATCAATTCCTTTTAAAACTTCCTGCTTTTCGTCGTAAGCAAAACGAACATTCTTAAATTCAATTTTCCCGTCAAAATGATCTTTTTCCACTTTTCCGGTATTCGGCATTGCATTATCTTCATCCATGAGTCCTAAAACCCTTTCTGCCCCAACAATCCCCCTCTGAATATTATTAAATCTGTCTGCAATCTGTCTCAAAGGGCGTATCAGCATTGAAATATATTGGATAAATGCAATCACAACTCCCGCACTGATCGTGATGTAACCTCCATAGAAAAGGATGAATCCGATAAAAAGTGACGAAATTAATTCCACCACCGGAAAAAACAATGAGAAAATGAAAACCGTTCTCAGCAAAGCTCCCTTTAAAGTAATATTAATATCATCAAATTTTTTAAACTCAGATTCCTGTCTGTTAAAAACCTGAATAATCGGCATTCCCGCCAATCTTTCCTGAACAAAAGAGTTCTGATTGGAGGTCCAGTTTCTTTCATCACCAAAAGCTTTCTTTAATCTTTTCTGGAAAAATCTTGTAATGATCACCATCAAAGGTAAAATAGCTAATGTGATATAACTTAAATGAACGTTTGTACTGAACATCATGACCAGCACAAAAACAATCCTCAGGACATCCCCAAATACCATCAGGAATCCGTCTGTATAAACCGTTGCAATGGTTTCAACATCTCCTACTGCCCTTGTTACCAGCTGGCCGATCGGTGTTTTATCAAAAAAAGAAGTTTTAAAATAAATAAGCTTACTATATAATCTTTCCCTGATATCCCGGATCACATTTTGTGAAATATAATTGGAGAAATAGACCAGGAAAAAATTTAAAACAGTTTCCGCAAACACCAAACCTACCAAAATGTAGATATGCTTCATCATTAAAGCCTTGTCTTTAAGCTTCGTGATGTCATTATCCACCACTTCCATAGTGAGATAAGGCCTGTAGGTAGAAACCATTGCCAATATAATAGAGATAATCAAAGTAAGGATAAACCACGACCGAAACTTCATCCCGATAAAGAACAGCCTCTTGATAATCCCCCAGGTATCTTGTTTTTTCATTGTATGAATTGAAGAAAGAATTAAAATAAAATTCCCTGCAAAAATAAGACTTTATAATTTCCCAGCCTTTACAACTTTGTGAAATCGTGATGAAAAACTCTGATTGGTGTTATTTATAGTATATATGATTTTTACGGATAACGAAACCTTGAAGGTTTCCCTATTAAAATATATTTTTATTTTAGTCAAATTCGTACCCCACATCTACCAGATAAAGCCCATGCGCCGGCGCGGAAGTTCCTGCAGAATTGCGGTGCTTATCTTCAATCACTTTTCGTAAATCCTGAGGCTCTATTTTTCCAGAACCAATTTCTACCATTGTTCCCACAATTGCCCTTACCATATTTCTTAGAAAACGATTCGCTGAAACGGTGAATCTCAGTTCGCTTCCGTTTTGTTCCCACTCTGCCTTATATATTTTGCAGATATTGGTTTTATTATCGGTTTTTAGTTTAGCAAAACTTGTAAAATCTTCATATTCAAATAAAATCTTACAGGCTTCATTCATTTTATCAATATCCAAACCTTTTTTCCAGTGTTGCCATGCAAATTCTTCCGTAAACGGATTCTTTTCCAGTGAAATATAATATTCATAGGTTCTGTAAGTAGCATCGAAGCGGGCATGAAAATCATCCCTCACCTGAAAAACTCTCTTAATCGAAATATCCGGTGGCAGAAAACTGTTCAGCCTGCGCGGAAGGCCTTCATCCAATGCCTTTTCTGTATCAAAATGGACAAAAATTTTCTTTGCATGAACGCCTGTATCGGTTCTTCCCGCCCCCGTTGTTTTAATCTCTTCCCTTAAAATAGTAGAAAGAGCTTTTTCTAATTCTTCCTGCACAGACACAGCATCCGGCTGGATCTGGTAGCCGAAATAATTTTTGCCGTTGTAGGAAAGTTCAATAAAATACCTCAATGTAATAAAATAAATATCTGTCATTCATTTCGATAGATAATTCAATTTGAATCAGTTCTAATTGTATTTCTTTAATAAACGAAATTAGTTTTGTTAACCTTGCGAGAAATTAAACGCAAAGACAAAACATTATTATTTATCCAAATTTTTTCAATATTTTAAAGATAAACAAAGGTGTTCACTTATTTATAGAAAGACCTGTTAAAATGCACAGCAGATTATAACTCTACAAAAATACTTTAATTTAATCATAATCAATAATCGAATTTTTAAAATAAATGTGGAAAAGTCAATACCATATTAATTAAAATCCATACGAAATTTCCTATTTTTGCAAGCGTATGAAAAGATGGTACCTTTATCCTTTTTCCCTCGGTTATCACATGGTAACGGGTATCCGAAACACAATGTATGATCTGGGGATTTTAAAATCAACAAAGTTCAAAACTCCGATAATCTGTGTCGGAAACCTTTCTGTGGGCGGAAGCGGAAAATCGCCAATGGTGATGTACCTTGCCCAGTTCCTGGCCAAACATTGCAGAACTGGAGTCTTGTCAAGAGGCTACGGACGGCTTACGAAAGGATATGCCGTAACGAATTATGAAAGTAATTACAAAATGGTAGGCGATGAAGCCATGCAGTTATTCGAACGCTTTAAAAACCGTTTTGTGATAGCTGTTTCCGAAGACAGAGTACCGGGAGCCCAAAAAGTGATTTCTGATATGGATCTTGATGTACTGGTGCTGGATGATGCAATGCAGCACAGGGCCATAAAGCCGGGATTCAATATTATGATGACGGATTTTAATGACCCTTATTTTAAAGATCACCTCCTTCCCGCCGGAGATCTGAGAGAATCAAGATCCGGTGCAAAACGAGCAGACATCATTATAGTAAGCAAATGCCCGGATGAACTAACAGAGGAAACCAAGCAATATTATATTTCCAGAATACGCCCGAATCTTACACAAAAGGTTTTCTTCTCATCCATCAGCTATGACGAAAATGTATACGGAAGAGAGAAAATGCTTCCCGACAACAATCTGAATTACTATGATATTCTTCTCATTACAGGAATTGCAAACCCAAAACCTCTGCTACAGCATCTTGCAAAATTTTCACAAAGGGTCAAGCATCTGAAATTCAGGGATCATCATAACTTTACAGAAGCAGATATAAAAAATATCGTCGCCGAATACAAAAAATTAGGTGAATATAAATTAATCTTAACAACAGAAAAAGATTACGTACGTCTTAAAACTTTTGACTATCTTAGAGATATTGTTTACTACTGGCCTATTAATGTAATTATTGATAAAAAGGAAGAATTCAACCAAATCATCTTAGATTATGTTAGAAAAAATTAAGCAGACCGCCGGATTCATTAGCAGCATTATTCAGGAGACACCGGATTTTGCAATAGTTTTAGGCTCTGGCTTGGGAAAATTACAGGACGAGGTTGAAGCTATCCATACACTGGAATATTCGGAAATCCCAGATTTTCCGCAAACTACGGTTGCCGGCCACAGCGGAAAACTCATTTACGGGATTCTCGAAGGCAAAAAAGTACTGATGATGAGCGGCCGCTTTCATTATTACGAAGGCCATTCTATTGAAACGGTAGTTTTCCCGATTCGTGTTTTTCATTTATTGAGAATTAAAAACCTGATTCTTTCTAATGCTTCCGGTGGTATCAATAAAGATTACAGCGTCGCAGATATCGCAATTATAAAAGACCATATCAACATGATGCCTGAGCATCCGCTTCGAGGCAAAAACATCGATTCTTTCGGCCCCCGTTTCGTTGATATGAGTGAACCGTACAACAAAAAAATGATTTCAGTCGCCGAAAAAGCAGCTTCTGAAAATAATATTAAAATTCATCAGGGAGTATATGTTGCCCTTCAAGGCCCTACTTTCGAAACTCCCGCCGAGTACGGAATGATTAAAGCGATCGGCGGCGATATGGTGGGGATGAGTACGGTTCCTGAAGTGATTGTTGCCAGACATATGGGAATGGATGTTTTCGGAATTTCCATTATTACGGATTTAGGCGGGCCTGAGATTGCTTTTTCTGTTTCCCATGAGGAAGTTTTGAATGCGGCGAATAAAGCAATGCCGAATGTGATTGCTGTTGTGAAAGGTTTGGTTAAGAATTATAATTAATTTTTATTATAAACATTAAGAAGTTAAGATTTAATTCACTCAAAACCCTTAATTAAAATCAATATTGATTTCTTCATTAAGTCATTTTCAAATTCTTAATTACTTAATGTTGGAAAGAATAAACAAGTTTATTTTAATTAAGAAATTTAAGCTTTCGTCCAATAGAAATCCTCAATCTCATAAATTTTTACTAAATCACCAAAAATAAATCCCTAATTGCGTTTCATTGTTTAGATTTGTATAAAATGAAACTGAAAAATGAAAAAATTATTATTACTATGCATGCTGGGTATTTTCGGATTGAGCTGTTCACAAAAAGTTCCAGAAAACAATAAGATGGGATTTTCCAAAGAAGCTCTGGCTCAAAAATTGGAAGATGAAGAAGGAAAAAGCATTACCGTACAACAGATTCTGGATCAGCATAAAGGAAAAATTTTAGTCATTGATTTCTGGGCCGGATGGTGTAGAGATTGTCTGAAAGCCCTTCCAAAAGCCAAGGAATTAGAAGAAAACAATAAAAATATCGATTTTGTTTTTTTCTCGCTAGACCGTTCAAAAGAAGGTTTTGATAAAAGCCTGGAACGATTTGAAATGAAAGACAAAGAAAACTACTGGTTTGCTTCAGGATGGAAAAATGATTTCAATAATTATATAGATTTAAATTGGATTCCGAGATATATGGTCATCGATCAAAAGTCTGACATTGCAAAATATTACGCTATTACTCCGGAAGATCCGGAAATTCAGGCTACCATTGATAAGCTTTTGAAATAATTTTTATTTTTATGGCAAAGTAAAACAAAGCCTTTTTTACTATTAATGATGTTCATTTTTATAAATCCTTGTCTATCCTTACGATTAAATAATCAAGACAAAAGAAAATAATTAAAAATACAAGAATCCATATCTTTGTGATATGGATTTTCCTTTTCCGATCCGCAAGATAATTCACGTTGATATGGATGCATTCTATGCTTCCGTGGAATGGATATGCAAATAAAATTTCCAGTTAGAGTTAAGCTACATTTTTGTAAATTTTGTTTTGATTGTTAAATTCTTCTATTGTTTGATAATTCAGGG
>NZ_FTMM01000033.1 GCF_900156075.1 Chryseobacterium sp. RU37D | reverse complement strand
AAGATTTGAAACGTTGGATATTACTTGGAAGAATCTGCATTTTTTAGCATTTTCTTTAAGATTAATCAAAAAATTAAAAGTTTAAACAACTTCTAAGATAAAATAACCTGTAAATTTATTTTATTTAAAAAAATATCTTTAATTTTTAAAGTTTAGTATTTTAAATTTGTCAAAAATCAGATAAATAAATGTGAATGGTAATTTCCTCTGGTGTATGTGAATGAAATACAGTAGGAAATGCACAATTCTGCACAGCGACGTAGGGCGAGTATTGCAAAACTTTACATAGAATATTTATGTAGGAAGATTTCAGATAGCAATTCTGTATAGCCACTGAAAACCGGGAGTGGGTAGGTTTTATGCTATATAGAAACTTGGTCTCATCGCCCATTTGTAGCGAATTCAGGGTTGAATGTTTCTCCGGAATTCAGGCATTTAGGAATTGCTACTTTCATAAAGCAAAAGGTTTTCCAGTTATCTAGAAATAAATGTCCGAATGCGAAAGTTTTCGGGTTAAGGAAGTATTGGAAATATTTGTTTAGATAAGATAGAATACCAGTTTAATAAGCTGAAAAATAAATTATAGAGTTGATTTTAAACAGAAAATGTTTAGAATTGATTGAGGTGTTTTGTCAGGCTTAGCATGACATTACTAAATAAAAATAACAGCTAGTTATGTTAAGCCTGACGAAACATCTTTAATTTATTTTAGATAAGTTTTTACTCCAAATCAATCTTAAACTTAGTAGATTTTTTTACCTCGTGAAGCACAATAGAACTGTGATATTGCCCGATATTAGGAATATTTGAAATCACGTTTACTGCAAAATTATTATAAGAATTAATATCTTTTGCAATAATTTTTAACATGTAATCATATTCACCAGAAAGACTGATAATTTCCTGAACTTCATTATGTTGCATTATATTTTCCTCAAAAGTCTCCAAAACTTTCTTGGATTGTTCTTTAAGGCGAACATTGCAGTAAACAACAATATTTAAACCTAATTTTTCACGGTTCAACAGACCTACGTATTTCTCAATAATTCCTTGTTTTTCAAGCTGCCTGATGCGCTCATAAGTAGGAGTGAAGGTAAGTCCTATCTTTTCTGAAATTTCTTTCACCGATAAAGTAGAATCCTCCTGAATAATACTGAGAATCATTTTGTCTTTTAAATCCATATATAATAATTAGATTGAGGTTTAGCAAAAATAACATTTAAAATGAAAATAAACAAAGATTAAGATTTTTTAATCTAAAATCAAAATTTAGTTTTGTCAATTTCTAAAAAAGTTGTAATTTTGCATTTAATGAATAATACATTATTTATATCATTAGAATTACCGGGCGATAGCGTCCTTTACAATATTTATTTATATTAAGCGAAGATTGTTTCTTCGCTTTTTTTTTGTAAAAAATTGAAATTATGTTTACGATTGCAGAACTAAGCACCGAAAGAATCAATAAAATACTGTCAGAAGCCCTAGCTTTTGCCAACGGAAAAACTACAAAAATTGAAGGAGAAATTTTTTGTTCTAATCTTTTCTTTGAAGATAGTACAAGAACAAAAACAAGTTTTGATATTGCCGAAAGAAAGTTAGGATTGCAGGTCGTTCCTTTTGATGCTGCAAATTCTTCTGTAAACAAAGGCGAAAGTCTTTATGATACGGTAAAAACCATCGAAAGTTTGGGAGTAAATCTTGTCGTAATCAGAGATAAAAAAGATAGATATTTTGATGAATTAAAGAATATTAAAATTCCTGTAATCAACGGAGGAGATGGAACAGGAAACCACCCTTCTCAATGCATGCTTGATTTGATGACCATTTATCAGGAATTCGGAAAATTTGAAGGGTTAAAAGTAGGAATCTTAGGAGATGTAAAGCACAGTCGTGTTGCCAATTCAAACGCAGAAGCCTTAAGAAGACTAGGCGCAAAAGTTTACTTCTCAGGACCGGAACAATGGTTTGATGAAGGAGCTTTAATCAACGGAACATATTTAAATGTAGATGAATTAATTGCTGAGGTTGATGTTTTAATGTTATTAAGAATCCAGCATGAAAGACATGATGCAAAAATGAGTTTCTCCGCTTCAGACTATCACAGAAAATATGGTTTGACGAAAGAAAGGGAAAAAGGAATGAAAAAGGAGGCCATCGTCATGCATCCGGCTCCAATAAACAGAGGTGTTGAAATTGATACAGAGCTTGTAGAATGCAAACGTTCAAGAGTTTTCAAACAAATGCAAAATGGTGTTTTCGCAAGAATGGCAATTTTAAAAGAAGCCTTGGAAAAACAAGGGTATATTTTTAAATAATAGCCAAGATAAAAGAAATAAGTAAAAAGTTAGCGAGCCCTGAAAGGGCGACCTATTAATAGCCACGGGTAAAACCCGTGGAAAAAGAACAAAGATAGAAAAGCTCCGTAGGAGCGACCTGTTAATAAAAAAAGAAAATCTAAATAAAAAAAATGAAGAAAAAGTTAATACTGGAGTCCGGTGAAGTTTTTCATGGAGAAGGTTTCGGAGCAGAATTGGAAACGGCAGGAGAAGTGGTTTTCAATACCGGAATGACAGGGTATCAGGAACTGATTTCTGACCCGTCTTACTGCGGTCAGATTGTATGTATGACTTATCCATTAATCGGAAACTATGGGATTAATAGAGATGATTATGAGAGTATTGAACCGGCTATCAAAGGTCTTATCGTAAAAGAACTTTGTGATTTGCCTTCAAATTTCCGTACTCAGATTACTTTAGATGAATTATTTAAAAAGAAAAACCTTTCAGGAATTTCAGGAATTGATACCAGAAGACTGACAAGAATTCTTCGTAACCACGGAGTTGTAAAAGGTAAAATCGTAAACGCTGATGTAGCCGAAAGCACAGTAGTTTCAGAATTAAAATCGACAAATTTCCCAACGAATCAGGTGGAACAGGTTTCTACAAAAACGCCTTATGCGAATCCGGGAAGAGGTTTAAAAGTCGTTTTGGTAGATTTTGGTTCTAAATTAGGAATTATCAGAGAATTATCTCAAAGAAACTGCGATATCACGGTAGTTTCTCAGGATGTGACGGCAGAAGAAATTTTACTGATGAATCCGGATGGAGTAATGTTGTCAAACGGTCCTGGAGATCCTGAAGATAACCAACAAGCTCTTGAAATGATTAACGGAATCTTAGGAAAAGTACCAATTTTCGGAATCTGTTTAGGACATCAGTTAATAGGATTAGCTTGTGGAGCAAAAACCTTCAAATTAAAATTCGGACACAGAGGTGGAAATCACCCTGTATTGGATTTAGAGAAAAACAAAGTGGCAATCACTTCTCAAAACCACGGTTATGCAGTTGATCAGGAAAGTTTGAAAGGAACAGATTTAATTGAAACGCATATCGCATTGAACGACAGAACAAACGAAGGTCTGAGACACAAAATTCACCCTTGTTTCTCCGTTCAGTACCACCCGGAAGCAAGCCCAGGTCCTGAAGATGCAAACTATTTATTTGATGAGTTTATCCAGTTAATGGAAGATTTTAAAAAATAATTTAGATTTCAGATAACAGACTTACCATGCATAATTTTGAGAAACTACTTTTCTGGCAAAAATCAATACAACTTGCAAAAGAAGTTTATTTTATTTGTGCAGATTTACCAAAAGATGAAAAATTTGGTTTGATTTCTCAAATTAAAAGATCAGTTATTTCAATTCCTTCTAATATTGCGGAAGGCGCTGGAAGAAACAATGACAGAGAGTTTTATCATTTTCTAGGAATTGCAAATGCTTCCTCTTTTGAATTACAAACTCAATTAATTCTGACAAGAGAATTAAATTTATTAGATGTAGAAAAAGTCAACAGTTTAATATCAAATCTGAATGAAATTCAAAAAATGATTTATTCATTTAAATCTAATTTAAAAAAGTAAAACACCATGCTGGACAGTCTGAAATCTGACATCTGGCATCTCATATCTAAAATTAAAAATGGCAAAACGTACAGATATAAAAACAATTTTAGTAATCGGTTCAGGCCCAATTATTATCGGTCAGGCAGCGGAATTTGATTACGCGGGAACGCAGGCTTGCTTATCTTTGAGAGAAGAAGGCTACAAGGTAATTTTGATCAATTCAAATCCTGCAACGATTATGACGGATGTTGAAATCGCGGATAAAGTATATATCGAACCGATTTCACTTCAGTTTGTAAGTCATATCATCAGAAAAGAGCGTCCGGATGCGCTTTTACCGACTTTGGGAGGACAAACCGGTCTGAATATGGCGGTAGAATTGGAAAAATCAGGAATTCTTGAAGAATGTAAAGTTGAGGTTTTAGGAACGAAGCTTTCAGCGATCAACAGAGCGGAAGACAGAGATTTGTTCCGTGAATTGATGAGAGAATTAAACGAACCTGTTCCGGAATCTGACATCGTAAACACGGTAGAAGGAGCATTAAATTTTGCTGAGAACATTGGTTATCCAGTAATTGTTCGTCCTGCTTTCACAATGGGTGGAACAGGAGGTGGTATCGCTTCCAACGAGGTTGAATTAAAAGAAATCGCTGAATTAGGATTAAAACATAGTCCGGTAACTCAGTGCTTGATTGAAAGATCAATCGCAGGTTTCAAAGAAATTGAATACGAAGTAATGCGTGATGCAAACGACAACGCAATTGTGGTTTGTAACATGGAAAATATAGACCCGGTTGGAGTTCACACAGGAGATTCAATCGTTGTGGCGCCTTCTCAAACGCTTTCAGACAGAGAGTATCAGTTGTTGAGAAATGCATCATTAAAAATCATCAGAGCTTTAGGAATTGAGGGAGGATGTAATGTACAGTTGGCATTAGATCCACATTCATTCAACTATTATATCATTGAGGTTAACCCGAGAGTTTCCCGTTCATCAGCTTTAGCATCTAAAGCAACAGGTTATCCGATTGCTAAAATTGCTGCAAAAATCGCTGTAGGATTGACTTTAGATGAAATCATGAACCCGGTTACAGGAAAAACTTACGCTTGCTTCGAGCCTGCTTTGGATTATGTGGTAACTAAATTTCCAAGATTCCCATTCGATAAATTCGAAACGGCAGACAGGAGATTATCAACCCAGATGAAAGCAACGGGTGAAGTGATGGCCATCGGAAGAAATTTCGAAGAATCTTTACAAAAAGCAATTCGTTCTCTGGAAACAGGAATTAAACATATCGGTTTAAAAACTAAACAAGCTGCAGCTCTTACAGCAGAAGAAATCGAAAGAAGAATCAGAGTTTGTGATGACGAAAGATTGTTCATTATCGGTGATGCTTTAAGAAGAGGTTACGACTGGGAACAAATTGTAGAATGGAGTAAAATCGATAAATTCTTCATCTGGAAAATTAAGAAATTAATTGATTTCGAATCCACTTTGTCAAAGTTAGAATCTTTGACAAAGTTAGAGCAGATAGAAATTGTAAGAGAAGCGAAAAAACTCGGTTTTGCAGATATAAATATTGCTCATCTTTGGGGTAAAACAGAACGCGAAGTTTTCAATTTCAGAAAAGAAAATGGAGTAATGCCGGTGTACAAAATGGTAGACACATGTGCTGCAGAATTCGAATCTGAAACACCATATTTCTACGGAACTTACGAAGAAGAAAACGAAAGTGTTGCTTCTGATAAAGAAAAAATTATCGTTCTGGGTTCTGGACCAATCAGAATCGGACAAGGAGTTGAGTTCGATTACGCGACAGTTCATTCAGTTTGGGCAATCAAGGAAATGGGTTACGAAGCGATCATCATCAACAACAATCCAGAAACAGTTTCTACAGACTTCTCAATTTCAGATAAATTATACTTCGAGCCTTTAACGGAAGAAGATGTAATGAACATCATCGAACTTGAAAAACCAAAAGGTGTAGTCGTACAGTTTGGAGGTCAAACAGCAATTAACTTAGCTGATAAATTGGCAGCTCACGGAGTTCAGATTTTAGGAACTTCTCTGGAAGATCTTGACAGAGCAGAAAATAGAGATAAATTTGAGAAAGCGCTTCAGGAAATGCAGATTCCGCAGCCTTTAGGAAAAACATCCACTTCAAAAGAAGAAGCGATAAAAATTGCCAATGAAATCGGTTATCCGGTTTTGGTTCGTCCGAGCTACGTTTTAGGAGGTAGAGCAATGGAAATTGTATACACCGAAACAGAACTGGCGCACTACATGGAAAATGCGGTGGAAGCAAGCCCTGAACACCCGGTTTTGGTAGATAAATACATGGTCGGAAAAGAGGTTGAAATCGACGCGATCTGTGATGGTGAAACGGTAATCATTCCGGGAATTATGGAGCATATTGAAAGAGCGGGGGTTCATTCCGGAGATTCGATCGCAGTGTATCCTCCACAGAATATTTCACAAAGTGAAGTTGAAACTTTGGTAGATTACACTCAAAGACTAGCTAAAGGATTGAATGTGATTGGTTTAATGAATATTCAGTACGTTCTTTTCGAAGGAAATGTATATGTAATTGAAGTAAATCCACGTTCATCAAGAACGGTTCCTTTCTTATCTAAAATCACGGATGTTCCAATGGCAAACTTGGCTACAAAAGCAATTTTAGGTCAAAAGCTGACAGATTTAGGATACAAAAACGGATTGGTTCCGAATAAAGAGGGTGTTTTCGTAAAAGTTCCTGTGTTCTCTTTCTCAAAACTAACGAAAGTTGACATCTCTTTAGGCCCAGAAATGAAGTCTACAGGGGAAGTTATGGGTAAAGACACGACTTTGGAAAAAGCACTTTACAAAGGATTGGTTGCAGCGGGAAGAAAAGTTCCGATGCACGGTTCAATCTTGTTCACGGTAGCTGATAAGCACAAGCAGGAAGCGGCTGATTTGGCAGCGAGATTCCATGAGGTTGGTTTCAGAATCTGGGCAACGGAAGGAACTGCGAAATTCTTCGAAGAAAAAGGAATTCCTTGCAAAATAGGATACAAAATCGGAGAAGAAAGTGTAAATCTGATCGACCTGATTCAAAAAGGGAAAGTTCAGTACGTTGTAAACACGACTACGAAAGGAAAACAAGCTGAAAGAGACGGTTTCCAGATCAGAAGAATGAGTGTTGAAAACGGTGTTCCTTGTTTAACATCAATGGATACGGTTGAAGCAATCTTGAAAGTAATCGAAAGCATGAGTTTCAAAATGGAAACGATGTAAATTTACTTTGTCAAAGTTGAAAATCTTTGACAAAGTTTAAAAATATTTTTAAAACGCATCTTTTAAGGTGCGTTTTTATTTTTGCGACATAGAAAAAAGAACTCTAATAAAAAAACAATTTAGATATTATGAATTTAGAAGATTTAAATAAAGTCAAAATCATTGAAGTTTTAGAAATGCGACAAGCAAAAAATCCTTTTGTGATTACGCCAAGCAGCATTTTGAAACCTCTCGGCTTCCCATTGCTTCTCATAATTTTATTATTCAAAATAAATCTGTATTATCGAATATCAAGCAGATTCTGAAAGAGCTTGAAGAGGAAGGACTTTTAATAAAAAGAGAATCAAAACAAGCCTTTTTTGGAATAAAGGAAGCCGGATATGATTATATATTTGAAAATAAAAAGGATTGAATTTAATAAATAAAATTATACTCAATTCTTTTTCTCAATTTACCCTAAATTCCTATCCAAATGCACATACCCACCATCCACGTGAATCAATTGTCCTGTTGTATGCGAAGATTTTTCAGATAATAAAAATGCAGCCATATTTGCAATTTCTTCCGAAGTTGTCATTCGGTTTTCCAAAGGAATTTTTGAGGTAATGTTTTTCAATTTTTCCTCCGGATTTTCAAATGTAGAAATCCATGACTGATAAAGTGGAGTCCATGCTTCGGCCACAATAATTGCATTCACTCTAATGCTATAAGGTAAAAGTTCGACTGCCCATTCTCTTGTTAAAGCATTTCTGGCACCATTCGCAGCGGCATAACCCGAAGTTCCGCCCTGTCCAGTTTCTGCGGTTTTGCTGCCAATGTTCACAATCGAACCTTTACTTTCTTTAAGATAGGGAAGTGCATAATGCACCAATAGATAATAATGCACTACATTTTTATGATAAGATTCTATGAATTTTTCGTAAGAACCATTTTCCAAACCAACACCGTCATTTACTCCAGCGTTATTAACGATTCCATCAATTTTTCCGTATTTTTTTTCGATTTCATCAATGGCTTTTTTACACTTTTCAGGTTCGGAAAGTTCAGCAGTAACAAAATCAGCTTTACCACCATTATCGATGATTTCCTGAACGGATTTTTTGTTATCTTCTTCGTTTCTTCCAATGATTATTGGAAATGCTTTTTCTTCTGCTAAAATTCTAGCAATACCATTTCCGATACCTTTTGCACCACCACTTACGATGATTATTTTATGGTCGAGATTTAAATTCATATTTGAATATGTATTCCTTTGATTATGCTTTAGTTATTAAAGTTCTTAATTAAAATAAACGAAGTTTATTCTTTTTTACCATTAAGAAAGTTTAGCAATAAAGTTAATTAAGAAAATATTTAAAACTCTTTTTAAGAATCAATAAATTGATTTTGTTTAAAGGAATTAAGTAGCAATTCTTAAAATCTTAATTTCTTAATGGTAAAAATTAAATTATAAGTTGTAAAATTTCACCGCATTTACAGAGAGAAAAAGTTCCTGCTCTTCTTTAGAAGACTGATCTATATATTTCGAAATCAATTCCAGCCACAACGCATAATTTCCACCCAATAACATCACAGGCCAATCGCTTCCGAAAACTAATCGCTGAATTCCAAACTGAGAAAAAATAAAATCCAATGTTTCAAAAATTGATTTTTCATCCATCAAATTCCAATTTCCCTGCGTTAAAAGTCCGGAAACTTTACAATACAAATTTGGATTTTTAGCAAGTTCTGAAATGTTTGATTTCCAGCCTTTTAAATAATTTTTTTTCAAATCCGGTTTTCCACAATGATCTAAAATAAAAGGCTGATCAGGTAATTTTTCTGAAAGTCTTACTACATCCGAAAGCTGATGTTGCCTTAATAGAACATCAAAAGTATAATTAAATTGATGAAGCATTTTGATTCCTTCAATTACATTTTTCTGCAATAAAAATCCCATTTCTTCTCCTTCGGCAATATGTCTGAAACCTTTAATTAATTTTTCAGATTGATAATTTTGAAGAGATTCTTCTAACTTTTCAGAAGTCAGATCAATCCAGCCTACAATTCCTTTAATAAAAGGATTTTCTTTAGCTAAATTCAGCAAAAAAGCTGTTTCTTTATCACTTTGATCAGCCTGAACGGCAATACAACCAACAACTTGATTTTCATTTAAATAAAACGAAAAATCATCGGGAAGAAAATCTTTTCGGATCGCATTCATGTTTTCAGTAATCCAGGAATCCCGAATCGGATCAAATTTCCAAAAATGTACGTGAGAATCAATAATCATTTGATTTAATTTTTTGAAATAAATTTTTACAATGAAAATATTTTATCCATGAGCTGCCATTTTTCTCCCGGTTTAGAATGGCGTATTGGCTGCTGGAATTTCCACATTAATTCTTCCCATTCCTGAACTTTCGGATTGTTTTTGTCAGCTTCATTTTTAGCTTCAAATGAAAAACCTTCATCGGTTTCCATAATCATAAACAATCGATTTTGAGCTCGATAAATTTCCATATTTGTAATCCCGGAATCCAAAATACTTTGCTTTATTTCAGGCCATATGTTTTCGTGATATTTTTCGTATTCTGCGATCAATTTCGGATCATCGATCAGGTCGAGGGCAAGACAATATCTTTTCATTCTCCGTGCGTTTTTACTTTTTGTGTGCTGCTTCCCAAACCATCTATTCCTAATTCCACAACATCGCCGGGTTTCAAATACCAAGGCTCCGGTTTTTGTCCCAAACCAACACCTGCAGGTGTTCCTGTCGTAATCACATCCCCCGGAAGCAGAGTCATAAACTGGCTGATATAGCTCAACACAAATGGGATATTAAAAATCAGATTGGAAGTATTTCCATCCTGTAAAATTTTGCCATTTACTTTCAGCCATAAACGCAGATTATGAACATCTTCAATTTCATCAGGTGTCGCAATGAAGGGGCCAATCGGCGCAAACGTATCACAGCTTTTTCCTTTTACCCATTGTCCATTTCGCTCAATTTGGAAAGCTCTTTCACTATAATCGTTATGCAAAACATAGCCCGCAACATGTTCTAGCGCATTTTCTTCAGAAACATAACTTGCTTTTTTCCCAATGACAACCGCCAATTCAACTTCCCAGTCGGTTTTTGTACTGTTTTTAGGGATAATTAAATCATCATTTGGGCCAACAATTGCCGAAGTTGCCTTGAAAAATAAAATAGGTTCCTCAGGAATCGGTGCGCTTGTTTCCGCGGCGTGATCTTTATAATTTAAACCTACACAAATGATTTTGGAAGGTCTTGCTAAAGGTGCTCCCAATCTTTCTTCAGAAGAAATTTCGGGTAAATTGTGGGTATTTATTTCAGATTTTAATCTTTCAAGGGCATCGCCGGAAAAGAAGTTTTCATCATAATCTTTCACCAAATGAGAAACATCATATCTTTTTTCGCCGATAATGACTCCCGGTTTTTCCTGTCCCAGTTTTCCGAATTTTATTAATTTCATATTATTTTTAATTTTTAGGTCTAATTTTTTTAACGCAAAGAGCACAAAGATTTTTTTTTGACTCTTTTTCTGAATATTTTTCGTTCGCAAAGGCGTTTCACTCAGCGAAGACACATTGCTATCATTTGCTGAACGAAGTGCCCTTGCGAACGGAGTTTTTGTCAGTTTTAATTATAATTTTTTGCTAACATTGTGTTAAAGAAAATAATTCATAAGTTATTTTTTAATTATTCAAAGTTGTAAAACCACCATCAATAGGATAGTCTACTCCTGTAATGAATGATGCTTCATCACTGCATAAATACAATGCCAAAGAAGCAACTTCCTCTGGTTGAGCCATTCTTCCGATTGGTTGGGTTTTCGATAATTTTTCAAACATTTCGTCGATATTATCGGGATAATTTTTCTGTAAAAAACCATCCACGAAAGGCGTGTGAACTCTTGCCGGAGAAATAGAATTACAACGAATATTTTCATTGATATAATCTTTGGCAACACTTATTGTCATTGCTTTTACAGCACCTTTTGTCGTACTGTAAGCAAAACGATCAGGAATTCCTACCAATGCCGCAATCGAAGCCATATTAATAATCACGCCACCATTTGATTTTCTAATCTGTGGAATTCCGGCGAACAAACAATTATAAACGCCTTTGATATTGACATTATACAATTTATCAAAATCTTCTTCCGAAGTTGTATCCGCCTTTCCGATGTGCGCTATTCCCGCATTATTAATCAAAATATGAATTGCTCCAATTTTCTCGAAAACTTCCAAAACATCTTTCTGTCTCGAAACATCACAAGCATAAAGTTTTGCATTTCCTCCTGCAGAATTTATTTTTTCTAACGTTTCCTGTCCATTTTGTTCGGTGATTTCGAGAATATGAACTTCCGCACCATTCGTTGCAAGCTGAACGGCAATGGCTTGTCCGATCCCGCTTCCTCCTCCTGTCACGACGGCTTTTTTATTTTTTAATGAAAACATTTTTATCTATTTTTTTATATTTGTTTTTTAACGCAAAGTGCGCAAAGATTTCTTTTTAATATTGTTCTGAATATTTTTCGTTCGCAAAGGCGTTTCACTCAGCTAAGGCTTACTGTTGATTTTGAAATACCACCATTATTATTTTATTTTTCATTCTTAATGCGACTTACTCCAACCTTGATTCTTTTTACTTGGCTCTTCCATTAAAGACTTACCCCTCTTTTCCACGGAATAAAATCATCCTGATTCAATGCGACAGCTTTAGGAATAATATTTCCACTTGCTACTTCAATGCAGAAATCCAGAATATCTTCGCCCATTTCCTGAATCGTTTTTTCACCACGAACAACTGCACCTGTATCAATATCAATAATATCCGACATTTTTGTTGCCAACGCTGTATTGGTTGCCACTTTGATGACAGGACAAACGGGATTTCCCGTTGGAGTTCCAAGACCGGTTGTGAATAAAATTAATGTAGCTCCCGATGCTGCTTTTCCTGTCGTTGCTTCGACATCATTTCCCGGTGTGCAGACTAAGCTTAATCCAGGTTTTTTTGCAGGTTCTGTGTAATCCAAAACATCGACAACCGGAGACGAACCTCCCTTTTTAGCTGCTCCAGCAGATTTTATGGCATCGGTAATCAATCCATCTTTAATATTTCCCGGTGATGGATTCATATAAAATCCTGAACCAACTGCATGAGCCAATTCATCATATTCTGTCATTAATTTGATGAATTTTTCGGCAGTTTCTTTATCTACAGAACGGTCGATTAATTCCTGTTCAACGCCACATAATTCTGGGAATTCTGCGAGTAAAACTTTAGCACCCAAAACGGAAAGCATATCCGCAAGATGACCAACCGCTGGATTTGCTGAAATACCGCTGAAACCATCGCTTCCGCCACATTTTACGCCAACACAGAGTTTGCTGATTGGCGCATTTTCACGTTCAATTTTATTAATTTCTAAAAGTCCTTTTAATGTCCCGAAAATTGCATTTTTAAGCATTGTTTCTTCACTTTCGGCTTTTTGTTGTTCAAAAACGAGTAAAGGTTTATTAAAGTCAGGATTTCTGTTGTATAAATCTCTTTTAAAATTATCAATTTGAAGATGTTGACAACCCAAACTTAGCAATGTAACCCCTGCAACATTGGGATGATCTGCATAAGAGGCCAACAATTTGCTGAGTGTATCCGCATCCTGTCTTGTTCCGCCACAACCGCCAGTGTGATTGAGAAATTTGATTCCATCTACATTTTTAAAAACTCTTTCTTGTGCTGGAATATTGGAAGGCGAAAAATCAATCTCATCCAAATTTTCTCCTTTTGAAATGGCTTCTACCAATTGGTGAGTGTAGCTTTTATATTTTGCATCAACAGAATATCCGAGCTCGTTGTAAAGGGATTCTTTAATGATATCTAGATTACGGTTTTCACAAAAAACGGTTGGAATAAAAAGCCAGTAATTGGCCGTTCCGACATCGCCATTTGAACGGTGATATCCTTTAAAAGTTTTATGTGAAAATTTACTTACATCAGGTTTTGTCCAATGATAATCGACTTTACGGTAATAATAAGGTTCGGCGGCGTGTTTTGTGTTATCTATCGTCATTCGGGTTCCAGCTCTCAAATCGTACTGAACTTTTCCAACCAAAACTCCATACATAAAGATTTCGTCACCTTGTTTCATGTCGTTCATAAAGAATTTATGCTTGGCGGGAATGGCTTCTAAAGTCTTGTATGTTGCACCTTCGAAAATGATTTCGGTTTCTGCCGGAATATCCTGCAGAGCGACCAAAACATTGTCTTTTTGATTTATTTTTAAAATTAAATTGCTCATTTTTAAATTTTGTGTTTCTTACGCAAAGTGCGCAAAGATTTTTTTACTATTGTTCTGCATATTTTTCGTTCGCAAAGGCGCTCTGCACAGCAAAGACGAAATATTTTTGATTCTTCATTTATTGTTCAGATGTTTTATTTCTGAATCTTAATGAAAACAGAAATACGATGATAAAACAGATAACTGGAACAATATATGATAAATGAATATTCCCTGAAATATCTGTGATTTTACTTGCAATTGGCGGAATGATTGCGCCTCCGACAATCGACATAATTAATAAACTCGATGCTGGTTTCGTTTCCGAACCGGCTCCATCAATTCCCAAAGCAAAAATCGTTGGAAACATGATCGACATAAAGAATGTCAGTAAAACAAGTGCATACAGTGTTGAAATTCCGGATCCTATAACGATCCAAATGGTTAAAACAATGCTGATAACACTATAAATTCCTAACAGTTTTTGTGGTGAGATATGTTTCATGAAAAATGTTCCTGCAAAACGCCCAACCATGAATAAAACCCCCGCAACACCGGCATAATATTTAGCTTCCTGACCTTTCATATTGACGGCATCTTCTGCAAATACCAAAAGAAAACTGAACACGTAAATTTGTGCTCCAACATAGAAAAACTGTGCAAGGACACCCCAGCCGACATTTTTTACACCTAAAAGCTGCAGGAAGTTTTTGGTTGATTTTTCTTTACTTTCAGTGACTTCTGGAAGCTTTATGAAGAAGAATAAGAGCATAACAAACAAAAGAATCAGTCCTAAAATCATGTAAGGTCCCTTTACGAGGGAAGTTTCGGCCTGAATGTAGGCTGTTTTTGCTGTTTTGGAGAGAGCGGAAAGTTCTTCCTGAGATTTAGGCTCTTCACCCAGAATGAAAATTCCGCCAATGATAGGAGCGATGGAAGCAGCCAGGCCATTGAAAGATTGAGCAAAATTCAGTCTTTGGGCTGCTTTTTCGCGTTCGCCTAAAATGGTAATGTAAGGATTGGCAGCGGTTTCCAGAATGGCAAGACCGCATGACAAAATAAAAAGTGCACCCAGAAAAAACGGATAGCTAATGGTATTAGCAGCGGGAATAAACAGAAAGCATCCTACGGCAAAAAAGAAAAGACCAGTCAAAATCCCTGTTTTGTAACCATATTTCTGAATAATCATTCCGGCGGGAATGGCCAGCAAAAAATAGGCGGCAAAAACAGAAGAATCCACCAGTGAAGCCTGAAAATGACTCAGATGAAAAGCACTTCTTAAGTGCTTGATCAAAATGGGATCCAGATTGTGAATAAATCCCCAAAAGAAAAACAAACTTACTATAAGGATCAACGGGAAAAGGTAATTTTTCTTTTTTGAGGCAGAAGAAATGAAGTTTTCGGATTGGGTATTATGCATTGATATGTTTATTTTTATGGATTAATTTTTTGTTTTTTTTGATTAATAATGAATAGAGTGTCAATTGAATATTGTGTTTTTAGTTTAATATTCGTTTTTATTTCTTTGGAAATTAAACGTTTTTCTCCTGTTTTAAATGTATAAAAATTTTACAAAATAAGAGTCACTAATGCATGATGATGTAGAATAATTTAATTATTATTTGAATTTATTAAATATTTTATAACATATTTTCATTTATATTTGATTTTTAAAATGATTAAATATGAATAAAATTCTGAAAAAAATGAATTAAAATAAATATTTTCCTAATTCTGAAAATCTGTAAATTTTATGTAATTTTAATAGATTCATATAGTAAGATTCAATGAAAGTAATCACAATATCTCTAAATTCTGTCTATAAGCTTAAGCATTCTGGAAATCCGGATAAAGCAGCAGGTCCGGAAGCAGAAACTTCATCAATTGAAAACCTGAATATTCAAATAAACTCTTTTACTGAAATCGACAGCACGGGGATTCTCATGTTTCTTTACAGATGGGGCAGAATAAAAGGGAAACGGAGATTATGCTTATAAAAAAATGCCGGATGCTACCTATTGGAATATTGATTTTTTGAATTCTGATACCAATGAATATCATTGCGAAAAAATAAAATAGTCGTAATTTAAATTAATGAAAATATACCGCAAAATCATCCAAACCCCACTGGGAGAAATGATCGCCTGTGCTGTAGACGAAGGAATCTGCCTGCTGGAGTTCACCGACCGGAAAAATATTCAAAAGCAATTAACATCCTTATCAAAAAGTTTAAGCTCGGAAATTGTGGAAAAGGATCATCAACACTTCAATGCGCTGGAAAAGAAACTTCAGGAGTATTTTAAGGGCGAAAGAATCAGATTCAACGTTCCATTATTCATTACAGGAACAGAGTTTCAGCAGAAAGTCTGGCAGCTTTTGAGGGAAATTCCTTTCGGGGAGATGAGAACTTATAAGCAACAATCTGAGTTTTTAGGTAATCCAAAAGCAATCCGGGCTGTAGGAACTGCCAATGGAATTAATAAAATTGCGATTTTGATTCCGTGTCATCGGGTAATTGGCTCGAATGGCGAATTAGTGGGCTATGCAGGAGGAATATGGAGAAAACAAAAATTATTGGAATTGGAGAAGGCTATTCTGTTTTGATTTTGTAATTTTAAACAAAAATTATTCAAGTGAAAAAGATACTATTTGTGCTTTGCATATCTGCTTCGGCTTTCAGTTTTGCTCAAGATTATTCAGTACCGGCAGCGAGTCCGCGTCAAAAGGTAGAGCAGCAGTTTTCTATGTCTAAGATCACTATCGATTATGGCAGACCAGGTGTAAAAGGCCGTAAAATCTTCGGAGAATTGGTTCCTTATGGACAGGTTTGGAGAGCGGGAGCCAACTCATCTACAAAAATTACTTTTGGACAATCTGTGAATTTTGGAGGAAAGGTTGTTCCTGCTGGAACTTACGGGCTTTTCATCATTCCCACAGAAAAAGAATGGAAAGTAATCTTAAACAAAGATTTCCAGCAATGGGGTGCTTATACATATGATGCTAAACAGGATGTTGTGGATGTTACAGTTCCTGTAAACAAATTAGCCGACCAGCAGGAGTGGTTTGAAATTACGTTAAATCCTACAGGTGAAAATTCTGCAAATTTAGTTTTGAAATGGGATATGGCTCAGGCTGAGGTAGCACTAAAACCGTCGAGCCCGGAAGCAGTAAGTAAAATTGCTGATAAATTAAAAGAAATCAAAAAAATAGAATCTGACGCTGCAAAATCAAAGGGCTAGATATGAAATTGCAAAATTATGTCTGATTTTTCTGATCTTTATAAAAATAATTTTACAGATGAATTTTTCTATTCAGACTATTTTAGAAAATGAAAAATATCAACTAATCCCCTTACATCAAGGGGATTTTGAGTCTTTGTACGAAGTGGCCTCAGATCCGGAGGTGTGGAAACAGCATCCCAACAAAGACCGGTACAAGAGAGAAGTCTTTGAAAATTTTTTCAAAGGGGCTATCGAAAGTAAAGGCGCTTTTAAAATCGTTGAGAAATTTTCCGGAGAGGTTTTGGGAAGCACCCGTTTTTATGATTTTGATGAAAATAAAAACAGTATTTTTATAGGGTATACTTTTTACGGGACAAAATTTTGGGGAAAAGGAATTAATCCACAGATTAAAAAATTAATGCTCGACTATATCTTTCAGTTTGTAGATATTATTTATTTTCATATTGGAAAAGAAAATTACCGTTCACAAATAGCATTGGAAAGACTTGGCGGACAAAAAATTGCAGAAGAGGAGGTTGCCTATTTCGGAGAGCCAACAAGAACAAATTTTGTATACGAAATCAAGAAAGAAAATCATTGAAATTTAGCTTAAAATTGATTTTGCAGATTTTAAAATATTGAAATCAAACTTTGTCAGCTTATAAGTGAAATTGAAGATTCGACGTAGTCAAACGGCTTTGTGAAACTTACATAATTAGTAGTTTAAAAAGCACTGCACCCTTTGTGTCAAAACCAAATTTAATTTAATAAAAATAAATATGAGAAAATATAAAATCCAGACATCACCATTTATCGTCCCAACTACAGACGGAAAATTAATAGAAGAGCATTGGGGAAATTCTACCGGAAATTCCCAGATTTCTATTGCCCACATGATTGCGCCGGAAGGATGGAGCGAACCGCATCAGACGCCTGAATTTGATGAATTTACATTAATTATTTCCGGGAAAAAACAATTTGAGATTGATGGCGAAATGGTTACGTTAGAAAAAGGACAAAGTATTTTAATTGAAAAAGGGACGAGAATCCGTTACAGCAATCCGTTTTCAGAACCTTGTGAATATATTTCCATCTGTCTTCCGGCATTTTCTATGGAATTGGTGCATAGAGAAGAGGAGGGAGTTGATTAAATGTAAGATATATCAGTCTAACAATGTACCAATGCTTAGTAAATCAATTATGGTACATTGTTAAATTATTAGATTATTAGATTGAAATAATTATTTCAAAATTTCTTTCAAAAACATCAGCGTATGGTTCCAGGCTCTCTTGGCCATTACCTCATTGTAATCGGGTGATTTCGGATCTGTAAAAGTATGTTTTGAGTGAGCATATGTGATAATCTGCCAATCCGCATTACCTTCGTTCATTTCTTTAACGAGATTATTGTAATCTTCCTGTGTTACCCCTTTATCATCTGCGGGATTTTCAACCAGAATTTTAGTCGAAATCGGGCCGTTTTTTCTCGCTTGATCTTTGCCGATACTTCCATGAATTGAAACAACTCCCGCTACAGGAAGGCTTCCCCTCGCAGATTCCAAAGCACCTGTTCCTCCAAAGCAGTAGCCGATTACGGCAATTTTATCCGGAATAGCTCCATTTTTTTTCAATTGTTCCAGAGCTAAAGAAATTCTCTTTTGGTAAGCCTCATAATTTTTTTTGTAATATCCTGAAATTTTCGCTACAGCATCACTATCTGCAGGGATATTTCCTTCCCCGTAAATGTCTGCAATAAAAGCAATATAGCCTTGCTTTTCCAATTCTATAGCCGCATTTTTTGCTTCATCATCAATACCTCTCCAGGCAGGAAGCACCAATACGCCGGGAAGCTTTTTTGTGGAACTTGAAGTGACAAGCCCGTTCAGCTTTTGAGATCCGTCCTTATAGGAAACCGTCTTTAGATTCTGTCCGAGAATTGTCGTTGAAGACATAAGAGTTGCTGTAAGTAAAATTGAACGTATCATATTTTGTAATTTTTTTAGAAGCTTTTTGACTACATCGAATTGTGTTTTCACTTTTTTAAATAGCAATTTCTTGCTCTCTGCACTCGCTATTTTAGAGTTTTTCGGCTCGGCGGCTTTGCCGCCGAGCCGAAAAACTCTAAAATGAGCTCAAACAAATGCTGCGATCAGGGCTAGGTTTTTGTCGGATTTTCAATTATCGTCATATAATTCAATATTCTCTTTGTCATCCTGAAAGGATCCGGACACAGTTTTGAATCATGTTGTTGAGATCCTTTCAGGATGACAAAGAGAATGATTTGTTCGTGGAAAAATATCCCCATCTAAATTAACAAAAATAACTTAGAATAAAGATCAATAGTATATTATAAATTTCTTTTTTTAATCGAAAGTAACGCCTAAATCAATTAACTCCTGCTCAAGATTCGTGTCAGGTTTGATCCAGATTGTCTCGAAGCCCAAAGATTTAGCCATTTCAATATTTTTCGGGTTATCATCGATGAATATAGACTCGGTCGCCTGGAGATTATACCTTTCCAGCAGGATATGCCATATTTTCGGATCCGGCTTGATTAATTTTTCCGTTCCCGAAACTACAATTTTCCCTTCAAAAAGCTGGAAAAAATCATAATTCTGCAAAGCATACGGAAACGTTTCCTCTGACCAGTTAGTTAATCCAAATAGTTGATAATCCGTTTTTCCAAGCTTGCGTAAAACTTCTACGTTATGCGGGATATCGCTTTTCAGCATAATGGTCCAGTTGTCGTAATAAGCTCTGATTTCCTTTTCCCATTCAGGGAATTTTTTTACCTGTATTTCAGTACCTTCCGATAACAGCCTTCCTCTGTCCTGCTCCTCATTCCATTCGGATTGTGCGATGTTTTCAAGGAAGTATTCCATTTTTTCATCATCATTAAAGTAATCTTTGAAAAAATATCTCGGGTTCCAATCCATCAGAACACCTCCGAAATCAAATACTATGTTTTTAATTTTCATATTGGTTTATTATGCTTAAATAGTTATACAGATTTTTTGTCATTCGTAGAAATCTCAGCAAAGTCTTTAGCGTAAATAGTCTAGATTCCCACGGGATGACAAAAATCAGCAAATGTAAATTATAAACTTTATCATTTATAAAACTGATATTGCTCATTTTCATAAAACGCATTGATATGTTGCAATCCATTTGTTAAAACAATTTCTTTTGCCCCGATAATGGAGTTATATCTTGCTGTTTGTTCAAACGTTTTTTCTGTTATTTTAATATGTGGGGCCTTACATTCAACCAAAATTTTAGGCTGCGTTTTTTCTGTTATCAGGAGATCAATTCTTTTGGTAAGACCATTGAGCACGATTTTTTTTTCTGTAATCAGGGCAGAAGCAGAGTAGGATTTCACGGTAAGATAATAGTGGATCCAGTGCTGTCGCACCCATTCTTCAGGAGTGAGCAAAAGGTAAGTTTTACGAACCAAATCATAAATAAAAAACTTATCTTTGTCTTTCTTGAATTTAAAATCAAAAGTTTCCTGAAAATTCAGTTTTGGAAGTTCCATTTATAAGATGAAAGAATTAGATTTAATCCTCAAAAGTATTAAAAATAAAGAAGTTTTACCGATTTATTTTTTCCATGGAGAAGAACCTTACTTTATAGATCTTGCTGTAAAAGCCCTAGAACACGACTTTTTAACCGAAGACGAAAAGGCTTTCAACCAAACGGTTGTGTACGGAAAAGATACGTCTTATCAGGAAGTTCTTTCGTTGGCGCGACAGTTTCCGATGATGGGTGATAAACAGGTCATTATTGTAAAGGAAGCGCAGGATTTGAGATTAGCAGAAAGTGAAAGTAACGCTTTGGAAACGTACATTCAAAATCCGGTTTCGTCGACGGTTTTGGTTTTTGCACACAAGCACAAGAAATTAGACAGCCGAAAAAAAGTTACAAAATCTTTAGACAAAATCAATGCTTTGTTTTTAAGTGAATCTATCAAGGAAAATAATCTCCCCAAATGGATTGCTGATGAGTGTATTTCATTAAAAATAAAAACTGCACCGAATATTTCTCATCTTTTAGCCGAATATCTAGGAAACGATCTTTCCCGAATCGCCAATGAACTGAATAAACTAAAAATCATTTTAAAGGAAGGAGATATTCTGGACGGGACCATTATTGAAAATCACATCGGGATCAGTAAAGAATACAACGTTTTTGAATTACAGAAGGCTTTGGGTACAAAAAATGCCAATGCAGCATTTAAAATTGCTCATTTTATGGGTAAAAATCCGAAGAATAATCCGTTTGTGATGATGTTGGCGAGTTTGTATAACTATTTTTCCAATGTTATCATTTACAACACAATGATTGGTCAGCCACAGCAAACAATTGCTGCACAGATGGGAGTAAATCCGTATTTCCTTAAGGATTATGCGGAATCTGCAAAATTATATCCTTTAAAACATGCGACAAGGGTGATCTCTATTTTAAGAGAATTTGATATGAAGGGAAAAGGTCTAGGTGCCGTGAATATGAGTGAAGCGGAACTGATTAAAGAGCTGGTTTACAAGATCATTAATGTTGATAAGATAAAAATGAAAGTTTAGAAAGAGTTATGAATTATGAATTATGAATTATGAATTATGAATTATGAATTATGAATTATGAATTTGGCTTCTATTTAACTTATAATTCAAAACTCATAACTCATAACTTTTTAACATAATTGAAAACTGACATATTAGATATTGACAACTATCATTAAAATAAATTTAAATAAACAGTAAAAATTACGAAATTAGCGGACGCAAATTTAATCTTTTGAAAAGCAAATTATGGAGCAAAATATTTTAGATTGTGTAATCGTTGGATCTGGACCTTCTGGTTTCACAGCGGCAATTTATGCGGCAAGAGCAGATTTAAAACCTGAATTGTATACGGGTTTGGAGCCGGGCGGGCAATTGACCACAACTACTGAGGTCGACAACTTTCCGGGATATCCGACAGGAGTTACAGGTCCCGAGATGATGATGGATTTGCAAAAGCAAGCAGAAAGATTCGACACCAAAGTTCATTATGAAATGATCACTAAGGTTGAATTTTCTAAGGAAAACGGTGGCGTCCACAAGTTATATGCAGGAAATAAAGAAATTTTTGCTAAAACAGTAATTATTTCCACAGGTGCCACAGCAAAATATTTAGGTCTTGAAGACGAAAAAAAATATGCCGGAGGCGGGGTTTCGGCATGTGCTACCTGCGATGGTTTTTTCTATAAAGGGAAAGATGTAGTAGTAGTAGGAGCGGGAGATACGGCTGCTGAAGAGGCAACATATCTTGCAAAGCTATGTAAAAAAGTAACGATGCTGGTAAGAAAAGACGTGTTCAGAGCTTCTAAAGCAATGATACACAGAGTTCAGAATACATCAAACATTGAAGTAAAGTTTCATCATGAATTAATTGGAATTGAGGGTGAAAATTGCCTTGTTGAAAGAGCGGTTGTGATTAATAATCAGACTCGGGAAACCTCTACGATTGATGTTGATGGAATTTTTATCGCCATTGGCCACAAACCAAATACAGATATTTTCGTTGGGCAGATTGATCTTGATGAAAACGGATATATTTTAACAGAAAAAGGATCTTCCAGAACCAATCTTCCGGGAGTTTTTGCGGCAGGAGACGTTCAGGATCATATCTACAGACAGGCAATTACGGCTGCGGGAAGCGGCTGTATGGCAGCAATGGATGCGGAAAAATATTTAGCAGAGTTACATTAATTATAATTAATTTATATATAATATACTTCAAAGGAGTATGTTTTTTATTAATATTAACTTACCCCATAAAGTTATATTCTGGGGCAATAAAAATAATTTATCTGATTTCTAGTTAATTATTAAGTTTATTAAAATTTATAGTGAAATTATTTTGGCAGTTACGAAAAACAGCCTATATTTGCACCACTGAAAACGACGATAGAATCGGAGTTTATGGAGAGTTGGCAGAGTGGTCGATTGCGGCAGTCTTGAAAACTGTTGACTGTAACAGGTCCGGGGGTTCGAATCCCTCACTCTCCGCAAGTATTTAAACAAAATGGTATAAAATGCTGTAAAATATATGTTTTACAGCATTTTTTGTTTTATGTCGGTTCCAAAAAGAGCTAAATAATTACAATCTGAAAGTGACCTATTCAGTGACCTAATAAAAAGGTAAACAACAGGTGGATATACTAATTTAGCTTCCAGTTAGAGTTAAGCATAAAACCTTAATTTTAACGTATGAAACAAGGGCGAAAAATCTATGATCCAGCTTTTAA
>NZ_FTMM01000009.1 GCF_900156075.1 Chryseobacterium sp. RU37D | reverse complement strand
CCCTGAATTATCAAACAATAGAAGAATTTAACAATCAAAACAAAATTTACAAAAATGTAGCTTAACTCTAACTGGAAATTTTATTTGCATATCCATTTCTTTGTGTACCTTGTCTTTTACATGATAAGGAAAACTGCCTTCATAAATAGAATGAGTGTCATTTTGTGAGTGTCCGGTTAATTCTTTTATTACATCTCTGTTAAGATAAAGCTCCTTACCTCCAATATTGATAAAGGTATATCTGGGTGATTTTGAATCGATATAGGATTCAATCTTCAGTAATTTAAATTTTTTCCGAATTTCCCTGACGTATTTATCTCTGTAAGGCTTGTAAGAATATTTATGAATTGGAGTAATAAAATCTGAATCTGGATCGTGGAAAAAATCAAGAATTTCCTGTGCTTCTTCAAAAATAAAATTGTCGATGAATTCCTGAGTATTTCCTTTGAATCTTACAAATTTCACGCGCCCTTTTATGATATGTTCTTTTTTCAATGATGCAATATCAATAAAATCCAAACCTCCTAAGTAAAATGACAGCATAAAATATCTATAGAAATTATTATCTATAGGATTTTTGAATAAAATTTTCATTTCAGAAATTGAAAGATACTTGTCTTTCGTTTTTACTTTGGCCTCCATTATTCCGTCAAATGGATTTCTGAAGGATTCCGGGGAATATACGCCTCTTTTTATTGCTTCGTTATATACAGCTCTCAAATTAGCCATATAGGTATTTATACCACCTTCATTGCACGTTGATGATTTTTTTAGTTTGAATTGATACAGGAAATTATAAGTAATGTCCGAGAAAAGTAATTCTTTTTGGTACTTTTTAAACACGCTTAAATTATTAGAATATTTCTTTGCCGTTCCACCGGTATTAATATCAGTTTTAGATCTGTTTTGTCGGTGTTTTTCCAACTCTTTAATACGGAGCTCCCAAAAATCATAAATACTTTCTGAATTTCCAATCAAATAACTTTCGATCTGGTTTGATGTTTTTGTTTCCCTGGAGTTTAATAAGTTTAAAATTTTACGCCTTTTTTCAAAAAGAAAGTCAGATATAGCATTGTACAGCGGGTGGCTTCTTTTGGGTTCTTCTTTTGTAAAATCCCAATCGTTGGCTTGGGAATAATATTTTGTAAACGGATATTTTCTATCTTTACTCGAAACGTAGATATAAAGTCGAAGAGGGTGCCCCTCTTTTTTAGTAATTGACTTATCTAAGTAAAATCTAATTTTCATAAGTGCATTTTTGGTTTGTAAATAGTTTGTAAAATTGGCATATTTTATCCCTATTTTATCCATATTTTATTATGGTAAAACTATGAAAATTTTCAATATTTTTCAAAAGAAGAAACTATTAGAATAAAAAAAGTACTGAAAATCAGTACCTTAATATGCAGAAAGGAAGGGATTCGAACCCTCGATACAGTTACCCGTATACTACCTTTCCAGGGTAGCTCCTTCAACCACTCGGACACCTTTCTAATTGAGATTGCAAAAATAGAGTAATTTCTCGAATTAGCAAACTATTGATAAAAATTAGTCAGAAATTTCTCCACAAAGGCTTTTTGTAAAGTTATCGGTAAAACTTCCGGTATACTGAGGATTGTCGATTAAATGCATTGCTTTTGTAATCGCACTTTCCGCCGTAATGTCTTTTCCGCTTATCGCCCCGATTCTTGAGAAAATATTGCTATTTTCATATTTTCCAAATGATATTCCCCCTGAAATACATTGACTTACCACTACGATTTCTGTCCCGTTGTTTCTTATTTCCTGCAAAGTCTGCTGTGTATTTTCGCTGCTAAAAATCGTTCCTGAACCAAAAACCTGAAGAATTAAAACCTTCATTTTGGGAATTTCTTTAAAATGGTTCAGTTTCATTCCCGGAAAAATTCTCCAAAACAAAACATCTTCCGAAATATGGTCATCCACATGAAATTCTACATCAGGATTTCCACGGTGAAGATTTTCTTTAATAATATTTAGATGAACCCCGGACTGCCCAAGAATAGGGTAGTTCGGGCTCGCATAGGCATCGAAATACTCTGCCGAGTATTTCAAAGTACGGTTTCCTCTCAATAATTTATACTCAAAATAAATCGCAACTTCCTGAATAACCGCTTTGTCATTTTCATACAAACTGGCATAATAAAGGCTGGTCAGAAGATTTTCTTTCGCATCCGTCCTCAAGTCTCCGATTGGAAGCTGGGAACCGGTTAAAATTACAGGCTTGTTCAACCCTTTTAGCATAAAACTTAAAGCAGAAGCCGTATAAGACATTGTATCTGTTCCGTGAAGAATTAAAAATCCATCATATTTGTCATAATTTTTATGGATGTAATGGGCTATAATTTTCCATTCATTCGGCCCCATATCCGAAGAATCAAGTGGTTTAGCAAAAGGATGAACGAAAACCTCACATTCCATCAGCTTCATTTCGGGCATTTTCTCAAAAATATTTCCAAAATCAAATGCGCGAAGGCTTCCGGTTTCATAATCTTTCTCCATACCGATCGTACCACCGGTATATATTAGCAGAACTTTTCGTTTCATAAAAAGGGCTTTTGTTAGAAATTTCATCTCCTGTTCAGGAGGATTCCTCAAAATTACGTTAAATTTGCAAAAATTTGAAAATGAATGAAACGTTTATGACAAAAATTATAATTAAGGCTATCATTATGAGTATTATATCTGAATATTGAAAAATATATATTATCAGATGAAAGATTTGGCGAAAACTTTTGAGTACTTAAAACAGTTTTTAACGGAGGAAAGATTGGCAAAAATTGAGTATTATTCCCAAGAAAGTTCAGATTTTGTCTTACCTGTGATGGAAGATATTTATCAGTTCAGAAATGCTGCTGCCATTGTCCGTTCTGTGGAAGCATGCGGTTTTCATAAAGTGATCGCTTTGCAGGAAGAATATAGTTTTGAACCTAATCTCCGAGTTACAAAAGGAGCTGATACATGGGTCGAGGTGGAAAAACTTCCCAGAAATATAGAATCTTTTCAGAAAATCAAAAATCAAGGGTATAAAATAGTGGTGGGTTCACTGGAAAGCCACGCAAAAATGCTGCCTGAATATGAGATTACAGAACCTATTGCCTTAGTTTTCGGGACGGAAATGAAAGGAGTTTCCCAGGAAATTCTGGATTTTGCAGATGAAACACTGGCGATTCCTATGTACGGTTTTACGAAAAGCTTTAATGTTTCGGTGGCGGCATCGATTTGCATGTATGATTTGAAGCAAAAGCTTTTAAAATCTAATATTGATTATAAGTTAAATGAAGAAAAACTCTTTAAAATGAAAATTCGCTGGGCAGTAAATTCAATAAGAAGTGGACAGCAGATTTTTGATAAATACTTGAAAGATAATAATTTAAAATCTTGCTTTGATTAAAATTGCTCTATAAAACACAATATTTATATGCAAAAATATACCAAATATCTTTTTTTTATTTCCATATTCCTTTCTTTTGTTTCGTTGTATATAATTGAAAAAGGAGGGAAGGAGATTTATCCTTTTTTCAGTTGGAAGTTATTTACCAGCCCAAGTGGAAGCGAGAAATTTGAGGAGCAATACAGGCTATATAAAGTTAAAGGAAACGATACGATTCGTGTTTTATATAAGGCGACCGATCTGTATGATGAAAATAATCTGGCTTTAATTACAGGGTTTTATGGAAAAAAAATTGAGAAAAACGAAGACAGAGAAAGAAACATCCGAAAGATGAAAATTTTCATTAAAAGTTATCAGCAGGAAAATATTAATTTTCTTTTGTTTAAAGAAAATTTCAATCCGTGGGAGTTGGGAAAACCGACTTTTAAAATTAAAAAAACTCTTATAGCCAGACTGTAATGAAATACAAAGAACTTACTGTTTTCAATTATAAAATTGCGTATTATATAATGCGTATTTTCGGGCTGTATTGGTTGCTGATGCAATATTTAGTATTTAAAAGAATAAGCCGTTGGCCGAAAGAAATTTATGAACCCTTTTTAGATATTCAACGATTTATTTTCCCGGAATATCCAAGTGAGATTCTATATGTAAGTATTTTGATTCTTTGTGCTGTATTTTTAATTATAACATTGTTTAGACAGAATTATTTTCTTAATTTTTTAATATTCGTTTTAATAGCAATTATTAATTTCCCCATTTCTCTTAATTTCAGTGTAGGGCATAATAATCATCTTGTTATTATCGGCTTTTTTATGGCAATTTTTCTGCTTCCAAAGAACCTGAACAAAGTAAATGATTTCAAATGGGTTCAATATTTCTACCTCGGAATTTTGACAACTTATAGTCTGGCGGGGTTCTCAAAGTTTTTAGGTATTGCAAAAAATCTAATCAAAGGAACCGAAAAAATAACATGGCTCGATAAAAATGCTGCAAAAATCAATACGTTAGATAACTATTGGATGGCTGATATCAAGGTCCCCAACTGGATTCTTCACTTGTACACCTATGAAAATTTCTGGGTTTTTATAACGCTTATCGGAATTATTGCCCAGGCTTCGAGTTTTTTAGCAGCGTTTAATAGAAAATATCTAACCTTTATAATGATTTTCCTGTACGTTTTTCATTGGTATACAGACTTTTTTGTATTGGCGGATTTCCAGGATGCCAAAAATTTCGTCCTAATTTCATTATTTCCTTACCATATTTTTGCCCCTTTATTAGGAAGCTTTAAACAGAAATTAGAAAATAATAATTAGCTGCTCATTTTGGAATAGTTCCAGGCTGCTACAAAAATCCCTGCAGTTTCTGTTCTCAATCTTTGATTTCCAAGAGAAACCGCTTTTATTTGGAGGTCCGCCAAAAAAGAAATCTCTTTTTCCGAAAAATCACCTTCCGGCCCGATCAGGAAAACAATTTTTTCCAGCGCCGGAATTTGTTTCAAATCTATTCTTTCCAGATTTTCATGGCAGTGTGCCACGAAAGTATTTTCAGGGTTAATTTTTTTCAGAAAATCCTGAATTTTAATTAAATCATTAATGATAGGAAAATGAAATCTTAAGCTTTGCTTGGACGCTGCAACGGCTTGTTTTCTTAATTTATCGATATTAATGTTTTTACGTTCAGTTTTTTCTGTATTTAAAATCGTTATTTCAGAAATGCCCATTTCTACTGCTTTTTCTACAAAAAACTCAATGCGGTCAATATTTTTCGTCGGAGCAATCGCAATGTGAAGTTTAGGATTAAAATCACTCAGCCCTGCTTTAATTTCATCTACTTCAATATTTGCTTTTTTACCTTCAATCAACAGTTTTCCGAACGCAAGATTTCCTTTTCCATCTGTCACATGGATTTCTTCACCATCTTTCATTCGAAGGACTTTTACAATATGCTGTTGTTCTTCATCATTGATTATTACTGTATTTCCGTTGATTTCTCCGTAGAATAGTTTCATTTTTTTTCTTTTTTTAAAGAGCCACGAAGTGGCGGAATAATTAGCAAAGACTGTAGGTCTTTTTGTTCTGATTAAGATTATTTATGAGCTCTGAAAGAGCGAAATATTAATCCCAAACATATTTTTCATCAAATTCAATTTCATAGTTTTTTAAAAACAGTAAAAACTCTTCTTTAAAACTTTTAATTCTATGATATTCTTTTTGGTTACTAATATACTGTACTACAGTTTCAACCTCTCTCGGATTTACTGAAAAACTTCCATATCCATTTTGCCAATAAAAATTGGAATATTGAATATCTTTGGTCTTTATCCATTTGGAGGAATGAGATTTTAAACTTTCCAAAAGTTTCACTAGAGTTATTTTTTTTGATAAAAGACAAAGGATGTGAACATGATTTTTGTATCCTCCGATTTTGATAGGATTGCATTCCATATTTTTGCAGATTCCGGCTAGATATGAAAATAATTCTTCCTGTATTGCTTCAATTATGGGTTCTCTGTTTTTAGTAGAGAATATAATATGAATATAATTTTTAACAAGAGATTGTCCCATTTTATCTCGCTACTTCGTAGCTCGTGAATATTTACATTTAATCAAAATATTTTCAAAGGACTGAAACCCTTTGCTTTTTACGTCACCACTTCGTGGCTCCGCATTCTCCTACAAATCGTATTTTGCTGTCGCCGTTGTCCTCAAATCCGTAAATTCTCTTCTTTCAAATTTCAACTGTGCCACCATGGCAATCATTGCTGCATTATCGGTTGTGTATTCAAATTTTGGGATGTAAATATTCCAGCCCAGCTTTTCATTATTGTCTTGCATGGCTTTTCTTAGGGCAGAATTGGCGGAAACCCCGCCTGCGATTGCTACTTCTTTTATGTTTAAATCTTTTGCTACTTTTTCTAATTTATTCATTAAAATTTCAATGATGGTTTTTTGTACAGAGGCACAAAGATCATTGATATTATTTTTTATGAAGTCATTCTCTTTTTTAACTTCTTTTTGGATAAAATATAATACAGAAGTTTTTATTCCGCTGAAAGAATAATCGTAATTCTCTAGTTTTGGTTTATTAAATTTAAAAGCGTCAGGATTTCCCTCCCTGGCCAGCTTATCAATGATAGGTCCTGCAGGATAGTCCAGGTCAAAGATTTTTCCGATCTTATCGAATGCCTCTCCGGCCGCATCATCAGTGGTTTTCCCGATGATTTCCATATCAAAATAATCTTTCACCAGAACAATCATGGTGTGTCCACCGCTTACGGTAAGGCATAAGAACGGAAATTTTGGCGGCATAGGATTTGCATCGTCAATGAAATGGGCTAAAATGTGCGCCTGGAGGTGGTTTACTTCAATTAAAGGAACGTCCAGACTCATTGCCAATGACTTAGCAAATGATGTTCCGACAAGAAGTGAGCCTAAAAGTCCGGGGCCGCGCGTAAATCCTATCGCAGAGATTGCATTTTGTTGTATATTTGCTTTAGTTAGAGATTTTTCAACAACGGGGATGATATTTTGCTGATGTGCACGCGATGCCAGTTCAGGGACGACACCGCCATATTCCTTATGGATTACCTGATTCGCTGCAATATTCGATAGAATAGAATTTCCCTTGATGATAGCTGCTGATGTATCGTCACACGACGATTCAATACCTAAAATTATAGAGTCGCTCATAATAATGGCAAAGTTAGAGAATAATAACGAGAATGAGAACAAAAAATCAGTAGCTGAAAACTTAGGTAATCAGGTACAAAAAGCTGTTGAAAATGCAGAAGGTGTTGTAAAGGAAACAGTTAAGGAGGCGTCTGAGCTGGCTTCAGATGCTATTCATCATCCCATTGAGACGGCTGAAGAGTTTGGTAAACAGGCGGTGAAGGATGTTACCAGTTATTCCTGGTGGGCAAGGCTTCTGCTCATTCTTTTCTGGCTTGGCTTGGGGCTTGTGGGTGCCATTTTCATTATTATTAATCTTCCGGTAACTAAGCAATGGGCTGCAAACCAGGCATTACAGATCGTCAATAGAGATTTTAAGGCACAGATGTCTACTCAGAGTGTTGAAGTAAATTTTTTTGGAAATGTAAAGATAAAGGGCTTAAAAATCAAAGATTATAAAGGTTATGATTTTATTGAGGCTAAAGAGTTTACAGCAAATTCCGACTGGTTTTCACTTGCTACCAATATAGGAAAAAACAATTCTTTAAGTTTCAATTCGCTTACTTTAAAAAATGCGGATGTAAAAGTCATTACCTATAAAGGAGACAGTATTTCCAACTTCATACGCTTTACCCAGTTATTTGACAGCGGTAAAAAAAGAGATCCCAATAAACCTCCATTTCAGCTAAACTCAAGATTGCAAATCCTTGATTCTAAGGTTTCTATTGTCAATCAGAATTCCCCGGGTGAGGCAGGAAAATGGCTTACTGCTACAAACTTTAATTTGAAAGCTCCCAACGTAAAAGTAAATGGAGCCAATATTTCAGCTTTAATCAACAATATGTCTTTTGTTACAAAAAGATGGGGAAAATCTCATTTTGTAGACACATTTTCCACGGAATTGTCAATGACGTCGGATTATCTTTCTTTAAAGGACCTTACCCTCAATACAGATCATACCCTTTTGCAGGGAAATATTAAATTTCATTTAAATAAAGGTTCGTGGGCCGAGTTTGCAGACCGTGTCCGCTGGGATATGAATCTTCATCAGGGAAGCCAGTTAAGTGGCTATGATATAAGCTATTTTGTGACCAATTGGGATAATTTCAAGCCATTTAATGTTTCTGGTAAAATGACTGGCCCACTGAATAATTTTTATCTCGAAAATTTTCTTATCCGAAATCCAGCGGTAAATATTGCTACCAAAACGATGAAGGTGAAAGATCTTCTGAAAGGTAAATTTTTAATTGAAACCAATAATCTTTCAACAGATTTTACCTATAAAGATCTGAAAGCAATGATGCCTTCCTTTATTTCTAAAAAAATGAAGAACTTTGCTGATGATTTTGGAAAATTAAAATATAATGGATCTGCAAGGGTAAATCCTGATCAGGTCTATGTTTCCAATGGAAATTTAATGACCGGAATAGGGCAGGCAAAAATTACAAAATTTTCACTGACAGGCTATAGCACGCCAATGCCGAAATATGTAGGGATTGCTGAGGTAAAAGACTTAAACACATCCGTCATTACCAAGAATAAAACTGTCGGATTGATCTCGGGAAGATTTGACATTAATGGACAGAGTTTTGATGTAAATACCATGAAACTCACCACAAAATCTCAAATTTCCAGTATTGAGATCATGAACAAGGAGATCAATAACCTTTATCTCGACGGATTATTGGATCATAAAAAATATAACGGATTAATTACTGTTAATGACGAACAGGCGAAGGCTACGGTAAAAGGATTAATTGATTTCAGTACTTCAAGGATTTCTATGAATGTGGATGCTGATGTTAATTATTTAAATATGAATTATTTTACTAATAAGCCCGGAAACCAGATTGTAAGTGGAAAGGTAAGCGGTAAAATGGCCATGTCTTCCATCAATGATCTTACATTGGATGTTGATGCAAATAATATCAATTTTGCAACAGCGACTCAAAAATATACGATTCCAAATGCAAAAATGAAGACCTTTATTGAAAATGGAGGCCGTGTCATTGATGTGGATGCACCGGGAGCAGTTAATGGTAAAATATCAGGACGATATAACCTTGGTGATCTTGCCGGAATGGTGGAAAACGGTTTAAACAAAATTTTAGTAGGGCCGACTCCAAGAAAAATGTACAGAGGGCAGAATTTTACAATGAGTTTTGATGTTCAGCAGGGGTTGGTGAGTTATTTCATGCCTGATCTTAAGATTCCTCAGGGGGCAAAAGTAGAAGGCCAGTATGACGGAAATTCAAACAACCTGATCCTGAATGTAGATGCTGCTTCTTTGAAATATATTATGACCAAAGTTGAGGAAATCACAGAAGCTGATAAAGCATTAGCCGCGGCGAATCCTGAATATAAGATCAATGAAAGGGATAAGGTCACCAGAGACAGTGCGCTGGTTGACAGTGTCATGGTGAGGATTAATACAGCTAATCTGGATGAGCAAATTTTTGCCAAGATCAACAGAGTAAAATACAATAAGAACATCCTTAAAGATATTACCTTAAGCGGCAGAAATGAAAACAATACAATACTTCATTTAGCTACAAAATTCAAGCACGGAAGTTCGGAAGAGGAATTGGATGATCAATTGAAAGAATATGCTATCAATATTAATCAGTCAACCAATAATGCAGGAGATTTTGTTTTCCGTTTTGAGCCTACACAGGTGAAATTTAATCAAGTGACCTGGACCATTGATACGAGCCCGGATCTCAATCACTCCATTACCTACAGGAAGAAAGAAGGGGATTTTGACATCAGAAACCTGAGGATTTACTCTGATAACAGTGCACTGTTTGTGAAAGAAGCCCAGTTCAAATCTGCTAAGGATTTTTATCTGGATGCTGAAGTAAAAGATTTTGCCATAGAAAAGCTTCTGGAAATGGATGCAGGTGGAAATTCTCTAGATCTTCAGGGGCTGGCAAATGGAAGTGTTAAGATTAAAATGGATAAAAGCACGCTTCAGCCTTTGGTAGATATGACGGTTGATGATATCAGGATGAATGGAAATGATATGGGAGATATTACCATTTCTGCAACCAACGGATTTTCATTAAATGTTTATGATATTGATATTAAGGTAAATTCTGCCGGGGTTATAGGAAATAACAGCCTTCATGTAACCGGAACTGTCAATAACAATACAGCCTCGCCAACCATTGACCTGACTGCAGAAATGAGAGATTTTGATGTAGCTTTTGCGCAGCAGTTTGTCAAAACTGTTTTTGGAAATATGCGAGGGAAGGCTACAGGAGACCTAAAGATTACCGGTAAATTCAATGACTTGGATTACAGCGGGGATATTGGTCTGAAAGGTTTCGGACTAAAGCTTCTATTCACCGGGGTAGATTACTCTTTTGGGAATACGGTAATTCCTTTGTCTAAAGGGTTAGCAATTTTAAATAATATTGAAGTTCACGACGGAAGATCAAATTCCAACGGAAATATTTCCGGAGCTATTCAGTTTGAAACACTTTCTTCAATGGGGGTGAACCTCGTGATGCGTGCTGATAATTTATTAATGTTGAATACCACTCAGAAAGATTTTGATCTGTTCTGGGGAAGGGTTTACGGGCAGGGTGACTTATATGTTGACGGGCCAGTTTCAGGATTAAGTATTACTACACCTAATATGAAGGCTTTGAACGGAAGTACGTTTACTTTCAATTCCGGTTCTACATCTAATGTGGAAGAATTTAAAATGTTGAGATTCTTAAATGAGGGGAAAGATGGTCTGGTAACACTTGAGAAAAAGAAAAAGGCTGGGGCAAATATGAATATCGATTTCTCTTTGGATGTAGATAAGGGAACTACAGTAAATGTTTTAATTGGTGATGATGTAGGAAACATTATGGTAAAAGGGGCGGCTGAAAAACTGCGTTTTCAGATGAGCAGACAAGGAAATATTGCAATGAATGGTGCTTATAAGGTAGATAATGGTACTTTTGTTTCTAAAGCAATTCTGAATAAAACTTTCCAAATCCAAAAAGGAAGCAGTATTCGCTGGGATGGGGATGCAATGAAGCCAGCTCTTGATATCACGGCAAACTATGTAAGAATGGTATCTAATGCTGGGGAATATCTTAATCTAGGAAAACTGCAGCCTATCAGTATTTTGCTTCAGGCTAATATTTCACAATCCCTCATTGATCCTAAGGTAGATTTAGGCGTTACTGCGATGGATGTTTCAAGCCAGGTAAGTGAGACGCTGGCGGCCAAGATGAGTCAGGAGGGAGAAAAAGTGCTCCAATTTGGATCTGTGCTTCTATTAAGTAGTTTCAACGTTTCCAATACAGGTGGAGTGGATGTAGATGTGGCAGGGGTAGCAAAATCTTCCGGATATAATATGCTGTTAAAACAATTAGGCTCTGTTCTGAACACAATGAGCAATGAATTTCAGATTGATCTTAATTATGTTCAGGGTGATCAATATTCCAATACTGGAGACCGTGCCAATGCAGGGGTGAGCTTTGCTCTTTCGCCAAGGATTAAAGTAAAAACAGGCCTCGGGATTCCTTTAAATAAAACTGAAAATACAGAAGCCAATTATCTTTCCGGGGAGGGTACCATTGAATATGATATTTCTAAAAAGAATGATGGAAGTCTGATCTTAAGAGGGTATTCCAAACCGTCAAACATAGGTATGGTAAACGGTGCCGGATCAAACGGTACTGCTAATCAGGCTTATGGAGGGGGAATTGTCTGGAGTAAGAGCTTTAATTCTTTATTCAAAAAAAAGAAAAAAGATAAAAAAGTTCAAGATTCTAAAAATGAAATAAAAACAGATTCTACAAAATCAGAAGCAAAATAATTGTAAATTTTTAATGATTTTTATCATCTGTGTTAATTATTGTTAATGTTTGATATAATTTTTTTAGTTAAATTATTTTTTATAAATTTGCAAAAAATACATAGATTTTTTAAGAAAATTGTAATTTAACTAATATGAACTATCAACTGGACGAAATAGACAAGAAAATTCTTGATTTCTTAGTAGAAAACACAAGAATGCCTTTTACTGAAATTGCAAAACAGATGGATGTGTCTGCAGGAACAATTCACGTAAGAGTGAAAAAGATGGAAGATGCAGGTATTATTTTGGGATCATCTCTTAATATCGATTATGGAAAATTAGACTATCATTTCACAGCCTTCATCGGGATTCTTTTAACAAAATCAAACAGAACTCAGGAGGTTTTAAAAGAATTATCAACGATTCCAAACGTAATCGAAGCTAGTGTTATTTCTGGGAAATATAATATTTTCTGTAAGGTAAGAGCGAAAAATACGGACGACGCTAAAAGAATTATCTATCAAATAGATGATATTCAGGATGTAATGAGAACTGAAAGTATGATTTCTATGGAAGAGTATCTAAGTGACAAAAACAGACTGATTAACGCGATCTCTATCTAATTCAAATTTTAAACGAATTATATAAAAGAACTTATGAAATTTCTCGTAAGTTCTTTATTTTTGTATCTATGGAAGAATACAGCTATTTTGATGAAGATCCAAAAAAAGGATGGGGTTTTATTCTGGCATTTGCGGCCTTATTGTTATTTACTGTAATGGGGTTTGGGATTGATCTGGATGAATATCTGCAGCATGAGACATTAAATATTCCGGCTTGGTATGCTTATACTGTTTTTGCGATCGATGCATTAATGGTCATAAGTCTCATTTTAATGTTTTTCTACCGTAAAATTGGCACCTTTGCCTTTCCTGCGTTGTTGGTTTTGCATTTCTTTATGCATAATTATTATTTATCGACATTTTTATACACAGACGTTACGAATCTTTTCCTTTTTACAGGCTTTGGAATGTTAGCAATTATCCCAAAATGGAAGTTTTTTAGATGATGACCAATATTAAAAAAAATTAAATTTTATATAATTTTATTGGAAATTTGCAGAGTGCAAAGGCTTTTTAATTTTAAATGCTGTTTTTAAGAAGCAAGAAAAGATTTTCATTTTATACATAATCAATTTTATCAAAGATAAAATCCTTGCGCCTTGCGAATTTCCAACAAATCCAAAATAAAAAAGCATCCAAAAAGGATGCTTTCATATTATTTTAAAATAAAATTAAGCTAAAATTCTCTTCACAGCCTCTTTCACCGCAGCAGCATCGATTTTATATTTTTTCATCAATTCAGCAGGAGTAGCAGATTCTCCAAAAGTATCGTTTACAGCAACGAATTCCTGTTTTGTTGGCCTTTTTTTAGCTAACATTCCCGCAATAGATTCACCCAAACCACCAATGTAATTGTGCTCTTCTGCAGTTACAATTTTTCCTGTCTTTTCAACTGATTTTAAAATGATTTCTTCGTCCAAAGGCTTAATTGTGTGGATGTTGATTACTTCACAAGAAATTCCTTCTTTTTCAAGCTCATCCGCAGCCATCAGAGATTCCCATACAAGGTGTCCGGTAGCAACAATAGTTACATCCGTACCTTCCTGAAGCATGATTCCTTTTCCGATCTTGAAAGGCATATCTTCCGGAATGAAAACCGGCACCGTAGGTCTTCCAAATCTTAAATATACAGGACCTTCATGATCAGCAATAGCAATGGTGGCAGCTTTAGTCTGATTGTAGTCACATGGGTTAATAACAGTCATTCCAGGAAGCATCTTCATCATTCCGATGTCTTCCAAAACCTGGTGTGTTGCCCCGTCTTCACCCAAAGTAAGGCCTGCATGAGATGCACAGATTTTTACATTTTTTCCGGAGTAAGCGATTGACTGACGGATCTGGTCATACACTCTTGATGTAGAAAAGTTGGCGAAAGTTCCCGTAAAAGGAATTTTGCCTGTAATACTCAAACCAGCAGCAAGCCCCATCATATTAGCTTCAGCAATGCCCACTTGGAAGAATCTTTCTGGTGCTTTTTCAATGAATTTTTCCATTTTTAAAGAACCGATAAGGTCTGCACAAAGCGCTACAACATTAGGATTCTTATCGGCAAGCTCAGCTAATCCGGCTCCAAATCCTGAACGTGTATCCTTTTTTTCTGTATATGTATATTTCATTATTGATTTAAAAATTAAAGATTTAAAAATTACTTATTACTAATTACTTATAATAATTAATAATCCGCAGGAGCTTCTATATATAATTGTTTGAAAGCAGTATCCAATTGCTCATCGTTAGGAGCTTTACCGTGCCAAGCGTGGGTTCCCATCATGTAATCCACTCCGTAGCCCATTTCTGTATGAAGAATAATGGCAACAGGCTTTCCTTTTCTGGTTTCTGTTTTTGCTTTTTCCAAAATAGCGATTACGGCTTCAAGGTCGTTACCGTTTTTCTCATTAAGGACGGTCCATCCGAATGCTTCTAGTTTAGCATGAAGATTTCCAAGGCTCAGTACATCATCAGTATCACCGTCAATCTGGCGTCCGTTATAATCAATGGTAGAAATGATATTATCCACTTTTTTTGCAGCGGCATACATCAATGCTTCCCAGACTTGTCCTTCCTGCAATTCACCATCGCCGTGAAGTGAGTAAACAAGAGAGTCATCACCATCTAATTTTTTACCTTGAGCAACACCAAGAGCCACAGAAAGTCCCTGCCCAAGAGAACCCGAAGCGATTCTTACACCCGGAAGCCCCTCATGAGTGGTAGGGTGCCCCTGTAATCTTGAATCTAATTTTCTGAAAGTTCTCAACTCATCCACCGGAAAAAAGCCGAATCTGGCTAAAGTAGAATAAAATACCGGTGAAATGTGCCCGTTTGAAAGATAGAAATGATCTTCATTTTTACCTTCCATTGTGAAAGGAAGCTTATAGTTCATTACTTTTCCGTAAAGGGCTGTGAAGTACTCAGTACAGCCTAAACTTCCTCCCGGGTGGCCGGAATTTACAGCATGAACCATTCTTAAAATGTCTCTTCTGATTTGCGTAGTAAGAGATTTTAACTCTTCGATACTTTTACTCATTATATAAGATTTATTTGATCGCGAATTTACAATTTTTTACTGGGTTACGGAAATACAAAAATCCGGACATAAAACCCGGATTATGAATTATTTAAATATTTTGATACTTTAGCAGCCCTCGTTGATGAAAACCGACATCTCAGTTACAATATTATTTACGATTGTAAAGCTAAGAGTGGTTCCTGCATCAAGGTCGTTTAATACAAAATTGCTTGAGTTGTTCTGCTTGTTGCCTTTATCGTCATAGTTGGGATAAACGCTGTAACTCGGGTAGTTTTTATAAGCATTAATGATATCATCTTTTGTGCTTCCAATCCCGATTCCACTTTTTGTTTTAAATTTTTTACTTTTTGTGGAAAGTCCCTGGATCACCATTTTTCCATTTTCTTTACCCTGATCGTCATAGTCTGTATTGGTGGCGATTAAAATTGTTTCGCCATTGTATTTTACAACATTTTTGAGTTCATAGTTGGTTTGCTTTAATTTTATCCCGAATTTATCAGCTTCATCATTTTTCATAAAAATTTTATACGGCCCAATTCTCAATGTGGAAATTTCAAATTCCTGGGCAGAAATAAAGCTTACAGAAAAGGCTAATAAGATTAACGGAATAATTTTTTTCATGATTTAATATTAAGTTTAATATTCTGAGTTTTTCGTTTAAAGTTAATAATTTTGTGTCACTCATGTAATTCTGACGAAGGAAGAATCTCTAGATAATTTTTAGATTACATCTTCATTAATCAATAAATTTTGCGGTAATTATTCAATAGGAACGGGCTTTAGCCCGTTTAAAATAAAAAGATTCTCAAATTTGGCTTCAGCCCAAACTTAAAAATCGGCCTTACTTCTTCCTAATCAGCCAAAGCCCGATAAATGTCAGTAATCCATTAATAATCAAAAGCTCCAATCCGATTTTAAAATCTCCGAAGAGATTTTCCTGATACTTATCGATAAAGAATGATATTACCGGCGCAGCAATGCAAACGTACGGAACCAATTTGTCCTTAACTTTATATTTCGTGAAAATTCCGAAGGCAAAAAGCCCTAAAAGCGGCCCGTAAGTAAATCCTGCCATTTTAAGAATTAAACCAATCATGGAATTATCATTAATAATTTTAAAAATAATCACCATAATCAGGAAAGACAAAGCAACAATCAGGTGAATATTTTTTCTGAATTTCTCTTTCTTACCATTGTCCCAATGTGTTTTTTCTCTCATCCCGAAAATATCGATACATAAAGAAGAGGTCAGGGCTGTCATTGCCCCATCCGCGCTTGGGAAAAGTGCTGAGATCAATGCCACGATAAAAATGATTGAAATGAACGGCGGCATATGGTTCAGTGCAATATCCGGGAACAGCTGATCTCCAACGCTGCTCACATTTTCCTGAGCTCCATAAAGATGCAAAAGACCGCCCATATAAAGGAAAAGCGAAATTACCCCAAGCAAAATGAAGCCTAATGTCACCATATTTTTCTGGGAGTCTTTCAACCTGGTTACGGATAAGCTTTTCTGCATCATTTCCTGATCAATTCCCGTCATGGTAATTGTGATAAAAGCTCCTGCCAAGATCTGCTTTATAAAAAAACTTTTCTGATTTGGGTCGAAATCAAAGATTTTTGTATAGCCTTTTTCATTCATTACTGTAAAACTTTCATCCAAGCTTAAACCTAAATGATTAAGCATATAAATCGTACAGATGATTAATCCTAAAAGCATACAGGAAGTCTGCAGCGTATCCGTCCAGACAATGGTTTTTACTCCTCCTTCGTAGGTGTAAAGAATGATCATTGCTAAAATAATCAGCGTGGTTACAATAAACGGAACGCCTAAACTGTCAAGAATGGAAACTTGTAAAATATTCACCACAAGATATAACCTCGCCGTAGCTCCTACCAATCTGGAAACAATAAAAATCCAGGCCCCTGATTTGTAAGAAAACTGCCCCATTCTTTGCTGAAGATAACCGTAAATTGACGTTAATTTTAACCGGTAATATAAAGGAAGAAGAATATATGCAATCACAACATATCCGATCAGATATCCAATGGTGATCTGCAGGTAAGTAAATTTGTCGTTTCCTACTGCTCCCGGAACGCTCACGAAAGTTACCCCTGAGAGCGATGTTCCGATCATCCCGAAAGCAACCAGCATCCAATTACTTTTACGGTTTCCGATGAAGAAACTCTCATTATCACTCCCTTTTCCGGTGCGGTAGGCTACCCAGAGCAGCAATGCGAAATAGATGATAATGATAGACAATAATATAATTGGCGACATATTTATTCAATTAAAATTTTACAAATATAGTTTTTTTATGTTCTGTTGAAAAAGAAAAACCCTTCCGGATTTTACTCTGGAAGGTTTCTGTATTTTAGTCTGTTTGTGATGCTTCGACGGGCTCAGCGTGGAAGCGTTGTAAATTTGCTGTTAAATAAGACAGTTAGTATTAATAATGTTATGCTGAGCTTGTTGAAGCATCATTGAGATTTAGATTAAATTTAAAATAATCAATCTCAAATCTTAGCCTGAAACTAAGCCTGCGTCTGATTTACCAGAACATCCTGGAGCTCTTCATGTTTCTGGAAGGTAGCTTTAGCAAAAGGGCAAAGCGGGATAATGGTTTTTCCATTTTTTCTTGCAAAATCTACTGCCGCCAAAAGCATATCTTTTCCTACGCCTTTTCCGTTGTATGCTTCTTCCACCTCAGTATGGTCTATGATAAATCTTTCGTCTCCGGCCCACGTATAGGTCATTAAACCTGCTCGGTTTCCGTCTATGAATGCTTCAAAATTTCCGTGTTTTTCGCCGTTGTTTTGTTTTACTTCAGTCATATTATGAAAATTTGGTTAGTATTTCTATTTCGTTTGTTAGTATTTTATGTATTGGACAGGCATCTGCAATGGTGGTAAGCCTTTTCATTTGTTCTGCATCAAGATTCGTACCTTCAAAGCTGATATTTCTTTTGAAAACAGCTCTTTTGGTCAGGGAAAAATTTTCCAGCTCTACTTCCACATTAATTTTTTCAACCTCCCATTCTTTTCTGTCGATGTACATTCTCAGTGTTGCTGCTGTACAGCTTGCAAGAGAAGTTGCGAGGATCTCTAAGGGATTGAAACCTTTATTCTGGCCTCCTTTATCTACAGGTTCATCTGTGATTAAAGTATTTTCTCCGGCTAGTACTTCTGTATAATATTTTTCTTTTCCTAAGGTTGCTTTTACAACTATCGCCATTATTTTTCAGTATTGAATTTATAACTTAAAGCACCGGAAGGGCATAAGTCAATTTGATTTTTAAGTTCTTCAGGCGTTGCATTTTCAGCCTTCAGCCAGGGTCTTTCTTTAGGGTTATATACTTTAGGAAGTGTTTTTACACAGATCGCAGCGTGGATGCATTTTTTCGGCTGCCAGATCACGGTAATATCTCCGTTGATGTATTCGTGTGTTTCCATATCAATTTTCTTTTAAGGATTTTTCAATTCTTTTGTCAGGAATCAGCCATATTAAAGCTACAATGTAGTATAAACCAATGGCAAGATAAGGATAAAAAAACGAAGCTGAGAATCCGGAAACATAAAACACAATAGAAATATATTCTTTGGATTTGTTTCGGATAGCTTCTTTTAATCTTGAAGTTTCACCCTCATTTTTTATAATTAAATTTTCTAAAATAGTATAAGCCACAGCGCTCATGATCAATCCTATACCATAGGCTGCAACAGGATTTTTGGCAAAATGGGTTTCCCCGATCCATTCTGTGGCAACAGGCATCAATGAAAGCCAGAACAGCAGATGGAGATTGGCCCATAGAATTCCTCCGTTCACTTTTTTTACGATCTGAAATAAATGATGATGGTTATTCCAATAAATTCCGATATAAATAAAACTGAAAATATAAGCTAAAAATTTGGGTAGGATAGGTTTAAGACTTGCCCAGGTATCACCTTCCGGCAGTTTAAGTTCAAGTACCATAATGGTGATAATGATGGCAAGGACACCATCGCTGAAGGCTTCTATTCTTCCTTTTGTCATTGGTTTTTCATCTGATTTTTAAAGTTGGCTATTTTGTCTTTCAGTTCTTTCAGTATATCCGGATTGATGACACCGCTTTCGAAATCAAAATTTTCATAAAATTTCGGAAGGGAAAAAGTATCTTTAATATCCGCCCCGAAATTCGGGAAGAATGTTTTTGCTGTATTCATCACATTTCCACCACCATAGCCTCCGGGGGAGGTAGACATCAGAAACATTGGTTTATTGTGAAATACCTTTACATCAATCCTTGAAGCCCAGTCAAAAAGATTCTTAAAGGCTGCGCTATAAGACCTGTTGTGCTCGGCTAATGAGCAGATGATGACGTCACATTCTTCAATAACCTTCAAAAAATGGTGGGCCTCATCCGGAAAGCCTTTCTTTTCACGGTCAACAGAAAAAACAGGCATGTCAAAATCATTAAGGTCTATTAAATTAATCTCTTCGTCCTGAAAGTCTTTCAAAACAAATTTTACCAATTCTCTGTTGATAGAGGTGGAAGAGGTGCTTCCTGCAAATGCTAATATTTTCATCATTTTATTATTTTTGAAATTAAATTACGGTTTTCTGTTTAAAATTGCTTTCGGAAGCGGAACATATTCTTCTTCATCGCCCGGAACCAAAGGGAAAGCTTCATGATTCTGATCGTGCCAGTCTACTTTTGCTTTTTCAATCAATTCTTTGTCTGAATTTACAAAATTCCAGAATATAAAACGCTCTTCATCAAAAGGTTCGCCTCCGAAAAGATAAACCGTTCCGTTTTCGCTCATATCAAATTCGCATAGTTTTGTATCTTTGGCTATCATTAATTGTTTGGAACCGTAAGAATTTCCGTCTGTAGAAACTGTTCCGTCTAAAACGTACATTGCAGCTTCTCCATAAAGGTCTTTTCCAATGCTGATTTTTTTGGCGTCTTTCGTTTTAATTTCAATAAAAAATAATTTGCTGTGAACTGGCACCGGGGATTTTTTGTCAAAAGCTTCACCCGCAATGAGCTTATACTGAACCCCGTCTTCCTTCCAAACCGGAAGTTCGTCGGCTTCGGTATGATGAAAGCTGGGCTCTGATTGTTCCAAATGTTTCGGAAGCCCCACCCAGATCTGGAAGCCGTGGAGTCTTTTGTCAGAATGTCTCAGGTATTCCGGTGTTCTTTCTGAGTGTACAACGCCTTTTCCTGCCGTCATCCAGTTAACAGCTCCGGGCTGGATTTCAATGGCGCTTCCCACACTGTCTCTGTGGAAGATTGACCCTTCAAGAAGATAGGTTAAAGTTGAAAGCCCGATATGCGGATGTGGCGGAACATCAAGGTTTTGATAATCTTTCAGATCTGCAGGTCCCATGTGATCAATAAAAACAAATGGTCCGACCGCTCTTTTTTCGCGGAATGGCAGCAGTCTTCCGACTAAAAAATTTCCTATATCTGTTGATTTTTCTTCAATGATAAGTCCGATATTTGACATGATAAGTAAAGTGATTTTTTATTTTTGTTTAAGCTAATGTAATTAATTCTCCAATGTTTATGGTAGTTTAAGGAAATTAAAGTTGGTCATATGCGTGGAATCTTTGATCGACAACACGCTTCCATTCTGGATTTTTTTTAATGAATGAAAAAATATAAGGGCAAAAAGGAAGTGCTTTCTTTTTATGGTCTTCTATATAATGCAGTGTTTTCTTCTTTCGATTTCATATTTTTTCCATCTGAAATGTGTAGCCTTCGGAAAACAAAGCCGGATAAAATGGTAAGAATTCCTATCGTTAAAAATGTCCATCGGAAAGCATTATGGGTTTCATTATTGATCAGCTCCGGACTATTTTCGAAAATTTTTAAGACGATTAAGCCAAAAGCAATCCCGAAACCGATCGCAAGCTGCTGATTAACCGAAATTAATGAATTCCCACTGCTGGTCTGGAAGTTTCTGAGATCTGCAATGGAAATAGTGTTCATCGAGGTAAACTGGATGGAATTAAAAAATCCTAAAACGGCAATAATAGGAACAAACCAATATATAGATGAATGAATATCGGGAATAGCCAAAATACAGATCAATGTTCCAATCACAAAGGTATTGGCCATTAAGGTCTGCCGGTAGCCGAATCTGTCTAAAATTTTAATGACATAAGATTTTCCAAACATAGCTGTAATAGCCATCGGGGCAATGATCCAACCGGAAGTGACTGCCGACTGCTTGTATGCAATCTGAATCATCAAAGGCAGCAATAAAGGTACGGAACTGATTCCCAGCCTTGTTGCAAGGTTCCCGATAATGCCAACCCGGAATGTTCTTACCTGGAAAAGGTTTAAAGGAAAAATGGGGCTCTCATCCCGCTTAGCATGCCGGTAATAATAATACATAAAAAGAAAGCCTAAAATGAAAATAATCAAAACCGGAGTCGTATTCTGCATATTCCCGAAAAGCTCCAACGAAATGGAAAGCAGGAGAGAAGCGGCAGCAAAAATCAGGAATCCTTTTAAATCAAAATCTACATTGGAAGATCTGTAATTAGGCATGAATTTTAACCCTAATGTAATTCCCAGCATTCCAATCGGAATATTGATTAAAAAAATCCAGTGCCAGGAAAGGTAATCAACCATATAACCTCCCACCAAAGGTCCTAAAACCGGCCCGATCAGCGCAGGTATAATAGCGAAATTCATCGCCTTTAATAATTCATTTTTATCAAAGGTTTTTATTAATGCCAATTTTCCTACAGGAGTCATCAGACTTCCTCCAACTCCCTGGATAACACGCGATATTACAAGATGTGTAAGGTTTTGAGAAAAAGCACAAAATAAAGATCCCAGACTAAATAATATTAAAGAAAAAATAAAAACCTTTTTCGTTCCAAATCTGTCGGCTAAAAAACCGCTTGCAGGCATGAAAACTGCCAGTGTAAGCACATAGCTGATAATTGCATTTTGCATATTGAGCGGAGATTCCTGCAAATCTTTCGCTATAGACGGTAAAGAGGTGTTAAGAATTGTAGAATCAAGCATCTGCATGAAAATTGCAGTCGCAAGAATCAGTGGTAATATTTTTTTTATTGAATTATTCGGTTGATTGATGACTTCTGACATTTTTATTTTTACTGGAAAATCCAGGTTTATTTTTAATTCAGGAAATGAGAATGTTATGCTAAAGCAATATTTATTCCTTAATAAAATATTACAAAATCTTTTGTGACTTTTGTGGTTAAATATTAAAAAAATCCTGCGAAATTTCACAGGATTTTAATTTTTATTTTCTAGGCTTTTCAACTCCTTTCCACTCGTCGCCGGCTTTTCTGTACTGGCTTAATGAGTACGTTTTGAAGTCTTTAGTTTTGTATTCGATGTTGTCGGTATTCTGCTCGAATGGCATGATGTAGTAATAATCTACGTCTGTTTTGTCAGTTTTCGTACCTTTTTTCACCGAAGGGACGTATTTCGAGAATTTGTAGTTGGGAAGATACTGTTTCACTCTTGCGTAGAAATCTTTGTTGTCCTTTTCATTAGGAATGATGTCTACAATATTGAAATCATCTTTTTTCTTATCAATCCAAAGGTAATAGGTTTTGTCCTCTCCCGTATTTCTGTTGTTTGAATTGAAGGCATAAAGCTCTTTCGGTACCAGCTCCTTGATTTTTTCAGGGTCTACTTTTGTATAGTACTGACCTTTTGACGGGTCTACATAGGTCTCAAGGTTATACATCAATACAGAATTATTTTCAAAATTTTTGTTCTTGAAATATTGATTCAGAGATAATTCTGCAGTTTCTCTTAGTTCTTTTCCTCTTGTATCCAATGTTTTGGTAGGGTTCTGGGGGTTTACTTTCTTCACAAATTCGTATAAAACCACAGGCTTTATATCTTTAAGGTGAGGATACGTTTTAAGCTGCTCAGCTTTTGCCAGCCAATAGTATTGTTGATAATAATCGTCTTTATCTTGGTCCTTCACATTTTTATACACCATTGCCAGTTTTTTAGAGCTAAGATATTTGCCGTATTTACCCTGTCCAAAAGCAAAAGTCATGGATAATAAAGCAAATAAGATAGTAATGTTTCTTCTCATTTTTTTATAATTGATTTTTCGTTTTCCAAATATAATTATTTATTAGATATTATTTTGATTAACGGTTAAATTTTGACAATATTATTATCGTTAATTCAAAAGAAAATCCCGTATTGCTACAGGATTGATAAATTTTACTTGAGAAGTTAGAAATTAGAAGCGGGAAATTAGTTTAAAAACTCATCACTCATCACTCATCACAGTTTCGCTAAAACTCTAAAACCCTCAGACCCCTCCCTTAAACTATTTTCCATACGATGTTTCATGCACCTTCACTGCTCTGCCACTCGGATCGTTCATATTTTTAAAAGCTTCGTCCCATTCCAAAGCTATAGGAGTAGAGCAGGCAACTGAAGGTACGGAAGGCACTGTCGCAGCAGCTGTTTCGCTTGGGAAATGTTCTTCAAAAATACTTCTGTAGCGGTATTCTTCTTTATTTTGAGGAGTATTCAATGGAAACCTGAATTTCGCATTCGCCATCATTTCATTGGTTACCTCTTTTTCGGCAACGGATTTTAAAGTATCGATCCATGAATAGCCAACCCCGTCAGAGAACTGTTCTTTCTGTCTCCAGACGATAGAATCGGGGAGGATGTCTTCAAAAGCCTTTCTTAATACCCATTTTTCAATTTTTCCTTCTGCGGCGTTTACCATTTTATCTTTTGGGTTAATGGTCATTGCAATATCCATAAATTCTTTATCTAAAAAAGGAACGCGCCCTTCAATTCCCCAGCTCATCAAAGCTTTATTGGCTCTTAAACAATCATAGAGATGTAGTTTCCCTAACTTTCTCACCGTTTCATCATGGAATTCTTTTGCATTCGGAGCTTTATGGAAGTATAGATATCCTCCAAACAGCTCATCTGAGCCTTCTCCGGAAAGCACCATTTTTATCCCCATAGACTTAATGACTCTTGCCAAAAGGTACATCGGAGTAGAAGCTCTTACCGTCGTCACATCGTAAGTTTCCAAATGATAAATCACATCACGAATGGCGTCCAAACCTTCCTGAACCGTGAAATTTACTTCATGGTGAACTGAGCCAATATGTTCCGCTGCTTTTTGTGCTGCCGCCAGATCCGGCGAACCTGTTAAGCCGACCGCAAAACTGTGTAACCTCGGATACCAAGCCTCCTGTGTATCTCCACTTTCAATTCTTTGTCTTGCAAATTTTGCAGTAATTGCCGAAATAACAGAAGAATCTAAACCGCCGGAAAGTAAGACTCCGTAAGGAACATCGCTCATCAGTTGCCTGTGGACGGCATCTTCAAGGCCTTTTCTTAATTGTTCAATATCAGTTGTGTTGTCTTTAACTTGGTCAAAGCTTTCCCAGTCTCTTTTATACCACTGCTGAAGTTCGCTTCCATCTTTACTGTATACAAAATGTCCCGGTAAAAATGTTTCGATTTTTTTGCAAACACCTTCCAAAGCTTTTAATTCTGAAGCTACATAATAGTTTCCGTTTTTGTCCCAGCCCTGATAAAGAGGACAAATTCCCATATGATCGCGGGCTATCAGATACACATCATTTTCAGTGTCATATAAAGAGAAGGCAAAAATTCCGTTAAGTTTTTCGATGAAATTTTTTCCGTATTTTTTATAAAGTGATAAAATTACTTCACAATCAGATTGAGTCTGGAATTCATAATCGGGAAATTCTTCCTTTAATTCTCTGTGATTATAGATTTCTCCATTTACCGCCAAAACTATTTTCCTATCCTTTGTAAATAGAGGTTGTTTTCCTGAAGTAGGGTCTACAATAGCGAGCCGCTCATGAGAGAAAATTATTTTATCATCCTGAAACACACCACTCCAGTCCGGACCTCTGTGACGTATCTTTTTAGACATTTTCAGGACCTGAGGTCTTAAAGCTTCGGTTTTTTGTTTGGCATCAAACAAACATACAATTCCACACATTTTATTTTTTTGTTTTGAAGCGAAATTAGATTACTAATTTAAAAATAACAATAATAAAAATAATTTAATTTATATTTTTAATTAAATAACATTATTTTAAGAAATATTTTAATTTAAATGATGGAAAATCGTTATTTAAGTTAATTTTTTTCGTTGCTAGTTTAAATACAAATTGCATACGAAATAAAAATGACATATTTATTAATCTATGATAATTAATTATAGAAATTTTAGCCATTACTTTGTCGCTCGAAATAATTTTTTTTCATCATTTGTGTTTTTACCTTCTTGCAATTCAGTTTGCGAGAAGGTTTTTTTATTCAGTTCCTAGCAAAACCCCGGAAACATTCCAATGACTGAAACTTGTCCCTTCGGTAGGCCCCTGTGGAATTTTCACCTGTATGGTATGCTTTCCGGCTTTTAAGTACCCAAGCGGAATGAAATTAGGATTGGTAACCGTTCCCGGACACCAGTTTGACCTGCTTAAATCTGAAGATGAAAGACCATTCGGAAAGTTTCCTGATGCAGGATTATAAAGACGGTAAGAGCCACAGTCTGATCTCCATGGTATAAAAGAATAGGTCATTTTCCCGTCAAGAAAGATAGAATTAGTTTTAGGTACGAATTCATCGCCATTTTCCCATCCACCATGACCTGTTGTGATGTATTTTAGCTGTGCGTTTTTCAAGTCTTTTTTTAATGTGAATTCTACAAATAAACCTTTGTCGCTATTAAACATTGTAGAATAGTCCTGCCCCGCCATTTCCATGATATTCAGTGTGTTGAATAAAGGTATTATTGCATTATTCTTATAAATATTCTGGTTGCTTTTGTGAATGGTGATTTCCAGGCTTACTTTATGACCGCCTTTGTCATAGTTTCCGATGAATATCCCTACCCATAATTCTTTTTCTGATAAAGAAGGTTGAAGATCGGTAATATCCTGACGGTAAGGGTTTATTGTCTGCCAGTTTTTATCTTTTAACTGAATATGGTTAAATTTATTCACTCCGAAAGCGGTAAAAAATCTCATCATTTCAATTGCCGGACTATAATTGTCTGTAGCGGTTATTCCGTAATATTGCTTTCCGTTTCCGTTATCATAGGCAGGAAGGGTTTTTGCCCCTTTTTCAAGGCCGTCAAAAAATGATTGGGACTTATCCTGCGGAATAAAAAAAACAGTACCCGTCCTGTCATAAGCATCGCCATTTGATTGCTGTTTTACCTCAACGAAAATATTTTCGCCTTCCGAGATTTTTGGAAACTTAATTTTTTTAAGAATAATGGTTCCGTTTGCGAATTTTTTTATGTTTTCATCAGGTTTGGATTCATCAGAAAAATTAATAGTTTCATTATCGAAAACTTTCAATGTGGTAAATCTACTTTTCCAAAGAAGATACTTATAGCTAAGTTGGTCAGTAGAATTAATTGAGCTTTTAAGGATGTCTTCAATATCAGTTTTCTTTACTTTTTTGATGGATTTTGCTGTTATTAAAGAATTTTTATTTCTTTCAATTTCTAAAACCAAGCCAAGATTTTGGCCAATTGGTGAAGGACCTCCCTGGATTTTCAAATCATTGGTGTACCAAACTTCAATGGTGTTTGAGTTAATCTTTGTTACAGCTTTCCTACAGGTGTATCCTAAGATGTTTTTTGTTTCTTTAGTGAGTTCAAAAGTTTGTTTTTTAATAGATTCTGGGTCTGAAGCTGAAATAATTTCGTCAGGCTTTAAAAAACCAAAAGAAATTACCGTATTGGATGGTTTTTCAATTTTAGTTATTTCAAAAGGATATTCTTCTTTTTTTTCTTTTATTTTGTTATTTAAGATGAAATTTTCTTTTTCATTTGCCCAAACGAGAGTAGGTGATTGTTCAGTTAAAATCTTACCATTATAAGAATTAATATATTGTATTTCGTATGTCTGTGTGAAAGACAAATAGTATAAGAACATAAAGAAAAATAAGAAAATTCTTTGATACATATTTAAAGATTTGTTTTTTTACAAAGATAAATTTTAGTTAACATAATATCAGCTTTGTGAATTTTTATACTAGTTTTTAATCGTATTGGAGTGAAAGAATATGTAAAAGTTACGCTCATACGAAAAGTGTTACAAAGAATTATTGAATAATAGATTTTTATTTTTACGTGTAAATGCTAAAGATCAATAAAAAACTACCCAAAAGGCAGGGTAGTTCAGGTAATTTATTTTTTTAAACATTTGTTTAAGAAATTCTTTCTATCAAAGCCATATAAAATCCATCGTAGCCTTCGCTTGGCATCACTTTTTCGTCTTTTATCATTTTGAAGTTAGGATTGTTTTTTAGGAATTCTTCTACCTGCTCATTATTTTCAGAAGGTAAAATCGAGCATGTTGCGTAAACCATTTTTCCTCCTTTTTTAAGCATTTTTGAATAATCCTGAAGAATCTGCTGTTGTTCTACCTTGATCCGGTCAATAAAATCCTGATCAATTTTCCACTTGCTGTCCGGGTTCCTTTTTAGAACTCCAAGACCTGAGCATGGCGCATCAATAAGCAATCTGTCTGCTTTTTCATGAAGCCTTTTGATCACTTTATTGTCTGTAATCAGGCGGGTTTCGATGTTGTGTGCACCGGCTCTTTTTGCACGGCGCTTCAGTTCTGCCAGCTTCCAATCGAAGATATCCAATGCGATGATCTGTCCTTTATTCTGCATCAAAGCTGCCAGGTGAAGAGTTTTTCCGCCGGCTCCTGCGCAGGCATCTACTACTCGCTGGCCTTCTTTCACATCAAGAAAATATCCGATTTTCTGGGAAGATGCATCCTGAACTTCAAATAATCCTTCTTTAAAAGCTGTTGTAAGAAAAACATTCTTTTTTTCTTCTAATTGTACTGCATCGGGATAATTTTTAATAGGATAAGAAATTACGTTTTCATCAGAAAGGTCTGAGATAAGCTCTTTTGTGGTGGTTCTCAGTGAGTTTGCCCGTAAAACAGTCGGAGCCTGCTCGTTCAGGGCTTGCATTTCTTTTCCCCATTTTGAGCCTAATTCCTTTTCTAATGTTTCTGCAAGCCAGTCAGGAATAGAATATTCTATAGCTTTTGTAGGAACTGTACCCTTTTTGAGCTTAGTAAGGATATCGGCGATTTTTATTCCGTCAAATTCTTCAAATTTTTTATAATTTGTTTTGCTCCAAAGCAGATAAGCAATGATCAGTTTATAAACATTGTTAGGCTTTACCCCTTCGCCCATATAGTATTCAAGGCGTTTTTTCCAACGGATGATATTATAGAAAATCTCAGAAACAACGGCTCTATCCTGGCTTCCCCATTTTTTGTTGGCTTTCAAAAGTCTTTCGATTACTTTATCAGCATATTTATTTTTCTCGAAAAATGTTTCCTGTAAAGCATCGTGAATTCCGATTGCCAGGTTTCTGTGTATCAATTCCATAAGATTGGGCTCTGCTATTTTCAATCTGCAAAAATACGAAAATTTAAACTTTATATAGTTATAAATTATAAGTTATGAATTATGAGTTAACTTCGCTAATCTTTATACTCTATGAACTTATAATTCATTAATTTTTTAACTCATAACTCAAAAATCCTACCTTTGCAAAAAAATAAGAAAATATGAGTGATACTGTACCTTGCCCAAAATGCGGCTCTGAATTTACTTATCCGGGTGATAATAATATGATGATGTGTTCCCAATGCTTTTATGAATGGAATCCGGAAGAAACGGCTGCCGATACATTAAACGCCGGTAAAATTTTAGATTCGAATGGTAATGAATTACAGGATGGCGATTCTGTGGTGGTCATTAAGGATCTTCCTGTGAAAGGAGCTCCCAAACCAGTGAAAGCCGGTACGAAAGTGAAAAATATTCGTTTAAGACCTGATAGTGATCATAATATTGATTGTAAAATTGATGGTTTTGGATCAATGGCCCTGAAATCAGAATTTGTGAAAAAAGCATAAAAAAAGGAAAGAATTGGACAGTGTAATCTTTCAAAAAACTGGATCGCAGATTGCTGATCTTCGTTTTTAGGAGGCAGAAAGAGAATTAACCAAAAATTTCCTTATGCTGTGGAGATACAAATGTAAGAAAAAGTTTTAAACCATTTTCTTATGTTTGTATTTTTTATAAACAATTTAAAATAAAAATGACTAAAAAAGTTCCTAAAGTAAAGATAATTCAACAGTTTTCTCATTATAGGCAACGGAATAACCTACAAAAGCTTAAACAAAAGAAATTTTAACCCGGCCCCCAATTCTCGAATCGGTGTAGATGATTAATTCCTTATCCTTTACTTTCACTTTGTTCCAAAAATGATTTCCCGCAAATCTGCTTTCCAAAACCTCGGCTTCAAACCCATTTTCAGAAGTTTTTATTTCCTTCGGATGGTAAGAAAACTTTGAAATTTGAAAATCGGCCATTTCAATTTCATTAAAAATATTCACCTCACCGAAAAGTTTGGCAACATAGGAATTATAAGGATTTTTGAATGTTTCTTCCGGGAGGCCGTTTTGAATTAACCTTCCATTTTGCAATATAATAATCTGATCCAGCCACGGAATAATATCCTGAAGCTCATGCGTAGAAATGATTAAAGAAATGTTCTGCTGCTTTACATATCTGAACAATTTTTCACGCAATTCAATTTTTCGCGGAAAATCCAAATTACTGAAGGGTTCATCCAGAATTAAAAGTTTGGGAAGGACAGAAAGTGCCCTTGCAATCGCGACTCTTTGCTGTTGGCCGCCGCTCAGGTATTTGGGTAAAACATTTGAGAATTCCTCAAGCCCTATGACTTCCAGAAGTTCGGCAACCGTTTCTTTTTTCTTGGTTAAATTAATATTTGAAATAAATTTTCCTACATTTTCCGCCACGGTAGCATAGGGCATCAGGTCAAAATTCTGTGCTACAAACTTCATTTGCGATTCACCCGGAACAAGATTGCCTTTTGGACCCATCAGTTTTTTTCCGTCAAAAATAATATCACCGCTTTCCCAATCAAGAAGCCCATAAATTAAGCTTAATAAAGTAGACTTTCCGCATCCGCTTTCGCCGGCAAGAGCAATGATACGACCCTCATCAAATTTTAGATTAAGGTTTTGGAAAAGCGGTCTTTCCTTAGAATATGAGAAGTATAAATTGTTTATTTCTAATAGCATAATACAAATGTAATGAATGAAATGTTTAGAAAAGAACAATTTTTTTATTATATTAGCAGGACATTGAAAAATTAAAAATTATGAAAAGAAAGCTGTTTTCGTTAGTTATTCCTGTATTTTTTGCTGTTACTCTAGTGGTTTCCTGTAAGAAGGAGAAATCGGTTTCCAGTGAAAGCAACGAGGTGACGACGACGAAGGACGGAGCTCAGTATGTGGTGGACACTTTAAACAGCAGGGTAGAATGGAAAGGTTATAAAATTTTTAAATCTGAAAATACGAGTCATTTCGGGACTATTAAGTTTGAAAGCGGAGATGTAACGGTAAAAGACAGTAGGCTTGAAAGCGGAAAATTTGTAGCTGATATGAATTCTCTTACCTCTGTTGATTTAAAAGATGATGCTGATCAGTTGGGAAAACTAAACGGGCATTTGAAAGGCAGAGATTTCTTTGCAACAGAAAAGTTTCCTACGGCTTCTTATGAAATTACAAAAGTAACACCGTCTGCAGAAGGGGATTATAATACGCTTCTGGATGGTAATTTAACAATCAAGGGAATTACAAAACCGGTGCAGTTCAAGGCTAATATTTCCGTAAAAGAAGGACTTGTTAGCATAGCCACCGAGCCTAAAGATATTAAAAGAGAAGAGTTTGGGGTAAAATTCCAGGCTCCTGCCGAAAATGGGGTGATCAAGGATGAAGTAACCCTTCAGATCAACGTGAAGGCACTTGAAAAGAAATAAAGATGAACTCTTATGAAAAAGCATACAATTTGGGATATATGGCTGGGCAGCTTCTGACCGTAGCATTTTTTATACTCCTTATCTATGGCATAGTTCGTCTCGTAAAGAAAAGTAAAAAATAATTTTTTTATTTAAGTGAAATAAGTGATTGAAGTCTGCCTCCATAAACAGAGGCAGATTTTTTTAACAAAAGATGGAAAATTATTCAACTGAAAAAACGTATTTTTGCAAAACATTTTGAAAGGGCAAAACAATGATAGAAAAGATAGAAGAATTACTCGTCGAGGTAAACGGCTTCAATGCTACATCTAAAGAAGAGATTGAAAACTTCCGAATCAAGTATAATGGTAAAAAAGGAATTCTTAATGATTTTTTTGAAAAATTTAAAGAAGTTCCCAACGACCAGAAAAAAGAATTCGGACAGAAAATCAATACTCTGAAAAATGCGGTGAATGTAAAGCTGGAGGATTTAAAAAATGCTTCCGCATCTTCTATTATATTTGAGAAAGAAGACCTTACAAAACCTGCTTTTCCGTTGGATCTTGGGTCCAGGCATCCGATCAACCTGGTGAAAAACAGGATTATCGAGATTTTTAAATCTATCGGGTTTGCCGTGGCAGACGGCCCGGAGATTGAGGATGACTGGCACAACTTTACCGCACTGAATCTTCCGGAATACCACCCAGCAAGAGATATGCAGGACACCTTCTTCATTGAGCAGAACCCTGATATTTTATTAAGAACGCATACTTCTTCGGTTCAGATTCGTTATATGGAAGAGAATCAGCCACCGATCAGGATTTTATCACCGGGAAGAGTGTTCAGAAATGAAGCTGTATCTTCACGTTCACATTGTATTTTCCATCAGATTGAAGGTTTGTACATTGATGAAAATGTGAGCTTTGCAGATTTGAAGCAGACCATCCAATTCTTCACTACGGAGCTTTTCGGAAAATCAAAAATCAGATTAAGGCCATCATATTTCCCGTTCACAGAACCAAGTGCCGAAATTGATGTATATTGGGGATTAAACTCTGAAACAGATTACAGAATAACGAAAGGAACTGGCTGGCTGGAAATCATGGGCTGCGGAATGGTAGATCCTGCCGTTTTGAAAAATGTAAATATAGATTCTGAAAAATACTCAGGATATGCCTTTGGAATGGGGATTGAAAGAATTGTAATGCTTCTTTATCAAATGAGTGATATCAGGATGTTCTTCGAAAATGATATCCGAACTTTAGATCAGTTTAAAACGTTATAAAAATAAACCTCCGAAATTTTTGGAGGTTTTTGTTTTTAATTACTGACCTAAGAAACAAAACGTAATTAAAAACAGATTTATTGAAAAATTTACTATGGTTTACAAAAATGAAGTTTATTATTTTAACATTAAGTAATTAAGTTTTACGGCTTACCTTATATACCTTAAATAAAATCAATTCATTGATTTCTTAATTAAGAATAAAAACAATTCCTTAACTTCTTAATGTTTTAAAAGAAAGTAAACAAGTTTATTTAGATTAAGAAACTGAAAAATTTGAATTTTAAAAATAATTAGCTTTTAATATTTTTCTTCTTCATCCAATGCTTCGCCCTGTTATAATCCAGGAAATATGTAAGTTTCAAAGAAAAATTATTTACGGTGGGCTGGCTGAAAAGCATATCGTAATTCTTCATGACATTCAGCCTTGAAAATTCAAGATAATTGGAGGTAGCATTCCGGTAGAGAAGTGTCAGTTGGCTTCCCGGGGCAAACCACCAAGAAAACCTCAGATCAACATTCCAGGCGTTGTAGGTTCCATTTAAATTCTGATCAAAATGGCTGGTTTCTGCCAGGCTACCGTCCTGATTCAGGGTGTAGAATTTTTTATAGGTCACATCAGAGAAATAATGCCTGAATGTAAGTGTAAGAGAGGTTTTTTCATTGAAAGTATATTTTGAGGTTAAGGCATTTTCATAGGTATTTCTCTGGCGCCTTCCGATGAAAATATTGCTGTCATTTTTCCCTGCAAATCCGGTTTCATTATTACTGAAACTCGGGTTGAAATTCCAATTGATATTAAATTTATCAGAAAACCTGTAGCGGATCCCAAATTCAGTAAGAACCTGATTTCTTCCTTTTTCGTCAAAAGCATAATAATCTACGGTGAAATTGTACTGCAGCTTTTTTCTGCTGTCACTCTCAAACCAAACCCAGGAATCGAAATATCCGGGAACCTTAAGGTGTCTTCCGAAAGTTCTTGGTTCATAAATGTCATTTTGAGTCAATGGTGAAAATTCTATTCCACCTCCAAAATTTCTGAAATTCTTATCTGTAAAGCTGTTGTTATGATTAAACACGAAGCTCTGGAAGATGAATGGCTCTAACCGGTGGAAATAATTAAGATTAAAGTTTAAATATATATTATTAAAAGCCATGGTAGGCTGCAAAATTCTGTAGCCGTACCACGCATTATAATTCCCGAAATTGGTTTTTGTTGAAAATCCTGCATCATTGATATCCCAGTCTTTTGTCGTCACATTTCCGTTGATGGAAAATCGGTGCTTTCCTGCAATTTTTTCAAAGCCGGCTTCACCGCGTGTCCCGAATTTTGTTTCACCGTCCATGACCCAGCTGCCTTTAAGGCTTCCGAATGTTTTATAGGTGTTTTTCTTGTTGTTGATATCCCAAAGAATTCCCGTTGCATTGGCATCGCGAAAGCTTCCGTCCCTTGTAACATTCGTGTTGACCAGTGACACAGAAGAATTTCCGTTGAATCTCTGATCAAAAACAAGGACGTTGTAATTGGCCCAGGGTTCTACGACTTCTTTTCTGGTTTCACCTGTTTCTTGATTAATGATCGTAGCTTCCATTTTCTGCGTGACACTATTGAAAAAGCCGATTCCCAGACCCTTTTTTGTCCTTCCTGAAATTTTAAAAGCATTAAATAATTTCACTTTTGCCGGATATTCGGTAACTTTTTCATTAGCGGCAATCGCGGGGTAAGCTGTAGCCTCTCCACCGACTCTTCTTGAGTAAAACATACCTCCTTTATTGAAAAGCTCGGTTCCTTCGGTGAAAAAAGTTCTTTGCTCGGAAAACTGCTGCTCAAAAGGGGTTAAATTTAAAATAGAATTATCAAAATTGGCCTGCCCAAAATCCGGAATCAAGGTCATATCAAAGGTAAAGGCATCATTAATTCCGTACTTAACATCCATTCCGCCGTTGAAGCTTGAGGTCGTTTTCCCGTCGTAACTGTTGATATACGTTGAGAGATAAGGTGTGAAAGACAATCGGGTAGGAGGATTGATGTTCTGAATACCCTGCAAAACCCCATCAAAAAGGGTGTAGGAGTTTTTTGCATTATCCACGAAGTTCCAGTCGTAGGATGCTTTGATTCTCTGGATTTTCCGGAACATATTCATTCCCCATTCCTGAATATTTTCTTTTGGAAACCTTAATTCTGAATAAGGAATTTTTATTTCTACGGCCCAACCTTTTTCATTGATTTTTGCACCGCTATACCAGATGGAATTCCATGTTGCATCTTCACCGTCAGACGTCATTTTTGCATCAAACTGAACTCCGGCAGCTGTAACTACAAACTCCAGGCTTTGCTGCTTGTCATTGTATCCGTTGAGGGTAACTCCGAAGAAATCATCATTGTTGATCCCGTCTCTTTCAGTTAGTTCTTTTGCGATTTTATTGGGAGTCGGGTCATACATTTGTGCGGCAAAATAAATTCCGTTATCGTCATACAGAATTTTTACCTCTGTTTTTATGGAGTCTGCCTGTGGTCTTCCGTTATTGGGATTCCTTTCAGTAAAATTTGTGGCAACCGGAGCACTCTGCCATTCTGCATCGTCAAGAATTCCATCTATTTTGGGCGAAGATGAGGTTTTTGTGATCAGTATTTTTTTTCTGACAATTTGATCGCCTTCCTTTTTCTGCGCTGGGACAAATGTGGAATAAAATAGAATGCATAAGATCAGTAATTGAGTTTTCATGGTTTTAGATTCTTAAAGTTTTATAAATAAAACAATCTTAATTTGAAATCTATTACATGCAAGTAAAAATTAGGCTGTCTCAAAAATGAGACAGCCTAATTTTATATAATATTGATCTTTTATTCTCTTATTCTCTTATTCTATAAATTTTAAAGGATATTTTACATTTTTATAATCATCAATACTTGCTTTTAAAGAACCTACGGCCAGCTCGGCTTTTAATAGCATCGGAATATGATTGGCATCATTGGAAACCCACATCGTAACACCTTCTTTTTCCTTAAAAACTCTTCCGCTCTTTACTGAAGGAATAATTTTTAGGCAATTAATGGTTCCGAATTTAGTCTTAAGGTTTTCAGTTCCTACTACTTTCAGCTGGAAAGGAAACATCTCATCATCAATCCATACATTCATATTAATGACAGTTCCTATTTTCAGCTCGTCCGGGCTTTTACTTCTTAAGTAATAAAAGCAGGAAAGCATATCCTGAACACCTTTTACCGATTTTATAACTTTTGACCCGTTAGCCGGAGTTTTTCTATCCGTTAAAATCAAAGTATTGTTATCATGGTTAAAAACCGTCTCAAAATGCTGAGTGTAGCTTCCTTCTCTTACATTTCTCACGTAAAAGCTCGGAAGCCCGGTGTTTACATTGATAAAACTTTCATATAAATCTTCAACTTTAAAAAACGCCTTTACAGCTCCTGTTGTAGCTCCTGTACCTTTAGCATATAAATGGGGAATTCCTTTATAATTGGTTTTCTGAGTAGTAAGAGTGGCTGTTCCGGCGTTCAGAAACCCATAATGAATCCTGAAAATGATAGATTCGCCGTCTGCAATATTATCAATCTGGCCAAATCCCAAAAAGAATATAAATATTGCTAAAAAATTCAAAATTTTCTTCATAAATACATTTTTACAAAAACACTGCCAAATTCAAGACCTTAAAATTTTTGTGGGATATTTGACAAATCTCAGTTTTTTATTTAGAATGAATTAAAGCTGCTTAGTCTTAAAATTAGTAAATTTGCAAGTGCAAGTATAATTAAATTATCTTAAATTATGATAACTACTGATATATTGATCATAGGAGCGGGACCTACGGGGCTTTTTGCGGTTTTTGAAGCTGGTCTGTTAAAAATGAAGTGCCATATTATCGATGCGCTTCCTCAACCTGGAGGGCAGTTGGCCGAGCTTTATCCTAAGAAACCTATTTTTGATATTCCTGGTTATCCGTCTGTAAATGCAGGTGAGCTTATTGATAATTTAATGGAGCAGATTAAACAGTTCCAGCCAGGTTTCACGCTCGGTGAAACTGCCGTTTCGTACACAAAAGTAGACGATGAATGGTTTGAGGTAATTACCAATAAAGGAACCGTTCACAGGGCAAAAGCTATTGCTATAGCAGGTGGTCTGGGAACTTTTGAGCCCAGAAAACCCACGATAGAAAATATTACTGACTACGAAGAGAAAGGTCTTGAATATTTTGTAAAAGAACCAGAGCATTTCAGAAATAAAAAAGTGGTGATTGCAGGGGGAGGAGATTCCGCGCTTGACTGGAGTATTTTCCTTTCTAATGTGGCAAGTGAGGTTACTCTGATCCACAGGAGAAATGAGTTCCGCGGGGCTTTGGATTCTGTAGAAAAGGTTCAGGAATTGAAAAATCAAGGGAAAATTAAATTGATTACTCCGGCAGAAGTTACAACTGTTAAAGGTAACGGAAAAGTGGAAGCTATTACGGTAGAAGTTGAAGGTCAGGAAGCTTACGATATTGAAACGGATTATTTTATCCCGTTATTCGGATTAACTCCAAAGTTAGGGGAGATCGGAAACTGGGGCTTAAATATTGAAAAAAATGCGATTGTTGTCAATAACGCGTTAGATTATCAAACCAATATTGATGGGATCTATGCTATCGGAGATATTAACACCTATCCTGGAAAATTAAAACTGATTCTTTGCGGTTTCCACGAGGCTACGTTGATGTGTCAGAGTGTTTATAACAGACTGAACCCGGGTAAAAAGTATGTATTGAAATATACAACGGTAAGTGGTGTAGACGGTTTCGACGGAAGCAGAAAAGAAGCGGAGAAGGCTGTTGTGAAAAAAATTGACTAATTTTGCAAAATTATGTCAGATATTAATATAAAAATTACCGATAGAGACGGTATAAGTCACGATGTGGTAGCTCCAACGGATATGTCCATGAATTTAATGGAAATTATTCGTTCTTATGAATTGGCAGAGGAGGGAACTATCGGAGTTTGTGGAGGAATGGCGATGTGCGCATCCTGTCAGGTGTATGTAATCAATGACCCGGGGCTTGATGAGATGGGCGCAGAGGAAGATGCAATGCTTGGAGAAGCTTTCCATGTAAAAGATAACAGCAGATTGGGTTGCCAGCTGCATATCGTTCCCGAAATGGAAGGTTTGGAAGTGGAAATTGCTCCTTATCCTTAAAAAAAACTTAATTTAAAATAAAAAACTCCTGAAGATTTTTCTTCGGAAGTTTTTGGTTTATTTTCAGATATAAGAATTTTTAATTAACAGAAATATATTAAACTTCCTCCTTCGAAATCCACTTTCCAACCACCGGAGCTTCATAATTTTTCATCATCTCCAGCAATTCGTCAATATTATCATTAATCAACAACATATCCCTGTTGATTTGCTTTAAAAATCCTTTATCTACCATTGTTTGCGTTAGCCTAATTAAATCATCATAAAATCTGTCAATATTCAAAACAGCAATTGGCTTCTTGTGAAGTCCAAGCTGTGCCCATGTTATCATTTCGAAAAACTCTTCCAACGTTCCGTAACCTCCGGGTAAAACGATGACACCGTCGCACAAATCATTCATTTTGGTTTTTCTTTCGTGCATGGTTTCAACGAGAATTAATTCTGTTAATTTTTTATGGGCAATTTCTTTTTTCTGTAAAAAATATGGAAGCACTCCAATTACTTTTCCACCGGAATTTAGTGCTCCATCGGCAACAGCGCCCATCAAACCGGTAATTGCACCACCATAAACCAATTGAATATTTTGTTTTGCCAATGTCTCCCCAAGTAAAATAGCCTGTTGTCTATAAATATCATTCGAACCAAAGCTTGATCCGCAAAATACTGTGATACTTTTCATTGTTTATTTTTTACTCTTTTATTTAGATGCTTCGACAAGCTCAGCATGACGCCGCTACAAATTTACCGTTTTAATAAAACGATTAGTATTAGAAATGTCATGCTGAGCCTGTCGAAGCATTTTTCTTTAATTAAATTTAAATAAATTTTATATAAAACTAAAAATATCCAAAATCAAAACGACTTTGGATATTAAATATAGCAATTTTACAATTTTATTTTTGAGGAATATTCGCTAAAATATCTTTCAGAAAACGCCAGAATTTTTGTGTTGAAGGGATATTTGCTTTTTCATCAGGAGAGTGAGCTCCACGGATTGTAGGTCCGAAACTTACCATTTCCATTTCAGGATAATTGGCTCCGATGATTCCACATTCCAAACCTGCGTGACAAGCCACAACATGAGGCTTGTCTGTGAATTTTTCCACATATATTTTCTCCATCAGCTGTACAATTTCAGAACCCGGTTTTGGCTTCCAGCCGGGATAAGATCCGCTGAATATTGTGTCCATTCCAGCCAGTTCTGCAACAGATTTTAATTGTTCTGCAACAGAATATTTTGAAGATTCTACAGATGATCTCGAAAGGTTTAAAATTTTAAGCTCTCCGCCTTTTAATTCAACTCTTGCAACGTTGTTTGATGATTCAACCAAATCTTTTACATCCGGACTCATCCTGTAAACGCCGTTGTGAAGAGATTTCAAAGTCAAAATAATTTTCTTTGAATCTGCTTCTGAAATAGCTTTATCCGAAGAGGTAGCATTTTCAATATTAATATGAATATTCGGTTCTACCGTAGCAAATTCTTCTAAAATTTCTTTTTTAAGTCCGGAGGCTAATTCTTCAACGAATTCTTGAGCATTTCTTACAGAAATTACAGCAAAAGCTTCTCTCGGAATGGCATTTCTCAAGCCGCCACCGTCAATAGAAATCAGCTGAATATTCTCTTTTTCAAGACCTTTGTAAAGAAGTCTTCCCAAAATTACATTTGCGTTTCCAAGACCTTTGTGGATATCCATTCCGGAGTGGCCGCCTTGCAAACCTTTTACCTCAAGTCTTACTATTTGGCCTTTCGGAGCTTTAGTTTCATAATTTTGAGTAATTGTCACATCAATTCCGCCTGCGCAGCCAATATCGATTTCATCATCTTCTTCGGTATCAAGATTTAAGAGAATGTCTCCGGTTAATTGGCCTGGTTTTAATCCCAAAGCTCCCGTCATCCCGGTTTCTTCGTCAATTGTAAAAAGTGCTTCCAGAACCGGATGCGGAATATCTGAACTTTCTAAAATAGACATGATTGTAGCAACTCCTAAGCCGTTATCAGCACCCAAAGTAGTACCTTTTGCTTTTACCCAGTCGCCGTCAATCTCCATTTTGATTCCTTCAGTTTCAAAATCAAAATTCACATCATTGTTTTTCTGGCAAACCATATCAAGATGGGACTGTAGGACAACAGATTTGCGGTTTTCCATTCCCGCTGTTGCCGGCTTTTTGATAATTACATTTCCTACTTCATCCACTGTAGTTTCCAATCCCAGATTTTCACCGAATTGTTTGATGAATGCAATTACTTTTTCCTCTTTTTTTGATGGTCTTGGAACAGCATTTAATTTGGAGAAATTTTTCCAGATTATTTGTGGTTCTATATGAGATAGTTCCATGAAATTTTTATTTTTCTCAAAATTACGAAATAAAAAATGCTTCCGTAAATCAGAAGCAATATTTTTGAAGGAAGCTAGAAACTGACTAGCATCCGCATTCTCCATAAATAGGCATTGTAATCACTGTTCCGTCTGATTTTTCGATCGTCAGGATACCTTGAAATAATAAGGCTTCTTCACCATTTATTTTCTTGCCTTTTACAGAAATTTTATAATCTTCATTTTCGATTTCCTTGTTCATCACTTCATCTACTTCCATATCACTTGAAGAGATGAGATTCATGGCCAGTCTTTTGCCATCGAGTTTCATATAGGCGGTTTTGCCGGCATCATCGGCGTAGATATACTTTTCTGCCTCAAAGTCTGCTTTATTTTTTGCAAAATGGCATGAACATTCTTTAATTTCTTTTGGAAAAGGAAAGGTTTCAACTAATATTTTTCCTGAGGTTGCTAAATCCGACATTGCAGAATCCTGAATTACAGATGTAGAATCTTTACGTTCTAAATTGGATGTTGTTTGTTGTTCTTTTTTACAAGAAACTAATGTAATAGCCGAAAAGAAAATGATTAAGTATTTCATTGTTTGTGGTTTAAATTTTTTTATCCTCTAGCTCTTTCAAGAAGAGTCATCATTAATAGAGAAAGAATTACAGAACTTTCGTCGTTATCGTCAATATCAATCAGCCTATCCAATTGAAATCTTCTTCCGAAGAAAGAAGGCATTTTTTTTAGTTTAAAATATTCTTTACCGTCTATACCGGTAACAGTATAAGATGGATTTAAAAAATATCCTGTAAATATTCCAATAATTGGAATTTCGCCTACAAAATTATCAAAAACTTTCACCAATGCATTGTCTTCCTGAACTTTAAACTTTGGTTGATCATTTGCATCCAAAATATCATAGCTTGCCTTCCAAAGAGAGCGCATTCCTTTTCTTGCGAGTCTTCCGAAATTTTTGCCTGTTGCTATTTCATTCAAAGAATAAGATGCATTAAAATCGATCCACTGGTTTGCTTTGATTCTAAAAAGCTCTTTAGACTTACTTTCGTCATTGAAAACAATAACATCTTCTTTGAATTTAAACATTTTCTGACGAACATACGCCACATAATTTCCATGTCTGTCGGTAATATTGAAGTCGCTTGCAAGCGTTGTAATTTTAAATTTAAAATCCAGAGGATAATTTAAATTATTAAGTGCCATTGGATTTATTTTTTCAAGTTAATATTTAGATTCTCAAAGATAAGATTTTTAGAGTTATGAGTTATGAATTTTGAATTATGAGTTTCCGAAAAATCCTTTTAGTTTTAATTAAAATGAATACTAAATAATTAAAACATATAATTCAAAATTCATAACTTATAACTAATTTCAGCAATTATCATTATTTTTGTATCATGGATTACCCAAGTAAAGTTTTGGCGAAAGCAGTAGATGAAATTTCCGGACTCCCCGGAATTGGCAGGAAAACGGCTTTACGATTAGCATTGCATTTATTGAAACAACCTAATTCCAGGGCAATGAGCCTTGGAAATTCATTGATTAATCTAGTAAATGAAATAAAGTACTGTAGAGAATGCCATAATTTTTCTGATTTTGATATCTGTGAAATTTGTAGCAATGAAAAAAGAGATGATGGACTGATCTGCATCGTGGAAGACGTTCGTGATGTAATAGCCATTGAAAATACAGGAAAATATACAGGAAAATATCTTATTTTAGGAGGGAAGATTTCCCCGATGGAAGGCGTGGGGCCGCATCAGCTAAATATTCCAAGTATTGAGAAGAAACTGAACGATGGAAATACAAAAGAACTAATTTTTGCTTTGAGTGCAACAATGGAAGGCGATACGACGGCATATTATATTTACAAAAAATTTAAAAACTTTAATGTAAATTTTTCAAGTATTGCAAGAGGTATTTCTGTAGGAGATGAGCTTGAATATGCAGATGAAATTTCTTTGGGAAGGTCAATTATGCACAGGTTGCCTTACAACGAAGGAAATCCTTAATTCCTCAATTTTCATAAATGATTTCTGTAATAATTCCTTTATACAATGCTGAAAAAACGATTATTAATGCTTTAAATTCTATTAAAGTACAGACAGTCGGGGCAGAGGAGTTTGAAATTATCATCATAAATGATGGGTCTACAGACAAAAGCAAAAGTCTTGTTGAAAAATATATTAAAGAAAACCCGAGTTTACACATTCAACTTCTTGAATTGGCAAACGGAGGGGTTTCGAAAGCTAGAAATTTGGGGTTAAAAATAGCAAAAGGAGAATTTATTGCTTTGCTGGATGCCGACGACGAGTGGCTTCCTGAGAAAACAAAAAAACAATTACATTATCTCAATAATAAAAATCTAGATTTTATTGCAACAAGAAGAAATAATAATAAAATTCTTTTGCCTTACCGTGTAGAAAATCATCTTGCTAAAATTACTTTTACAAAATTATTAATCAGAAATGAAGCACAGCCTTCAACGGTTATTTTTAAAAGAAAAATTTTAGAAAATACGGGATATTTCAATGAAAATCATCGATACGCAGAAGATCTTAATTATTGGATGAAAATCGCCAAAAACAATAATAAAATGTACATTCTTGATGAAAGTCTGCTGATTGCCGATGGGGGAAAAAGGACATTTGGTGCGGCTGGGCTTTCCGCGAATCTTTATGCGATGGAGGAGGGATTTCAGAAGAATTTGAAAGAAATGTATCTTCTGAAGCATATTAATTTTACTCAATATCTATTTCTAAGAGCCTTTTATAAAGCGAAATACTTACTTTTGCTGGGGAGAACTTATTATTATAATCTAAGAAAATAATAACAAAACGCAGAATCATATGAAGTTGTCAGTCATTATCGTTAATTATAATGTCACCCAATTGCTCAAAAATTGTCTTTTATCTCTTCAGAAATATTTGAAAGAGATAGATTATGAAGTGATTGTGATCGATAATGCGTCAACGGATTCATCTTGGGAAGATCTTATTCCTGAATTTCCAAAGGTTCATTTTATTACCTCTGAAACCAATGAGGGTTTTTCAAAAGCCAACAATAAAGCCATAAAAGCAACAAAAGGTGAATATCTTTTATTGTTAAATCCGGATACGGAAATCGAAGGTTTTTACATGAATGAAATTTTAAATTTTGCAGATTCTCAGGAGAATTTAGGTTGTCTTGGCGTAAGAATGCACGATGCAAACGGAGTTTTTCTGCCGGAAAGTAAACGCTCAGTTCCGGATATGTTCAATTCATTTGAAAAATTATTTACGAATTTTAAAAAAAATAATTCAAAATCATATTACAGATGCGATATTGATGAAAATGTAGTTGCAGAAGTGGATGTTATTACGGGTGCTTTTCTTCTGATAAAAAAAGATGTTTATGAAAAAATCGGAGGGTTGGATGAATCTTATTTCATGTACGGAGAAGATATTGATCTTTGCTATACTTTATTGAGAAACGGATTTAGAAATTTTTATTATGGTAAATCTTCAATCCTTCATCACAAGGGTGAAAGTACGGTAAAAAATGACCTGTATCTCGAAAGATTTTATGGAGCTATGCATGTTTTCATTAATAAATACTATAAAGAATCAAAACCGTTACAATATTCATTTTTAAAAGCAGGTCTTAGAATAAGATATAAAATTGAAAAGATTAAGCTAAAATAAAAAAGCAACCCAGAAAAGAGTTGCTTTCTTTATATAAAGATATTATTATTTGCTTATTTCGTAGCTGGTGCAGGAGTCTGGGCTGGCGTAGATGTAGAAGCCGGAGCAGATTGCGCAGGTGCTTCTTTTTTCACTGGCTGTTGTTGAGCCGAAGTTGCTGCTGATGGTTTACCTGTAATCACAACGCTTATAAGAATAAGAACAATAATTACTGCTCCTAAAGTCCAGGTTGATTTTTCCATGAAGTCATTAGTTCTCTGTACACCAAACTGTGCAGAAGATGCACCTCCGAATGTACTTGAAAGACCCCCGCCTTTCGGGTTTTGAGCCATAACAACGATTACCAATAAAATACTAGCAATCATAATAAGAACCATCAATAATATAAATATAGTATCCATTAATTTTGATATCTTTTTGAATGGGCAAATTTAATCTTTTTTTATCGAACCGCAAAGAAAGAACCCGGCAAATGTTAATAAAATAAAAACGGCAACATTTGTTACCGTTTTATTATAGATATATTTTTATTTAAAATCAGCGTCTGTAGCTTTATTTACATCGTATGATTTTACATTCATTGTCATGTCCATTCCCATTTGGTTTACAGAAATGGTGAATGGCATTTTTACACCGTTTACCTCTTTATAGTTAGAGAATGTGGAAGGGATGGTCATTTCCTGCCCCTGAGCCTTGATCTTTTTGGTTTCACCGGTTTTTAATCCTGTTACAACGCTGTAGTAATAGGTCGTATCACCATCACCTTTGATTACGTAAGAATCTTCACCATTGATTTTCTCAATTCCTGCTACTTTATAATCTGCAGATTTTGCAAAACCTAATTCTTCGAAAAGCTCAGTATTTTTTTGTCTTTCCGCGATCTGCTCAGGCTTCATATCAACTTTTTTACCCATTTGCTCAGAGTAGCCTGTTTTTCCGTCGAATACCTGCTTCTGAACAACCTGTCCCATTGCCGTTACGGTGGTCATTTCTTTTCCGCCCTGAGCTTTAACTATTTTAAAATCAATATTCTGCCCCTGCATAGACATGGAAGCATTCATAATATACGAAGAGATTTTGGATACATTTGCTTTTCCTCCGATTGCGTTGATATATTTATCTGCAATAGAGCCCACTGTTACATTAGCATCAACTTTCTGAGTAGTAGGTTTTGCAACAGGGTTGGCATCTTTATCGTAATATTTTACAGGGAATCCTAGTTTTTCCAATCCTTCAGAAATGTCAGATGCTTTACCGGCAATGAAAATTCTGCTTTGGTTTGGCAAAATGGTAGATTTTGCAGCATTCGAAACATCTGTTGCTGTCACTTTATCAATAGATTTCAGGTAATTGGTATAGAAATCAGCAGGAAGGTCTTGGACTTTTTGGTTTAATGCAAATCTTGCGATGGTAGCCGGCTGTTCAAGAGACATGATGAAAGCGCCCTTCAGTTTTGCTTTAGCATTTTCAAGCTCTTCAGGTTTTACGGTTGAGATGGCATTAAGCTCATTCATGAATTCCTTAACGGCTTTGTCTGTAACCTCATTTCTTACACTTGAGCTGGCAGAGAAAGATGGTGAATACTTGCTTGCAGTCATACTTGAGTAAGCTCCGTAAGTGAAACCGTTTTTCTCACGAAGGTTCATGAAAAGCCTGGCTTCACCCCCGCCGCCAAGGATATAATTAGCAATGGTTGCTGCGAAATAGTTAGGATCCTTCATTTTAAGAGTGTTCAGGTTGTTTAATGAGACAACAGACTGTACAGCAGAAGGTACATCAACTACATTGATCTCTGTTTTTGAAACATTACCTGCCGGCTCTAGCGGCGTTACAGGTGTATTAGCTTTTTTCCATCCGGTGAATGCTTTTTCGATTAATGGTTTTACCTGGTCAAATTTTACGTCTCCTACGATTACCAGGTAAGCATTATCTGGAGCGTAATACTTTTTATAGGTATTTTGTACGTCAGCTAATTGAATTTTGTTAAGAGATTCTATCGTTTCAAATTCTCCTCTTGATGTATTTTTTCCGTACATTAAAGCGTTAGAAACTCTTTCAGCAATAGAAGAAGCATTTTTCTCGTCAGATTTCAAACCTTCAATGGCTCTTTCTTTAGAACTCTGAATTTCTTCTGCGGAAAACTTAGGATTAATGATTGCATCTGCCATCAGGCTTAAAACCTGAGGAAAATACTTTGAAAGCGAGTTGGCAAAAGCTCCGTTTGAGGAAAAGCTAAGATTGGCCCCAAGATAATCCACTTTTTTGTTGAAATCATCTTTGCTCATGTTGGTGGTTCCGTTTTCGAACTGTTCAGCCATGATGTTGCTTACCCCTGCCACGCTTCCTTCGTAGTATGGAGGTCTGTCCATAGAAAGGTTGGCGCTTACTCTGGGAAGCTTGTTATTTTCCACCACCATTACAGTAAGGCCGTTGCTTAGCTGAAAAGTCTTTGGCTTAGCAATGTTAATAGCAGGGGTAGGTCCCGGTTTTGGCATTGCATTAAGATCTATTTTTTGTGCAGAAACCATTCCTGTAAAGAAAAATGCTGCAGCTATATATGTTAATTGCTTTTTCATTTGTAAAAATTTAATTTTTAATAATCATATTTTAACCAAAAAGTCCTAAATGATTACTTTTTTTCAGGTATGTAGTTGATGATTATTCTTTGGTTGGAATTAAGATACTTTTTAGCAGCATTCTGAAGGTCTTGTCTTGTAATCCCTCTATAAATGTCAATTTCTTTATTAATAAGGTTTGTATCGCCCATCAATACGTGGTTGGTAGCCAATGAAGCTGCAATTCCCTGGATGCTTGAGTTTGCATTTACAAACTGGTTTTCATATTGGTTTTGAAGCTTTTGGTAATCTTCTTCAGAGATTAATGTTGTCTGCAGTTTTTTGATTTCAGCATCAATGTCTGATTGTAATGCCTGTTTTGTTGTCTGCCCCATTGGGATCGCAAAGAATGCGAAAATACTGTAATCCTCAAGACCTTGGTTGAAAGCTGCTACCTGAAGCGCTTTTTTATACTGGTCAACTAATTTTTTATATAAAACTGAAGACTTTCCGTTGCTTAAATAAGAAGAAAGCATATCTAGCACATAAGCATCTTTTTCTTTGTTGCTAGGTGTTCTGTAGGCAAAAACATAAGCCGGAAGCTGAATATTCGGGTCAGTAGCCGTTACTTCTTTTTCCTGGGTTATAGGTGCATCCTTAGGGAAATCTTTTGGATAAACGGTTCCTTTAGGAATGCTGCCATAATAAGCCTCGATCCATTTTTTAGTCTGTTCAGGCTTGATGTCCCCTGCAACGACCAAAGTAGCGTTGTTCGGAACATAATATTTTTTATAAAATGCCTGGAACTCTTCAAGCTTTGCAGAGTTCAGATCTTCCATAGAACCGATTGTTGGCCAGTTGTACGGGTGATTGGTAAATAAGTTTTTCTGAATGGTTGTGAATAGGTTTCCATAAGGCTGGTTGTCCATTCTTAATCTTTTTTCTTCTTTTACAACCTCTCTCTGAGTGTCTACACCTACTTGGTTAATCACAGCATGACGCAACCTTTCAGCTTCCATCCAAAGGCCCAATTGCTCATTATTTGAAGGAAAGGTTTCGTAGTAATATGTTCTGTCGTTTGTTGTGTTCGCGTTGTTTTGTCCTCCGTTTGAAGAAACAATTTTGAACCAGTCACCTCTCTTGATATTAGGTGTTCCTTCGAATAAAAGATGCTCGAAGAAGTGGGCAAAACCTGTTCTTCCTTTTACTTCATCCTTTGCACCTACGTGGTACATTACCCCCGTAGTTACTACCGGTGCAGAATTATCCTGATGAAGAATTACGTGAAGACCGTTTGGTAAGTCATACTCTTCAAATTTAATTTGCTGTGCATTTAGGACCATTCCGAAGAAAGCCGCTGTGGCAACAGAAAGAAGTCGCTTTTTCATAAAGTAGAAATTGTTTTGTCAATTAGTGCCAAAAATACTTTAAATGTTACATATATATTTATATTGTATAAAAAACATCTTAAAGTGCATCTAAGATGTTTTTAATTTATTTAAATCACAAAAGTGAAAAAGTTTCTGTATTATTTGCTGTCTCTGGATTTGTTTTTTCAGAATTCTGCCTGTTCTTTTAGTTCTTTGATGTGTTCTTCATATTGCTCAATAAGTTTTTCAGAAACGTAGTAATTTTTTGCTTTAAACTATAAAACCAAAATTTGAATTCTCCTCATAATACATTAATTTTGTATTCCTAATTTTTTTTGCAGCATGGAGGATTATTTGAAAGGACTCAATGAATCACAGTATGAAGCCGTTACCTCTTTACAAGGGCCCCTGATGGTACTTGCCGGAGCAGGTTCCGGGAAAACGCGTGTGCTTACGATGCGTATTGCTCATCTGATCACAAACGGGGTAGATCCTTTCAATATTCTGGCGCTTACCTTTACCAATAAGGCGGCACGCGAAATGAAAGACCGTATTGCAAAAGTGGTGGGGCAGAGCAACGCAAGGAGTCTTTGGATGGGAACTTTTCATTCTGTTTTTGCAAGAATTCTGAGAAGTGAAGCACATTATCTGGGCTATCCTTCCAATTTTACCATTTACGACCAGCAGGATGCTTTGAATGTCATTAAAAAAGTGCTGAAAGATATGAATATTGATCCTGATCTTTACAAACCTAAAAAAGTTCAGGCAAGAATCTCAACCTATAAAAACAATCTGATTACTGTAAAAGCCTACTTCAACAACCCGGAATTGATCGAAGCTGATGAAAAAGCTAATATGAAATTCATCGGGCAGATTTATCAGAGATATGTTGAGCAGTGTTTTAAAAACGGATCTATGGATTTTGATGATTTGTTGCTGAAAACCAATGAGTTATTAACCCGTTTTCCGGAGGTTCTGGCAAAATATCAGGACAGGTTCAGGTATATTCTGGTGGATGAGTATCAGGATACCAACCATTCTCAATATTTGATTGTCAAAGCATTAGCCTCAAAATTTGAAAATATTTGTGTGGTGGGGGATGATGCACAGTCGATCTACTCCTTCCGGGGCGCGAATATTTATAATATTTTAAATTTCAAAAAAGATTATACGGATGCCATTACGGTTTCTTTGGAACAAAACTACCGTTCGACACAGAATATCGTCAATGCAGCCAATGTTGTGATTGCAAAAAACCTTCAACAGTTCAAGAAAAATGTTTTCAGCGAAAATGAAGAAGGAGAAAAAATTAAAGTCTACCGTTCACTTTCCGATGCAGATGAAGCTAATTTCGTAGCCGGAAATATCTGGGAGCTTCGCAACCGTGAGCAAAGAAAATACAGCGATTTTGCCATTTTATATAGAACCAATTCCCAGACCCGTGCCTTTGAAGATGCATTAAGACGTAAAAATATTCCTTATAAAGTCTATGGTGGCCTTTCTTTCTATCAAAGAAAAGAGGTGAAGGATTTATTGGCGTATTTAAGGCTTTTAATCAATGAAAATGATTCTGAGGCCTTGATGAGAATTATCAATTATCCGGCAAGGGGTATCGGAGAAACTACCCAAAATAAGCTGATTGTTTTCGCGGATAATCAAAATGTTTCCGTATCAAAAGTACTAGACAATCTTCCGATGTATGCCCCGCATTTAGGCTTTAATAATGGGGCTTTGAATAAATTAAATGATTTCTGGTCAATGATTAAAGCGTTTCAGGTATTATTAAAAACCGAAACTGCTTACAACGTCGCCATGGAAGTCGCAAAACGAAGCGGATTAATCAAATTTTTAAAAGACGATCAGACTCCCGAAGGGATTTCGCGTGTAGAAAACGTTCAGGAATTAATGAACTCCATGCAGGGATTCATAGAAGAGCAGCAGCAGCTGGAAGACGGAGACCCGAGCTTGTCAAATTTCCTTGAAAATATCGCGCTTTCTGCTGACACGCAGGATAAGGAAAGCGAAGATGATATGGTTTCATTAATGACCATTCACCTTTCAAAAGGGTTGGAATTTCCTGTCGTACATTTAGTGGGACTGGAAGAAAATCTTTTCCCGAGCTTCATGAGTTCGACCACCAGGGAAGACCTGGAAGAGGAAAGAAGATTGTTTTATGTTGCTTTAACTAGAGCTGAAAAACAGGCCTTCTTTTCATATGCTATTTCCCGCTTCCAATGGGGAAAAATCACTGATGCGGAGCCTTCAAGGTTTTTAAGCGAAATAGATGAAGAATATATCGAATTTGTAAATCCAACCATTGAAAAACGTTTTATCAATAATTCGGGGATCAAATCCAATATTTTTGATGAGCATCCTTCCGAAATCAGAAGCTTTAAAAAAGTGGAAAAGAAAACGATCGAAAGAAGTGACAGTTCAAAGCCTATTGCTGAACCTCGTAAGCTGAAGCCGGTAAGCACAGCGAAAATTATCAATCCAAGCGGTGCTTCTTCGCAGGACATCGAAGTTGGTGATAAAGTGAGACACGACCGTTTCGGAATCGGGGAAGTAACTTTCCTTGATGGTACTGATCCCCAGAATATTAAAGCAAAAGTAGTTTTCCAGCATGAAGGCGAAAAGAATTTGATTTTAAAATATGCTAAGCTAACGAAGATTTAATGTATAATTATTAAGATGCTTCGACAGGCTCAGCATTGACATTCCTAATACTAACCGTTATAAATATAATGTTATGAGCTAATTTTTAGGAATGTCAATGCTGAGCCTGTCGAAGCATCTTAGCCAATATCAAATCAAATTTTTAATCAAACTTCCACCTCACAAAAGCCTCCATTGCTTCATATTCCGCTAATCCTAATTTATCATAAGCTTTCGCTGTTTCACGATTCCGTTCTTCCGCACGCTGCCAGAATTCCCTGGAATCATCACCTGGAAAAACTGCCTTGTCTTTTTGGCTTTGATGCTTGAAAATGGCCTGCTTTTTACGCTCCAGTTCCTGAGGGCTTAAAGGAACTGCCATTTCAATTTCATGAATTTCAAATTCATGCCACGCCCCGCGGTACATCCAAAGCCAGCAATCTTTTGCCCAGTTTTCAGTTTTTCTTAAATGCTTTAAAGCTTCCAGAATAATACTAAAACAGATAAGATGGGTTCCGTGAGGGTCCTCAAAATCTCCAGCTGCAAAAACCTGATGAGGTTTGATTTCCTGAAGAAGGTGTATGGTTAATTCAAAGTCTTTTTCGTAAATCGGGTTAGTTTTATCGGTTCTGTTGTCATAAAAAGGAAGCGACTGAAAATGAATATGGTTGTCTTCCAAACCACAGTATCTTGCGGCAGCAATGGCTTCACCTTTCCTGATCAGTGCTTTTACGGCCTTAATTTCAGGAATATCAATATCATTTAAAGTCTTTTGATCAAGGAAAGCTCTCATTTTCTGATATATTTCCTTTAGTGGTTGATTCTCAATTCCCATCTCAGCAGAAAAATCAAGATCAAATTCTATAAAACGAAGCGCATCGTCATCCCAAACCGCCGTATTTCCCGAAGTTTGATAGGCAACATGTACATCGTGGCCCTGATCGATCAGGCGGATAAAAGTTCCTCCCATGGAAATGACATCATCATCAGGATGCGGCGAAAAGATAAGTGAACGTTTTTTTGCCGGTTCAGCTCTCTCCGGGCGCTGAGAATCATCAGCGTTCGGCTTTCCACCGGGCCAGCCGGTAATGGTATGCTGTAATTTGTTAAAAACCTGAATGTTAACGTTGTATACCGGCCCTTTTTCTGTGGCAAGCTGTGCCATTCCGTTGTTGTTGTAATCATCTTCTGTCAGTTTCAAAACAGGTTTTTTCAAAGTTTTTGACAGCCAGATCACTGCTTTATGGATCAGATCATCTGTCCATACACAATCTTTTACCAGCCATGGCCTATTAAAACGAGTAAGCTCAATAGCAGCGGAAGTGTCCAAGATATATTCAACATTATTGGACAATTGAAGATAGGTTGCAGGAACTTCACCGGAAATTTCTTCTTCAACCGCTTTTTTTATAATGGACGCTTTCTTTTTTCCCCAGGCCATAAGAATAATTTCTCTTGCTTTGAGGATAGTTCCGATTCCCATGGTAATGGCTTTTGAAGGAACAAAGCTTTTCCCGCCAAAATCATGGGCCGCATCTCTTTTGGTCAGATCATCAAGGCTTACCAGACGAGTCCCGGAATTTGGGGCAGAGCCGGGTTCATTGAAACCGACATGCCCGGTACGCCCGATTCCTAAAATTTGGATATCCATGCCGCCTAAACTTTCGATCTTTCTTTCGTATTCAAGACAAAAATCAGGAATTCCCTCCAAAGCAATGGTTCCATTGGGTATATGAACGTTTCCTTTCTGAATATCAATGTGATTGAAAAGATTTTCATTCATAAAAGTTACGTAGCTCTGAACGGCATTTGGCTGCATGGGATAGTATTCATCAAGATTAAAGGTGATGACGTTTCTAAAGCTCAAACCTTCTTCTTTATGAAGCCTTACCAGTTCTTTATATACCAAAACCGGCGTAGCACCTGTAGCAAGACCAAGAACTGCAAAAGCGTTTTCTGTTTGTTTTTTACGAATAACACCAGCAATTCTTTGAGCCACATGAACAGAGGCAATTGAGGGATTTTCAAATACACTTACGGGAATTTTCTCGAAGCGTGTTTCTTCAAGTAAATTTAATTTCATCATTTTTATTTTAATTTGGTGTTTAAATATAAAATATTATGAATAAAATTGTAAATAATTAACAACCATTTTTTTGAATGAACGATAATTTGATTTTTATTATTTAATTTGATTAAAAAAATAAATTGTAAGCTGAAAAATTTAGATAAAAAAACATTATTTCTCAAAAGGAGACAATATAAATTTTGCATATTTTAACTCTAAAATACTCCAAAATGAATAAGCTTCTGATATTTTAGTTCTTACTTGTAGTTTCAACACCTTTGTTTTCACGAAAATATCAAAGCATTGATAATATTCATTATTATTATGAAAAAGTAAGTAAGTCTGTTGCTTATATTAATGAAAGATGTGTTTCGGATATTTATATTCCTGAGAATGCTAAAAATTTCCCTACAGTGATATGGTTTTCATGGAGGCCGTTTCACGGGCAGACAAAAAGAAGTTCCCGAAGAGCTTAAAAACAAAGTAATTAGTAATCAAGATAAATTATTCGCTATCCCCAAAAGTTATTGCTCCAAAGTATATCGAAGATAGGATGTGGCTACAGCATAGGTGTATACAGTTACATGACCAATTCCTGAAATAATTTATCAAAAGTGCTGTCAAGATTCTTCGATTTTCCGGGATGAGGTCTGGACGTTTGTACTACAGAGCTTCTTACGGCGGTCAGCCATCGAAAACGTTCAGGGATTTCCAGCAATGCAATAGGGCCACCATCTTTTTCACCGTTGGCTATCTTTTGGAAGCTTTCAAGATTCTGGATAATATCTTCGTAATCTAACTTGCTGTGCATCAGCCTGAATTTATCAGGACATAAGTAAAACTCTACCCGGATATATTTCTCTTTTTTCGAAAACATCATCAATCCTATGTTGAAAAACTCTTCTCTTTCAACCTTCGGAACCAGACGTATTACTGCGTATTCATAGATTTTATCTTCTTGCATTTTTGGCTTCGTTTAAAAATAGATGAGAGTTTTCCAGCCTTGTTTTCAAAAACTGGAAATATATTTCACGAATTTCTTCCGGCGTTTCATCAGCGTCATCCCAATGCAGCCAGTCTTCCGGAATGAGATTGACAATTTCCCTGAAAATAATTTCACTTAAAACTTCTTTTGCGAAAGCGTCGGCTTCATCCAGTTTTGTGGCCTGTGAAAATAATACATGGTCTTTTACATATTTAAAAGGTGTTTTTGCAGCCACATCAAAATTCTGCCAGGAATGGTGAAAGTAAAACGACGCACCGTTGTCAATAACCCACAGTTCTTTATTCCACATCAAAAGATTGGTATTCTTAAAAGTACGGTCGATATTGGTAATAAAAGCATCAAGCCATACAATTTTTGAAGCCAGGAGAGGATCAATTTTTACGCTCGTATCATAAGCAATCGAGCCAGATAGGTAATGCAGTCCCAAATTCAGGCCCTCCGAAAATTTTAATAAATCCTGAATTTCTTCATCAGCTTCTGTTCTCCCGAAGTCTACGTCAAGGTTTATAAAAACAAGCTCGGGGATTTTTAACCTTAATGCTTCCGTAATTTTTCCACCTAATAATTCTGAAATCAACATCTTAACTCCATGGCCTGCACCACGAAATTTCAAAACATATTTAAAATCGTCATCAGCCTCTGCCAGAGCCGGAAGCGAGCCTCCTTCGCGAAGCGGCAGAATATAACGCATCACAGTTACTGTTCTTAAATCCAACATACCGCAAAAATAAGGTTTTCCTTTGTGTTTATTTCTATTTTTAATATTTTTAAATTGAAAATCAATTTTGATTGAGGATTAACTATAAAAAATTTTCTTACAGATGTTTGTGCTTTATAAAGAACCTGCTTCATTTTGAAAAATCTTTGAGAATTATAAAAAATAATAAATAAGAATATGCAAATCACAAAAAGACAAAATATAATCATTCAAAATCCAGAAACCAACGAATTTCTTGCCGATGCATTTTATCCTGAAATTGAAGGGAAACTACCTTTAATCATTTTCGTTCACGGATACAAGGGCTACAAAGATTGGGGTGCATGGAATTTAATGGCAGAAAAATATGCAAAAGCCGGATTTTTCTTTGTAAAATTTAATTTCTCCCATAACGGGACTACGGTGGATAATCCTCATCAATTTACTGATCTGGAAGCTTTTGGTAATAATAATTACACTAAAGAACTTTCAGACTTAGAGGCTGTGATCGATTTTTTTGTGATGAATGAAAAAGTGAATAACGAAAAAATTGTGCTGATAGGTCACAGCAGAGGAGGAGGGATTTCCATTATTAAAACTTATGAAGATGAAAGAATAAATGGTTTGATTACTTTAGCGAGCGTTGATACTTTAGACCGTTTTCCAAAGAACAGTGCTTTTGAAAAATGGAAGGAAAGCGGAGTTTTCTATGTTATAAATGGTAGAACAAAACAAGAAATGCCTCATTATTACCAGTTTTATGAAGATTTTGAAAAAGATGAACATCGTTTTGACGTTGAAAGGGCAGCGGAAATGGCGAAAGCCCATCTTTTAATCATCCACGGAACAAACGATGAAAGTGTATGTGTAAAAAATGCGGAACATCTTCATATTTTAAACCCAAATTCAGAATTGTATTTAATCGAGAATGCAAATCACACTTTCGGAGCCAAGGAACCCTGGGAAGAAAATATTTTACCTGAAGATCTGAATGAAGTGGTTGAAAAATCTATTGAGTTTATTAATGATAAGCTTGTGAATGAGTGAGAGCTGGAGGAGCGAAGCTGGAGGCTGGAAGTTTTAGAACTGAGCAAATAGACGCTCAATAATAAACTCGAGCCTTCAGCTTTGCTCCTCCAGCCAAATTATTTAACCAAAACTTTCCAGGCTTCTTCAATCTTATTTTCCAAAAGTAATTTTTGGGCATCATGATGAACGGTTTCTTCGGAATGATAGGTTCCGGCTGGCAATACTTCTACATTGGCAAGCATCCCAAGATCATTTCCAGTAAAGATTTTGCTGTATTTTATTTCTTTAGGAAGAAGATCAAAGCCAATTCCTTTGGTGACCACTGGTTTTGGGACTTCAAAAAGATTATTTTCATTATTTCTTGAATACCAGTTTCCTCCTAGGCGGGCTACCATATCCAATTTTGCCTGATCCAGATTTCCGTTTTCATCCAGATATTCTTCTTTGATATGGATTTTCTGAACCTCACAGATTACCAGATTTCCTGCACCACCCTGATCTCCCAAATGTTTTATTTCTAAAACTTTACACTCAAAATTCACAGGACATTCTTTAATTAATTTAGGCTTTACCAGATCAGCGTCTTTCATGGTAAGGCCGGATTTAATAAACTCGTTGACACCCAGCTCATATTCCGTAGAAGCCAATGAAATCTGCTGTACAATTGGGAAATTTACCGTACCTATCACCACTTCAGGGACTTCCATGACATTTTCCAGGCTATGTTTGGTCGTATTATCACGAACTCTCCTTGATGGAGAAAAAATCAGAATCGGAGGAACCGTGCTGAACATATTGAAAAAACTGAACGGTGACAAATTAATATTTCCCTCTTTATCAATGGTCGAAGCCAACGCAATCGGGCGGGGTGAAACGGCTGTCTGCATAATCAGCTGCAGCTGTACTGGAGTTATTTCGGATGGGGTTACTGTTTTCATGTTTTTTTGACACTTAATAGATTTAAGTATTTAATGATATGAAAAGAAATGCTTCGACAGACTCAGCATGACATTTCTAATACTAGCCATTATAAACTTAATGTTTAGCAGTTTATTGTAGCGATGTCATGCTTAGCCTGTCGAAGCATCTCAAATATTTGTTTAAAATTATAAATTTAAATTGCAGGAATAATTTTACCGGAAACTTCACCAAATCCAACTCTTATACCGTCTTTTTCAGCCCAGGCTTTCACGGTAACGGTATCATTATCGTTGATGAATCTTCTTTCTTCTCCGTTGCTTAGCTGGAGTGGATTTTGGCCTCTCCATGTTAATTCAAGCATAGATCCGAATGATTTTGGGTCACTTCCTGAGATGGTGCCACTTGCGTACATGTCGCCAACTTCTACATTACAGCCGTTTACTGTGTGATGGGCCAGCTGCTGAGTCATATTCCAGTACATGTATTTGTAATTGCTTTCACAGACCAGGTTCTGCTCACCGTTTTCAGGCTGGATATACACTTCAAGATTGATATCGTAATTTTTATCACCTTCAAATTTTAAATAATCTAAAACTTCAGGATCCTGTTTAGGAGAAGCAACTCTGAATGGTTCTAAAGCTTCCAGGGTAACCACCCAGGGAGAAATGGAAGATCCGAAATTTTTAGCCAAAAACGGGCCCAGCGGAACATATTCCCAAGCCTGGATGTCTCTCGCAGACCAGTCGTTGAAAATCACCATTCCGAAAATTGCGTCTTCAGCCTGATTGGTAGAAATACTTTCGCCCATTTCTGTATTCTTATTAATAATAAAGGCCATTTCCAATTCAAAATCCAATTGTTTTGAAGGTCCGAAAACTGGTTTTTCTGCATCTGCGGGCTTTGTCTGGCCTTTCGGACGGTTGATTTCCGTTTCTGAAACTACGATTGAGGAAGCTCTTCCGTGATAGCCTACCGGAAGATGTTTCCAGTTGGGAAGCAATGCATTTGCCGGATCTCTGAACATTTTTCCTACATTGGTAGCGTGCTCTATACTGCTGTAGAAATCCGTGTAATTCGGGATGTGTACAGGCATCATCATTTTTACCTTATCCAGGTCATAGAATGCTTCTTCAATGGTTTTTTCATCTTTGGATAGTGTAGAATCTTCTTTTAATAATTCCTGGATTCTCAATCGAACGGGATTAGTCACCGGTTTTCCAAGTTCTATGAACTCATTTAGAGTGTAGGCTTCAAAAATATTGTCGTCCAGCCCTTCGATATCTTCAAAATAGCCAAGATCGTACAATGTTGCCAGATCAATGACCTGATCGCCGATCCTTGTGCAACATCCGATATACTCTTTGTTGAAAACCGCCACTCCGAAAGGAATATTATGTATAGAAAAATCTGAATTTGAGGAATATTCTACAAATGATTTCATAAGTTTAGATTTAATTTGAATGTAAGTTTAAACACAGATTCCACTATTTTGTGAAAATATTGGTGACTTTCGTGTTTAAAATATTAAAATGCTTTATTTTTTAGCCTTGGCTTTAGAAAAAGATGCTTCGTCGATCCATCTGGCTTTGGTGTTTACATCGATCAGATACAAGATATCATCCTGCTTTGTCAGCAGTAAGGTTTTAGCAACAGGAATCGGAACTTTCTTGTTTTCAAGCATATCTGCTCTCAGAGAAACAATATTTTTCTTTCTGATAATATCGCCGGTAAAAATATTCGAGCTGCTTTCCCCGGTTGCCTTATCATCGAAAACTTCTACGTAAGTAGCTGTTTTTCCTTTGATTACAATAAAGTCTCTTTCCGTGTGGTCTGCCTCATCTTTTATGAAAACAAATTTCTTGTTGTCGATGTTTACAGATTCCAGATTTTGGTTGACTCCTTTTCTTTCTTCAAGTCTTCGGAGGATTTCATATAATGAACCGTATTGTGCTTTTAATCCAAAAGTTGCTCCAAGAAATAAAATTCCAATTAAAAATTTTCTCATAATAATGTGTTCCTTTAAAAAAAGTTTTGTCAAGATTCTTCATCCTGACAAAACCCGATATTGTTATTTAAATTAAAGATTTCCTCTTTTTTCCTGTTCTCTTTCCAATGCTTCGAACAATGCTTTGAAATTACCGGCACCGAAGCTTTGAGCACCGTGTCTTTCAATGATTTCAAAGAAAAGAGTAGGGCGGTCTTCTACAGGTTTTGTAAAAATCTGAAGTAAATATCCTTCTTCATCGTGGTCGATAAGAATACCCAGCTCCTGAAGTTTTTTAAGGTCTTCACCGATGTGGCCCACTCTTTCAGGAACCATGTCGTAATATGCTTCGGGCGGAGCTGAAAGGAATTCCACACCACGTTTTTTTAATTCAGTTACAGTGTGGATAATGTCTTTTGTAGCTACTGCAATGTGCTGTACACCTTCCCCTTCGTAGAAATCAAGATATTCTTCTACCTGAGACTTCTTTTTACCTTCTGCCGGCTCATTGATAGGGAATTTTGCATATCCGTTTCCGTTTGACATTACTTTAGACATCAAGGCAGAATACTCTGTGTTGATTTGTTTGTCATCAAAAGAAAGAATATTCACAAATCCCATTACTTTTTCGTACCATTCTACAGTTGGAAGCATTCTATTCCAGTCTACATTTCCTACGCAATGGTCTACGTACAATAAACCAGTTTCTCCAGGATTGTAGTCGCTTTCCCATTTTTCGTAACCAGGTATGAAGGTTCCTGTGTAATTTTTTCGTTCTACAAACATGTGAATGGTTTCTCCGTAAGTATAGATTCCGGACATTCTTACTTCACCGTTTTTGTCTGTCAGAGTTATTGGCTCGAGATAAGGTTTTCCGCCTCTTTTTGTAGTTTCTTCAAATGCTTTATATGCGTCATCTACCCAAAGTGCCAAAATTTTTACCCCATCACCATGCTTTTTTACGTGTTCATTGATTAGTGAATCAGACTTAAGCCCTGTTGTAAGAACCAATCTTATTTTCCCCTGCTGAAGAACATAAGATGCTCGATCTCTCACTCCTGTTTCCGGACCAGCATAAGCCACAGACTGAAAACCGAAAGCGGTCTTATAATAATGAGCAGCCTGTTTAGCATTTCCTACATAAAACTCAATGTAATCTGTACCGTTGATCGGTAAAAAATTCTCTGCTTGAGCAATTTTTTCGGCAAATGTAAGTGTTGACATATTTTCTATTTTTACTTTTAAATTTATAAGTATGCAAATTACAAATTTCTTACTAATACGAAAAATATTCACGAACAAACATTAGCTTGACTTAATAGAAATTTAATGAAAAGTTTATTTAAGTATGCTTAAGTTTATTATGTTTTACCTAAGATTTCTAATTTTGAAATACAAAGACAAGTGAAAAAAAAATATTTCGAAACAGAGAGCCATAGAATTTTCTATGGTTTTCTGTTTTTATATGAATTATTTTATGTTATTTAACCTTCCAGCATCGGGATTGTAATTGTCCCAAATCTTCCAAACATTGTTTATTTTTCGGATGAAATAAATTTGGGTATTAAGCTGATTTACAAAATGCTTTTCACCAGATTCTCCTACTTTAAATAGAAGGTTCCAGAATTCCTGAGATTCTAAGATTTTTTTATCCGGATCATCTGTTAAAATCCTAATATCAAAAACTTCGTAATTTGACCTGTTGTTTTTTGTCACCAATTGAAATTCTCGGTCACACAATTCTTTGCTGAAATGTGAAGCTCGTTCAAGAAATGGAGAGTCATCAAAAACAAGATTTTTAAGAAGTTCCATTTTATAATTGGGGAATTGCTTATAGAATTCGAAAACTGTTGCACAGTAATCATAAATCATTTGAGGGAACTTTTGAACGTCGTTTTCTTCGTCTTCCTGTCTTTTCTCCTTTATAAACTGAATGTAAGTATTCAAATCCCTATATCCAAGGAAAATACATATTTTATCAAGGGTTTTTAAAAATCTTAGATCACTATGGGTTTTGTTCTGATAATCATTTTCGAAAAAACGTTGTAGTGTAACATATGAAATAGTATTTCCTATCTCAAATTTTTTTCTGCCTTTTAATTCCTCAGCTTCAGATAATTCTTTTTTAATGATTTCGGAAAGAATAATATAATGGCTTCTCTTCCATTCATCAACATTTCCTAAAACAGAATTCTTTACTTTAAAATGTTTTATAACTTCTTCCCTTATAGCATTATATATAGTCTTCAATTTCCAATATTTAATAAGCTTTTTATCAAATGTCTTGTGTTTTGCTAAAAGCCTGCGGTTTTGTACTGTTTTTCTTATATTAAAATTACATTTTTTTAAATTAACACAAAACTTATAATGAATTTTTTAACATTAATTACCATTAATTCTTAAATCTTTCATAAGCTGCCCTTTCCAGCATTTCCCTGTCATCAGGATGTGCGATACTGATCAGCTCCTGTGCTCGCTGGCGAAGATTTTTCCCATACAGATAGGCTGTTCCGTATTCTGTAACTACATAATGAATATGACCCCTGGTTGTCACAACCCCTGCACCTTGCTTCAGGTACGGGACGATTCTTGAAGCTCCTTTTTTGGTTCTAGAAGTAATGGCAATAATAGGCTTTCCGTCTTCACTCAGAGCTGCACCTCTCATAAAATCCATCTGCCCGCCGATTCCACTGTACTGTATAGTTCCGATAGAATCTGCGCAAACCTGCCCTGTAAGATCAATCTCTATGGCTGAATTGATGGCTACCATTTTTTTATTTTTCATGATATTAATAGGAAAATTAACGGCGCTTACGTCATTAAAGGCAAAAACCGTGTTGTCATCTACGTAATCATATAATTTTCTTGTACCGAAACAGAAGCTGGTAATCGTCTTATTGTTGTGATAGCCTTTATATTTATTATTGATAATATCATTCTGAATCAGATCTACTACACCGTCACTGAGCATTTCTGTGTGAACGCCAAGGTCCTTATGATTTCCCAGACATTTTAAAACCGCATCAGGGATAGTCCCGATTCCCATCTGAAGGGTGGATCTATCGTCGATCAATTCGGCCACGTTTTTTCCGACTTCCATTTCTTCCGGACCGACTTTTGAACCATAATCTACAGTCGGCAGCTCTTCTTCATGCCATACCAACTTGTGAATTTTACTGATATGAATCATCCCATCACCGTGGGTTCTCGGCATTCTCGGATTGACAATGGCTACAATAATTTTAGCAGTGTCAACGGCAGATCTTGCCACATCCACAGAAGTTCCCAAAGTACAGAAACCATGCTTATCGGGTGGTGAAACGGTTACCAGAGCCGCGTCCAGCGGAAGAATATTTTTTCGGAACAGAATAGGAATTTCACTTAAAAATACAGGAACAAAATCTCCCCATTCAGAATTTACTGCATTACGTACCGGTGTGGAAACAAATAATGAATTAATGAAAAATTTATCCCGATATTCAGGTTTTGCAATTTCCACATTTCCCTGCTGGGTAATGGAAACCATTTCAATATTATCTAAACGGTATGATTGTCTCGCTAATTCATCTATTAAAAAATTCGGAGTACAGGCGCTTCCATGAAAAAAAACACGATTTCCGCTTTTTATAGTATAAATGGCTTCTTCTGCACTGATATAATTATACATATCAAACTTTTTGATTTCTTATCTTAAAGATAGAGTATATTATGTTTATTTATTTCAGCTTTTAAGAAACATTTATCATGTTTTGAAGATTCTAACGAAAAAAGACCGAATGTCTATCATTAAATCCTTTAATTATTTTATTAAAATTTATGTTAATTATTCCTGAGAGCGGTCTTCCATCATTTTATCCTGTTCTTCAAGCCATGAAGTTTTATAAGAAGGGTCTTCCACCTTTAAAGCTTCTTCAGTAATTTTTAAAGGTCGGAAAGGGTCTACCATTACAGCATATTCTTCCGTGAATTTTTTTCCGATACTTCTTTCCATTGCTCCCGGATGTGGGCCGTGGACAATTCCCCCAGGGTGAAGGGTAAAATCCATCAGATCGATATGGTTACGGCTCATGAAATCACCTTCTGTATAGAAAAGAACCTCGTCAGAATCAATATTTGAATGGTTATAAGGTGCCGGAATTGCCATCGGGTGGTAGTCATACATTCTTGCACAAAACGAGCAAACCACAAAATTGTGCCCCTCAAAATTTTGGTGTACCGGTGGCGGCTGATGAATTCTTCCTGTAATTGGCTCAAAATTTTTGATATTAAATTTATAAGGATAAAAATATCCGTCCCAGCCTACAACGTCAAACGGGTGTGTTGCATAAATGAAATCTGTGATCTGATTTTCTTTCTTTACTTTAATTAAAAATTCTCCCTTTTCGTCTTTTGGCTCAACAAAAGTTGGGGTGATGATGTCTCTTTCGCAGAACGGAGAATGCTCAAGAAGCTGCCCGAACTCATTTCTATATCTTTTTGGAGTGTAGATCGGGGAGTGGCTTTCCAGTACAAAGAAAATCGTGTCATCAGATTTTAATTCAACCTGATAAATCGTACCTCTCGGAATGATTAAATAATCACCTACAAAAAACTCCAGATTTCCTACAAAAGTTTTTAAAATTCCGCTTCCGCTGTGGACATACAGAAGTTCGTCACACTCTGCATTTTTGTAAAAGTAATCCATTGATTTTCTTGGCTTTGACAATCCCATTTTCAGGTCATTGTTTACCATTAGAAACTTTCTGCTGTCCAGAAAGTCGTTCTCGGGAGTCACATTCATTCCTTTGAACATCCTCGGAGTAACGTTTTTATCAACGGCAATTTTTGGTGCCACATCCTTTGGCTCGCCGATGGATTTAATCTGAGTAGGGCGGTGAATGTGGTACAGCAATGAAGAAATCCCGTGAAAACCTTCTGTTCCGAAAAGCTGTTCGTAGTAGAATTTATCTTCAGGAGATTTGAAAATCGTATGCCTTTTCTGTGGGATATTTCCCGACTGATGATATCTCATTTTTCTCTTAATCTTGTTTCTCAAATTTAATATTTTTTAATGAATTGGCTAAAAACATTTTTTATCAGGAAAAACTGACTTTGTTTTTTAATCATTTAATTAAATAAAAAATAAAAGTTTTGTTATTCTAAAATTAATTGTTAGTTTTGTCTAACAATTTTATTTCATGCAACGAATATTGTTTTCTGTACTCCTTTTTTCGACTTACTGTTTTTCACAGCAAGCAGACAGTTTAGATATTAATCAATCAAAAATAACTGATTCGGTAAAAATTGTAAACAAGCAGGAAATAAAAACAAAGATGATTGATGATGTTGTCATTACAGGAACAATAAAGCCCATAAGTAAATCAAAAAGCCCGGTTGCCGTAGAGATATACAGTCAGAAATTTTTCCAGAAAAATCCCACTCCTAATATTTTTGAGGCAATTTCTATGGTGAATGGGGTAAAGCCCCAGCTGAATTGCTCTGTTTGTAATACAGGAGATATCCATATCAACGGGCTGGAAGGTCCTTACACCATGATTCTGATTGACGGAATGCCGATTGTAAGCTCATTGTCAACAGTTTATGGGTTAAGTGGAATTCCTAATAGCCTGATCGACAGGATAGAAGTGGTAAAAGGCCCGGCTTCATCCCTTTATGGCTCCGAGGCTATGGGCGGGGTTATTAATATTATTACAAAAAATGCGTTGGCAGCTCCCAAGTTAAGTGTTGATCTGATGACGACTACCTGGAGTGAAAATAACCTGGATTTGTCAACAAAATTTAATTTAGGTAAAAAAGCAGCTTCTTTATTAAGCCTGAATTATTTTAACTATACCAAAAGATTTGACGAAAATAAAGACAATTTCACTGATGCCGCTCTTCAGAACAGAATCTCTGTTTTTAATAAATGGAATTTCCAGAGGAAGGAGAACTGGCAGGCCAGCTTTGCCCTAAGATATTTGTATGAAGACCGATTCGGTGGCGAAATGCAATGGAATAAATCATATCGTGGAAGTAATGAAGTGTACGGCGAAAGCATTTATACGAACAGGATAGAGGCTTTCGGGGTTTATCAGTGGCCTTTGAAAGAGAATATTGTCACCCAGTTGTCTTATAATTTCCACGATCAGAATTCTTTTTACGGAGCCAATCCTTTTACTGCAACGCAGAAAGTAGCTTTTGCACAGACCTATTGGGATAAAAAATTGGGAAATCATGATCTGATTGTAGGATTCACTTTTAAAAAGACGTTTTATGATGACAATACGCCCGGAACCTTATCTGCGGATGGCTTGACAAATTCACCCATGAAATCACCTATTTTTGGAGCGTTTATTCAGGATCAATGGGAAATTAACGAAAAAAATATGCTTTTGGTTGGGTATAGATTTGATTATGATAAAATTCATCATGCTGTTCATTCCCCTCGTTTTGCATGGAAATTTTCCCCCAATCCTTATCATACATTACGATTCAATTTTGGAACGGGTTTTCGGGTGGTGAATTTATTTACGGAAGATCATGCGGCGCTTACCGGCTCAAGGGAAGTTGTGATTAAATCAAGTTTAAAGCCTGAAAAATCGATTAACGGAAATATAAATTATGTGTGGAAAATTCCTGTAGGAGATCGCTTGATCAATCTTGACGCTTCTGCATTTTATACTTATTTCAGCAATAAAATCGTGGGTAATTTTGATACCGATCCTGAGAAAATTATTTATGATAATCTACATGGGTACGGAATTTCAAGAGGTATTTCTATGAATCTGGATTATAATTTTACCTTTCCTTTGGGTGTTAATATCGGAGTGACTTATCTTGATGTTTATCAGAGATTTGATGGAGAAAATGAAAAATCGCAGCAGCTTCACGCGCCAAAATGGAGTGGGACTTATAATTTGAGTTACAAATTGAAGAACAATCTGACGATTGACTTTACGGGACAGTTTTATGGACCGATGCGCCTTCCGGTACTTCCCAATGATTACCGCCCGGAATATTCCCCGTTTTATTCGCTGGCCAATATTCAGGTTTCAAAAAGTTTCAAATCCGGATATGTGGTGTATGCAGGAATTAAAAATCTATTCAATTTTACTCCAAAAGATCCATTAATGCGCCCGTTTGACCCTTTTGACAGATATGTAGATGATCCTGTCAATAATCCTTATCATTACACCTTTGATACAACGTACGGATATGCTCCGATGCAGAAAATCAGAGGTTTTTTGGGAGTGAAATATATTTTGAAATGAAAAGTTTAATCATATTTTTATTTCTAATATCAGTGCCTTATTTTTATTTTTCACAGATAAAAACAAGCACTTTTTCTGATCTTGAACAATTCCATAAAGAAAGTCCGAGACCGACCATTATTCATATATATACAAGCTGGTGCACGGTTTGCAAAATCGAATCTTTTGAACTTAATAAAGATAAAGATTTGATTAAATTAATCAATAACAACTTCTATTTCATCAATTTTGAAGCGGAAAAAACAAAAGAAAAAATCCGTTTTCAGGGAAAAGAATTTAATTATCTGCCTAATGGAAATTCGGGAATTCATGAGTTAGTGCTGGCTTTGTCGAAGAATAAAAATCAGCCTGTTTATCCGTTGTGGATTATTATAGATAAAGACCAGAATTTGGTTGAATATCACGAAGGTCAATTTCAAAGTGAAAAATTAAAAGGAAAATTGTTAAAGGTTTTTGGATTTTAATTATTCTGTAGATTTAGCGGATTATTTGAATTTAATTTTGATTTTTTACTAAATCTGTTTAAACTTTTAATTTTCAAAGATCTTTACTATTGCTTAAATAGGGGACAATAACCATAGCCCCGATTGTAACGGCATCCTTTTGTGTAGCGAAGCGAAACAAAAGATATAGTGAAAAGCGGGAAATTGCTCCTAAAAACTTTAAAAAAGTTTAAATTTATTACAAACTTCTGTATAATTCGCTAAATCTGCGAGATCAAATTTATTTTAAAAGCACAACAACAATAGCTAAAATCGCCGGCAAAGCTTGAACAAAAAATATCTTTTTCGTTGCAGAGATAGCACCGTAAATTCCGGCAATGGCAACACATCCCAGGAAAAATAATGCAATATTCGTCTGCCATTTCGAATCTTCAATTAAAAATGACCATATCAGTCCCACGGCAAGAAAACCGTTATATAGCCCCTGATTGGCGGCTAAACCTTTTGTCGGCTTAAACATTTCTGCTGGCAAGGCAGATTTGAAAACCTCCTTTCCTTTGGTTTCCCACGCAAACATTTCCATCCAAAGAATGTAAAGATGTTCAATGGCTACAATAGCAATTAATATTTTTGAAATGATTTCCATGATTTCCTGTTTTTGTCATTGTAAAACTAAAAAAATAAAGTTAAGTTTGATTAATTAATTTCAAAAATGGAAACTTTCAGAGCACATTTAGATAAATTTATTAGTATAAATGATGAAGAATTTTCTTCAATACTCTCTTTTTTTCAGGTATGGGAAGTTAAAAAAAAACATAATCTAATGCTTGATGGTGAAATTTGTAAATCCATGTATTTTGTTGTAAAAGGTTGTCTTCGAAAGTTCTTCGTTAATGAAAAAGGAGTGGAGCAGACCACAGAATTCGCCATTGAAAACTGGTGGATTACCGATACTTTTGCTTATGAAAGACATTTAAAATCAGATTTTTATATTCAGTCGGTAGAGCGTTCTATCATTTTGGAGATTGATTTTCAAAGCCAGGAAAAATTATTCAGGGAACATCCTTTGATGGAAAAATATTTCAGGATAGTTTATCAGAGGGCCTATGCGGCTTCAGAGAGAAGAATCCGTTTTTTATATGAGATGAGCAGGGAAGAGCTCTATGTGCATTTCAGCACGCATTACCCCGAATTTATCCAGAGAATTCCACAATATCTTGTCGCCTCTTTTCTCGGTTTTACCCCGGAATATTTGAGTGAAATCAGGGCCAAATTACGTTCTTAAACCAGTTTAAGATTTTTACCAATCCCAAATCGGAGCTTTGTCATGTTATTAAAATTCAATATTATGACAGGCAAAAGAAATCTATATTCACAATTATTTTTAAGGATTGCAATTGCTGTGACCATGCTGTCCGCGGTTGCTGATCGGCTCGGATTCTGGGGCAAAAATTCCGCATGGGGAAATTGGGAAAATTTTGAAAAATATACCGGGCAATTGACATTTTTTCTCTCGAAGGGTTTGCAGATTTTCTCAGCATATGCAGCTACATTTTTAGAAATACTTTTGCCTTTGCTTTTACTGATCGGGTTCAAAACCAGGTTAGCAGCCTGCGGAGCCGGATTTTTACTGCTGATTTTTGCTTTATCAATGACCATTGCGTCGGGGGCTAAAGCTCCCTTAGACTATTCTGTATGGGTAGGAAGTGCGGCGGCTTTCCTGTTGGCTAATCAGGAAAAATATTCATTAACTATAGATAATTTAACGAAAAAAATATAAAAATTATGAGCACAAGATTCGATATGGCAACGACCGATAAGGCAGCCTACAAAGCAATGCTTGGACTGGAAAGTTACTTACAGAACGTTTCACTAAGTCCTATTCAGAAAGAATTAATCAAAATAAGAGCTTCTCAGATCAACGGGTGCGCGTTCTGCCTTGATATGCATACAAAAGATGCCCTCAAATACGGTGAAACTCCTCAGAGAATTTTTATTTTGAGCGCCTGGAGAGAAGCGAAAAACTTTTTCACTGAAGAAGAGCAGGCGCTTTTGGAAATGACTGAAGAAATCACTCTCATCAGCCAGAAAGGCCTTATGGAAGAAACGTATTACAAGGCAAAACAGCTTTTTGACGAGCTCACCATTTCACAGATTATCATGGCAATTATCACCATCAATGCATGGAACAGAATCGCAATAAGTACCTATGCTCCGATTGAAAAATAAACTCAACTATCTAATAAAGTTATTTACAAAAATCGCTTCCTAATATTGAGAAGCGATTTTCATTCTTATGAGGTTTATATAAGCCAGATTTTTGTAAGATTAAATATTTATTGAATTCATTTAAAATAGCTTCACCAAGACTTTTTGCAGATTGAGGGTTTTGCCATGTGATTACTCTTCGGTCGGTTACAACGTGATTCTGCCAAAGACATAATTTTCAAATTTTGCCTCTCTTTCTTTTAATTTATCTTCCAAAAGGAAAGGGGCTTTAATATACGGCTGTTGAGACAAATTACATTGAAGAAATTGATCATATCAAAGTTTTATTTAGAAAAATGATGAATAAAAAGAGTTTGGCTTATTAAAATCCGGTTAACGTTTCATGGAATATCAATTGGAAATTTAATCATTATCTGGATGAAGTTTAAAAGCAGGTAAAAATGGTAACAAGAAATTCAAAAATTTTATCGGAAATTTGTTAGACTTTACATTAAAATTTAATTATGGAACAAAAAAAATACACAGAACAGCCAGTAATTACATTGAATAACGGTATTGATATCCCCGCATTGGGTTTTGGGGTATGGCAGATGGAGGATTTGAAAGAATGTGAAAATGCTGTGATCAAGGCTATTCATACCGGATATAGAATGATTGATACTGCTGCAATTTATCTTAATGAAAATGCAGTGGGAGATGCAATCAGAAATAGTGGTGTGGATAGAGACAAATTATTTATCACGTCAAAACTTTGGGTTCAGGACACAACATACGGAGAAGCAAAATCTGCATTCCAGAGAACGCTAGACAGATTACAGCTGGATTATCTAGATATGTACCTCATTCACTGGCCTTACGCGGATTTCACAGGAGCCTGGAAAGCAATGGAAGAATTATATGAAGAAGGAAAAATTCAAGCAATTGGCGTTTGTAATTTTACGATTGAAAAAATGGAGGAGCTAAAGGCAAATGCAAAGGTTCTTCCGGTAATTAACCAAATTGAATTACATCCGATTTTTCAGCAAAAAGAACTTCAGATGTACAATAAAGAAAATAATATTATTACCCAACCCTGGAGCCCGCTTGGAAACGGAAATGCAGGCCTCTTGGATAATGAGAAACTAAAATCTATCACAGGAAAATACAGCAAAACTGTTGCTCAGATTATCCTTAGATGGCATTTACAGGAAGGGTTCTGCGTGATCCCGAAATCTGTAACATCATCAAGAATTGAGGAAAATTTCAATGTTTTTGATTTTGAACTTACAGACGATGAAATGAATACTGTCCGTTCTCTGGATACTGGCAAAAGGCTATTTTTTGACCCGAAAGATATAGCTTGGGAAAAGAAAATGTTGAGCTCAGTAGCGGATATCTGATAGAATAAATATTAATTTTTCTCTCACAGATTTGGCGGATAACGCAGATTATTACTTTAAAAGTCTGCGTTATCTGCCAAATTTGCGAGAGATTTTCTTTGGATGTAATTTTTTAATCATATTTGAAATAAATTTTAACCTTAATCAATCATATCTAAAAAATTAATACCATGTCAGAAGAAGGGAAACTGACAGAAAATGCTGTTCTAATGTAAAAAACGACAAAAGTACAAACGAAAAGACGCAGACTACTGTAAACAATCTACCTGAAACTCCGGCTTTCGCTTTTGGAAGTGCCACCCATTCTACAGGAATTATGTTTGAAAAGGCTATCAATACTCAAAATCAGCAGAATATTCTGGGGCCAGGCTGCGGCAACAGGGTGTGAATCAGACTTATAATCAGGAAACTGTTAATGATAATATTTCGATAGTCAATATGATGAATCCGGATTTAGCCATTCGTCTCCCACAAAATCGTCCGCTTCCTAATGATAAAGATGATAAAAAATAAGAAGAGACTGTCTCAAAAGTACCACTCTCTCGGGCTCCTGTCTGACAACTTTTGTCGTTTAGGAGGCTCTCACAGCATTATTTTACCTTTTGAGACATCCTCTTTTTTATAGTGAAATTTATTTGGTCAAATCCAGGCCGCCGAAATTTCCGGAGCTCATCATCAGATAAACGCCATTCGTTTTATCCAACGTATTCCAGTAAGCGTGAAGATCTTCTGCATTGGTAAAGACCCTGAGATTTTTATTTTTAAATTTTTCTTTGATCAGCTCAGGAGATATAGGCTCCATTCTTTTGATTTTCAAAGCATCTTCAGAGTAGAAAACTACTGCCTCGTCAAGCCAGTCCATTGCATGGTCATATTGTTCAAGAAAAACAGGATTCAGGCTTGAATAGGTATGAAGTTCCAGAAAGCCGTATTTTTTTTCATCTTTAAATTGTTCCTGAAAAGCCTTTACTGTTGCTTTTACCTTGCTTGGAGCATGGGCAAAATCTTTATAAAGTGTTCCTTTGTCTTTTCTTTCTACTTTTTCAAGACGCTTTGAAGCTCCTTTAAAGCTCATGATTGCTTCATAGAAATCTTCGTCCATAATTCCCAATTGCTGGCAGATGTGTCTTGCCCCTTCCATATTCAGCAGATTGTGTGCTCCGAAAACGGAAAGAGGAATATCGCCCATTTCGGTTTTTAAGTGAACTTTTCCATTGATAATCAGATATTCAGGCGTTTTGTAAGGTATTTTTCTGAAATAATTTTCAGCATCTTCAACAACTTTTACCACCTCAGCATCTTCTTCATTATACACTAAAACCCCGCCTGGCGTAATGCTTGCTATAAATTTTCTGAACTGCTTTACATAATCATCAAAAGTTTTAAAAACATTGATGTGATCCCAGGCGATACCGCTCATCAAAGCAATATTTGGCTGATACAGCAAAAATTTTGAACGGAGATCAATGGGTGAGGAAAGATATTCATCTCCTTCCAAAACCATAAAATCGTTGTCTTTGGTTAATTTAACCATACAATCAAAACCTTCCAGCTGAGCTCCTACCATGAAATCCACATCTTTCTGATGAAAATTCAAAACATGAAGAATCATGGAAGTAATTGTGGTTTTCCCGTGAGAACCTGCAATAACAACTCTGGTTTTGTTTTTCGATTGTTCGTATAAAAATTCCGGATACGAATATATTTTCAGGCCAAGTTCCTTAGCTCTTGCCAATTCAGGATTGTCCTGGTGGGCATGCATACCGAGAATTACGGCATCAATATCCGAAGTGATCTTTTCCGGAAACCAGCCCATTTCTGCGGGTAAAATTTCTTTTTTTTCAAGTCTGGATTTTGACGGCTCAAAAATGGCATCATCCGAACCTGTCACCTGATATCCTTTATCCTTTAATGCAATGGCTAGATTGTGCATGGCGCTTCCGCCTATGGCTATGAAATGGGTTTTCAATTTTATCTATTGTTTTTTACATTATTATTAATAATTTCCTGAAAGACATTTGTGATGTTTGTCCAATTGGATTTATAATTTTCCATAATTGAGCTTGCATCTGTTTTGCTGCCCTCATTTACTCCTTTTTTTATATTAATAGAAACGGATACATTGTCATAGATCTTCTTATGATCTTCCTGTATTTTTCTAAAATTATTTTGGAAAAGCGTATTGTTCAAATTTTTAAGATCTTCGTCTGAGATCTTAAAACTCTGTTTATACTTTTTTCTTTGGCTTTCGAAAGAATAATGTACATTATTTCCTTTAATTAATAAATTTTCATAAATCGGAACATGCCCCCCGTTTTTAGAGTAGCTGATCTCAAAATTCGAATATACTTTCTGGCTGTTACATGATACTAATACTATGATTGCGAATAAGATTCCTATTATTCTTTTCATATGTAATTTACTTTAATTATCTGAATCTTTTTGTTCTAATTTTTTAGCTTTAAGTTCTTCATCATAATTGTGTAGTAAATTGAAATCTTCTGTCTGCTCTATGGCTGTCATGATTTTATATAGGATTTCCTGAGCATTCTCTTTATCATAATCAATATTCAGAGGAGGCTTAAACTCCATGGTAGGTTTTACGCCTGTTACCTTTACGCGGAGGCCTTTTTTGTCGAACGCTCTTCGGAATCCGTTGATTTTAATTGGAATCACGATCGGACGCTGATTTTTTACCAGCTTCGCCGTACCTCTTCGTCCTTGTGCAAAAGCAGATGTAGTACCCTGAGGGAAAGTAGCTACCCAGCCGTTGTCTAAGGCTTTCATAATATTATCCACCTCACTCATATCCACCATCCTGTTGACATTTTTGCCTTCAGCCCTCCATGTTCTTTTTACGGTTACAGCCCCTGCAATTTTAAAAATTTTTGGAAGAATTCCTTTGTTCATGGTTTCTTCAGCAGCTACATAGTAAAAATCAATCTTCGGGTTAAGGAGATAGATCGGGTTTTTAATGGTATTTAAATATCCGTTGTTTACGGCACAGAAGGCATGATACATTGCAGCCACATCTGCAAAATAGGTCTGGTGGTTTGATACAAAGAGCACATTAGAATCCGGAAGATCCACAAGGTGTTCCGTACCGGTTATTTTCAATTTATTAAAGCCATTGAATCTTCTGTAAGAAACAATCCCTAAAATAAAAATAATCAGTCTTTTTAAAAAATAAGGAGTACCGAATGCATCGGTGAAAATATTTTTCTTCGCCATCTTTCAATTAAACACGGTATTGCAAAGTTACATTTTTTTCAGCAACTGGCTGAATTCACTTAATATCATAGCTGTAGCGCCCCAGATAATGTATCCGTTGAAATTAATTACAGGAACTTTATTCCCACCAGCGCTTGGAAGGACCATGATTTCCGGCTTGTCCGGCAAATTTAAAAATGAAGTGATGGGAAATTCAATAATTTCCACGGCTTCGCTCTGTTGCAGAATAAATTCTGGGTTCTTTTTCGTGTATGAAATGTACGGATATACATAAAAATTGCTTGGAGGTATATATATCGGAGACATGTCCCGTATAATTTTCACATAGTTTTTTTCGATTCCGATTTCTTCTGATGTTTCACGTATTGCGGTTTCAGCAAAATCCTCATCCCTCTCTTCGCGTTTCCCTCCGGGTAAAGATATTTGTCCGCTATGTCTGTCGTGCTCATTGATCGTTCTCTGAATTAATGGAAAATGCCATTCATTATTTTTTAAATATAAAACAATGTTTACGGCAGCAAATTTTGGATTATAAGCCAGCACTTCTTCATAGGTGAAAACAGGGCGTAAAGGTGGTGAAAAAATTCCATGAGCATTTTCTCCCGGCAATTCAATGCTTTTAATTTTTCTTAATAAATCTTTTCCAAAACTCATATCTCAAATTTATGAATTTCTTTTAAACTTTCGGGATTAGGGATTTGAGTTGTGGTTTTAAAGTTAGGTATTATTATGGTAGCATTATTCCTCTCCTTTGGAGGAGGATCAAATTTTTGATCGGGTGGTTTAAAAATAAATCTTTAAAAACTAAAAACTCAGAACCCGAATTCTGTAACTCGAATCCCAACCCGTATTTTCCCGTAATCAATTCTAATGATACCACGAAAACCAGAAACAGTGACAATTAATACCATAATCCGTGATTTTGAGAATTTACACTTTTCTCGTGGTTCGTTTGGTAGGTTTAGTTTCTACCTTTGTCTCACTATATAACCAATTAATTTTTACTAAGATGAAAAACTTACTTACAGGTGTTTTTACACTAATGGCCATAAGTTTCGCTTTTGCACAGGCAAACAGCGACATGAGTACTCAAAACGGGAATATGAATACTGCAACTGTTGATCAGACAGGTCTAATGAATAGTAACATTTTAATGCAGAACGGAAACAGAAATACTGCAGATATCGACCAGGTAGGAAGTTTAAACACTAATGATGCTGAAAGTATCGGAAATAGAAATTCAATCGACGTAGATCAATTAGGTCTCGGAAATTCAAATGAGGTAAGCCAGCAGGGAAATAGAAATGAAGCAACAACATGGCAGGTTGGGTCATATAATTCTACAGAACAAACGCAAATCGGAAGAAGAAATGAGGTAACCTCTACTCAGCAGGGTAATAATAACTCAGTATGGCAGTATCAGGACGGTAGAAGAAATAATGCTTCATCACTACAATTAGGGAATGGAAATGTAGCAGCCCAGGTTCAGGTTGGAAGGAGAAACGATGCTACTGGAGTTCAGATCGGTGGAGGTAATCTGCTGGTACAATATCAGGAAGGAAATGATAATGCTGCAACACATTATCAGATTGGTGATGATAATATTGCTTCTGCTGTTCAAGTGGGAAATGATGATTTGGCATTTGGGAATCAGACTGGGTCTAATAACCTATTAGTACAATTTCAGGTCGGAGACGGAAATACAGCTATAGATAATCAGATAGGTGATGGAAATATTGCATTAGTAAACCAAAGTGGAGACTCACATGTTCATATGGGTAATCAAATTGGAAATAATAATTCTTTAATGGTTAATCAATCAAATTAGTTACTTCTGTAATCTGAAGTCAAGGAGAAGTGTTGTATCGCTTCTCCTTTTTTTTTTGAATTTTTCATCAGAAGATACCAGAAAACCATGATTTTTAAAGGCTACCTGCAATTCGTGTTTTTTCCAGCAAACTAATCAAGTATCTTTAGTAAAAATTAATAACATGTCTAATCAGAAATGGGGTGTATTTACACTTTTGTTTTCTATATCTGTGAGCCCACAGCAGATTGATTGGGATAAGATCAACAGTAATACAATTATGAATGTTATTAGTGTTGGGAATCCTGATCCTACAGTTTCTTATTCTAATATTATGCAAATAGGAAATAACAATTATACGGGACTTTCTATTAATGCGAACACTGATATTGCTATAAAACAAGCCGGAGATTACAATACACTTCTTTATATCAATTCATTTAATCATGAGGAGACTAAAACCGTAATATCTGAACAAGGGAATAATAACATTATTGATATCACCGGAAGCAACAGTATTTCTGACGGAATGCAGATTCATGTAAAAGGTGATAATAAAACTATTTTCATAAGGAACTATTAAAATACAAATGATGAAAAACTCATACCCTTTGATTTGGTGTACTTTTTTTGTCTTCTTGTCTATCTTGGTGTATGGACAGGAGGATAAAAAAGTCACTGCAAAAATTGAAAGCAGTATGGTGGAAAATCAAATCAAATTAAAAGCAATCGTGACAAATGGTACCCCCATTTATAAAGAACTTAATTATCTTTTAATTTCCATTAAAAAAGACTTTGGAGGAAATCTTTCCAATAATAAGCAGAGCGGAAAATTTTCCATTAATCCTAACGAAGTAAAAACGCTGTCCGAGACCAATATCAATCTCGAGAAAAAAGATGCTTTGAAAGCTTTTCTTTTCATAAAAGATGAGGAAACCCAAAAGCTGATTGCCAAAGACAGTCTTGAGCTTAATAATGATCTCTTCAAAAAAAAAGTTGCAAAAATAGAAGAAGAAGTTTTCTACGAACTGAGTGGCCTTACGATTGATGAAACCAAAAGCAAAGTAGGAAAAGATTTTTATGATCTTTTTTATATCCAATATAGCCAACTTCCGGATAAAAGCAATTCTGTAGTCACTATTTCCGAGCTTCCTATTCGGGGAACCAACGGACAGATCAATGTAGAAATTGATGATAAGATCGTTTACAGCTTCCTCACAAACCCCAGTGAAGATTACCTGAAAGAACAGCTCTCAGCTACTTTTAAATATATCAAAGACTTTAATGCTAAAAAAAACTTAATAAAAAATGAATTTATATACTAAAAAAATCAGCCATGAAAGCTTTTATACTTATTCTGACTTTTGCGGGAATATTCTCTGGAAAATCCCAGCAGCTCGTGTATAAGCCAGTAAACCCTGCATTTGGAGGAGATAGTTTTAATTATCAGTGGCTTTTGAGCTCAGCCAATGCCCAAAATCAATTTGATCAGAAAAATGATTTCAGTGGATTATTGGATAACCTGAATTCCCTGGACAGCTTCAGCCAAAGCCTTAACCGGCAGGTGCTGAGTGAATTGTCAAGAAAGCTGTTTGAGAATCAGTTCGGGGAGGGAAGCATTCAGCCCGGAAATTATCTTTTTGGAACAATGTACCTGCAAATCACCACTACAGTGCAAGGGTTGCTTATCAATATTTTGGATACCTCTACAGGAGATCAGTCTGAGGTAATTATTCCGAAATAATATTTAAAAAAATAAATCAATTAACCATAACGATGAGAACTTATATCTACACCAGAATCTTTTTCTGTACCATACTGTTATGTATATTGCAGGCCTGTAGCTCCTGGCTAGGATTACCTTCTAGTCCCGAAAAATCTACAATGGGCGAAAATACAATGTATACTACAGAGTTGAAAAACATGCCTCTTCCCAAAGAGAAAATAGTAATAGGTGTTTACAAATTCAGGGATCAGACCGGACAGTACAAACCTTCTGAAAATGGAAACAACTGGAGCACAGCCGTTCCGCAAGGTACCACCACCATCCTGATCAAGGCTTTGGAAGACAGCAAGTGGTTTATCCCCATCGAAAGAGAAAATATCGCCAATCTTCTCAATGAAAGACAAATCATCCGATCCACAAGACAGGAATATCTAAAAGATGCCGATAAAAACAGCCAATCTTTGCCGCCACTTTTATATGCAGGAATTCTTTTGGAAGGAGGGGTAATTTCTTATGACAGCAATATCATGACCGGCGGTCTGGGGGCAAGATATTTCGGGATTGGTGCTTCTACCCAATACAGACAGGACCGGATTACTATCTACCTTCGCGCAGTTTCTACTTTGAACGGTGAAATTTTAAAAACGGTTTATACTTCAAAAACTATACTTTCGACAAGTCTTAACGGAAGCTTTTTTCGGTATATTGATACAGAAAGACTATTAGAAGCTGAGGTTGGCTTAACACAGAATGAGCCGGTTCAGCTTGCTGTGACCGAGGCTATTGAAAAAGCTGTAAAATCTTTGATTGTAGAAGGAATTAAAGATAAAATCTGGGGAAAATCTATAGATAATCCGGCTAATTATCAGGCTGTAATTGATGAATATGACAGAGAACAAAAAGAAAATGCCGGTAGGGCTGTTGGAAATAAATTCCCGGACAATTATAGGCAGAAATTTGCAGTTTTTGGGAATATGGAAGTTCAGAAAATTAAAGATGATTATGTAAATCCGAAGATGAATATCGGAGGAAAAATAGGATTTAAATATTTTTTAAATCCGAATTTTAATGTTGAGCTCAATTCAAGCCTTTTTATGCTTGAAAATGAAAATATTGTAAAAAGAAATTTTCTCGTTACGGAAATAAACCTTGAATATCTACTTTTCCCCAAATATAAATTCACTCCATATATCTATGGTGGAGCAGGAGCAATGTATTCAGAAATTAAACCTAAATATAAGAGTCAGTTTGGAGGTGGATTTGAATATATTTTCGCTAAAAATATTGGTTTGAGGGCTTCTTGTCAATATGACCTTGGTTTTAAAGACGATTGGGAAGGCCTTGTGAATGGAAAACGAAAAGATCAGGCGCTGCGTTTTGCGTTGGGACTTAATTTTTACATAGGAAATAAATAATCTTTTTGATTTAAACTTTTAATTATTCAAAGATTTAAAAAGTATGAAAACTTTATTAAAAATCATCAGCATATTCATCCTTTCATTCTGTTTATTTTCCTGTGACGAAGAGCTTGTAGATCAGGCACAGACAGGAACTATGAAAGGAAAAGTAGTAAAAAGAGGAACCAACCAGCCTATTGCCAATGTGAAGATATTCACATCCCCGTCAACCCAGACGGTTTTCACGGGAACGGATGGTACTTTCGAAATTACAGGAATGCCCATCGGTAATTACTCGGTAAAGGCTGAACTGACGGGTTATGTTTCCAATTATCAGGGGATTAATTTTCAAACGCGAGATCAGGTGGTAACTGTAGTTTTTGAGATGGAAGATGATGAATCATTAAATTCTCCACCTACTGTACCGAAATTATTAAGCCCGATTGACAATGCAGTCGATCAGCCTTTAAGCATGGAGCTTACCTGGAGTGCTACAGATCCTGATGCAGCCGATGTTTTAAAATATAATTTAACGATAAAAAATAACCTTAATACGAATGTCATTCAGGTAAATGATCTTACAGCGACACATTATACACTTTCAAACCTGAATTATGGAGTAAGCTATTTCTGGCAGGTTTCCGTTTCGGATGGAATTCATCCTGAAGTTCTGAGCCCTATCAGTAAATTTACTACTAATGCAGTTCCTACCAACCGCTATCACTATGTTCAGAAACAGAACGGAAATCTTGTAATTGTTTCGAGCAGTGCTTCAGGGATGAATTTTCAATTCACCAGCTCGTCTTACAACTGCTGGAGGCCTAGAAAAAATAATAATTCCGGCTTGATCGCTTTTTTAAAAACAGAAGGTGGAAGTAATCATATTTATACAGCAAATCCAGATGGATCGAATCTTTTTAAGGTGACGACCGTTCCTGTGGCAGGTTTCAGAAATGATGTGCTTGATTTTTCGTGGAGTACAAACGGGCAGGAGCTTTTGTATGCTAATTTTAATAAATTATATAGAATTAATAAAGACGGAAGTGGTTTAAGCCTTGTCTATACAACACCAGATGGAAGCATGATCTCAGAGTGCGACTGGAGTTATGACGGAAGTAAAATTGCCCTTAAAACGAATGATTTCAACGGGTACAACTCAAAAATTTATGTTATAGATATGGTTGGGAATGTATTAAAAACAATCCTTACAGGTACTTCAGGAGCAAGTGGTGGGTTGAATTTTTCTGTTGACGGGCAAATGCTGGTTTACACAAGTGATGTTTCCGGGTATCAAGATAGTTCAGGAAATTACAGGCAGCTTGATTCTCATATTTTTATTTATAATTTGACGTCCAACATGACATACGATATTTCTTTGGAAAGCGAAAAACCAATGGGAACTAATGACCTTGATCCAAGATTTTCGCCCAACAATGCACAAGTAATCTTTATGAATACTTCAAATGATAACATTTCTCAGAAGAATGTTATGGTTATTGATTTGAACGGCTCTATGACTGATCTCACTAGAGCTGTTCTCTTCAACAATGCTGAAATGCCTGATTATGAGTGACTTAATATAATTGTGAATTTTCAATAGTATTTTATTGACAATTATGGCTATTTGAGATTCTTCGGCTTTGCTCATGACAGCACTGGCAAATTATTCTAAGTAATTTACAGTTGGTATTAACGATGCCTTCCTGAGTACAAGCTGCTGAAGACTCTCTTTAAATAATAAAAAATAAAAATTCCAAACCCGTAAGTTTGGAATTTTTAGCTAATTAAAGTTGGTTAATGTCTCAATCGATAATATGGTTCTCAATGGCATATTTTACCACTCCGACTGAATTTTTTACGTTGAGTTTTAATAAAATTCTTTTTCTGTGTGTTTCTACCGTGTTTATGCTTATAAAAAGTTTTTCTGAAATATCTTTGCTACTGAGCCCTTCGCAGATAAGCTTTAAAATTTCCATTTCACGTTTGGTGAGTGGGTCTTTGATATGGATTTTGCTTTGATGCTGTTCATGGCTTATGAAATTGAGCATTTTGTTTTTGGCGTGATCACAAATATAAATTTCATTATGAAGCAATGCCTGGATGGATTTTATAAATTCATCGTAGCGGCTGTTTTTATCTAGATAGCTTTTTATTCCTTTGTTGAATAATTTTCTAATGTCTATCACATCATAATCATTGCCAATAATAATAATCTTTATCCCTTTATTATTTGAAGTGATATCTTCTATGGATTTATAGAGTTCCGTAAGAATCAGCATATTGGAACTTATCATAAGGAATTCCGGAGGGTCGTCTTTGAGGACTATAGCAAGTGCCTGTGGACAATTGCAAATATGTACGTTGGTGAATATTCCGCTTTGCTCTAAGAGTTTTGACAGCCCTTCTGTATATAACAGTGGTTCATCAAAGATGGTTAATCTTGGTCTCATCATGATTAGTTTTAATTATATAAAAATATGAAAAAAACTTTATATTTTACATAAAATAATCAAAAAAACAACATTTTTATTGGGTAAATGTTTAAAATAACTTAATATTTAATGATTATTTCGCAAATAATTCTCTCAAAGTTGAATTTTCAATGGAAAATTTAGAGTTATTTTTTTAAAATTATAGTATTTATGGTATTTTTCAGAAGGTTAAATATTTTTTGATTTTATTTAACTAACACTATGGGGATATGTTTTACAGGAAAGTTGACAGAATTAGCAATAAAACAAAATTCATTTGCTTTGTGATGAAGTTCTTCTGCTTTTTCAATCATTGAATGATCTGTCACTGTAATGTTTGGATGTAAAGTAACTTCTATAAATTGCCCACTGCCATTTTCAGCTTCCTGCATAATTCCTGTGACGTGATCCGTATATTCTGTTACAATAATCCCTGCTTCAGCGCAGAAATGGAGATACCAAAGCATATGGCAGGATGATAGTGATGACAAAAGCATTTCCTCTGGATTATATTTTGTTTTGTCACCCCTAAAAGCAGGATCGGATGAACCTTCAATAGTAGTCTTATTTTCAACGGAAATGGTGTGGCTTCTCTCATAATCGCGGTAACCGCTGGTTCCTGAGCCTTTGTTGCCGGTCCATTGGATAGTGGTTTTATAGTGGTGGTGTTTGTTCATAGGTTGATTTTTGTTGAAAATAAATACTTATTCTTAATTATTATTTATCGAACCTATAATATTTCATTGCTTTTTGCTTCAGTGGATTTGTGCTCCATTCCTGCCATTCTCCGGTGTAGGGATTATAACCACACTTTAGAGGTTTTGAAATATCAAGTCCTTGATCATTTGTATGAGTTTGTTCCGTATAGGCTCTACAGTCTGTACATATATAGCGGAATTCACAGTCTTTACAAACTTCTACTGAATCTTTTGTAAGGTTCCAGTATTTTTTAAATTCTTTATGATTTAGTGCTTCTTCCAAACTTGTATCTTTAATGTTTCCAAAACTTTGTGGCATGGATGGGCAGTTTTTGATGTTGCCATTAATGTCTATTGATATTTTACCACCAAGGCAAGAATTAAAGCAAAAAGATTCATTATACATATAAGTATTAAACGAGAAATACTTAGGGGTTACAATTCCACAATTTTTAAAAGAAATATTTTCTTTAGAGTAAATTAAAATTAATGATTCAGAATTAATTGTTTTCTCAATGGGCGATGAACTTATAAATATTTGTCCTAAAATTGGATAATTTACTCCAAGATTTAACCAAGTATTTTCATTTAATTCTTTATTATATAGTGATAAAATAGACACAAATGAGATTGATGTTATATTAATAATCTGATTAAGTATATCATTCAATTCATTTATATCTATTTCTTCATAAAAGTTAATATGTAAAGCATCAATGTTTAAATCTTTTAGTTGATAAATTATATTTTTACTTATTTTAGAAGAGAACTCAATTATAAAATTGTTTGAAGGTTTATTAATCTTATTTTGCTCAACGTATAAAAATTGATTTGCTTTATCAGTAATAAACCCAAAGTCATTTTCCACTAAAAATTCTAAATAAGAATCAAAAATAGAAATACTTGCATCTTCAATTTCATTTTTTACCTCATTAATTGATTTACATTCTAAATCTTTGATTATTGTATATAAACTATTGGGAATGTCATGATAAAAATTTCTTTGAGTATCTATGATTATTGATTTAACATTACCCTTTACTATTTTACAATTTGTAAATAATTTAAAGTACATTTCCTAAATAATTTTCAATACGGGTTTATGGTAAGTTCCTACAAAAATTTTTTTATTATTTTTTGTAATTGCTTTTAAGTTATTAACAGGAATTTTTTTTGCTTTCTTCAAAACTATGGAACTATCAATCTTCATAATCATTTTTTATTAAATATTTTGCTATATCTGATTCAATATTTAATCCATAATCAGCCATTCCTCCAAATTGTCCTTGTGGATTAACTTCTAGAAAGTAGAATTCTCCATTAGAATCTTTAATTAAATCAATTGATCCAGTGTCTAAATTTAAACATTCCATAAAACCAATTAATTTTAATTTTATATCATTTGGTAACTCATACTTCATAATTCTATCAGGGTTTTTAAAATCATAAACCCTGTAATCCGTATTGGTGTTATAGTTATTTGTTGAAAAGATTGCATAGCTGTAAAATTTTTTTAAAAAATAGAATATTCTTATCTCAATATTCTTTTCAATATTTTCTTGAAATAATGAAGGGAAAAACAATTCATTTTGATTGTCAATATCTTCTTTTCTGACGATAGTTGTATAAGTTGAATACAAATCTTTTTCGACTTTAAAGACGTATGAATCACATATGTTTTTTGTTATAATTTTTTCTTTTTGAGCAAAATAAAAATTATTAAGAAAGATATTATTATTAATGATTTGAGTATCGGGTATTTTCAAACCATACTCAAATGCTTTTTTTAATTGATGTGCCTTAGAAGGATATGGATTAATATATTTTGGAATATTTAACCACTTTTTAGTGGGTAAATTTATCATGAAATATGATGATAATGTTTCAAATTCTTTTTTTAAATATATTTGTTCATCAGGGTTTGTAGAAAATTCAAAATTAATATTTAGCCATCGTCTTGACCAAGTAATATTAATATCTTCAAATTTTTCATCTCCTAATTTAATAATTTTATTTTTCACATCTATTAACAAAGGCTTTTCCAGAAGATCAATACCGTAAATAACTTTAAAATTTGCAGTTTCCTTTTCTAGTTCTTTAATAACATTTTGTGCTGGATGGTCGAATTTTTCAGTTAGAATCAGAATCATTCAATGTTTTGATTAATTTAAATTCGATATTTTTATCATTGATAGTAGTAAAAATCATACGTACAAAACCATACTTTTCATTATAGTGGAAAACAGAATTTGTTTTTCCTATATTCGGAATAGTTGTAGTTGCTTGAATTTCTATACATTCAATTTTTTTATCTCCTAATATAAATTCTACAGGAGTTTCTGATTTGGTATAATTACTTGTAGAGGTCTTAAAACCCTCCCATGTTACCCATTTTTCATTTCCCCATTCACTTCCAAAAGTGATTGACTTTATCCACGTTTTAGAATTTTTCTTATAATATGGGAAAGCATTTAATTCTAGGATTCTAAAACTCTCAAATCTTGGTGGATGTATCCATGTCAGATCACTTTTAGTAATTAAGCCTGTAATCTCATCATGTATTTGAATAACTTTACCATTTTCTAATTTTTCAAAACTTCTTTCACATTCATCTATAGATTTGCAATAATCATACGAAATAGCAGTTTGTGTGGTCATTAACATTTTTGAATTTCCAAATATTTCTAATCTCAGAATTTTATTTTCTGAAATACTGCTATCAGTTATTATTTCATATAGTCTAATAGTCTTATCTGCCTTACTATCATTTATTACTTGTCCAAATGAAAATATATTGATTAACAAAAAAGTAAAAGAGAGGAAGCACATTGTGTTCCTCTTTAATGAATTAATGTTCATAATAATTTTAATCCCAATCAAGACTAATATTATCTCCACTTGATGTAGAAGTTCCATCTGGATAAATATCAAGATGACAATTGCCTGTACATGTTTGAGTTGTTGGCGCCCACGATGGAGCTACATATCCACCAGATCCAGCTAATACAGTTTTATTTTTTTCATTGTTTAATTGGAATTTCTTTAGCTTTTCTAAACTTTTTTTCTTTTTTTCCATAATTCGAATTTTAGTTCTATGCCACTATTGACAAACCAAAAATATCAAACAGCTTTGAATTAAACATAAGTTTTTTATGTGAATTTTATGTGAATTTCAGCACATTAATATTATATTTGTATCAGCACAAAAGAAACATAATGATAAAACAAAAATTGATTAAAGTTCGAAAGGCAAAGTACACTCAACAAGACATGGCTAAATATTACATATGACTCAATCACAATATCAAAGAAGAGAAAAGGGAGAAATCAAAATCTCAGATGAAGAATGGGAACGTATGGCAAAAGCTTTAGGGACGACTGTAGAAGAAATTAAGGAGGACGAATCTTTAATGCATCAAATAAATAATTATGACAATCATTCCGGTAATTATTCGGCAAGTAATAATTATTTCTACAATATCCCGGAATTTATACTTGAAAATCAGCAGGAATATATCAATATACTAAAAAAAGAAATTGAATCTTTAAAAGAAGAAATTAAAGCTTTAAAATCTTAATAAAATATAAAAAGGCTATCTCAAACATGAGGCAGCCTTTTTTAAAATTTCGTATCAATTAGAATATCCGATCAATTCTTCTTTTTTCGAATTATAAATTCTGTATTCTAAGTATTTAAAAGAGTCCCTTGGGATAACGGTTACCCATTTTTTGTATTTCATGAACCATTTCATCTGGAAGCTGTTGATGCCCTTGGTAAGGTAAGCTTCTACAAACGGATGTACATGCAGGTAAAGCTTTCCTTTTTCCTTTTGCATGATGGTTCTCAGGGTTTCACCCATTCTTTCTACGATCACGATCGGAGCGACGATTTCTCCGTCTTTATTCGGGTTTTCTTCTTTGGTGTCTATCTGTTTTTCCGGGCGGTTCCTTTGTCTGGTGATTTGTATCAATCCGAACTTGCTCGGTGGAAGAATCTTGTGTCTTGCTTTGTCGCGTTTCATTTCTTCCTTCAGATGTTCATACAGATCTTTTCTGTGTTCAGGGTTTGGCATGTCTATAAAATCGATCACAATGATTCCACCCATATCACGGAGACGCAATTGTCTTGCGATCTCGGTGGCTGCCATTTTGTTCACTTTCAGTGCGTGTTCTTTATTGACAGCGGTTCCGGTTGTGATATTATTTCCGGAGTTTACGTCGACTACATGCAGTGCTTCGGTGTGCTCTATAACGAGGTAGGCGCCTTTTGAGCTCGGAATGTTGACGTGTTTTCCAAAGCTCTGTTTGAGTTGTTTTTCAACATTATAATATTCCAGAAGAGGAATATGCGAGTTGTAAAAATGGACAATGTTTTTTCTTTCGGGAGCTATCACTTCCAGATAGTTCTTCATTTCATTCACCATTTGTTCGTCGTCACAGGTGATGCTTACGAAGTCCTGGTTGAAGTTATCCCTTAAAATAGCTGAAGCTTTGTCATCCTCGCTTAAAACTCTGAACGGAACTTTATTTTTCTGTATATTTTTAAAAGTGCTTTCCCATTTCTGAATCAGCTGATTCATATCATTGTGCAGGTCGGCTACTTTTTTCCCTTCTGCTACGGTTCTGATGATGACCCCGAAACCTTCAGGTTTGATGCTTTCGATCAGGGTTCTCAATCTTTCTTTTTCCTCATTGCTTTTCACTTTTTTGGAAATAGAAACTTTATTGTCGAAAGGGATTAAGACTAAAAAACGTCCGGTAAGAGAAATCTGGGTAGATATTCTCGGTCCCTTTGTAGAGATGGGTTCTTTGGTGATCTGTAGTAGAACAAGGTCATCTTTTGCGATTACTTTGTCTACGGTTCCGCTTTTATCTATTTCGGGCTGTATCTCAAAATTTTTTAAGCTTGAAGTGCTTTGTTTTTTAGAAATAGTATCTTTTAGAAATTTTCTATAGGTAAGATACTGTGGGCCTAAGTCTTGATAATGCAGGAAAGCATCCTTTCCATATCCGATATTTACGAATGCGGCATTAAGATTGGGAGCCAGCTTTTTTACTTTTCCGATAAACAAATCTCCAACTATAAAATCGCTTTTGTCCTCTTGCTCATGAAGTTCACATAGTCTTCCATCTTCCAGCAGTGCAATCTTTGTAAGATCATCTTCATGCGAAACTATTAGTTCTTTCTTCATTTTGTTGTTAGATAAAAATTTTTAAGATTTTTGGGGAATGTCATAGCTATGGTGGGGATAATTTTTTTAAGTTAATAAATACTTTTTAAAGAATAACACTTTTTGTTAAAAAAATAAATACCAATGTATATTCCTGCGTAATCTTATAGATTTAAAATAAAATATAGTCGGTGAACCTTTAAAATTTAAAATCACCAACTATATTATTATATTGTAGATCTCGAAAAAAGAGATTATTTTTTCTTGTGTCTGTTCGCTCTTCTTCTTTTCTTTCTTTTGTGTGTTGCAACCTTGTGTCTTTTTCTTTTCTTTCCGCTTGGCATAATTATAATTTTTTAGTAACTAGTTAATATTCAGTTAATGTCTTATTTTACGGTAACTTTCGTTTTTACTTTCTCCACAAAAGATTTTGATGGTTTGAAAGCAGGAATGTTGTGTGCAGGGATTTCAATGGCAGTGTTCTTAGAAATGTTTCTTCCCGTTTTCGCTGCTCTTGTTTTAATGATAAAAGATCCAAAACCTCTAAGATAAACGTTATCCCCATTATACATAGAAGTTCTGATTTCTTGCATAAAAGCTTCTACAACTTTCTGTGTCTCATTCTTTTCTGTTCCCAACTTATTTGAGATGGTGTTTACCAATTCTGCCTTTGTCATTTCCTTTTTTAATTTTAAATTTTAGGTGTGCAAATTTAGTTAAAAAAATTGAATATTAGCAAATTAGTGGTAAAATATTTTTTGATAAAGAGTTGAAAATAGAATGTTTAATTTGTATTAATATTGTGTTAACTCGGCTTTATATGCTAGAATTATAGTATCCTTCTCTACACAGAAGCAGATGAGGTGTAGTTTTGTTTTCAACCCAAGTTTTTCCGTAAGGCGGTTGATATATTTGTCAATCGTTCTTTTGTTGAAATAAAAAACCAATAATCATATAAAAATGACTATTGGATTGAAAAAAGTATTCAATCGACTACAACAAAAATATTACCGAAGACAGAAATTACGTCAACGGCCTTAAATATAACGAATGCAATTATTCATCGAATGGCCAGGTTGATAAAGTTGAGAAATATAAAATGGATAAGGTTATAAAAGTTTTTTATTCTTTAAAAATATTAATTAAATCAAACTTAAAATATTGTGATTTGAATGTATAATTTATTTTTTGTTGAAAATAATAATAGTGATTTAAATATCATATATTTTTATTTATTTTTAAAGTTGGCAAGTCTATTTTAAATTTAAAATTTTGGCATTTATATTGTTGCGATTCAATAACTGTAAATAAAATTTATGATTAGAAAAAATATTATCAATCTTTGTCTTGTTGCCAGTCTCTCCGTAATTTCCTGTAAAAAAAATGAAACACGTCCGGAAACAAAATCTTCAGATTCATTTTCTGTTTCTCAGTCTATGAATGCTGATACAGATTCAGCAAAGAATTCAGATTCGGTGACAACAAAATCTTCTGATAAAGAATCAGCAAAAGCAGACTCTGCTAATGTTGCAAAGAGCTCATTTGAAGGTAAATATGTTGGTACAAGTCCTTGTGAACCAGGAAGGTTCTCTATTGAGATTAAATCTGAAAATGATCAGCCTAAATTCAAAATATTTGATAAAGCCAAAGTAATTGCCTCTGGAAATGCTTCTATAGGAAGTGACGGGACTGTTTTGATGGGCGAAATCGGTGCACAAATCACTGGAGATAAAATGTTGATCCAAAATATGGGTAATTCTATGAATGCTTATCAGCATTTTGATTGTCCGGAAAAATATCTGAATTTCATTAAACAGAAATAGATTTTTAAATTTTTTTAATAAAACAGCATACAATCTTTTTGCGTGCTGTTTTTTTATTAAATTATTTATTAATTATAAACCCGTTGTACATTAGACTTTAAAAAGAAAAAGTTACTCATTCTATAGTGTAGGATTTGATATTGAGGAAAACTATACCCAGTGGGAGATTTTTCTGAAATTATTTCAGATTCTGGAAATTGGATTTAAAAATTTCATCAGTTAAAATTAATTTGAAAAAGTTAATTAATGTTATAAAAAATCTCCCAAAACAGAATTTTATTATCTTTAATAAGGAAATAAAATTACTAAAGTATGGAAGCGTACAACTTTGAAACAACGATTAAACCCTTTTTTTGGGTAGCCTCAGAAAAAACGTATTCAGTATGTTTAAATGCAGGAACTTACAAACCGGAAATTTTCGAATGGAGAAAAGACGAAGGCTTTGAAGGAAACGGGTATGATTGGTCATCTTTGGCAAAAGTTTTCATCAGTGAGAAGAAACCCGCCATGTCTGATGACATCAAGTTTGATCCTGAAGCAGATATGTTCTGTGCCTATTCGTCAAACCCGGAAGTTCTCAAAGAATTTATTACAGATTTTAAAAAAGCCTGCGAAGACGAAATGTTAATTCAGGATCTATTCTCAAAAGCAGAATTAGATTAAAATATTTAATACAAATGAAAGCCCTGTAAAGAGGCCTTTTTTCGGAACTATTTCACGCTTTCCGCACTCGCTATTTTCTTGGTTTTGGTGCGGGGTGGGCCGAAGGCCCACCCCGCACCAAAACCAAGAAAATGAACTCAAACAAATGCTTCAATCGCGACTGGGAAAATGAGACCGTGTGCCAATTCCGTAAAATAAAAAGCTGACGATTTAAGTATTCAGCCTTAGATTATTTATTATACCATTCTGTCAAAAATATTTTGAATTTTCGCCAGAGGCTGTCTCCTATGTTTGCAAAGTCAAAACTTGAGATTGGTTTCTTATGTTTTAAGGCAAAAGAAAAGATTGTATTTCTTATATTTGTTCTTTATGGAAAATATGGGCACAACACAAGATAAAAGGCTATTTCTCATCGACGCTTATGCGATGATTTTCAGGGGATATTATGCATTGATCAGGAATCCGCGGCTTACCAGCAGAGGATTGGACACTTCGGCGATTTTTGGATTTACCAACTCTCTGATAGAACTGATCAGAAGAGAAAAGCCAACACACCTGGCGGTGGTTTTCGATGTTGGGGAGGCCAGTGTGAGAACAGGTGATTTCTCTGATTATAAGGCAAACAGAAGTGAAACCCCTGAAGCCATTAAAATTGCCATTCCATATATACATAGGATTTTGGAAGCAATGCACATCCCTATTTTGGGTGTTGAAGGTTATGAAGCGGATGATGTGATCGGAACCATTGCCTGTAAAGCTGAAAAAGAAGGCTATACAACCTTTATGGTGACACCTGACAAAGATTTTGCGCAACTGGTTACCGATAAGATCAAGATTTATAAGCCAGGTCTAAAAGGAGGGGACATAGAAATTTTAGGCGTTGAAGAAGTAAAAGCCAAATATGAAATTGAAGATCCGAAGCAGGTGATCGATTTTCTGGCGATGATGGGGGATGCTGTTGACAATATTCCCGGGCTGGAAGGGGTTGGTGAAAAAACAGCCATGAAATTCCTGAAAGAATTCGGAAGCATTGAAAACCTGCTGGCCAATACAGATCAGCTAAAAGGAAAGCTTAAAGAAAAAGTAGAAGCCTCTGCAGAACGGGGGATTTTATCTAAAAAATTAGCAACCATCATCTGCGATGCTCCCATTGAATTTCATCAGGAGCAATATGATCTTGAAACACCTGATTTTGAGAAAGTAAAAGAAGTTTTTGATGAGATAGAGTTCAGAAGACTGTATGAAAATCTTTACAGAGCTTTTGCTTCGGCAGTGGTTACTACGGCCATTACAGAAATTGAGGTGACCGTTACAGAAACCACACCGCAGCAAAAAGTCGCACAGGCAGTCGGCCAGCTTGATCTTTTCGCAACCTATGAAGAGCTAGATCAGGCCACTTCCACAAAATCAACCATAGAACAGAACGATCATCTGTATCATTTTGTAGCCAATCCGAAGGCTCATAAAATATTGGTAGATAACTTGCTACAGCAGAAAGTAGTATGCTTCGATACCGAAACTACCTCTCTTAATGAGCTGGAAGCCGAATTGGTGGGAATGAGTTTTTCTTATAAAAAAGGCCTCGCTTACTACATACCTCTTTCTGAAGATAGAGGTGAAGTACTTCAGACATTGGAAATTTTCAGGCCATTTTTTGAGAAAGAAGATCTAGTAAAAGTAGCCCATAATTTAAAATTCGATTATAAAATCCTGAAACAATACGGAATTACGGTAAAAGGAGCCATGTTCGATACCATGATTGCCCATTACCTTTTAAATCCGGATGGCAGACACGGAATGGATTATCTTTCAGAAGTTTATCTTAATTATAAACCTGTTTCCATTGAAACCATAATCGGTAAAAAAGGGAAAAATCAGGGTAATTTCAGGGATGCCGATTTAAGGACACAGACAGATTACGCGGCGGAGGATGCAGACGTCACTTTCCAGCTGTATGAGCTGTTTGCACCTCAGTTAAAAAAAGAAAATTTAGAAGATTTATTCTTCAGTATTGAAATGCCTTTAATGGAAGTTTTGGCTAAAATGGAGCTTGCTGGAATTTCCCTGGACGAAAAATGGCTGGCTCAGGAGAGTGTTGATCTGGAGAATGATTTAAAACAACTGGAATCAAAAATTTTTGAGCTTTCCGGAGATGAATTTAATATGAACTCACCGAGGCAGTTAGGGGAAATTTTGTTTGAAAAAATGCAGCTCGACCCAAAAGCCAAAAAGACAAAAACCGGACAGTACGCGACCTCGGAAGATATTCTTCAAAAGCTTGCTTCTAAGCATGAGATCATCAAGCATATTCTGGAATACAGAACATATCAGAAGCTGAAATCAACATATGTAGATGCTTTGCCGTCGCAGATTGATAAATTTGATAACCGTGTTCATACCAATTTTTCGCAGACAACGGCTGCAACAGGTCGTCTGGCAAGTGTAAACCCGAATCTGCAGAATATTCCGATCCGGACATTGAGAGGGCAGCAAATTCGTGGTGCGTTTGTTTCAGGTGAGAGAAAAAAGATCATTTCTGCTGATTATTCGCAGATCGAGCTTCGTCTTATCGCTGAAATTTCCGGTGAAGATAACATGATCAAGGCTTTCCAGGACGGTGAAGATATCCACGCTTCTACAGCTGCAAAATTGTTTAAAATTCCGCTGGAAGAAGTCTCAAAAGTCCAGAGAAGCCAGGCGAAAACAGTAAACTTCGGGATTATTTACGGGCAGGGCGCTTTTGCACTAGCTGAGCAGACCGGCTTATCCAGAACGGAAGCCAAGCAGATGATCGAAGCTTATTTTGAAACCTATCCTAAGCTGAAAGAATACATGGCGGAGCAGGTAAATAAGGCTCGCCAGCAAGGTTATGTAGAAACGCTTCTAGGAAGAAAACGACATTTGAAGGATATTAATTCCAATAATTTTGTAGTTCGCGGCCATGCAGAAAGAAATGCTGTGAATGCACCGGTTCAGGGAAGTGCAGCGGATGTAGTGAAAATTGCGATGATCAAGATCCAGAAAGAGTTGGAAAAAGAAAAACTGCAGACAAAAATGCTGCTGCAGGTTCATGACGAATTGGTTTTTGAAGCTCCAATCGATGAAATTGAAGTGGCTACCAATATCATCAAAATGGAAATGGAAAGCGCCATTGAAACGCAGGTTCCTTTACTGGTAGAAGTTGGAGTAGGGAATAACTGGCTGGAAGCGCATTAATTTTATCAAGTATAATTAATAAACCCTTTTATAACTTTTAAGGAATTTGTTGAGTGAATAAATCACAACCTAACAGGCTTTAAAACCTGTTAAGTTTTTTTGAACCGATAAAAATAAGATAGTTTTTTTATTGAATCATAAAGAATAATCAACAGTAGAATATTTTTCAAAAAAAAAAATTAAAATAAAAAACTTCCAGTAATACCGGGAGTTTTTCTGTTTTTTACGTAAATAATAATTCATTAAATATTAAAATAATTCTACATTTTAAAAAATATAATTAAATTAATTTCTAAGCGTAAATATTTCATTATCAATGGCTTTTTGTTATTTTGAAAAAATATAGTATGTTTGCTGAAAATTAATTCAAACACAAATGAGACTTTTGAAAATTGCGCTTCTACTTGCGCTTTGTTTATCTGTTTTATCTGCTGTTGTATATCTTGCAATTTATCTGTTGTCACAGGCATACGGTTAGCCGTTCAGCATACTCCTTTTTTATAGTGGGAGGTTATTGGTTTTGATAGAAACTTCCGCAATTAGCGGAAGTTTTGCTTTATATGGCTTAAATTTTTAGAATCTACTTAAAAAGAGAATAGACTTAATTTGTTTAGGTTCAAGAAAATTAAAAAAACTTTTAAAATAAATTACCTGATTTCAATTGCCATTTTTGTTATTTATATGAAATATTTAATTAATCAAAATACTCTATCCCGCCTAGATAAATTAAAGAGAAGCGATACATTTTCCACAGAGACAGGTCTTGGAATCTGCTCATGAGAGGATTCAGAGATTAACTCCCCGGAAAGAAACACTGCGGGTAACATTTTCAAGAACAATTGCGGAGTTTACTTCTCCGGTATGAAGGTTCAGGAAGGTTGAGATTATGTTTTTTTTGATATTAAATATATTTTATTAATGATAAAAATAGTTGTAAAAAATTTAAAATTTTATATGAAAATAATTGATTTTTAGGATGTAAAAAAGATATGATAGAACATTGTTTCATCATGCTTTCTGCTAATATACATTTTAAAATTTAATTTCAAAATATCTCAGATTGCAGGATAATGTCCTGCCAGGATCTAGTACTTGAATAGATTTAAATAAATTTAAAATGGAAAGATTTTCTTTCGATTCCTTACATTTGTAATGCATTCTGTTTTTAGAATGAAAATAAGTTATTTATGATGGTAAAAAGATACAGCGAAACAATTCATACAGATAAAAGCAATTACGAATACATCACTATTTCTCACGACGAAAATAAGGTAAGAATTTATACTTTGAAAAACGGCTTAAGGGTTTTTCTTGCTCAGAATTTTGACGCTCCGAGGATTCAGACTTATATTCCGGTGAGAACAGGAAGCAATAATGATCCGGCTGACAATACAGGTTTGGCGCATTATCTTGAGCATATGATGTTTAAAGGAACCTCAAAAATCGGGACTCAGGATTGGGAGAAAGAAAGGGAATTATTAAATCAGATTTCTGATTTATACGAAAAACATAAAACCGAAAATGATCCAGAAAAAAAGAAAAAAATTTATAGAAAAATAGACGAAGTTTCTCAGGAAGCCAGCCAGTATGCTATCGCCAATGAATATGATAAGGCCATTTCTTCCTTAGGTGCTACGGGGACAAACGCCCACACGTGGTTCGATGAAACGGTTTATAAAAACAATATTCCCAACAACGAGCTTGAAAAATGGCTGAAAGTTGAAAAAGAACGTTTTTCTGATCTGGTTTTAAGGCTTTTTCATACAGAATTGGAATCGGTTTACGAAGAATTCAACCGAGCGCAAGACAATGATACAAGGCTGGTGCAATATGAATTAATGGACGCCCTTTTCCCTACCCATCCCAACGGGCAGCAGACTACGCTGGGAAAGGCAGAGCACCTGAAAAATCCTTCTATGAAGGCTATTCATGAGTATTTTGATGAATATTATGTTCCTAACAATTATGCAATGGTCCTGGTGGGCGACTTTGATTTTGAAGAAACAATTCAGCTGGTAGATCAATATTTTGGAACAATTCCGTATAGGGAATTGCCGAAAAAAATGCAGGTAGTTGAAAAACCGATTACCGAAATTGTAAAAAGAACAGTGAAAAGCCCGACCACTTCAAGGGTTCAGCTGGCTTGGAGAACCGAAAGCTACGGCACGAAAGAAGCAATGATGGCTGACGTTGTTGTGAATATCCTGAGCAACAGAGGAGAGGCCGGGCTGATGGATTTAAATATCAATCAGACTCAAAAACTGCTTTGGGGGCAGGCCTTTTCAGTGGGATTGAAAGAATATGGCTATTTCTCAATCGTTGCCGTTCCTAAGGAAACACAGACGCTGGATGAAGCAAAAGATTTGGCTCTGGAACAAATTGAGCTTGTAAAAAGGGGTGAGTTCCCAGATTGGATGCTTCCGGCCATCATCAATGACTTTAAAGTCCAGAGAATGAAGATACTGGAAACAGCGGACGGATTGGCAACTAATCTCTACGATACCTACATAAAAGGCAGAACCTGGGAGCAGGAACTGAACGAAATGGATGAATATGCTGCATTTACAAAAGAAGATGTTGTAGCTTTCGCGAATGAATTTTTCAAGGATAATTATGTGATTATTTATAAGGAAAAAGGTGTCAATGACAAGCTGATCAGGGTAGAGAATCCTGGAATTACACCCGTCAAAATTAACCGTGAAGCACAATCTGAATTTTTGCAACAAATTTTAGCCGAAAAAACAGAAGATATAAAACCGGAATTTATTGATTATCAGAAAAAAATAAAAACAGTCTCCGTTAAAGATAAAAAATTAAGTTTCGTTAAAAATAAATATAATGACATTGCACAGGTTCATTTCATTTTCCCTTTTGGAAGTGATCACGATCGCGAATTGGGGATTTCCACTCAGGTTTTGCAATACCTAGGGACTGAAAAATTTACACCGGAAAATCTTAAAAAAGAATTCTTTAAAATCGGGGTTACCAATGATTTTAAAACCACCAATGATCAGCTCACCATATCTTTAACCGGTCTGGAAGAAAATATTGAAAGGAGTATTGAGCTGCTTCAACACTGGCTGTATGAAGTGAAACCGGATCAGGAAATTTATAACCAGTTTGTAGATACCGTATTGGAAAACCGTGCAGTGATGAAGAGGGATAAGGGAAGGATTATGACTGCATTAACCAATTATACCAAATTGGGTGAGTTTTCTCGCTTTACGGATATTATTTCGAAAGAAGAGCTTGAAACGAGTAGGGTGGAAATTTTTACGGATAGAATGAAAAAATTATTCAAATTTCCATATGAGATATTTTTCTATGGAAAAGATTTTGAAAATTTTTCATCATATATCGGGAAATACATTGAAAATGCAGTGTGTCAGATTCCGGAGCCTAAGGAATATCCGGAAAGAGAAACTAATGGAAATGTGTATTTTACCGATTATGATATGGTTCAGATGGAAATGAGCAAAGTGGGAAGAGGACATTTGGTTAACACTGAAAACTTTGGGAAAATTAATGTTTTTAATGAATATTTCGGCCGTGGTCTGTCTTCGATTGTCTTTCAGGAAATCCGTGAAAGTAAGAGCCTCGCGTATTCTGCCTATGTTTCTTATGCCGCTAATTCTGAACTTAATCATCCTGATTATATTACCACCTACATTGGGACACAGCCGGATAAATTGCAGATCGCCGTTGATACAATAACTGAACTAATGACCGATCTTCCAGAAGTGCCGATCCAGTTTGAAAATGCAAGAAATGCAGCTTTGAAACAGATTGCCTCCACAAGGATTACAAGAACGAATATTTTCTTTAATACCTTAAGATTGAAAAAATTAAACATTCATCACGATTTCAGGAAAGATATTTATAAGCAGATTGAAAGTCTGAAGTTTGAGGATCTGAAAGAATTTTATAATAATTACGTAAAATCAATTCAATTTAATACAGCCATTATTGGGAAAAAAGAAAACCTGAATATGGATGCTGTTCTTCAAATGGGAACATTTAAAGAAGTAAGCCTTAAAGATATTTTTGGACATTAATAAATGGTATGGAGATGCTTCGACAGTTTTAGCATAACGTTTCTAATACTAACAGCTTTGACGCTCGCTTCGCTCGCGCTTTTATTTTTAATTAATAAAACGAGAGAATCATTGCTCATAAAAAAATAAACCCCGAAAGAAAATTTTCGGGGTTCCATATTGTTTTGATTTAAAATTATTTCACAATTTTCATTTCATCAATTAGCCATTTTGAATCAGCGTATTTATCAATGATGAAAAGGATATATTTTGTATCCACCATTATATTTCGGCTGAAACGAGGATCGTAATTAATATCGCTCATGGTTCCTTCCCATTGTCTGTCGAAGTTCAGCCCGATAAGATTCCCGTTTGCATCAAGAGCCGGGCTTCCGGAATTTCCTCCTGTGGTGTGATTTGTCGCTGTAAATCCTACGGGAACATCACCGGTTTTATCTTTGTAAATTCCAAAATCTTTTTTATTGTAAAGATCAATCAGCTTTTTAGGAACATCAAACTCATAATCTCCCGGAATATATTTTTCCATCACCCCTGCCAGATGCGTCTGATAATTATAAGAAACTGCATCTCTCGGTGAAGAACCTTTTACTTTTCCGTATGTTACACGAAGGGTAGAATTGGCATCCGGGAAGAATTTTTTGTCTTTATCTGTTGCTATTTGCTGGGCCATATAAGTTTTCTGAAGCGCATCAATTTTCGACTGTAAAGAGGTAAATTGAGGATCAACTTTTGTCATATAGGTATCCCTCATTAATATAAAAAGCTGATAAACAGGATCTTTTTTCAATGATTTGATTAATTGGTCCTGATTAGAAAATGCTTTATCAATATCCTGGGATATTGACGCGCCATTCACTTCACTTCTTCCTGTAATGATTGAGTTTTTGGAAATTTCTTCAAAATACTGGATATTCTGGGCTTCGTTTTTGTATTTTTCAAAACCTGTCGGTAAGAATTGTGGAGCGGTCTTATTAGCATAAAGCGCTAGCAACTTTGCTGTGACCTTTGCGTCTAGCTCTGCGCTGTAATCTTTATAGAAAGGAACCAGCTTTTTCTTTAGAGCTGCAGTCCCTTTTTCGTCCATTCTTCCGGCTTCCACGGCGGTTATATAAGTATAATAATCATTTGCAAGCTTCAGTGTTTCTGCGTTTTTGATTACTTCCGTGTAGTAGGTATTATTTAATGCAAAAGGTGTCTGGTCGTTATATAGTTTGTTTAATTGGTCTAGTGTTGATTTAATTTCATGATTTTTAGCCTTCAATGAACCTTCATACATTGCTTTTTTCTCAACGGCGTTAGATTTTTTCAAGCCTTCCACCTCACCGATCCATTTTTTCCAGTAGTTGGCTACGTAAGCGTATTTTGAAGCGTATTTGATACGGGTTGCATCATCGGTACGCATTTTTTCATCCAACGTTTTCAGTGCGATATCTCTTACTGCAATCCTCGCAGGATCAATATCTTTCGTTATTTTTTCCACGGCAATGGCAGGAAGATATTCCGTTGTTTTTCCCGGAAATCCAAAAACAAAAGTGAAGTCATTCTCATTTTTATCTTTAATGGAAACAGGAAGGAAATATTTCGGAACGTATGGAACATTTTCTTTGGAATATTCTGCAGGCTTGTTGTTTTTATCGGCATAAATCCTGAACATAGAGAAATCTCCCGTATGCCTCGGCCAAACCCAATTATCCGTATCAGACCCAAATTTCCCGATGCTTTGAGGCGGTGCTCCTACCAATCGGATGTCTTTATATGTTTCGATGGTGTAAGCATAGAATTTATTTTCGTAATACATTGATTTTACGGAAATTGACTGGTAAGGTTCTATTTTTTGAGCGTTTTTATAACTCTCAATATTATTGGCTATTTTCTTTGAAAGCTCGGGTTCAGTAAGATGTTCCGTACCGTCTAAAATTTGATTAGTAACTTCTTTAATATCAATAATAAAGTCTACAGTTAGACCCGGATTCGGAAGCTCTCCCTGAGGGTTTTTTGCCCAGAAACCGTTTGATAATAGGTCATTCTGTATTGTGGAATGTGCCTGAATCTGTCCGTAGCCACAATGGTGATTGGTTAATAACAAACCTTTTGGCGAAATAATTTCCGCGGTACACCCCCCATTGAATTGTACTACAGCATCCTTTATGCTCGCTTTTTGAGAATTGAAAATGTCTTTTACAGAGATTTTTATTCCTAAGTCTTTCATTTCCTTTTCATTAAGCTCTGTTGGAATCCACATTCCACCGTATTGTTGTGCAAACGTCATTATAGCCGGCAAAAGAAATACAGATAAAAGTATCTTTTTTGTCATAATCAAAATTTTGTCCTAATTTACAAAGAAAATATGAGTCTATCGACAGACCGAATAAAAGCCTCTACGTATTCAAGAAAAAATAAAGGTGTTATTCCTTTATTTTTTGTTTTAAAATTGGTAAGCTATAATTTTCTTATCCTCCATCAAACTTTTCATTAAAGCCAGATGATTGGCATTTTTTCCTGTAACAATCCAAGATGTGGCCAGATTACCCTGTGTATATTGTTGTTTCGACATTTGAAACCTCAAATGATGTTTTTTAAAAATCTCCTCACAGTGGGCAATATCGTGATAATTGACCACAGCAATTTTATACTCACGGATTTTATGTTCTTTATCAATAAGTTTTTCAAAGTATGTAAGCGAGTTTAAAATAACCAAGACTAGTAGCGTACCCAAAAAAGCAAGATAAACATATCCTGAGCCTACTGCCATTCCGATGGATGCCGTTGCCCAAATGGTTGTGGCTGTGGTGATTCCGTTGATTTTATTATCACCTTTGAAGATAACCCCAGCACCTAAGAAACCTATTCCAGTGATAATATTGGCAGCGATGCGATCTGGATCATTAACCCCTATTTTTATGGATAGAATTGTAAAAAGGCAGGATCCGAAACAAATGAGAATAAAGGTACGCAAGCCAGCTGATTTATTGCGGTATTCCCGCTCTGCACCAATCAGAATCCCGAGAACTACCGAAATGAAAATCAGCAGCAATTCATTTTGTGTAGAATGATCCTTTAAAAATTCCATGTTTTAAAATTTTAACTTCTTAGAATAAAGTTACTATAAAAATACTTTTGTTACTTATGATTTAGATTATTTTACAAAAAAGACTGCCCGAAAAGACCGTCTTGTAATTAATATTTAAATTCAATTAAATCTAAAAACTGCTGTTCATCCAGAATATCAATGGTGCCGATATCCTGAGCTTTCTTGAGCTTACTTCCTGTTTTTTCGCCTACCACAAGATAGTTCAGGTTTTTGGAAACGGCTGAAATGTTTTTTCCGCCATGCTTTTCTACCATTTCTTCAGCGGCTTCTCTTGTAAATAAGGATAATTTTCCGGTGAAGAGGAATGTTTTTCCTTCCAGAACATTTGACAAAACTTTGTTAGTAATTTCTCCTTTTTCAAGCTGGACACCGTAAGATTTTAATCTTTCAAGCATTAAAACATTCTCAGAATTATTAAAGAATTCAACAATGCTCTGCGCTATTTTCATTCCGATGTCTTCCACCTGACAAAGTTCTTCCACAGTTGCGTTTTTCAGATCTTCAATGGTTGGGAAATTTTTCACTAATTTTTTCGCAACCGTTTCTCCTACATGCTTTATTCCGATTCCGTACAGGACTTTTTCAAACGGGATTTCTTTGGATTTTTCGATTCCCGAGATGATATTCTGTGCAGATTTTTCTGCCATCCTTTCTAATGGGAGAAGCTGTTCTTTGGCTAAGGCATAAAAATCGGCAGGATTTTCAATCAGTTTTTCCCTGTAAAGCTGTTCGATGGTTTCGCTGCCTAAATTTTCAATATTTAAAGCCTTTCTGGAAACATAATGAATCATTCTTCCTACCACCTGCGGCGGACAATGAAGCTCATTTGGGCAGAAGTGGATCGCCTGATCTTCAATTTTTACCAATTCAGTTCCGCATTCAGGGCAGTGTTTGATGTATTCGATTTCTTTGCTTTCGGCAGTTCTTTTTTCTGTATTTACCCCAACAATTTTCGGGATAATTTCACCTCCTTTTTCTACATAAACGGAATCGTGTTCATGTAAATCCAGTTTTTTGATTATATCTTCATTATGCAGAGATGCTCTTTTTACGATGGTTCCGGCTAATAAAACCGGTTTTAAATTTGCAACGGGAGTAATCGCTCCGGTTCTTCCAACCTGATAAGAAACTCTTTGCAATTCTGTCTCAACTTTTTCAGCTTTAAATTTATAAGCCATCGCCCATCGTGGAGATTTTGCTGTATATCCAAGCTGTTTTTGCTGTTGTAAAGAATTGACTTTTAAAACAATACCATCTATTTCGAAAGGTAAATTATGCCTTTCAACATCCCAAAAATTGATAAACTCCTTTACTTCATCCAACGTTCTGCACAATTTTGCTTGCTGAGAAGTCTTAAACCCCCAAAATTTTGCGTTTTCCAATAACTCCCAATGCGTTTCTACAGAGATATCTTCTGAAATGAACTGATATAATACCGATGAAAGCCCTCGTTTTCTCACTTCACCGCTGTCCTGCATTTTCAAGCTTCCGCTGGCTGTATTTCGTGGGTTCATAAACGGGTCGAGGCCCTCTTCCTCGCGAAGCATATTGATCTTGTCGAAATTTTTTCTTGTTAAATAAATCTCTCCACGCATATAAAAGTGTTCAGGAAAGTCTCCTTTTAATTTTAACGGAATATCCGAAATGGTTCGTACATTTCCGGTAATTTCGTCTCCCTGAAAACCATCTCCACGAGTCACCGCCTGAGTCAGTTTCCCGTTTTCATATAAAATGGAAATGGATGCGCCGTCGTATTTTAATTCAGCAACAAATTCTACGGGGTCGTCAATGGTTTTAATGATTCTTTTTTCCCAGTCTTCGAGATCATTAAAATCATAGGAATTGTCCAGAGAATACATTCTGAATTTATGCTGAACCGTAGGAAAAACTTTGGTAATGCCCCCTCCAACACGCACGGTCGGGGAGTTTTCGTCATAAAATTCCGGGTATTTTGCTTCCAGGTCACGAAGTTCCTCAAGCAACATATCAAAATCGAAATCCGATATCGTAGGGGTGTCATGAAGATAATAATTTTCGTTGTGCTGATGGAGCTCTTTACGGAGCTGTTCTATTTTTTGTTGAATGTTTTCGGACATTGAATTTCTATCTTTTTAGCAAAAATAATTAAAGTAATTCCAATTTAGAAAATAAGAGAATCAAATATTTTGATAAAATTAAAATTACTTAATAAATTCTAACAAACTGCTTATCTGCGAGATAATTTTGATGTTAAAAATAGTTTAACATAATGTTTTAATATAATTTAAAAAATCTTTAAATTAATTATTTCACATTGGATAATGAAAGATTAATAGAGAATACTTCTTATAACGGTTTCTTTTTAATGGTAGGTGAAAACATAAATGGAGATTTCGTTGATACCAACAATCAGGTGTATATTTTCCCATATTTTACCCAACTTTAGTTGATAATCTTGAAGTAGGAAAAGCATTAAAAATTATATTACAGACTATTATAATCAGATCGGATGAAGAAATGGTATAAAGAACGGATTTTATAGAGTTTGGGATTTATATGCTGCAAAGAAAATCAAATTTGAAAAAATCGGTACATTTGAGCTTTCGGTATATTTTTTTAATGTGGCGAATTTGCTGGACAAAGAAAAAGGAATCGACAAATCTACGGAAATATGACTTTATAATTACAGGGTTCTATTCGGTTACGAAACAGCTTAAATACAGCTTAAACACAAGTGGACTGGAGCCGTTATCCGAAAATCTTTACCAGATTCAGATCAAAGTGAATGCACAATTGACCATTTACATTAGTTTAATTACTTTTAATAAATAATAAATTCATATTATGAAAAATTTTATCTTAGGGTTAGCATTTTTAAGTACAGTTTTAATGAAGACACAAACCCAGGTTATCGCACACAGAGGCTATTTTCAGTCGCAGCCTCCGACAACGGAAAATTCTCTGAAGTCGTTGGAAAATGCTCAGAATTTAAAAATTTACGGTTCAGAATTCGATGTAAGGATGACGAAAGACGGAGTTTTGGTTGTGAATCATGATGAACATCACGCGAAAATGGAAATTTCTGAAACTGATTTTAAAGAACTGAAAAAGGTAAAATTATCAAATGGCGAAAATATTCCGAGGCTGAAAGATTATTTAGAACAAGGTCAAAAAGACAAGTCACTAAAGCTTATTGTTGAAATAAAACCTGATAAAACCAAAGAAAAAGAAGATGAGCTAACGGCGAAAACAATCAAAATGATTAAAGATATGAAGCTGGAAAATCAAAGCGAGTTCATTTCTTTCAGCCTGAATATCTGCAAGGAAATCAAAACACTGGAGCCGACTTTTAAAGTTCAGTATTTGAAAGGGGAGCTTTCTCCTCAACAAATCAAGGATGAAGGTTTAGACGGGATCGATTATCATTACAGCATTTTCCAGAAAAATCCGACTTGGATTACCGATGCAAAAGCTTTAGGATTAATTACAAATGCATGGACGGTGGATGATGTAGGTATTTATGAAGAATTGAAACAGCAAGGTATCGGATTCGTTACAACTAACATTCCGGATCAGCTTAAAAATAAATAACCTATTGTTGAAACAGAACTGAAGCTGCTGGAGGAAAGAAGTAACGATTGTCAACAGGTAATGGTAATCTGTTTGATTTTTTAAATATTTAAGCCGATAATAACTTTTAACTTCATTCTTCCATCTCTATTAGTTCACACTAGTCTGTCTCTTTGGAGGTGAGCTTTTTTGTTGATTGCTTAAATAATGATTAAAATTTAATCTTTAATGAGATATACATATGGTATTTGTCATTTTATCATGAAAATACTGACACCGGCTTTGGAATAATAATTACAAATGGCTGAAACAGATTTATGATCTTAAAAGAGCAAATTTTCTTTTCGTTACCACAAAACCGTTAACAGGATCAATTTCCGATAAAGGATGTTGGGCTGAAAGCATCCAAACAAAATTTAAAGAGAATAAAATCTTCTGTTTATTGAGATTGCTTCGTCGCTTTTGAACTTCGTTCGCAGACCTTCAATCCATCCGTAATGACACACAACTGCTTTTTACTAAACTTTACGTTCTTTGCAAATATAATATTCCAATAAATCAAAAAAGTAGTTTTATTTTTGCAACAAATTATTCATATGCAAAATTATTTAGAATTCAATTTCAAGATTTCTCCGCTTCAGCCTTGGAACGAAATATTAATGGCAGAACTTATAGAAATAGGTTTTGACAGCTTTACGGAAGAGATTGATGGTATTTTGGGATATATTCAGAAAGAGCTATTTAATGTGGAAGAGCTGAAAGCACTACCGCTTTTTGAAAACGAAAATGTAAATATAAAATACACTTTCCAGGAAATGCCAAACATCAACTGGAACGAGGAGTGGGAAAAGAATTTTGAACCCATTAATATTGATGATAAGGTCCTGATCAGAGCAGAGTTCCATGAAACTGTTCCGGGAATGCATGAGATTGTTATTCAACCAAAAATGTCTTTCGGAACGGGGCATCACCCGACAACTCATTTAATGATCCAGCAAATGATGGATATTAATTTCAATGGTAAAAAAGTGCTTGATATGGGTTGTGGAACTTCGGTTTTGGCCATTTACGCAAAGCAAAATGGAGCCGGTGACACAAAAGCCGTAGACATCGACGAATGGTCGGTAGAAAATTCAAAAGAAAATGCTGCTAGAAATAAAGTAAAGCTGGATATCGAACAGGGAACTGCCGCAAGTTTAGGAAAAAAAAGTTATGATATTATTTTAGCAAATATCAATAGGAATATTTTAATTTCAGATATTCCAACATATGTTTCTGTATTGAATGATGGTGGGAAATTATTGCTTTCAGGACTATGCTTCTTTGATGTGGATGATATTTTGGAAGTTTGCAAAGAAAACAGTTTAACGCTTAAAAAACAGCTTCAGCGTGAAGAGTGGATAAGTTTATTACTTGAGAAATAAAAATAAGCTATTAATGAAATTCTATTCATGATTTTAAAAATTATTTCTGAAGTGGATTTTTTCATTATTAATTAAATCTGTTTAAATTTTTTATTTTCTGTAGATCTTTCCCCTTGCTTAAATGCGACAATAACCATAGCCCGATTGTAACGGCATCCTTTTGAGTAGCGAAGCGAAACAAAAGATATAGTGAAAAGAGGGAAATTGCTTCTAAAAAGTTTAAACAAGATTATTAAAAAAAATCATAATAAAATAAAAACTGGTGTATATTTTTTATAGTGTTTTTTTTACTGTCTTTTTGCCGGATAAAATTTTTGAAAATGTGGCATATCTTTTGAGAGAGATTTATTAGTTAAAAAAACAAATATGAAAAAATTAAATTTAATATCACTAGCTACTCTAAGCTTAGGAGCTTTGTGTTTTATCGTAAAAATGATCACTGAATCGTTCGATTCTACGAAATCAAGTATTACTTCAGATGGATATCTTCATGAGCCTTTCTTCTTTTTGATTCCTATGGGTTTTGCACTAATTATTGTTGGGGTTTTCTTATTTCTTTTTAAAAGTATTTCGGGAAGATTCTCATCAAAGGTGAAATAATTTTCAATTAATTTTAAAAAAATAATAAACAGCCTCTTAGGGCTTCATGGTCGGAAGTAATTTTCTTTCGACCATGATTAGTAAGTATTGTATTCTTTTTGGATTTACAAAAAAATGGCACCATTTGTCTTCCAATGGTGCCATTTAGCATTATCGTGAGCGCGAAAGGATTCGAACCTTTGACCGTCTGCTTAGAAGGCAGATGCTCTATCCAGCTGAGCTACGCACCCTAAAAAATTTGATTTTTGCTTAGTTATTATAATAAAAAAGCTTTAAGTCGGGGCGGCAGGATTCGAACCTGCGACCTCCTGGTCCCAAACCAGGCGCGATGACCGGACTACGCTACGCCCCGATTGAGATCATCTAAACAGGTAACATTACCTTGTTTTTTGTGGGTGCAAATGTAGATTTTTTTTTTTAAATAATGAAAATAAATAGTGAATAATTTTTTATGAATATTTTTAACTGAACTTTTATAAACTTTACATTACTAATAATCAGATAGTTAAATGGTATCCTGGAAATAAAAGAATTGTTCTTGCTAAAGTTAATCATTTGGAATTTGAGAGTGGAAAAATTTAAAATATGTATTGTCAAAAGCCAAAAACAGAAAAACTCATAACAAGGTTATGAGTTTTCGTGAGCGCGAAAGGATTCGAACCTTTGACCGTCTGCTTAGAAGGCAGATGCTCTATCCAGCTGAGCTACGCACCCTAAAAATTTTTGATTCCGCCTAATTTATTATAATAAAAAAGCTTTAAGTCGGGGCGGCAGGATTCGAACCTGCGACCTCCTGGTCCCAAACCAGGCGCGATGACCGGACTACGCTACGCCCCGAAAAAGATATAATAAGAAAGCGGAGGGTAAGGGATTCGAACCCTTGCGACACTTTCGCGTCGACAGTTTAGCAAACTGCTCCGTTAACCACTCCGGCAACCCTCCTGTTTATCTTCGTTTTTTAATGATCGCTATTCCTTTATTGCGAGTGCAAATATAGAATAGATTTCTTTATTTACCAAATATTTTTCAAGAAAAATTTGTGTATTTTTGAGCTTATAAATGATTAAAAAAATAAACAAATGCGTAAAACATTATATATCATCGGATTAAGTGCTATAGCTTTTTCATGTACTTCCCAGCCAAGTACGAAAAACACCCATTATATCCCGAAAACACCGGTAGCAAAGCCTAAAACTGTTGTGAAAACTCCAATTTCCGAAAAGCCAAAATCACAAATCACCAACGATCGCGGAGTAGAATTTTATACTACTAATATTGCGGATCCTACAAAGAATGACAATACGATAAGTTATGGATCAATCGTTTCTGCAAAACCTGCAGGATATAAAGTTGTGAAAACCTATTTTCCGGCTATTGCCCAGAATTTCAGACAAAGATATCTGATCCTGCATTACACGGCTCTTCCGGACGATAAATCTGTTACCGTTCTTACGCAGCAGGCGGTAAGTGCACATTACCTGGTAAATAATACCGGAGATAATGAAATTTATCAATTGGTTGATGAAAATAAACGCTCTTACCATGCAGGAGTAAGTGCCTGGAGAAATGATAAAAACCTTAATGATACATCAATAGGGATTGAAATCGTTAATACCGGATTCACTACAGATGCTTCAGGGAAAAGAATATTTGCTCCTTTTGATGATGTTCAGGTAAGAAAGGTGGCCGCTTTAGCGAAAGATATTATCACGAGATATCAGATTCCGGCTACCAATGTTCTAGGACATTCTGATATAGCACCCACAAGAAAACAGGATCCTGGGCCAATGTTTCCATGGAAAAAATTATATGATGAATATCAGATCGGGATGTGGTATGATGAAGCAGCGAAGAAAAATTATTACGATTTAGAGACTTCAACGGATTTTCAGCTGAAATATAATGATCCTACATTTATCATCAATGTACAGACTCAGCTTCAAAAATTTGGGTATGGAATTGATCTGAGTGGTAAATGGGATGACACTACCAAAAAAACAATCGAAGCGTTCCAGTATCATTTCCGTCCACAAAATTACGACGGGATTATGGATGCTGAAACATTTTCAATATTACAGGCTTTATTGCAAAAATATCCTGTAAAATAAATCACTAAAGCGCATCGGTTTCGGTGCGTTTTTGCTATATTTAAAAACTTTAAAAATCTTAAAAAATCTGTAATGGAAAATTTCAGAAAAGAAAGTGATTTATTGGGCGAATTGGATGTTCCGGTAAATGCTTATTATGGAGTTCAGACACAAAGAGCTATCGATAATTTCAAGATTTCAGGGCAGCTTTTGTCTTCTTACCCGGAATTTATTAAAGGACTGGCTTTCGTAAAAAAGGCCGCTGCAAAAACAAATTATGAACTGGGTTTATTTGACGAAAGCCTATATTTTAAAATTGCTGAAGTCTGTGATGAATTGCTTGACGGCCAGCTTCACGATCAGTTTCCGGTAGACATGATCCAAGGTGGGGCAGGAACTTCCATTAACATGAATGCAAACGAAGTAATTGCCAACAGAGTTTTAGAAAAATTAGGAAAAAATAAAGGGCAGTACGAGTTTTGCTCACCTAATGACCATATTAACCTTTCTCAATCGACCAACGATGCTTATCCTACAGCTATCAAAATGGGATTACTTCATATGAATGTAACTCTGGTCGAAAAACTGGAAAAAATTGTTGAAGCTTTCCGTGCAAAGGGAAGAGAGTTTCAAGATGTAATAAAAATGGGACGAACACAGCTTCAGGATGCTGTTCCAATGACTTTAGGACAGGAATTTGAAGCTTTTGCTGTAACTCTTGAAGAAGATATTTCTAAATTAAATAACAATGCCAACCTTTTCGTAGAAGTCAATATGGGAGCCACGGCTATTGGTACCGGAATCAATGCTCCGATAGGATATGCGGTACTTTGTGCCAAAAACTTAGCGCAGCTGACTGGTTTTCCTGTGATTTCCGCACCAGATCTGGTGGAAGCTACCCCTGACACGGGTTCTTATGTGATTTACTCTTCAGCAATGAAGCGTCTTGCCGTGAAATTGTCAAAGATATGTAATGATTTAAGGTTGCTTTCCTCAGGCCCGAGAGCCGGTCTTTTTGAGATTAATTTGCCTCCGATGCAGCCGGGATCATCTATCATGCCCGGAAAAGTAAATCCTGTAATCCCGGAAGTGGTTAATCAGGTCTGCTATAAAGTAATAGGAAATGATCTTACCGTAACGTTTGCAGCAGAAGCAGGACAATTGCAGCTGAATGTAATGGAGCCGGTACTTTCCCATGCCATCATGGAAAACATTAACTTTCTTTGCAATGCATTGGATACGCTTCGTGAAAAGTGCGTTGTAGGAATTACTGCAAATAAAGAAGTCTGCTTAAATATGGTAAAGCATAGCATCGGAATTGTAACTGCACTAAACCCGTATATTGGCTATAAATTTTCAACAGAAATTGCCAAAGAGGCCTTAGAAACAGGAAAAAGTGTTTATAATCTGGTTCTGGAAAAAGGAGTTCTTTCCCAGGAAAAGCTGGACGAAATCCTTGATCCTAAAAATATGCTGAAACCGCATAATAAATAGTTGTTAGTTACTAGTTCATAGTTCTTAGTTATGATTTAATATATTTAGTTTAATGCCAGACAGACTAATTTCAGAAATCAGAAGCTAGCAATTATGAACAGGTAACCAGTAACCAAAAATCAACCACGTTCATTTTGAAATTCCTGATCATCATTCCTGCACATAACGAAGAATCTAATCTCTCGTTCACACTTGATTCTTTACTACGGCAAAGTGGTAAGGATTTTAAAGTAGTGGTCGTCAATGACGGTTCTACAGATCGTACGGAGGACATCATCAGGAAATATGTTGATACAGATTCACGTTTCGAGACGGTTAATCTTCAAAAATCTGTACATCAGCCAGGCTCAAAAGTGATCAATGCCTTTAAAAATGGCTTAAATACTCAAAATATTAATGAGTTTGATATCATCTGTAAATTCGATTCAGATATTATTCTCCCCGAAAATTACCTTGACACTATAGCAAAATCATTTGAAAATACTCCGGAAAATGGCTTAGTTGGTGGGCTTTTATATATTGAGGAAAATGGGAGCTGGAAATATGAAGGGAATTCCAACAGGCATCATGTGCGTGGGCCAATGAAGGCTTATAGAAGGGAAAGTTTTATTCAAATGCGTGGCTTGCGAGAGTCTTTAGGCTGGGATAATATTGATTCAATTTTGCTTGAAAATCTGGGCTGGAAAGAAGTTGTTTTGCCAGATCTTCATGTGAAATTAATTAAAACAAAAGGGGCAGATTATACTTTAAGGCCTGCAGAATATTATGGCAGGTATTTTTATTTTTTGGGATTAAACCGTTTTCTGGCTTATGTAGCTTCATCCAAAGAAGCCATGAAAAAGAGGTCGGTTTCTTTTTTCTTTGCTATTATTTCATCTTACGAAAACTGCCGGTCAAAAAAACTTGAATTAAAAATATCAAAAGAAGAACAAAAAATCATCAATGACCAACGCTGGAAAATGCTGAAGAAAAAATGGCTGAAAATGTAGACAGATAAATAGGGAAGGGCAAATAGGAAAGAAAGCAGTAAGCAAATAAACCTAAATCATTATTCCTTATCAAACATACAATTTATAAAAAATATTGAAAAAAATTGCCTATATAGAAATCGATAACCACCACGCAGAAGTAGCTTTGGCGTTCATGGATGTTATGGATGATTCTGAAGAGTTTGAAGTAGATTATTATTTTTCTGAAAAGATTAAAAATCAGGTGGGAAGGGGTGATTCCGTTTTTATTTCCGACAGCTCCATGATTCTGGATCAGCTAAAAATGAAAGCATATGACCTTATTATCATCGGAACCATACATCGTTACTTTAATACTTTTCTCGCTATTACGGAAAAATATAATACGGCTGTTATTGTTCATAACCTTAATTTCATTACAACTTCAAATTGGGTTTTAATAAAAAAAATTTTCAAGGCTGATGTTCTTTACAGGCTGAAATTATTATGGAAAGAAGGTTTATTAAATTCATCAAAAATCTACAAAAAGGCTAAAAATATTTTAGTTCTTGATGAAGAATTGACATCGGAAAAATATAAGTTCTTACCTGTTTTTTATACTAAAAACTATAAAAGGGTAGAAAATAAAGTGCTGACGATTGTAATTCCGGGCGGCGTTTCGCAGAAAAGGAGGGATTACGAACGTATTTTTAAAATTATACAAAATGCCAGGATTGATGTAAAATATGAGTTTGTGTTTTTAGGCAGGGCAAAAGACCATGAGCTGGAACAACTGCAAAAATTATCATCACATCTGCCGGAAAATACATCCATCCGTTTTTTTCCGGAAAGAGTTTCCGCAGGAGATTTTGAAATGTGGATGCAGAAGGCAGATATTCTTTGGTGCCCGATTCGTCAGGAAATTGATTTTTTCAGCCAAAAGGAAATGTATGGCATAACAAAAATGACAGGAAACTTAGGGGATACAATTAAATACGGTAAAATAGCCATTTTTCCTGAAAATTATTCATCCAAATTAGAGTTTATTTTTCCTGAGCAGAAAAATATTTTAGAGCAATTTAAAGAGCTTAAAAACAGACGTTTTGATTTTCAGATAAAATATAACAAAAAGACCGTTCAGGAAAATCTGGAAAAAATTTTGGAAGGTTTAATTATTACTTGAATTTAAATATACTTTTAAGAAAATTTTTATTTAAATAATCCTCGATCGGAAAGACTTTAGTGAAATAATTTCCAATAAAGATCAAAAGCAAAACAACAGAAGGTTTATAGATCATATTGATGAAATTATTATTGAAATCCGGTAAAACAATGGCTACAGTAACGGCCAATGTACAAATAATGGAAACGAAAATCATCTCAATGCTTAACGGAGAAACCTTGAACATAATGTAATTGAATACAATTTTGATCACATTATAAGTAGTTAGGGAAATAGCTGTAGACAGGGCAATTCCGATAAGTTTCAGATCAGTATTTTTGATGAAATAAAGGTTTAAGCTTATGGTCAATCCGGCCAGCAAAAGCATCACCAGAATATTGAATTTGTAGTACTTGGACAGGGAAATAATATTTCCGTTAAAGCCCGTCGCCAAATCCACCAAAACTGCTGATCCCCAAATCCATATTACAGGCTCATATTCTCTGAGCATTATTCCGTTTTTGGGCATAAACTGTGTCAGAAAAGGAAACCCGACCATAATGCAGGAAAATAAAACAGCGCCTAAAAAATATAAGCTCAAGGATGTTTTTTTGTGAAATCTGTCAAGTTCTTCCATATCACCGTCTGCAAGATTCTTACTGATGATCGGTGCTGAAACATTAAATAAACCAAGCTGCGGAATAGAAATTAGCGAAATCAAAGCGTATAAGACAGCATAAATTCCGTTTTCTTCCATGCCCATAAATTCACCGATCATTAAGCTGTTAATCGCAAGATAATTCCCGAAAGTTCCTAGGAACCCGAAAAAGCTATAATTAAAAAACTCTTTCCAGAAAACATCCTTTTTAAAGTAATCGGTGCTGAAATCAAGATTGATTTTCTTTAGCCTGTTGGTGTAATAAATATATCCGAAAAGCATCAAAGCAAACATTCCGAAGAAAAATGCAAATGCAATCTCCTGAGAAAGAGCAAAATAAAAAAACAGGCAGAAAGCCCCAAGATTTGCTATTTTCGGAAAAAGATTATCAAAAATGTTGGAAATTACTATTCTTTTATAATTGGAAGTATATTTATTAAAAATCGTACAAAATGAAAGAATCAAAACCATCGGTAAAATAACCTCTTTGGCTTTCCAGGCTTCAGAATGTCTGAACTTTGGGTATAGATAAGGGAGCACAAAAAATACCAAAAGAAAAATCAGGAAATTAATAAAGACAAAAAGCAAAGATAAAGAAAGCATATTTTGCTCTTTACCGTCTTTTTCTACCGTATGAAAAAATTTCACATTAGAATAAGAAATTCCCAAGACCACAAACGGAACCAAAAATTCTGCGCTGGGAAGGATGTAGCGAAGCTTTCCGTAAAATTCAAAATCGTTTGGGAAAATGAAAATTGCAGAAATGGTACCCAATAAAAAACCCAGATAACCAATGATGGAGTACTTGAATCCCTGTCTTGCTACTACACTCATGATTTCTCAGTTGTTTTTAGGTATAAAAATGATATTATTAATGTATTCTTTTTTATTTTTCTCGTCGTTTGTGTTTTTCAAAAGTATTTCTTCCGTTATCTTTTCAAGATTAAAATCTGCTCTGTTGAGATATCTTGCTTCATATCCCCAAGATTCTACCTCAGAAATTTCGTTCCAGATCGGGGTATTATGATGCCTTTGCTCCATTTCAACCATCAGAGTGGGGGAAAACCGCCGGATAACTTCCTTTGCCCCAAAAAGAGTCTTTATCTCATTTCCTTCCACATCTATCTTTATGAAATCCAGTCTTTTAAACTGTTCTATGGCTGCCCATTCATCGAGTTTTATCACTTTTACTTTTTCGGTGTAACTTTTCTGCTCGCCCTTCTCTTTGTAGTTTATATTCAGTGTACCTCGAGATGCCACCATTTTTCCGTTGATGATGGGGACTTTAAACTCCGCAGTGATATTTTCATCCGAAAGCGCCAGCGGAAAAATTTTCATTCCCGGAAATAGCCTTTTTAGCCGGAGGTACAATTTTTTATTAGGTTCAAAACCGTAAATGTTTTCATGATTCAGTTTGTTTTCCAGTTGATACAAAAATGTACCTACATTGGCTCCAATATCCAGTATCACCGCATTTTTTGGTAAATATTCTTTAATCCAAACCAGCTCCGGCTCTACATTTCTTTCCGAAAAATTATTTTTAGTAAGCTTATTAAGCTTTTTAAAATATCTTTTTTTATAAAAATTCGGACTGATATATTGCAGTTTTTCGGCTATTCTTTGGTATAGGGACATTGTTAGCTTTTTGACGAATAACAAAGATAAGCAAAAAGGTTAAACTAATATTAAAATTTTAAATTTGTAATATTTTGATAATCAGTTATTTTTAGTAATTCTGTTTTTGAATTTATTGATTTTTAGAGCTATTTCCGCTATCCACCATACTTCTCATATTAATGTTTTCTATGCTCAATCCTATTCCCTTGTCATCTTTGTTGGCGAGGTGTCGTTCCTCTTTGGGCTATGCATGAATGTACTAATTTGTTGATAATGAGGGTTATTTATTCTTCATCTTTTTTTGTTTTTTATCATCGTAAGGTTAAAAAAAGTTTTTTTGCAATAAAATCATTTAATAAAGGTAAACAAAGGCATTTGGCTACGTTGAATCTTGGTTTCATTTAAAAAGTAAAACAGATTATAGATGTAATATCCTATATAATGATCAAAATCATTTAAGCCTCCCAAAAAATGCTTTGTTTATATAGCTTTATGATGATGATTTTCCTGTGCTAAGATCTCTGTTATTTTCATTTTAATGGTAATAATAAGATTTCTGGCGATGGGAAAGCCGCCAGAAATCTTTAAATTATAAAATCAATAGAATCTATTCTGAAATACAGCGGACGCTGAAGCCGTAATTACGACTGCTTAGGTAAACTCCTGCGATGTTGTTATTGAAGGTCAAGCCATTCGCATTTGAGATGGAACTCTGTTGTGTACTGCTCCAATAGTATCCGAAGTTACCATGGTCGACAAGCGTACCAAAGTCCAGTTCGCGGTTACCCGCAGCTGGCAACAATAAGGAAGCTCCAAACTTAATGGCTGTGGAATAATTCGTTGCACTATTAATCCATGTTCCCACTCTTGTTGCCGCGTTATTATTCATAACGCTTTGCCACTGAGCTGAAGTAGGCACCCTGTATCCCGCAGGACATGGGTCATTTACGGTTTTAACACCATCCTGCCAAGTATTATCAGGTAATCCAAATATACTCCCTGCATTCCATCCTGTAATAGATCCTGCATTCGCTTGATCATTTGCTTGGGAATAATATCTTCCTGTTTGTCCTGTTGTAGCTCCCCACTGGTATTTAGCTCCTTGTATAGATGCTGATGGTGTAAAAGGATCTGCACTCACATCAGCACCTAAGTTGTGACACATAAAGTCTTTCCATTGTCCCGGAGCAATATATGCTCCACATTTTGCAGCACCTACATTAACATTAAATGTACATGACTGACCTCCAAAATTTACTGTAAAATTAGCTGTTCCAGATGATGATGGTGTTCCTGAAATAGTGTATGTTAAACTTCCCGACCCATTAGCTAATGTACCTGCGTTTAAAGTCGCCGTCAGTCCCGTTACTCCTGTTGAGAGTATAGTTTGCCCTATGTAAGCTACTCCGTTGCCTCCTGCATAAGGTAAGTTAAAAGTACCATTACTAGATGTTCCTGAAGTAAAGCTGCCATTAAGGGCTCCACCTCCACAATTAAGCAGAATAACTTGAGGTTGGGAAGAGCTTACATTAACATTAAATGTACATGACTGACCTCCAAAATTTACCGTAAAATTAGCTGTTCCGGATGATGATGGTGTTCCTGAAATAGTATATGCTAAACTTCCTGAACCATTAGCTAATGTACCTGCACTTAAAGTCGCCGTCAATCCTGTTACTCCTGTTGAGAATATAGTTTGTCCTGAGTAAGCAACCCCATTACCTCCTGCATAAGGTAAGCTAAAACTACCATTACCAAATACTCCCGAAGTAAAGCTGCCATTAAGGGCTCCACCTCCACAATTAAGCAGAATAACCTGAGGTTGGGAAGAGCTTACATTAACATTAAATGTACATAACTGACCCCCAAAATTTACTGTAAAACTAGCTGTTCCGGATGATGATGGTGTTCCTGAAATAGTATATGCTAAACTTCCTGAACCATTAGCTAATGTACCTGCACTTAAAGTCGCCGTCAATCCTGTTACTCCTGTTGAGAATATAGTTTGTCCTGAGTAAGCAACCCCATTACCTCCTGCATAAGGTAAGCTAAAACTACCATTACCAAATACTCCCGAAGTAAAGCTGCCATTAAGGGCTCCACCTCCACAATTAAGCTGGGTAACGATTGGGGTTCCACCTGAGCATGGGGTTATATCTCTCCATAAGCTATTTGCATATCCTTTAAAGCACTTTTCATCTTTAACATAAACTATCATACCTTCAGCAGGAGAAGTGATAACAGATGTATTGGCCACACGATTGGTTAATAAAGCCTTATCAGGAGCACTTAAATCTAAGCTGGACTGTGCATTTGGAGTTGTCGTTCCAATTCCCACATTACCATTATTTTCATCCGTTAAATATAAAAGTTCATTCAATTTTTTTCCTACACTGAATGAAAGATAGCGACTTCCTGAATTCATAGAAGTACCTTTATCCCCGAAATTAATACGTGCTATGGATCCTGTTTCTGATGACGATTTTGTTCTCATTAAAATTCCGTAATTCTCAGTCCGGTTTCCATAAGTATACCCATCATCTCCAATATTAATGTCAATTGCTTCTCTACTTGTAAGATAAGTTTTTGAAGCATTTATTAGCTGGTTTCCTTGTAGATCCAATTTTGCAGCAGGATTGTATCCCCCCATTCCTATTCCCACATTACCTGAAGAAGAAATTCTTAGCCTTTCCTGATTGTTTGTTTTAGCTATGAAATCTACTGCATCAGTCGTCCCTATGAAATTAGT
>NZ_FTMM01000032.1 GCF_900156075.1 Chryseobacterium sp. RU37D | reverse complement strand
CCCTGAATTATCAAACAATAGAAGAATTTAACAATCAAAACAAAATTTACAAAAATGTAGCTTAACTCTAACTGGAAATTTTATTTGCATATCCACTTTAAAGCCCAAACTAACTTGAGAGCCATCTGCAATAACCACAATATCATTAATACTTGCCGGAAAATTGGCTAATTTTTGCTCACCCTCAACCCCAAAATACTGTGCTGTTATATAGGGCGCTTTGGTCTGTATTGTTAAACCCTGAAACTTTACGCCTTTAAAATCAGCATCTTTCTTTTCATTAGGGTCACTACTTTCTGCATATTTTGCATTGGCTCCAATATCCAGGCTTCCGTTAAGAATGGCTTTGGGTAAAAATTCGCGGTTTTTTACCCGCATCTCAATGGTTGATCCTGCATCGATCATTGCTTTTGCACTCCAGATATCAAATTTAATCTGATCAAAAGTGGTAACAGAAATTAAATACTCTTCTTCGGTTATTATACCTCGATATCCTAAATATTTGGGAATATTATTATTTTGACTGTCATTATTCTTCTGAATAGGAAGCTGGATTGTCCCTTCTAAATTGGCTCCTACAATTTTTGAAGCAGCTAAATCAATCCCTACTTTATCAAGTGAATATCTCCATGCATTTTCTTTGTTGGTTACCCCTCGATCTATTGGAAAAATATTATTGGCAGCAAAATTTCCTGATACACCATATGAATCAATCAAGAGATTATTCGCTTCAAAAGAAACCCTGCTGTCAATATGATCTTCTGTTTTAAATTCCTGGGGCAGCCCTATATTTAACGTCTGAACATACAGTCCCCGCCAGGATTCTGTACCACCAATTAGATATCCGTGGGTATTATAGTATTGAGGGAACATCACACTTGGATCAGTCCGTAAATCACTCAAATCCAAAACGGCATTATTCACAAAGAATGAAAAATACCCTTTATCCTGATTTTTAATTTGAGAAGTAATAGCAAAAGGAGTAATACTCACTTTTACTAAAATATCATTCCAGTCCGTAGCTTTAAAAGCAAAATCTCCACGAACCCTGTTAGTCTGACCGTTACTGCCAAACTCAGGTAAAACACTTCCATTACCATCCAAAGGAACCAGAACATTTCTTGATATTTGTACATTTCCTTTTAAGGATAACTCTTTTATGCCGTCACAGTCGATAATGACATACGTATTGTCATTGACGCTTCCTCCATTCAGTTTATTAATTCTTCCTCCTTCAAGAGTAAGCATCCATTGATTTTGGTTGAAAGGCATATTGATATCCCCCAACAAAGACAGCTTTGCATCTCCAATGATTTTCCCACCATACGAAAGCTTAACATCTTCCGCCCCAAAAAACAGCGTTTTTTTTCCGCCTTCTGCTCCTTGCTGTGGAGTTACTACACGGGCATATACATTAATTAAAGCATACTCAGGAGTGAATTTAGCTTTGGTAACAACGATTCCGTATTCTACGTTGGATATATTTTCTTTAAGTCCAATCGGTAATTCCGTAAGATCATTGGGATTTATGGTATTGGTAAAATGGCCGCTGGCTTCAAGCGTATTGAAAGCTCCAATCACCTTACCTATCTCAGCATCGGTTTCAGGATCGTTATCCGAATTATTTATAAAATGATCGGAATAAAGTTCAGGAATAGAAAAACGGCTCTTATTCTTTATATTATACTGAAGTGAATCTTTATGAGCAGCAAAAGCATTATTGCAACCCATAAGCATATATATGGAAAGTATTAAAAGAAAATAAATATTCTTCATCAAATTGTATTTTTTTTACAAAATTATATGTTTTTTTACATAAACAATGTGAAATATTTCAAGCATTATTAACAGAAACCATTCGTAACTATTGTTAATTTATGCCCTGTGATTGACCAACAATACCAATGATAATACCATTATCAATTCTTGAAAAAATTTTTTAATTGAGTTGGTAAAATAAATAAAACAGCAGGAGGTTATGTTATAGGTATTTTCCCCATTTTCATACCGTAATTTAACGGATGCTGATCATATACCACTCCTTATGGGAACTTTGAAGTAAATACTAATCACTGTCTGCACCTATTATTTCTTTGTCTTATTCATTACATATAATTCATTATTAAATGTTTATGCAAAGATAAAAAATAATTTTACTAAAAACAGGCTTTGGAGAAATTCTTTTCCATCCCGATATGCGACACTAAATTTAAAATTTATAGTTTAACCTGAGTTCGGGATAATATACTTTACAACTGTATTGTTACTGCAAATTTTTTCAGTTCGTAGAAAAATTTCAAATTAAAATCATTAAAAACTTCCCACAAGATGTTCAATTTCTGAACAAGCCCACGAACAGGCTTTTTTCTTACTTTTCAGTGACCTTTTCTCAACCTTTTCGACAGGTCACTGAAAAGGTCACTTTCAGATTGTGACTTTTTAGCTCCATTTGGAACAGGCACAAAACAAAAAATGCTGTAAAACATCTATTTTACAGCATTTTGTATTATTTTGATTTAATAGTTGCGATCCGGACGGGACTCGAACCCGCGACCTCCGCCGTGACAGGGCGGCATTCTAACCAGCTGAACTACCGGATCAATTTGTTTTAAAAGTAAATTGATAAACTTTTGCGATCCGGACGGGACTCGAACCCGCGACCTCCGCCGTGACAGGGCGGCATTCTAACCAGCTGAACTACCGGATCAATTTTTATAAGAACTTGTTTCTTTTTGTGATTGCAAAACTACAACTTTTTTCTTTATCTCCAAATTATTTTCATAGAAAATGCCTCCCAAAAACGGAAGACATTCATTATCAAACTTATTTTTTACAAGTGAGCGCTTAATTTTTCAGCGATTACCTCTTTTGGAGCTACACCTACTAATTTGTCAACAACCTCACCGTTCTTAAAAATAAGAACTGTAGGGATATTTCTGATACCGTACTGCATAGAAATTTCTTGGTTATTGTCTACATCTACTTTTCCTACTACTGCTTTCCCGTCAAAATCATTAGCAACCTCTTCAATGATTGGTCCCAAAGTTCTACAAGGTCCGCACCATACTGCCCAAAAATCAACTAATACCGGCTTATCTGATTTTAAAACCGTTTCCTGAAATGAGCTATCTGTAATTTCTAAAGCCATTTTTTTTCTTTTATTTAAATTAATATTATTTTCAATTCTAATCTCTAATTAGATACCCAAAATTACGTTATTTAAGTAATATTGTTATCTATGCTCAACATTTGTATTTTCTATAACAAAATCCTTAGAAATCTCTTTTAATGCCATTACTAAAGCTTCAATATCGTCTTTTGTTGTCAGATGGCTGAAAGAGATACGTAAAGGGGTACAATGATCCATTTCATCCTCACTTAAAACCATCATCATTACCATCGAAGGCTTTGAAGCCCCGGAAGAACATGCGCTGCCTTGAGAAACAGCAATCCCTTTCATATCCAACTGAAGCCCTATTAAAGGGTTTTTGTATGGTAATAAAGCACTCAGAACCGTATAAAGACTGTTTTCTTTTTCAGCACTTCTCCCATTGAATTTGATTCCCGGAATTTCGGTCGCAAGCCTTTCTGCCGTATAAGTTTTAATGTCCTGCATATAGTTTGTATAAGCTTCCATATTTTTAAGAGAAAGTTCCAATGCCTTTCCTAAACCTACAATTCCTGCTACATTCTCAGTCCCTGCACGTAAGCTTCTTTCCTGTGGGCCTCCCGTAATAATTCCTTTTAAACCACTTGATTTTCTGATGAAAGCAAAACCCACACCTTTTGGACCATGAAATTTATGAGCGCTGCAAGATGCAAAATCCAACTGAATATCAGAGAAGTCTAGCTCCATATGTGCCATCGTCTGTACCGTATCAGAATGAAAAAGTGCATTATGTGCTTTGCACAGGTCAGCTATTTTCTTAATATCGTAAATATTTCCGATCTCATTATTTACGTGCATTAAGCTTACCAGCGTTTTCTTGTCAGAAGCTTTTAGCAATTCTTCCAATTTATTAAGGTCAATATCCCCTTTTTCGTTAGGGCGGATATAGTTTACCTCTACTCCTTTTCTGTTTTTCATATCCAGAATACTTTCAGAGACACATTTGTGCTCTAAAGGAGAACTAATGATCCTTTCTACTCCAAGATGCTCTACACTGGATTTGATGATCATATTATTTGATTCTGTACCGCAAGACGTGAAGATGATCTCAGCTGGTGTTACGTGAAGATAATCTGCAATTTGTCTTCTTACATTTTCGATAAGAATTTTCGCTTCCTGCCCGAAGCTGTGTGTAGAAGAAGGATTTCCGAAATTCATCTTCATAGTTCCAACCATTGCATCAATAACTTCTTCTGAAAGAGGCGTTGTTGCGGCGTTATCTAAATATACTTTATTCATTTTACTTTGAATATTTTAATTGTACGGATGTGAACTGATAGTCTGAAGGCACTGTAAAAATAAACCAGGGATTAGAGATAACCTGGATTTCCATCCCACCGGACTCATGCTGCGGAACTTCTACATACAATACATTATTTTTTACTAAAATATTTTTAATCTGTGTGACTTTATGATCTCCTGAACTGAAACTTCCCTGGTTATATAAAACCACTTTTCTATTAATTGGAAATTTGGCATAAACAGACCCTTTATCCAGGTCTATAACTCTAGAGTTTCCTTTGATAACTTTTTGCAGCTCCTGCTCATTTTTAATAATAATAAAATTCGCCTCATCACTGCCTCCCTGTGTTTCTGAAACAAGAATTTCCGCATTTTTCTGCATATCAGGAGATTTTTGGGGTGGTGTGCTTGTACAACTCATAATGGTTGCAACACATAAAATAAGAAGTCTTTTCATTTTATACTTTTACAACCCAAAATTAGTGAAAAAATTGATAATGACCTTCATTTGCCCATTTTAGCATCGGCTTATCTCCGGAAGTATCTCCGAAGGCGATAATTTTGTCGTATTTGTGATCGCTGATTTCAGCTTTTATTCTTTCCAATTTTTCCTTGCCATTACAGTTTTTCCCGATAAAGTTTCCTGTGAAAACCCCGTTCTGGAACTCAGCTTTCGTGGAAACGAGCTGCATTTGGAATGCTTCTGCAAATGGTTTTGCCCATATGTCAAGTGAAGCTGTTACCAATAGACTCTGCGTATTTTCTCTATCTATATTTTGAATAAAGTCTAAGGCATTTTCACGAACAATTTTAGGATAATTCTCTTCAAAAAACTGCTTTGCCTTTTTCTCAATTTTCTCCTGAGTCTGTCCTTTCAGTATAGAACCGATAAAACTTTTTTTTACTTTTTCGGTTTCGGCCAATTTTAATTTTAATAAAACAAAAAGCGGAACATGTTTTAAAAACTGTAATCGGAATTTTGTAGGATCATAGAATTTCAGATACATAAACATCGTATCCTTGTATGTAAGAGTGCCGTCAAAATCAAAACAATACAATTTTTTCATTGGTGCTTTTATCTTTTAAATTTCTAATTTATTTTAAACATGAAGTGGCAAAGATATTTTCTAAATTTCATTTTCGAATAACAAAGATGTTCAAAAAAACACTATGTAAATTAGAAAATTTATTTTAAAGTTTTAATTTTTTAAATATAAATTCCGGAATATTCCTGATGATCAGCATGATAATCTCCCAAACCGGCAAAACATATACCACATTCTTTTGCTTTTTGTAAGCTTTAAAAATATATGCGGCAGCCTGCTTTGGAGTCGCTGTTAATTTCGGGTTTAATGGTAAGCCTTCCGTCATTTTAGTAGCCATAAATCCTGGCTTTACGGTAAGAACATGAATTTTTTTATCAAAAAGGTAATTCCTCAATCCGCTCAAATAGGCTGTAAATGCGGCTTTTGCGCTTCCGTAAATAAAATTGCTCTGTCTTCCGCGATCTCCGGCAACAGAAGATAATCCGATAATTGTCCCTGATCTTCTGCTTTCAAATTTCTGCACAAAATAATTGATTACAGGAACCAGCTTAGAGTAATTAATATCAATAATCCTCTGCGTATTTCTAGTATCATACAACCCTTCTTCAGTACCTTCACCCAAATATCCGGCCGCACAGAATAAGAGATCCGAATTAATATTCTCAAACTGCGCATAATCAATTTCCTTCATCAAGTCAAGCTCAATGACTTCTGCTTGCTGAAGAAATTTTACATCAATATGCCTTGCAAATCTTTCGGTTGTGTCTTTGCTGGAGGTGAAAAGGTAAATTTTTTCAAACTTCTCCCCTTCTTGCAATGCTTTCTCTACAAAAGCCTGTGCTACTTCTGATGTGCTTCCTAGAATAATCATTTGTGCTAAATATTATTTAAAATTCTTTTATGCTGCAAAGAGACAAATTTTGAGCTTTGAACATTTTTAAGATAATTGGTAAGAGAAGGCCTGCTCATACTGTCTTTAGTAAGATAAATTTTTCCGTTATACTGCTCTACAATATCGTCCAGCTGGTCAATCAGTTTTTTCAAATTTGAGTTTACCTTAAAATCAAGAGCAAGCGAATACCCTTCAAACGGGAAAGAATTGTATGCCTGCGGATTTTCTTTTCCGTAAAGCTTTAAGACTGCCAGAAAAGACCCGTTTCCGCTGTTGGCAATGGTTTCAAGAATTTTTTTCATTCCTTCCTTTCCTGTTTCCTTAGGAATCATCATCTGATACTGAATGAATCCTGACTTCCCGTAAATCTTGTTCCAGTCGTGAACAAAATCCAATGGATAAAAAAATGTTTCGTAATCAATGAAATTTTTAATTTCCTTTTTTGTCTGTTTTTTATAATAAAGAAAATTAAAAATCTTCACCGTCAAAGCATTCAAAACAAATCCCGGGAAATAAAACGGAACGGTAGGCTCGATTTTTTTCTTTAATCTTAATGGCTGATTTCTCAGATTCTGGGGCAGCTCATGCTGAAAGGCGTGTTCTCCCCTCATCAAAATACTTCTTCCGATATTTTTACCTTTTTGCAGGCAATCGATCCAGGCAACAGTATAGGTCCAGCTTTCGCTTTCTTCAAGTAATTGAAAAATTTCATCAAGATTTTCCGCTTTAATGCTTTCCTGGCGGATATAGGCCGATTCAATATTTTTTAATTTGAATTTTGCGGTAAGAATAATGCCTGTAAGGCCCATTCCTCCGATGGTTGCCCAGAATTTTGCTGAATTTTCCTCTCTTGAACACGTGATGATGTCACCGTTTTCGATCATTAATTTAAACTCGATCACATATTCCGAAAAACAGCCTTCTGCATGATGATTTTTACCGTGTACGTCCGAAGCTATTGCCCCTCCCACAGAAATAAATTTCGTACCCGGGGTTACATATAAAAAATATCCCTGCGGAACGGAAATTTCCAGAACTTCTGAAAGCAGAACACCGGATTCACATTCAATAATCCCGTTCAGACGGTCAAAACTGATGAATTTATTTAATTTTTTTGTTGAAAATATATGCTCACCCAACGAAGCATCTCCGTAACATCTTCCATTACCTCTTGCAATGACTTCATTATTGCTGAGTACAAATTCTTTTATTTTTGTGAAGTTGTCTTCAGATTTCATTTCCTTTTCCACTACGGGAAAATTGCCCCAATTGGTAACTTTCTGTATATAATTCGGCTTCATTTTTTAAAGTAAATTTGAATTAAAAACGCAACAACCCACAACAACAGGGTAACCTGAATATATCGGTCTCTGTATATAATTTTCGTTGGAGATTCTGTTCTGTTATAAACCAAAGTCTGCTGTAAATATCTTAGAAATGCAAATACCACGAAGATCACTGTGTAGAAAACTCTTTCATGGAACCGCTGCTGTACTTCCGGCGACAATGTGAACATTAAGTAACATATAATAGCCAATGTTACAGAAATTGAAAGTGCAATATCTGCAAACTGTACATTGTAGCCATCCAAAGCTTTTCTTGTTTTACCGGAAACCTGCGCATTAATGAGCTCGCCTCTCCTTTTACCGATAGCTAAAACCAAAGCCAAAACAAAAGTCAGGAGAATAGCCCATTGGGAAATACTAATTCCGGTAATGTAACCTCCCGCCAAAACTCTGAGAACAAAGCCTATAGCAATAATGGAAATATCTATGATAGGAACATGTTTCAACTTAAAAGTATAGGCAAGGTTCATCACAAAATAAAATCCTACAATGGTAGCAAATTTCCATAGATTTTCATGGAAATAGGCTTGGGCAAAGAATACCAGCGCGATATCAGCTGCAATTAGACCTATAAAAATCCCGATTGCTTTTTGTTTGGAAATGGCACCGCTTGCTAAAGGCCGTTTTCTTTTTTCCGGATGCTGCTTATCTGCCTCAATATCGTTGTAATCATTTAGAATATAAACAACGCTTGCGGCCAACGAGAAAATGATGAACGCAAAAATACTTTTGGTAAGCAAATCCAGGTTTGTAATATTACCCGAAAAGAATAATGGAACAAATACAAAAAGATTTTTTACCCATTGCTCTACACGAAGCAGTTTAAAATATTTCTTCATTTATTTGGTTTCGAATGCAAAAATAGTGATTTCAAAAATAATTGCCGTAAAAATACAAAAATAACCGCCAATAGCGGTTATTTAAGAAAATATTTATATGTTAATTAATTATTGCCCTGTTGAGCATCGTTAATCATTTTTTGATTTGCAGTAATCGCAAACTCTACTCTTCTGTTTTTAGCTCTTCCTTCTTCTGTATCATTAGTAGCTACTGGCATGGCTTCACCCTCTCCTTTTGCAAATAGTCTGCTTGAAGCAACCCCTTTACCTGCAAGATAAGACTTAACAGAATTAGCTCTTCTTTCGGAAAGGCTCATGTTATAAGAATCTGAACCCTTGCTGTCTGTATGACCATAGATATTAATATTTGTATCAGGGTTGTTTATAAGAACCTCGGCTAATTTATCCAAGTTTGTTTTTGCAGTGCTCGTTAAAGCTGAAGAGTCAAAATCAAAGTTTACAATACTTTCATTCAATGTGATTTTGATACCATCTCCTACTCTTTCTACCTGAGCACCAGGTAATGTCTGCTGGATCTCTCTAGCTTGTTTGTCCATTTTAGAACCGATAACGTTACCGGCAACACCACCGATAATACCTCCCAAAACTGCACCAATAGCTGCATTTTTTCCACTTCCTACGTTATTTCCAAGAATACCTCCAAGTACTGCTCCTGATGCAACACCTACTGCAGTACCTCTTTGCTGGTGATTAGAATTCTGTACAGCTTCACAGCTTGTAAGTAAAAGAGCTGATGATAAGAAAAGAGCTCCGATATATGTTTTTGTAAATTTCATCTTTTTGATATTTTTTGTTAAATTATTTCATTCCTGCTCTTTCGAAGTTGTAAACAACTCTTACATTTTCACCTTCAAAAGGAATGTTTTGTTCTAAAGAAAACTGATCTGTAGTTTGGTTAACCAAATTTAAAGTATATCCTACCGTATTTTGTTTTGCTTTCGTCCCGTTGGCAATTTTTTTGAAATTAAAAGTATTTCCGCTTACTACATCCACTTTGATAGGCTGTGTGAATCCTGTTCCACAAGTTCCACCTCCATTCAATGTATAAGCACCTGTCCAGTTATTTGGAATTAATCTCCAATGGCTTCCTACGAAACATTGAGCATCCACTCCGTCATCAAAAGGTTTTATTTTAAACTTTTTATCATAATCAATGCTCACGATCTGCCAGTCTCCTTTCATTTTAAGGAATTCTGATCTTTGGTTTTGGGCTGTTTTAGCATTATTTACTGTGGAACAAGACACTGCAAAAAGTGATGTTCCCAACATCCCGGCAAGTAGTAACTTTTTCATTTTGTTGTTCATTATTTTGTTAAATAAAGTTACAAAAAACCGTGCCAAATTGAAATATAAAAATAAAAAAAGTCCGAAATTTTCGGACTTTGTATGTTTCTGTCCTAAAAACAGGAAGATATGTTATTTTTTAACAGTTTTTTTTACAGATTTTCCAGCTTTTTTTCCAGTACTCGTTTTACCGTTGTAAAAGTTTGTATAAGCATATTCCGCTGCCTTCTTCAAATCAATAACACCGCCAGCTTGTGAGAAGTCTCCAAACTGACTAGCTGTACTTGCATTACTTGATTTTACTAAGGATTCAATAACCTGAGCAGGTGTCAGATTCGGCATATAAGCCAAAAGCACTGCTGCAGCACCCGCTACAACTGGAGAAGCCATTGAAGTTCCCTGTAAATATTTATACTCATTGTGTGGAACTGTAGAATAAATTTTCTCTCCCGGAGCAAAAACATTTACCATTTTCTTATTATAGTTGGAGAAGCTTGCTCTTAATGCATTATTATCGTTGGTACTCGCTCCTACTACCAAAACATTGTTTACAAATGGCTTTTCATCAGTAACATTTTTAAAATTAGTAGGATATGCAAGATGTTCCGCAACATCTTCGTTTTCATTACCTGCAGCCTTTACCAAAAGAACTCCTTGATCCTGAGCATATTTAAAAGCATCCCAAACCGCATTTTTACCAGGAGAAACCGGTTTTCCAAAGCTCATATTTAAAACTTTAGCACCATTATCTACAGCGTATCTGATTGCGTTTGCAACGTCTTTATCTCTTTCATCACCATTCGGAACCGTTCTTACAGACATAATTTTTGCTACTTTAGAAGCGACACCGTGCTGGACTTCTTTTCCGTTAGGAAGACCTGCAATGATACCTGCAACGTGAGTTCCGTGCTCTGCATCAGGCCCTTCATAGTGGTTGTTCCCGTAGTTTTTCTCAGAATAATCATCATAGTTATCACCTACGATTTCTTTTCGAGGATCGTAATCAAGATCATATTGTTTTGACTGAGGACCAAAATAATCTAATGCATCTTTCATTTGGTCTTTCATTGCTTTTTCAAATTCTACAGCAGATTTTCCTTTAAATTCAGGACTTTGAGAAACTTGTGTTAAAACCTGAGCCGCCATAGCTTCTTTTTGCTCGGCTGGTTTTATTGCAGCAACAGTTTCGGGGGTAACCGGCTTTCCATTCAACAACTTTACCATGGTAGGAATGGCATCATTGATCATTGTATACATCTGGAAGCTTTGTTTTGCCTCAACACTTTTCTTTGTGAAAAGCTCTTTAGACTTCATATACATTGCGAATTCTTCCGGCATTTTACCTTGATTTGCTTTGTTTTTAGCAGAATCATCGCCTTCGAAAATTGGTTTGTATTTAGCAACAACTCTTGTTACTTCCATATTATCAATACCGATGTCTCCGTTTTTCCCACCAATAAAATTCCATCCGTGGATATCATCGATATATCCGTTTCCATCATCATCTTTACCATTTCCAGGAACCTCATTTGGGTTTGACCAAACATTGTTTACCAATCCCGGGTGGTCTACCTGAACACCACTATCTAAAACGCCCACAACGACCGTTTTTGGTTTAAGACCTTTGGATTCTAAGAATTTATATGCATTTTCTGTATTTATACCATAAACTTTAGTTGCGGCAAAATCTTTATGATACCATGTCATAAGATCCTTATCTTCTTTTGGATCAACGCCTGCTTTTGATTCCTGAGCGTAAGAAAAACTAAATCCCGCTAAAAAAACAGCAGCTAATAATACCTTTTTCATGCTAGTATAATTGTTTAATATTTTTAATATAAGTCAAAGATTCTGGTCCTTTGTTACAAATTAAATCTAAAATTGATAAATCTCTCAAAAAACCTAATTTATCAGAAAATGTCTGGTAGTATTTTTCCATTTCAAATTCTGAAGGAAGTTTTGCTGAAAATTTTTCTCTGAAATTGATTTCTTCTGGAATTTTGATATATTCTTTATTCAAAGAGTATGCCTTTTCTGTTTTAATGATTTGTTGAATAATTTCCAGTCCTTTTATATTAAAATCCAATACATATTTTTCTTTTAAATCAAATAATTTCCTGAATCTATCTTCATAAAACTCGAAATAGGGAGAACTTTGATACGCTGTTTTGATAGATTTCCAGTGGAGCGTTCTCCAGTCTTCGCGGTGCGAAATTTCAATATCTTTAAATGCTCTGCTTCCGTTATGAGTAATGGGAATGATTAGTGATAATTTCCCATTGGCCCCATAAATATTGGCTCTGTTTCTATAAGTCTGCTTGGGAAAACTTTCAAACTGTTCAAAAAGAATTTCATTTTCAGGATCTAAAAATACTGAAAACCAAGAAACTGGCGGTAAATAAAATACCGGTAATAATACATTCTTCATATTCATAATGCAAAAATGAAGTATTTTTTCAAATACTCCACTTATTTTATTTGATTATTAAAACTTTGTCAAAGATTTTAAACTTTGACAAAGTGATTACATATCGTCTTCTGTTTTTTTCTTTCTGAATAATTTCACAAAATATTCCCATCCGAAGAATAAAATCAAAATCATTGCAGCAATCCACCAATAAGAAGTTTTGTTGGCTTCTCCGGTATTTGTTGCTTTAAACATTCTGTCCCAACGGATTTTGAATGGTGCCTGATAAGAAGAACTTGCATCTGAGAAAGCTCCTTGCAAACTCATCCATGTAAACATCGGCTTTCCAACGATGTTCTCTTCAGGAACAAAACCAAAGAACCTTGCATCCAAAGAAGCATCTCTATTGTCTCCGATCATCATATAATAATCCTGCTGAATTGTATACTGGTTGGTTTCTTTTCCGTTGATGAAAATTTTTCCGTTTTTATTTTCCAGTTTATTATTTTCATATTTAGAAATAATCCACTGATATTCCGGCAAAGTTTCCTGATTGATTGTTACCACATCCCCTTTCTTAGGAATTTTTAAAGGTCCGTACCAATCCTGATTCCAAGGTTTGTTGATCGGGAAAATAGACTGAGTTGTGTCGATACTTTTTGTGTAAGCTGTTTTATCGGCATTTAACTTATAAGAAACCGTAGCAGAATCTTTAGGAAAGATATTTTCTTCCATATTGATCACATTCGGTAACGCTTTAATTTCCTTTGCTGTTTTATCCGTAAGCCCCTGAAACATATACACAAAACCTTTATCTCCCTGCATTTCTCTTACCGGTAAAAACCCATACGTGTTATACAAACCCGGAATATCCAGCTGAGCTCCTGTACTTACTGTGTAAGCATGCTGAACTTCCTGATCTCCAAGAACTGTCTCTGGTTTTCCGTTCACAAAAAGTCTCCCTCCCCTCATTTCGAAAGTATCGCCTGCAACAGCAACACATCTTTTCACATAAGGATCTTTTCTGTCAATTGCCGTGTGTACAGAATCCTGAGGATAATTGAAAACAACCACATCATTTTTCTGAGGTTTGTTAAATTGTAAAATTCTTGCATAAGGCAATTTCACTCCATCCACATAAGATTTCGGATCATCTTTCGGGTTTCCTTTTTCACCCGTATCCATGATCGTTCCCTGTAAGAAAGGTATTGCTAAAGGGCGCATCGGAAGCCTGTATCCGTAGCTCCATTTGTTTACAAAAAGGAAATCACCTACCAGTAATGTTCTTTCCATGGATCCTGTCGGAATTCCGAAAGGCTGGGTTACAAAAACGTGAATAATAGTTGCAAAAACCACTGCAAAAGTTATCGATCCCATAAAGGAATCTTTCTTTTTAGCATTTTTTTCTTCGTCAGTTAAGAACAATTCATTTTCATTATCGTCTTCTAACTCTACATCTTTGCCATAGTTCACTGTAGCCATGTAAATAAATGGAAGAATCACTGTCAACAGCTGGTCTTTGAAAAGCGTTTTCCCGAATTTTTTCATTAAATATAAATGAAAAACAGACATCATAATTGGTCCTACAATCGGCAAATACGATAAAACAGCCCACCATTTCGGATGTTTTGTTTCTTTTAAAATAATGAAATAATTGTAGAAAGGGATAAAAGCGAATAACGGGCTATATCCCATTTTCTTGAACAGCTTCCAAGTGGAAATCCCCATCAGTACTGATAAAATGAGAACATAAACAGTGTAAGTTAAAAAATAATTCATAAATTTTTGTGCCTAATCTATAATATGTGTAATTGGTAATGAGTAATTTTTAATGCTCATTATTTCTTACAATTAGTATGCAATGTAGGAATTTTGTTACAAATTAAAGTCCCAAAACATCCTTCATTTCAAAATTTCCTTTTTTGTTTTTAATCCATTCGGCTGCGACTACCGCTCCCAATGCAAATCCGTTTCTGTTAAAGGCCGTATGCTTGATCTCAATCTCGTCCACCTCGCTTCTGTAGAAAACGCTGTGCGTGCCTGGAACCTCATCTTCACGGATCGCAAAAATACCCAGCTGACTACCCTTGGTTTCCTCTAATTTCCACGAGTCAAATTTAGGATTATGCTTAACAATTCCTTCCGCAATGGAAATCGCTGTTCCGCTCGGGGCATCTTTTTTATGGATATGATGAATTTCTTCCAACTGGCAGGAATATTCATCCACATTTTTCATTAAATCGGCCAACTTTTCGTTTAAAGCAAAGAATAAATTAACGCCTAAACTAAAATTTGATCCATATAAAAAAGCCGTATCATGATCTACAGCCAGTTTTTCAATTTCAGGTTTTTTATCCAGCCAGCCTGTAGTTCCGCAGATCACCGGAATTTTGTTTTCCAGACAGGCTTTGATGTTTTCGTAAGCGGCTTCCGGCAAGGAAAACTCTATGACAACATCTGGGTTATTAAGATTTTCAGCAGTTGGGGTTTCTTTCAGCCGGGCAACAATTTCGTGGCCTCTTTTGGTGGCAATTTCGTCAATAATTTTGCCCATTTTCCCGTATCCAACTATTGCTATTTTCATGTACTTCTTTATTTAATTTTAATTTAACGCAAAGCCCGCAAAGATTTTCTTTAGAATTCTCCTGCATATTTTTCGTTCGCAAAGGTGTTTCACTCAGCTAAGATTGCATTAATTATTATTTTAAAACCTATAACTTAAACTTAACCCTGTTTTTGGAGGGGTCAATCCATACTGATCCTGAATGACTGTAGGATTGAACGTAAGATCCGGATCATGGCGCGCTTCGTATAAATGAGCATCCACAACGGCATCCACAATATTTAAAATATAGATTAATCCCGTGATCGCAATCGCATAATCTCTCTGTCTTTTAGACCTGTCCTGCGCATTTCCCAACGCAACTTTGTCCAGCCACGGATGGCCGTCTACAAATTCATTAGGAGTTCCGTTTAGCTTTGCGATGTAATATTCACGGTATTTTTTGTACTGATTGTCATTCCAGATGGCAATCCCGACTCCAGCTCCTACCGCTCCCCAAACGATTGGGATTTTCCAGTATTTTTTATTGTAATATTGGCCTAGTCCCGGCAAAACAGCAGAATATAACCCTGCTCTTGTAGGATTCAGCTTTAAGGTTTTTCTTGTTGGCCCGTTTGCTTTTTCAAGATCCGAAACAATTTTCGCTTCGGTCTTAGATCTTGGTGTATTATTTTTTTCCACGGATACGCTGTCTTTCGGATGATGTTCCACCCGGATCGTATCATTAGGGTTCACCTGCGAATACGCTGCAGCAAACAGACACAGGAAAAATGTGAAAAATATTTTCTTCATTTATTTAATATGGGACAGAATATATTCCAGCTCATCCTCATTTTTGAAGTCCAGAACAATTTTCCCTTTTTTACCGTTTCCGGTTGTTTTTATTTCAACTTTTACGTCTAATATATCGGCAATTGCTTTTTGCGCTCTCTTATAATTGTTGGAAAGCTCTGCTTTTGCTTTTTTTGCAGCCGGAGACTTTGGATTTTTCAGTGCTGTTGCAGCCTGTTCGGTTTGGCGTACATTCAGTTTTTCTTTGATAATTAATTCAAATAAAATCTGCTGAAGCTCTTCATTTTCAAGGCTTATGATAGCTCTTCCGTGTCCTGCGGAAATTTCACCGCTTCTGATCGCATTCTGAATATCAGGATTTAACCTTAATAATCTGATAGAATTGGTAATCGTGCTTCTGTCCTTTCCTACTCTCTGGCTAAGGTTTTCTTGGGTAAGACCGATTTCTTCCATTAGTCTTTGATAGGTTAATGCAATTTCGATCGCATCAAGATCTTCCCTTTGAATATTTTCCACAAGAGCCATTTCCAAAAGCTCCTGATCATTTACCAATCTGATATATGCCGGAATAGATTCCAGACCAGCAATTTTACTTGCACGGTAACGTCTTTCCCCAGATATAATTTCAAACTTTTCACCATCTTTTCTTAAAGTAATTGGTTGGATAACCCCTAAATTTTTGATGGATTGAGCAAGCTCGTTTAATGCCTTTTCGTCAAAATAAGTTCTTGGTTGGGTTGGGTTAGGGTAAATATCTTCTATCGCAATTTCTACGATATTCCCTACAAACTTATCTGCCCCTTCATCAGTAGCAGAGTTGATCGTCGCTTTGGATTCTGCACTCAGAATTGCACCCAAACCACGTCCCATCGCTCTTTTTTTGTCTTTCATATTTTGCTTTAAGCTTTTAAGCTTATGACTTTAAGCCTTTTAATTTTTTACTAATTTTTCGTTCTTTAACAAAACTTCTTCCGCCAGCTGGATATATTGAATGGCACCTTTGCTTTCAGCGTCATAATTTAAGATGCTTTCTCCGAAACTTGGCGCTTCGCTTAACCTTACATTTCTGCTGATGATGGTTTCGAAAACCATTTCCGGGAAGTGTGCATTTACCTCTTCCACCACCTGATTAGATAATCTCAATCTGCTGTCGTACATTGTTAAAAGCAAACCTTCAATATCCAGATCTTTATTATGGATTTTCTGAACATTTTTAATGGTATTCAGTAATTTTCCAAGACCTTCCAATGCAAAATATTCACACTGGATCGGGATGATAACAGAATCTGCTGCAGTAAGCGCATTCACGGTGATCAGACCTAGACTCGGTGCACAGTCGATGATAATATAATCGTAATCGTCTCTTACACTTTGTAATGCTTTTTTAAGCATATATTCACGATCTTCCTTGTCTACCAGCTCAATTTCTGCGGCAACCAGGTCGATGTGCGAGGGAACAATATCCAGATTCGGAGTAGCGGTCTGCTTGATACAACTTTTTGTATCAACGCTATGCTCCAAAAGATTATAGGTAGAGTACTGAACGTCGTCAACTCCCAGGCCTGAGGTTGCATTAGCCTGAGGATCAGCGTCAATAATTAATATCTTTTTCTCCAATACCCCTAATGCTGCGGCTAAATTGACAGCTGTTGTCGTTTTTCCAACTCCTCCTTTTTGATTAGCGATACCTATGATTTTTGCCATTATTAGAACTTTAAGGTTCAAAAATACACATTTTTCCCTGCCCTTAATGAATGGATAAAACGAAAATTGAGTTAAAATATTGTTAATAAGCCTTTTAACGATAAAAAAAATTATCCACAAAAAAAATTCTTTGTGGATAACTGTTCAAGATTTGTTTTTAAACATTAATTATCAAACTTCATAGATATAGGAAATTTGAAATAGCTTCTTACAGGATCACCTTGTTTATTTTTTGCTGGAACCCATTTTCCACGAATCGATTTAATGGTTCTTACTGCTTCATTGTTAAAGTCTGCATCTGCTCCATTAGCTTTAATTCCGGAAATAGTTCCGTCTTTTTCTACAATGAAAGTAATTGTTGTTTTCATTACATCACCAGAATCAAATCCGGATCCGTCGAAATTGTTCATCACTTTATTTCTGAATGAGTCTACTCCACCCACGAAACTTGCTTCTACTCCTAAATCTTTAGAATCAACAATTACATTTGGATCTTCTTTAGGTACAACTGTTGGAGGTGTAGTATTAATTACAGGACCTGTTCCGATGGTTGATGTAGTTGGTACATAAGTATTTGGTGGAGCAATTTCTCCATCAGAATTATTTTTTGTTCCAGCAACAGCACCTTCAATTTTTTCTACAACTTTTTCATTAGTTACATGAGCTGTAGGCGTTGGAACTGTATTATCAAAAGTTTTTACAGGAGCTGATGCTGCTGTTGGAGGTACAACCGTTGCTGGAGGTGGTGTATCTGGCCTATCCACATCTACTGGCGGTGGTAAAGTAAATATTGTACCCCTTTCTATTGTTTCTGTACTTTTAAAAGCATTAATTAAAATTGGCGTTAAAGAAATTGCAGCCAACAAGCTCACTCCCACGAAAAGGGCTTTTGTAAGTATTCTGTCTGATTCGTTTCTTAAGACATAAGCACCGTATTCCTTATTTCGGTGCTCAAAAAGAACTTCGTTGAAGCGAAATTCCTGGTTTTGATGTATGTGTTTCATCACTATTAATATTTAAACTGTTAAAAAAGATCGCTATTATTATTTTAATAGTTGCTACCGGTAATTATTGTTTCAATATCAAAATATTTGCCAAAAATTTGTTAAAATTCTAACATTTTAAAAATATTTATAACAATCCATAAAATTAACTATGTATAAAATAATAACCTCCTATTAATAGGAATAGTGCACTTTTTATTTTTTAACAATAAGTTAATATTAATTTAAAAAATTCAATAAAAATTAAAATATCGTAAAAACCACATCTAAAAATCGGAAAATCACTGAGAAATTTCTTGTGAGACTGAAAGATATTTGTACCATACAAAATCGGGGAACGCTGAAAACCGAAAAGAGTAAGCACCAAATTAAAAAACTTATATCATACCAACAACAACATTAACTCAGGAAGCAAGATCAAACTCATTAATGAGTATGCTTTTAAAACAAGTTTACGATTCTATCACCAACGGAGGAGATCCAGATTCTATTGGACCCAACGACTTTATCGCATTCGATCCGATCGGGATTACTTTAACGGAAGACACTTTCGATTATGCACTAAACGGATTATTCGGAAATGCACCAGCTCCAAAACCATTATTAGACGGAACAGGAAAACCTATCTTAGACGCCAATGGAAATCCTAAAACAAACCTTGAGGAATTCCAAAACGCAATGAAAGACAGCAAATTCCGTAAATACCTTCAAATGGAACAGTTCTCTGCAATGGTAGATGCGATTCCATCTAACCTACCTCCATTAACGGACAGCGGAAACGGAAGAATGATGACTATTTTCAATGATTCTTCTAAAAGAGTTTCTAAAGTGTATGAAGATCTAATGCAATGGTCCGTGGTAGTCGACACTCCAATGGATCCAAAAGTAGAAAAGAACCTTGAAAAACTGAGAGACAAACTTTTCAAAATTAAAGTTGTAAAAAACCCTGATTTTGATGAAAATGCTCCGGTTGATGACCTTAACAAACCAGAATTGCACCAGACATTCGTTGCGCCAATGTATTCTAAATATATCGAATATCAAATGAAATATTACGATATTGTAAATACCAACAATTCCATAAGAGTAGATGCCGACAATGGAGATCCGGATGCGATGGCAACTTTATCGATCGACGGTAAAAACATGAAAAAAAGAGAAGATGCGGCATTAAAAGCATGGCAGTCTCTCGGATACAAGGAAGCAGTGGAAAGAATTCAGAATTATTTAAGTGAAATTGAAGAAAAACATATGCTTGTCATTAAAAAACGTCTTCAGTCTGAATTCAGAAACAGCCAGAGAACAAGAGTAATCGACTATATCAACTATTCTCCGTCTATTCCAATTTCTGCCAATGCATTGAAAGAGTCTAAAAACTGGCCGACAATTTCTATGTATGAAGGAAGCGCGCACAGCGATTATTCTAAATCAATTCACAACTGGAGCGCAGGAGCAGGATTCAGTATGGGATTATTCAGCATCGGTGCCAGAAATAGCGGAAACACGACTAGAACATCGATGAATACAGACTTCAGCAACCTAAAAATCTCATTTAAACTTGGAAAAGTAAGAGTGGAAAGAGGATGGTTTAGCGAAGAATTTGTTGAGTCTAAATACTGGAAACTTCACGAAAATTCTCCTCAGTCATTGAACGGAGACATCATCAGCGATGGTAAAGGAAAAGGATTAATGCCTATGATCGTTACTGAATTAATCATTGCAAGAGATGTAATGCTTGATTTCAGCGAAAATGCAACGGCTTATAAAGCGGCAAGTACCAAAATAAGCTCCGGAGCTGCTGTGGGAATCGGACCTTTCGTATTCGGTGGAAGCCATAATTATGAAAATCAGAACTCTCAAAGCAATGCAAAATGGAGTGGCAAAAAACTGCAGTCAGACGGAATTTATATCATCGGATATAAATGTCATGTAGTTCCAAAATCTCCAAATCCAAACCCGGACATTAAAGTCTGGACAGACGGGAAATCATAATATCCTTCTCATAATAGAGATAACCGGCAGATATTTTTCTGTCGGTTATTTCAAAAAACTTTGATCTGATTTTTTTAATCTGATATTGTTTTGAACGCAAAGATCACTAAGATTTTCTTTAATACTGAACTTTTTTAAGGCTCACAAAGGCGTTTCACTTAACAAAGACCTTGAACCCAAGTTTTAGAATACAACGTCACTTCGAGTAGATTTTTGAAAAAAAATCATATCGAGAAGTTGATTTTAATAAAAAGTTCTCGATACATTTTTCTTCATTTCATTACGAAAAACACTCGAGCTGACGTAAAAATTTCAATCGCTGGTTTACATTAAACTTAAAAAAACTGAAAACAAAAAAACAAACAACCAGCAACAATCAACTAATAACCAAAAACCAATAGCCATGAAATATTTTGTTGCTGTTTACCAGAAATTGAGAAACATTTACACATCCCAAAGTTCGATGGAAAATGATTTACCGATGATATGCCCTTCTCTGAGAGTATACGAAAATGAAGAATTGGAATTATTAAAACCTCCAAGTTTATTGAATGATGATCAGAAAAAAGCGCTCTCCATCATTAAAAAACAAAATGTGGCGTATGAACTCAACTCCGTTCCGATTTCACCAAATTTTTGGGATCTGAATCCGAATAATGCTTTGTTTGATATTTACAGAGATATTTTAGACAAAAACAGTTTAAAAAATTTAGAGGAAAGTTTAGATAAAGTGGTTGCCAGTCAGAGTACTATTTTATTTGATGCAAAAGGAGCTGATACAAAAGAGTTGAAAGCATATAAAAAATATCAGACCGCATATGAAACAGCTGTCAATAATGTTGCAACTCATCTCGAATTATTTGACGGATTGGATACTGATGAAGAAAAAACGAACTGGAACGATCAATTAATCACACTCAATAACCTGAAAGCACTTGCCTTTTCTGAATGGAAAGTGAAAGGCAGCAAAGATTTAATTGAAAAAGAACTATCAAGAGTTAATAAAAATTCGGATGCAGATTTGTATCTCGCGATGGCTCAAAATGCAAAAAACACTTTTGAAGCTGCGGAGAAAACAGATGTGATCAACAATTCTTCGATTCATGATATCAATTTCATCCCTTACGATTTTATGGAAAACGAATCGGGCTGGAATAACATGAGACTTGAAAAAGTTGAACTGGAAAGTCTACACAACGAAGCCAAAAGTTCCAACGAAAATCTGCCTTCCGAAATTCTTTCGATTGATTATGATGAAAGCGTGATCCAAGCAGTGGAGTTCGATTATTCATTTGTTCATTTAAAAAGAAGCTGGTTTAATAAAAACTTTATGCTTTCCGAAATGTTCGAATGGAATGAGCCAAAAAAAATATCCGATGGACAGACAATTTCCAGCGATTTTAAATTATCTGCATTTCCGAAAACCATGATGCTGATTAAAAATTTGAAAATCGTACTCGATCCCTCCATCACCAACGACACTGTAAACAACCCAAATCAGTTGATTTATTTCGGTCCGTTGATTATGAAACAACAGCTTTTCGTGAACAAAGCCAATAATCAGAAATTCCTGAAAGCGATTACCAACGTGAGAACCATTAAATCTGACCAATTAAACACCTTAACCCGAAAAACAGCAACATTAGACGCTAAAATTTCTGTACCGGAAGCAGCACCACAACCTGTCGCTCAACCTGTGACAGAAACCCCGAAAGTGAGTCCTGTTTTTAATAACAAGATAAATATGGGAATGATGGGAGCTATAAGAACAATGCGACCTGTAACACCTGTTGTTGGAACGCCAATAAGAGTTCCCGGAATTTTTGTTCCGATCAAAGTTCCGATTCCGACACAGCCAACCGCAGCGAGTGTGCAGTTTAAAGTTTTCGATAAAATAAATAACGATCCTATTTATAAATGTGCCATTTCCATTAAAGGAACAAACAATAACAGGATTTTCGAAATTGAAACCAACGAAATCGGAATGATTAGCCAAATGATTCCGGTCGGAGAATACAGCATTGAATTGAGAGTTGATGATTATGCTGTTTTGAACCAGAATTTCAGTGTTGTCAATACGAATCCAGTGAATCTGGAATACCGACTTCAAAGAGAGGAAGTGAAATTTAAATCGTTCTTTTTGATTGGGATGATTTGTGAAAGAATGCCGAGAATTCCTGTTAATTAATTGTCTTTTTTTGTCTTGAAACAAAAGAAGCAAAAATTCAAGACTTGGAATCTTTCGCTAAAAATTAAAATTCAATCCTAAAATTCCCAAAACTCGCACGAAAAGAATATTTGTGCTTCGAAACTGAATTTGTCTCGTGCTCAAACAGTGGGAATTTCTTAACGGATTAAATTTTAATTTTCTTAACGCTACAGATTCCTAGGTCGATTAAATACACCACACTTAAATTTAAAATAACCAAAAAAACTAACAGCCATGAAACTTTTAAAATACTATACAAAATCGCCGGAAGTCACTACGCTTTGTGAGCTTCTATATAAACAAGGATACAACATCAAAATTTCAGACTCCTTTTCTCTGGAAGTTGATGCAGCCGTGAAGGATTTTCAACGAAAAAACTCTTTAGTAGTCGATGGAATTGTCGGAATGAAAACTTGGACGGTTTTGCTACAGAAAAGTTCTGCTCCGGCTCCTACAAATTCTACGGATAAATTTTTAAAGGAAAGTGATTTAGTGAACTTCGCGAATCAGTATTCTTTGGAACTGGCTGCCGTAAAAGCCGTGAACGAAATTGAAAGCAGCGGAAAAGGATTTTTACTGAACAACAAACCGAAAATTTTATTTGAAGGTCATATTTTCTGGAGTGAACTGAAAAAACGTGGAATCGACCCAAATACTTATTACAACGCCAATCACAAGGATGTTTTATATCCGAAATGGACAAAAATTTATTACCAAGGCGGAGTAAAAGAATACGACCGATTGAATGAAGCTATGACTTTGGGCACAGATCCGAAATTTAAAGATGCAGCATTGTCTTCCGCTTCCTGGGGAAGCTTCCAGATTATGGGATTTCATGCAAAACCCCTTGGTTATACAGATGTTGCAGATTTTGTTGCTAAAATGGAAATCAATGAAGGGGAACATTTGAAAGCCTTCGGAAAGTTCCTTGAGAAAAACGGACTTTTAATTCATTTAAGAAATAAAAGCTGGGCAAATTTCGCAAAAGGCTATAACGGCGGAGGCTATAAACTCAACAAGTATGATGAAAAATTAGCCAAAGCGTATGCTAAATATTCTAAAAATTAATTAACCATATTTTAAACAAAAAGAGACTATCAAACCGACAGTCTCTTTTTTAATTTATTTAAAAAATTCCTTAGAATAATTCTTTTCTGATAATGTTTTGGCTTCTTTCAGGACCAACAGAAACCAAATAAACGTTGATTCCTAAATACTTCTCGATAAATTCGATGTATTTCTGAGCTGCATCAGGAAGTTCGTCGTAGCTTCTTGCCTTTGTGATGTCTTCTTTCCAACCTGGTAAATCTTGGTAGATCGGCTCGTAGTTGTACAATTTCTCTGTTGAGGAAGTGAAATAATCGATGATTTTTCCGTCTTCCGTTTTGTAGTGAGTTACAACTTTTAGATTTTCAATTCCTGTAAGAACATCTAATTTTGTAATCACTAAGTTATTGATACCGTTGATCATACAAGCATGCTTCAAAGAAACAAGGTCTAACCAGCCCGTTCTTCTCGGTCTACCTGTCGTAGCTCCGAATTCACCACCGATTTGTCTGATGCTTTCTCCTAATTCGTTGTCTAATTCTGATGGGAAAGGTCCGTTTCCAACTCTTGTGCAGTATGCTTTTGCAACACCGATCAAGTTTTGAAGTGAAGTTGGCGGAACTCCCGCTCCTGAACAAACCCCTCCAGTTGACGGAGAAGATGAAGTTACGTAAGGATACGTTCCGAAATCGATATCCAACATCAAAGCTTGCGCTCCTTCAAATAAAACGTTTTTACCATCTCTGATTGCTTCGTTTAGTTCCAGTTCCGTGTCAACGATTCTGTCCTGAAGCTGTTTTCCGATTTCTAAATATTCTTTGTAAATTTCTTCAACGTCCAATGCCGGTTTTCCGTAATATTTTTCAAAAAGAGAATTCTTAATTTTTAAGTTTTTCTCGATTTTGTCTCTTAAAATTTCAGGATTCAGAAGATCGATCATTCTGATACCTACTCTTGCAATTTTATCTTCATAGCAAGGTCCGATCCCTTTTTTCGTCGTTCCGATCTGCGTTCCTCCGTGCTCTTCTTCACGGTAAGTATCCAAAAGAATGTGGTAAGGCATGATCACATGCGCTCTTCTGCTGATGAAAATGTGATCCGTCTTCAAGCCTTTGCTCTCGATCTGATTCACCTCCTTAATGAAAGATTTAGGATTTACCACTACTCCATTGGCAATGATGCACTTCCCTTTGCACTGAAGAACTCCCGATGGAAGAAGGTGTAAAACGAATTTCTCTTCACCTACATAAACCGTATGACCAGCGTTGTCTCCTCCCTGAAAGCGTACAACGTAATCCGATTTTGCCGATAAAACATCCGTGATTTTTCCTTTACCTTCATCTCCATACTGAAGGCCTACAACTACGTAAGTTGACATATTTTACTTTTATTTTAGATTCATGCAAAATTACTTTTAAAAAATTGGGTGGGCAAATTTGTGACGGGTTTATTTTTGGGTGGGTGGAAATCATGTGGTTGGAAGATTAATTAAAAAAATATTATTTTAACCTGAGTTCGATATAAAAAGTATTAAACTTTTGTTTCAAAAAAGGTAGCAGTTTAATCTTCTGCTATTTTAAAATCCGTAAATTCATAAGTATTATCTTCTTTTCCCATGAGCTCAATTGATTTGAACTTTACATCTGGATATACTAATTTAGCTTCCAGTTAGAGTTAAGCATAAAACCTTAATTTTAACGTATGAAACAAGGGCGAAAAATCTATGATCCAGCTTTTAA
>NZ_FTMM01000029.1 GCF_900156075.1 Chryseobacterium sp. RU37D | reverse complement strand
CCCTGAATTATCAAACAATAGAAGAATTTAACAATCAAAACAAAATTTACAAAAATGTAGCTTAACTCTAACTGGAAATTTTATTTGCATATCCACGTTCTTTCATATTCTCAAAATGATAAGAATGGAAAAGAATTTATTAATCTTTCTTTAGTAAAAAAAGAGTACAATTCTGCTTACAGTTACTTTGACAAAGAGGTGCAAACTCAAATTACTTTACCTGTTCTACAACAAACTATTGAACTGATAGAAGAACAATTGGGGCAATTTAAAAAGATTATTGAAATTAATCATCAAAAGAGTACTTTTTTCTTTTATTCAGAATTTGAGAAAGCAAAATTAGACATACAAATTACCTTTAATAATGAAAATAAAATTGTAGGGTTTTATTTCATTCCCCATAAAGATTTTGAAAATAATAATTCTCTAAATATAAAAAGTGATAGTTTAGAGCTTAAAGGAACTTTTTTACAATCCATTGAAAACGATCAAAAAAAACTTGTAATTTTTGTTCATGGTTCGGGTCCACAGGACAGAAATGAAACAATTGGAGAGAATAAACCATTTAAAGATATTGCTGAATATCTTTATAATAATGGAATTTCATCTTATAGATATGATAAAAGGACGTATTCTTATCCTGAACTTTTTACTGATAAGTCAACGGTGGAGGAAGAAACAATTAATGACGTAGTAAATGTGACAAATTATTTCAAAAGCAATGAAAAATTTAAAGATTATCAAATAATTATTTTAGGACATAGTCTGGGTGCATATTTAATACCACAAATAGCTAAGAAAATTAAAATTTCAAAATATATTTTCCTCGCGGGAAATTCTAGACCATTGCAAGATTTAATTATCGAACAATTCGAATATATTAATAAAATTGAACCATCAAAAATCTCCGCTCAAGAAGTTAAAAATATTAAAAGACAAGTCGATTTTTTAAACTCAAATAAGTTTAATTTAAATACAAAAAAAACAGAGCTCCCATTGGGCTTATCCGCATATTACTGGAAATATTTATTAGATTACAAACCATTAGAAGATATAAAATCTATTCAGGTCCCAATGCTTTTCATGCAAGGTGGTAAAGATTATCAGGTAACTCAAATAGATTTTAATCTTTGGAAAAAAAAATTTAAAAATAATAAAAAAATTATTTTTAAATTTTACCCAACATTGAATCATCTTTTTATAGAAAATACTGAAAAAATTCCTTCTCCAAAAGATTATGAAAAAAAAGGAAATATTAATGAAAATGTTTTGAAAGATTTAAAAGATTTTATACTAAATTAATCTAATTTTGTTATGATAAATGTTTAGTTTAATATTTATTTAAAATAGTCCAATTTATCTTAATTTTAAATTAGATAAATTCTTTATTATGATTTAATATTTTTAAATCTTTTTTATATGCTTATTAATACATATAATTATATTTGCATATACTAAAAGATAATATGAAAAATAAATTCTTGTTAATAGGAATAACTCTGGCTGCCCTTTCCGCCTGTAAGACGGTTTCCCCGCTTCAGGTGGCGAATGTGGAGACCCGGAAAAATATTTCTATTAATAACGAGCTGAAAAATGATGAGGAGTTTCTAAAAGTTATTGAACCTTATAAACAAAAGCTGGATAAAGAGATGAATCAGAAAATCTCACATACCAATTCAGATCTTACAAAACAGGGGGACAATAGCAATTTGGGCAATCTTTTAGCAGACTATACATTCGATGGAGCTGATGAATGGGCGAAAAAAAACCTTCAGAAAAGTGTAGATGCCGCGCTGATCAACATCGGAGGAATCCGTACAACGATCGGGAAAGGTGATATTTTGCTGAAAAGCGTTTTTGAAGTAATGCCTTTCGAAAATGAAGTGATTATTATAAAAATGAAAGGAACAGATTTACAGGGGCTTTTCGATTATTATGCAAAAACCCAGGTGAATAATCCGGTTTCTCATTTATACATTGAAACCAAAAACAGGCAGCTCACCAAAACTTTAATCAACGGAAAAGAGGTAAATCCAAATCAGGATTATTACATCGCAACATCCGACTACCTGGCTTTGGGCGGTGACAATATGAAATTTTTTGCTAAAGGGGAATTCATTCCTACAGGAATTAAATTAAGAGACCTTTTTATCAGTTATTTTAAGAAAAATCCTGAAGTTGTTGCCAATACAGATGTTCGTTTAAATTTTATCGGTAAGAAGTAATGGATAGAAAAAGTTTTTTAAAGGCAATAGGTGGCGGAACTTTAGCAATGGCTTTAGCTCCTAATATGATGATGGCGGAAGAATTAAAAATTCTTGACTTAAAATCCGCAAACAAACTTACGATTCTCCATACCAACGACCAGCACAGCAGAATTGAACCTTTTGATGCAAGCTACACCAAAAATCCAAATCAGGGAGGGTTTGCGAGAAGAGCAAGCTTAATTCAGCAAATTAGAAATCAGGAATCTAATGTTTTGCTTCTTGATTCTGGTGATATTTTCCAAGGAACGCCTTATTTTAATTTCTTCGGAGGTGAGCTGGAATTTAAACTAATGTCTATGATGAAGTATGACGCTTCAACCATGGGAAATCATGATTTTGATAATGGTTTGGACGGTTTTTTAAAGGTTTTGCCTAACGCGCAGTTTCCTTTTATCTGCTCCAATTATGATTTTAAAAATACCATCCTTGACGGAAAGACTTCATCATACAAGATTTTCAATAAAAACGGAATCAAAGTTGGGCTTTTCGGAGTAGGAATTCAACTGGACGGACTGGTTGGTAAAAAGCAATATGGTGAAACTGTGTATACAGATCCGATTGAAGTTGCCCAGCATTATTCTAACTTCCTGAAAAATGAACAAAAATGTGATCTTGTAATCTGTCTTTCACATATCGGCTATGATTACAAGGACGAGCCCAATAAAGTAAGTGATAAAATATTAGCTACAAAAACAGAAAATATTGATCTGATTCTTGGAGGTCACACCCACACATTTTTAACTGAACCACAGACATTTACCAACAGGGAAGGAAAAAATATTCTGGTAAACCAGGTGGGATGGGCCGGGCTGCTTTTGGGCAGAATAGATTTCTTCTTTGATTCAAATAAAAACGTACAACATATTTCCTGGAATAATCAGGTAATTGATAGCAGTATAATAGCATAAGCATGAAAAAACTCTCTTTAATTTCCTTTGGTGTTTTAGCATCCCTACAGATTGTAAATGCGCAGAATATTTCTTCAAAAAAATGGGCAGATGTATTCTCATACAACAATGTCCTTGCCATGAAAGAAGATAACGGAAGAATAGTGGCAGCCACAGAAAACGGGGTATTCTATTATACAATTTCATCAGGTGAAATTACCAAGCTGTCTAAAGCAAACGGCTTGCATGAGGTAAAAATTTCAGCCTTTGACTATAACACTCAGACCAAAATAGGGCTGATCGGTTATCAAAACGGGTCAATGGATGTCATTACTCCGGACGGGGTTACATATATCGTAGATATCCCTATTGCTACAGGATACAATGGAAGCAAAAGGATTAATCACATTTCCATTACGGGAGATCTGGCTGTTATTTCTGTAGGATATGGTGTCTCTATTTTTGATTTAAAGAAAAAAGAATTTAAAGATTCTTCATTTTTCCTTTCAGCAGGTGTTTATGAGGCCAGCAACGAAGCAACAATCTTCGGAAATAAGGTATACTCCGTTACCAATACAGGCTTAAAAACCCATGAAATGAATACCACTTTCCCGGTTTTCTCAACATGGACTACCGAAATGGCAGGAACCTTCAAACATATAGATTCTGAATCTGTACTTACATTTTCCTCACCTACAACAGCTTATGTTTACAACGGAGGTACACCAGTACAGCTTTCCCAGACTTTCAGCAACACCCATGATGTGACGGTGAACAGCAACAGCATTGTGGTGACAGATGCAGGCAGAGTTTATGTATTTAATACCAACGGAAATTTCAACAACAGTGTTACTTTCGGGGAAGAATGTAATACGGCAATTACTGTAGGAAGCAGTGTTTATGGCGGAACAATATTATCCGGAATAAAAAATGAAGGCAACAATACCTTTAAGCCGGATGGACCTTATTTTAATTATGCTTATAAAATCAGTTTGTACGGAGATAATCAAATCCTTGTATCAAGCGGAGGAAGAGAAAACAGGTTTAATATCCCTATCAACAACCCAAAAAATCCAGGCTTTTACTATTTCAACGGGATGGAATGGATCTATCCAAGCTATTTCATAGGAAATACCACAAGATTTAATATTTTGGATGTAGTTTCAGACCCTGCAAATCCGGACGATATATTCTTTACGAATTATAACAACTCTGCCGGACATGGTGTTTATAAGATGAAATACAATGCAGGAAGCAAAGATTTTACTTTCACAAAAAACTACGATCTTGGAGCCGGCAGTGTTTATTTCAGACGTCCTGTAGGATTTACTTTGGATGATACAAATAATATGTTTGTCTCCATTGCATTTTCCGGAGAAGGAACTGCTGAAGGCACATTAACATCCATTGGCGCTTACGACAGGGCCACCGACAACTTTCTCATTAAACATACGACTGTAAACGGAGGTGCAGCTCAAAAAGCGTTGTATTACGAAGGCTTATTATGGCTTCCTCTTCCGAGGGTAAACAGCTTCATGGCTTATGATTACAAGAAAACCATCAACATATCAGATGATACGGAGTACATCCTTAACCAGTCTAATGGCTTTGCATCCAATTCCGGGGGGACAGTTTCTGTAGCTATCGACAAATCCGGTGACGCATGGATCGGAGGAGATATCGGTCTGAGAATTTTGCCTAATGCTGTTTCAGCTATTAAAACTCCGACAAGTGTTACCGTAGAGCCCATCGTTATTGAACAAAATGGCCTTGGTGAAGAGCTTTTCAGGGATTCGCAGATTTTGCAGATCGAAGTGGATGCGGGAGATCACAAATGGGTTTCCGTAGACGGTGGCGGTGTGTATTACCTTTCTGCGGACGGCCAACAGACCATTAAGCATTTTACAAAAGAAAACTCACCCCTTCCTACCAACAGTATCACAGATATTAAAGTAGACAGAAAAACAGGAAAAGTCTATTTTGTATCCTATGACGGAATTGTGACCTATCAGGGAGATGTTGCCGACGTCACTTCTGGTTTTGGGAATGTTCTTGTATATCCTAACCCAGTTGTTTATTCTAATTTTAAAGGAAAAGTTACGATCAAAGGTTTAGCAGAGGTTACCAATATCAGGATTGCCGATGCAGCCGGAAACGTGGTCCATTCTGCTGTTGCGAGAGGAGGATATTATGAATGGGATCTTAACAATCAAAGAGGAAGCAGAGTAGCTTCAGGAATATATTTTGTACTGATGACCAACGAAGACGGCTCTGATAAGGCTACTGCAAAGATAGCTGTGGTTAATTAATGAATTCACAAAACGGTTTTTTACTATCATACATAAAATATGGCGAAAATGATGCAGTTTTGCATTGTTTTACGGAAGAAGACGGGTTTCAGTCTTATTTTTTAAAAGGGATTTATACCAAAAGAAATAAGAAAAAAGCCCTGCTTCTGCCATTGAGCAAATTAAATTTTTCCCTGAATCCTTTAAAAGGAAACGGAATACAGACCATTTCAAAATTTGAGCTGGTAAAGAGCAATGATATTTATACCGATATAAAATCTAATTCGGTGGTTTTTTTTATTTCAGATTTTTTAAATCAAAATTTAAGGCACGAAAATAAGAATCAAAGTATTTTTTTTTGCCTGGAAGAATTTATTGATGAGCTTGAAAATCAGAATTATCAGTCTCACTTTATTTTTTTAATTAAAATTTTAAAAATCCAGGGTGTTGCACCATTAATCAATGATGGGAAATATCTTGACCCGGAAACCGGTGTTTTTACAGAAACCTTAACACATCAATTATTCAGTGAAGAAATTTCGACCATCTGGAAATCCATTCTTTACGCTGAAAATCCATATCAGTTAAAAATCCGCTCTTCCTTCCGAAAAGATTTTCTGGACAGCCTTTTGGTGTATTACCATTACCATATTACAGATTTTAGAACACCTACTTCACTGGAAGTCATTCAGCAGATATTTGAATAAGCAGTTTTAACGACTCACACTTTGACAAAGTTTAAAATCTTTGACAAAGTTAATTTCCAGTGATTCAGACCACCCCGTCTTTTTGCTTTGCAAGAATTCACCTCTTCAGGGAAGGGGAATTAAGTTCTTTAATACTAATTGTTACTTCACACTTTTAATCCCGTATCTTGCATCACTAAATCACTTCGCATCTTCCGGAAATTCCGTCTCTGATTTTGCAATTTCTTTTTTTGAAAATCTTGGCATAAGGATCTTTGCAATAAGGCCTGTCCAGCCCGTTTGGTGGGAGGCTCCTACTCCACGACCGGTGTCTCCGTGAAAATATTCGTAAAACAGAATATAGTCCTTAAAATCCGGATCTGACTGAAATCTCGGATATTGCCCATTGAAAGGTCGATTACCGTTTTCGTCTTTTAGAAATAACTTTGATAATCGTTTACTTAAGGCATCTGCGATCTGATCTAAATTTAAATAATTTCCGCTTCCTGAAGGATATTCTACTAAAAAATCAGGGCTGTAATAAAAAAAGAAACGCTGCAGGCTTTCAATAATTAAAAAATTTATAGGAAACCAAATCGGGCCACGCCAGTTGCTGTTTCCTCCAAAAAGTCCGCTATCGCTTTCTGCCGGTGTGTAGATTACTGTATAATCTGTTCCGTTTAAACTAATCGTAAAAGGATTTTTCTCATACTCCTTAGATAAGGCACGAACTCCAAATTCGCTCAAAAACTCATCCGGGTTCAACATTCTCCTAAGCAGTCTTTTCAGTCGATGGCCACGCAGAAGGGAAAGCAGATGCTTGGAATCCTGCCCCTTTACTTCCCAATGAGAAACCAACGCAGCCAGTTCCGGCTTATTTTCAAGAACCCATTCCATTCTTTGCTTGAAATTCGGAAGGTTTTCAATCATTTCATCATCAATAACTTCTACTGCAAACATGGGAATTAGCCCCACAATCGTTCTCAACCTCAAATACATATGGTCTCCATCACTTGAAGAAAGAGCGTCATAAAAAAATTCATCTTCTTCATCCCAGAGGCTAAAATTTTCATCTCCCATGTTATCGAGTGAGTTTGCTATATAAAGGAAATGCTCAAAGAATTTCATCGCCATTTCTTCGTATACATTATTATACAAAGCAAGCTCAAGGGCAATTCTCATCATATTAAGCGCAAACATGGCCATCCAGCTTGTCCCATCAGACTGCTCAAGATATTCCCCATTCGGAAGCACAGCATTCCGGTCAAAAACCCCTATATTGTCGAGTCCCAAAAATCCTCCTTCAAAAATATTATTTCCATTGCTGTCTTTTTTGTTGACCCACCATGTGAAATTCATCAGCAGCTTTTGAAAAGCACTTTCAAGGAATTCCAGATCGGGTTTATCCTTCAGATATTCATCAATTTTAAAAACCCTGAAAACTGCCCATGCGTGAACCGGAGGGTTTACATCACTGAAATTCCATTCATATGCGGGCAGTTGGCCGTTCGGATGCATGTACCACTCAAAGAGGAAAAGCTTAAGCTGATGCTTTGCAAAATCGGGGTCTATCAGAGAAAAACTTATGGTATGAAAAGCAAGATCCCAGGTCGCATACCAAGGATATTCCCACTTATCCGGCATGGAAATGATGTGCTCATTGTTAAGATGCTTCCATTCAAAATTTCGGATCTTTTCGCGGGATTTTGGGGGTGAAATTTCTGCAGGATCACCTTTTAGCCATTTTTCTACATTGTAATGATAAAACATTTTGTTCCATAGCATTCCTGCAAAAGCCTGTCTTTGGACTAATTTTCCATCTTCTGTCTCTATTCCTTGCTGAATTTCTGCATAAAATTCCTCTGCTTCCTTTTTTCTTGCTTCAAATATTTCATTAAAGTCTTTAAATGGTTGTTTTATGTTTTGATCTGAAAGTCGAAATTCAAATATTTTTGTTTCTTTCGGCTTAAAATTTTCTTCGATGAAAAATGCCGCTTTTGTCCCGAAATCTTTTGGATTGACAGATTGAGAATTTCCATTAATGACAAAATCATTGATTCCGTCTTTGGTATATTTTGATTTATTCGGGCTCTGGTACAAGCGTTGATTATTTGTTTCATTATCACAGAAAAGTACTTTTACAGCCTGTTTTGTGTAGATATTTTTTATTTCTACATCTTTATGATGAACCTGTATGGAGGTAGATTCTTCGGAATTCATTGCAGGTTTGTAATCCTCGTATCCCCAGCTCCATGTATTCCTGAACCATGCAGTCGGGAGAATGACTAAGGGCACCGGATTTTCGGATTTGTTGACCACCGTAATTTTCACTAAAATATCACATGGGCTTTCTTTTGCATATTCAATGAAAATATCGAAATATTCGTTCTGGTCAAAAATTCCGGTGTCGATGAGCTCATATTCTGTTTCATTTTTGTTCCTTCTTGCATTTGTCATCAAAAGATCTTCGTAAGGAAAGGCATTTTGAGGATATTTGTACAGCATTTTCATGTATGAATGCGTGGGTGTAGAATCGAGATAATAAAAATATTCTTTTACATCTTCCCCGTGATTTCCCTGCCCATTGGTAAGGCCAAAGAAACGTTCTTTCACCATCTTATCTTTCTTGTTCCAGAGTCCTACGGAAAAAACCAGCTTCTGCATATCATCAGAAATTCCGCAGATGCCTTCCTCTCCCCAGCGGTAGGCTTTTGCTTCGGCGGTATCATGGGTGGTATAGTTCCAGGCATCCCCGTCTTCGCTGTAGTCTTCTCGTACAAGGCCCCATTCGCGGTTGCTTACATATGGTCCCCATTTTTTCCAGGTGAGGTCGGATAATCTTTCTTTTTCTTTCATGTCTTTTTATAAATGATAATTGATAGGCTATCAGTCATTAAAATGCTTAATTTGTTTTATAAAACTTAATAGTTCTTATTTTATTTTCGGTTTCGTTTTGTCATTCCGTAGGAATCCAGGTACGACCTTTCCATCAATTATTTTAATACTATGCTTAAATTCCTACCGGAATGACAAACTGTATGAATATTTCTTTATGAATGATAAGTTTTCAACTAAATTTTATCGCCGCTGTTTTTACTTTGACTGAGATGCGCCCCGGATTGAACGGCCTGTCTAAGCTCTTTTTGTAAGCCCTGAGAAATGCAATGGCACAAAAAAGCGAGTAGTGAAAGCCGGAAATGTGCGCCTAAATAATTATCCTCCCGTCGAAAAACTTTCAAAAGTGGTCATTCCACCATCTATGAAAATACTGGCTCCGGTAATGTAATCTGAAAGGTCGCTCGCGAGAAAAACAGCAAGATTTCCGATGTCTTCCGGCTGGCCGATTCTATTGTATGGAATTAATGTTAAAAGTGAGTTTAATGCTTCCGGGGTATTCCATGCATTGGTATTGATCGGGGTTTGAATGGCTCCCGGGCAAATAGAATTGATACGGATTTTATCTGCTCCGTATTCCTGAGCAAGTGACTGCATCAGCATCCTAATGGCCCCTTTGCTTGCCGCATAATTGGCGTGCCCCGCCCAAGGAATCACCTCATGAACCGAACTGATATGGATGATTTTCCCGCAAGCTACAGACCGGGAAGTATCGATCCCGCGGCGGATAAATTCCTTGATAGCTTCTCTGGCGCAGAGAAACTGCCCTGTAAGGTTGACTCCTATAACGGCATTCCATTGATCGATAGTCATTTCCGTAAATTTTGCATCTTTCTGGATTCCGGCATTATTGATGAGGATATCAACGGTTCCCAGCGTGGAAATGACGTCCTGAAACATTTTTACCACCTGATCTTCTTTTGAAACATCGCATTGGTAAGTGATTCCTTTTCCGCCTGCATCTTTGATCTCTTTTAAAACAGCTTTTGCTTCATCCAGAGATCTTTCAGAGGAATGATTAACTACAACCGTTGCGCCTGCCGATGCCAGTGATTTTGCAATACCTGAACCAATGCCGCTCGAGGCTCCTGTGACTACAGCAACCTGGTTTTGAAGTGATATTTCCATGTTTTATTATTTGATATTACTCAAATTTAGGTGAAAGTTTTGCGCCAAACATAGAAAATCTGATTAAAAATTTATTAAAGTTGGTAATTTAAGTTTTGGCTAAAGCCTTTTTAAATTTCAATATTTTTGTAAACGGGCTAAAGCCCGTTCCTATTGAATACCATCCGGTGCTTACAGTTTTTTATACATCAAATATTGCGGTCCACTTCGGCCAATCCTGGTTTTTCCGTGGTAACGATAGCCTACTTTTAAGTATAATTCGTAAGCAGAAATATTGTTTTGGTTTACGGCAAGAACAATCTCATCACAATCTTTAAAACTTTTCCTTACAAAATCATCTATCTGAAGCATGGCTGCCTTTCCAATTCCTTTTCCCTGCCATTGCGGATTGATGGAAAGAGACCGCAGCAATGTAGAATTGTGGTTATCCGTAAGGTCCAGCTTGTCTTCCCCGAAATCTAGCGTAAAGAAACCTGCAGGATTTTTATTATAAAAGATAGTAACAGGAAATTCCTGGCCGGTGTTTCTTTCTGTCATTCTCTTCAGTGCAAATTCGGCTGTAGAAGTATATTGAAGCTGAATTTCATCCAAAGTATAATTTACTGCAGAAAAGTCTTTTTCTGTGAAAAATTCTAAGCTAACCATAGATTAATGATGATAAATATCTTCATATATTACCCCTGCACGAATCTCAATCGGGAGTTTGTTCTCTTCCGGTACAATCGGGCAATTATAGTCATAAGCGTTATAGGCGCAGTAAGGCTGGTATGATTTATTGAAATCCAAAATAATTGTATTTCCTTTTGGGATAGTAAGATCCATATATTTTCCGCCTCCGTAGGTTTCTTTGCCATTAGTCGCATCCCGGAAAGGCAGGAAAAGATAATCTTTATATTTTTCCTGCTTGATCAGATCAAGGCTTTGATATAATGTCAGCCTATATGATTTTCCGTCAATCTCAAAAGCTACTTTACCATATTCTCTGTAAGATTTTGTATTTCCTGAAGATGTCGGAAGATCAAAAGGTACTGCATTTTCTGTTTTGATCAGCTTTGCCATCAGCCTGTATTTTGAATTGATCGGGAAAAAAGGATGTTTTTTAAAATATTTGAAATTTGCCCCGCGTAACGGCGTTTCTTTAGGGTTAAGGTATTCCGCATTCAGCTTTTTCTGAAACCTTTTTATTTCCAGATTTTCTTTAGAGTTCTTATTCTGAGAAAATATGAATAAAGGTGAAAGTAAGAAAATAAGGATATATTTTTTCATGATTTTAAAATAATTTTTAAAGCTATGAATTTTTAAATTGAATTGTATTAAAAAAACAGTTATAAAAAATTGATTTGAAAAATATATTTCTGCATTATCCCTGTAAGAAAGTAAATTTTTATACAAAAACTTCTTATTTAATACGTGAACATATAAAAAATCATAATTTTTATTTAAATACCATTAAAGCCTTTATTTTCAGCATGTTTTTTGAATAAAATGCTTCATATGAATAGAAAAGACTTTTTAAAATCCGGCATTCTGGCTATTGGAGGCTTTTATTTTTTGCAATCCGGTCTGCTGCAGGCTGTACAGCCAAAACCTTCTGTAAAAGATGTGGAAGCTCCCATTATCATTATAGGTTCCGGATATGGAGGTGCTGTTACGGCATTACGGCTCTGCCAGAAAGGAAAAAAAGTATTGATGCTGGAAATGGGTATGAACTGGGGAAAATCCGGATTGCCATACTCCAGCCTATTAAAACCTGAGAAAAGTGCAGCTTGGCTTCGGAAAAAAACTATTGCTCCTTTTTTTAATATTTTTTCAATAAAGCCATTCACCGGAGTTTTAGACCGTCTTGATTTTGAACATATTAATATCTGGCTCGGCCGCGGCGTTGGAGGCGGATCCCTTGTTAACGGCGGAATGGCGGTTACCCCGAAAGAAAGCTATTTCAGGGAAGTTTTCCCGAATCTTGATGCCGACAAATTTTACAATATTTATTTTCCAAGGGCAAGACAGGAACTGAAAGTAAATGTAATAAGAGAAGAATTTTTGAAGGATTGTCCTTATTATAAGTTCACCAGAGTAGGTGAAGAGGAGGCTCACAAGGCCGGCTTCAAAACAATGAGGGTTCCTAATGTGTATGACTTCAGTTATATGGAAAGGGAGTATAAGCATGAAGTTCCGCGCTCTGCTTTGAACAATGAGGTTATCTACGGAAATAATCATGGGAAATACAGCCTTGACAAAACGTATCTGCAAAAAGCACTGGAAACCGGAAATCTGGAAATCTTTGATCTTCATGCCGTTGATACTATTAAGCTTAACAGTGATGCAACTTACACCTTACAAGTCCGTGAAATTGATACTTTGGGAAAAACCGTTTCAGATAAAGCTTTTCATTGCAAAAAATTAATTCTGGCGGCTGGAACTATGGGAACTTTACAGCTTTTATTACGATCAAATGCTGAAAATAATTTTCCGATTCATGAAAATGTTGGGAAAAACTGGGGAAACAACGGAAATTTCATGACCGGCAGAAATTGGGTAAATCCTTTGCATGGCGGGACAGGAGTAGAGCAATCCACAATTCCTGTAGGCGGCGTTGACAACTGGGATGATCCCGAACATCCTTTCTTCACCGAAATTGCCCCACTACCAATGGGAATGGACGTTGCAACAGCTTTATACCTGCAGATCAATAAAGTGAATAAAAAAGGATTGGTTTCTTATAAGAATGGTAAATTAGATCTGGACTGGAATGAAACTCATACTCAAAAAATGAAAGAAAACGCAGATTTTTTCGTCAAAAAGATGAATAAAGCGAATGGCGGCACGAGGGCCCATTTACTTTTTAAAGATGGTTTCGGCGCGAATATCTGCTATCATCCTTTGGGCGGATGTGTATTGGGGGAAGCTACTAATGGGTTTGGAAAACTGAAAAACCATGACAATCTGTATGTATTGGATGGTTCATTAATTCCCGGAACGATTGGAGTAAATCCGTTTGTAACCATTACTGCAATTGCGGAATATTGTATTGAAAATTTAATTAAAATGAATGAATTTGCCTGACTATTTTTTGAAAGTAAATTTTGAATTAATACTAAACTTTGTCAAAGATTTTCAACTTTGACAAAGTATGTGAATGTGTGCCTAATAAGATTCAGAGATTTTTACTCGGTAAATATCCGATGTGTTTCTTTTGATAGATTCGACGAAAAAGCCACCTTCTTCGGGAATCACTTCTTTTAGGTCAAAGCTTTTACAATCTTTTGGAAGCCCAGAAAAAACCAGTGTAAACCAGAAATCCTGCATAAAAGGAATGGGTGTCCAATTGGGATAAACGGTAATGTTTTCCGCATGGATCAGCCGGCTTTTATGTTCAGACTGATTATCAAAAAGATAAGTGGAATGCCAGATTCTGATCAGATTTCCCAAAAACGGTGATGCCGGAAAACAACAATGTACAATAACCTGCTGCTCCTCTTCAACTTTGGCTTGAAGGGATTCCAGCAATTCTTTTACAATAATCGGTTTTACGAGTGTATCCATTTTTTATGGGTAATGGGTAATAAATTATTTTCAAAGATAGGATATATTACTTATATCCATTACTCGTTATTCGTGTTTAGTATTCAAGTTCCAGCTTTTCTTTGGAATAATTTCTTACTTTTTCGGTGAGCTCGGGGTTTTCGGCTAATTTTTGTCCGTATGAAGGTATCATTTCCAGTAATTTTTCCTTCCATTCTCCATGAAGCTTTTCAGTGAAACATTTTTCAAGAACGCTGATCATGGCATACACTGCCGTTGAAGCTCCCGGAGATGCTCCTAAGAGTGAAGCAATTGTTCCTTTTTTATTGACTACAACCTCGGTTCCGAACTCTAATTTTCCTCCTTCTTTTTCATCTTTTTTGATGACCTGTACTCTCTGGCCGGCCACTTTTAGTTCCCAATCCTCTTCTTTTGCATCTTTAATAAACTCTCTTAAATGCTGCATTCTTTGAGCTTTATTCATAGCAACCTGCTGAATCAGGTATTTTGTGAGAGGAATATTGTGCCACCATGCCCCGAAAAGAGATCGTAAATTTTTCGTATTCACGCTTTCTGGTAAATCAAGATAGCTTCCTTCTTTTAAAAACTTGGTTGAAAATCCTGCAAAAGGTCCGAAAAGTAATGCTTTCTGACCATCAATAATTCTTAAATCCAAATGCGGAACGGACATTGGCGGTGCATCGACTGTCGCCTGCGTATATACCTTTGCCTGATGTTTTTCCACCAGCTCCTGATTATGGGTAACCAGCCATTGCCCCGACACCGGAAAACCGCCATAGCCTTCACTTTCTTTAATATCTGAGCTGTCCAGCAACGGCAGTGCATAACCGCCTGCTCCGATAAATACAAAATCTGCAACGACCTCCTGCTTGTGGTTGTGAATTCTGTCTTTCACTCTCATTTCCCATGTTCCGTCTTCTCTCGGATCGATGTCTTTTACTTCGTGATAAAGGAAAACCTCAACATTGGAATCTTCCAGCAGATGTCTTCCCATTTTCCTTGTTAATGTTCCGAAATTAACGTCGGTTCCCAGATCCATTTTGGTGGCAGCCATTACTTCGGATTGATTTCTTTTGCTCATTACCAAAGGAATCCACTCTTTCAGCTTTTCATGATCTGTCGAAAACTGCATTTCTTTAAACAGCACAGATTCTGACATCTTTTCGTACCGTTTTCTTAAATATTCAGCATCCTTTTCACCAAAAACAAGGCTCATGTGCGGACAAGAATTGATGAAATCTTTCGGTTCTTTAATGTATCCTTTCGCGATTAAATAAGACCAGAACTGCTTTGAAATTTCATACTGTTCAGCAATGCTTTCCGCTTTTGAAATATCAATGGTTCCGTCCGGTTTTTCAGGGGTATAATTAAGCTCACAAAATGCGGAATGACCTGTTCCTGCATTATTCCAGGCTGCAGTGCTTTCTTTTGCAAACCTGCCCAATCTTTCAAAAATTGCGATTTCCAGATTAGGATCAAATTCATGTAATAATGTAGCTAAAGTGGCACTCATAATTCCGCCACCTATGAGAACAATGTCGTATTTTGGTTTCGGCGTTCTGCTTGTAAGCGATTGTGACATAATTTTAATTTTATTATCTCAAAGTTCGTGAAAAGTTCTCAAAATAAGGAATTGTTTAGGGATTTTTAACATGTCGATTTACTCATTGAATTACATTTGAGTAATGTATTTTATTTTAAATGATATTTTCAAAGTTTGCCACCCCGAAACGCTTAGAAATAGTATTAGGGGTCTACTGAAAGATTCGAGCCAAAATCCTTCTGAATGATAAACTTTGAACTTATTCAGTAATATTGAATAAATGACTTCCATCCTAGCCCCGATTGAAGCTTTGTTTAAGCTCATTTTTTTATTTTTGGCGCGGCGGCTTCGCCGCCGCGCCAAAAATAAAAAAATAGCGAGTGCGGAAAGCGGGATAAAGCTTCAAAAATTAATCCTATTTCTCAATAAAAAAACACCATTGAAATCTACTGATGCTTTTGATACTATTAATTTAATTCAATTTCGCAGTCAATTTTTTGAATTGCTTTTCTGCATTTTTTCCTTCATACAAAATCGCGTAGATTGTATCGATTATTGGAAGATTAAGACCTTTTTCCTTTGATGTTTTATAAATGGAGCCTGCTGCGTAATATCCTTCTGCAACCATGTTCATCGACTGGATGGCAGATTTTACCGTGTAGCCTTTTCCGATAAGGTTTCCCAGATTCCTGTTTCTTGAAAACAATGAGTACGCAGTAACTAATAAATCTCCTAAATACGCACTTTCATTGACATCTCTCGGAGCTTCGTAAATGGCTTCCAGGAAGGTCTCCATTTCACGAATGGCATTGGAGACAAAAACGGCAGTAAAATTATCCCCGTAACCTAGGCCACTGGCAATTCCTGCCCCGATAGCGAAAACATTCTTTAAAATTGCACTGTATTCATTTCCTAAAATATCTTTGCTGGAATGAACTTTAATAAAGTCAGAATTAAAAATATCAATCAATTTTGCTGATGTTTCTTCCTCTACCGTTGCAATGGTAAGATAGGAAAGCCTTTCCATCGCTACCTCTTCCGCATGACAGGGCCCTGCAATGACCGCCTGGTTTCTGAAGCCAATTTTAAATTCGTCTCTTAGATAATGCGCTACCACATCATTTACCTTAGGAATTATCCCTTTAATAGCTGATACAAAAATTTTGTCTTTGTAATCACAAGTCATTTTTTCCAGCGTATCCGAAAGGTAGATCGATGGGGTCGCCAGAACCACAATATCACAGGCAGAAACCAGTTCGTTAATATCTGTTGTGATCTTCAGGTGTTTAAGATTGAAATTAACAGCCGTAAGGTATGTCGGGTTGTGCCCACGAAGCTCAATGGCCCCTTTCACAAACTCATTTCTCACACACCAGTGTACTACCTTACAGTTTTCAACAAGCATTTTCACAATAGCAGTCGCGAAACTTCCGCTTCCTACAACGCCTACCGCGATATCCTGTTTGTTTTTTTTCGGGTTCGATTCTGTATTCGTCTTCTTTTTAGCCATAAATAGAAATGTGAACTGCAAATATATTAAAACAAAGGGAGCGCTATACTTTTCATGGCATGATAAAAGCCTTTTTTAGATAAAATTAACACTTGAATACAATTAAATATTTAATTGAACGTTAATTACAGAAATAACTAAATTTTTGTTAAAAATATGCAAGAAAATTTATTTTTAATTAAATTTGCAACCTTAAAAACTGTTTTGTAATTATACTAAGATAAGAAATATGAAGAAATTTCTAAGCAGCAAAAAGAATGTAAATCTCCTTTTGGGAGGCCTTTTACTAGTAGTTTTTGCACAAGGCATTTTCATTGCAAAATTGTACTCTTCCAAAGATGACAAAAATTATGAAGTAAACCTTGTAAAAATAAACACTGAAAAAGACAGTGTAGATTACTTAAAAATGAAAACAGATCTTACTTTAGTAGATCAAACTGTAGCACAGCTAAATTCTTTCCTGAAATCTAAAGATGTAGTAAGCGAAAAAATAATGGCGCTTAAGCAAGACAGTATTTCAAATTCCGTTTATCTGGCTAAACAATCCAACAGATACAGCCAATATTTAATGGATCTTCAAAACAAGCTAATGCAGGTTCCTCTGGGAATGCCGACTGATGGATATATTTCATCTAATTTCGGGATCAGAAAAAATCCGATTCCTTTTAAACCCGTTTACGCTTCCGTAAAACCGAAAACATCTGTAGAAGCCCAGCCTACCCCAATTGCAGCCGCTCCAAAACCTGAAGTAAAAACTGAGCCCGTAGAAAAAATCATTGAAATCACCGACAGCTACGGAGAAAAAAGACAGGTCAAAGTAATGGTAACGCCAAAAGTAAACCCTGCTCCGGCCGCTCCCGCACCTACAACCAACGCATCAACAAAAGCTGTTGCTATCAATGCGACCAACCAACCGACAGAAAAAAATAATCCTCCGGCTGAAGCAGATCAAATGCAATTCCATAAAGGCTTAGACATTGCCGTTCCTTTCGGTTCTGATGTAAGGGCTGCCGCTGCCGGAACAGTAATATTTTCCGGCCAGAAGGGAGGTTACGGAAACTGCGTGATCGTTTCTCATGGAAACGGGCTGGCAACACTTTATGGACATTTGTCACAGCTTATCGTGAAAGCCAATGATAAGATAAAAGTAGGACAGACTATCGCAAAATCTGGAAATTCCGGACGCTCTACGGGCCCTCACCTTCATTATGAAGTGCATAAAAATAATACTCCGGTAAATCCGAAGTTATTTATGAATTTGTAAAGAATTAAACATTTCATATTAAAAATCTTACTCACTATGATTTTGAATCTTTGCATTTTGGAATTAAGTAAAACAGATATTAATTCAATACTAATTTGGTACAAAAAAAAAACTTACCAATGTATGGTAAATTTTTAATCTATATTTAAATTTTTCTTATTTTATCCCCAACAATTCAACTTCAAAAATGAGGGTGCTGTTCGGTCCTATTTCTTTGCTGATCTGCTGATCGCCATACGCAAGATGCGATGGGATAATCAATCTCCATTTGCTTCCTACAGGCATGAGCTGAAGAGCCTCCGTCCACCCTGCAATGACCCTGTTTAAAGGAAAAGAAGCCGGAGTTCCTCTTTTTACAGAGCTGTCAAAAACTTTCCCGGAAATAGTCGTTCCGTGATAGTGGCATTTTACGGTAGATCTCGGCCCTGGCTTTTCTCCATCACCATCTTTGATAATTTCGTATTGCAAACCGCTTGGCAAAGTTATTACACTTTCTCTTTTGCCATATTCTTCCATGTATTCTTTACCGTCTTTCAGGTTTTTTTCTGCTAATTCTTTTTTACGTTTAAATAACATATCTGCTACTCCCATAATGATATTTTTTACAAAGATAAGTTTTTTGGACCGGAAGATGGAAGCAGGGAGCCGGAAGTTTTCCGAAAGGGGGGAGGGCAACTAATTCTTTTTAAATATTTTGTTTTCAACATATTAACATCCGCTCTTTGACTTTCAGCTTCAGGCTTAAAAAAATTCAAATATGATTAATACTAAGTTAATCACAAATCCGAAGCTTGGCGCTATAATTGAATTTAAAAATTAAATGCCAAATCCACTAAAATATAATAAGAAATATGATAAGCTGACTGATGAAGAGTATAAGCTTCTTGAAATCAATAAAAAAAGCATTGTTGATTTTGTTGAGCAGTCACCTTCCATAAGTGATGTAAATTACGCCACAAGAAATGCCCATGCAAAAACATATACGGTTGCAAATGGCGAATTTTTAATTGATAAAAATGTTCCGGAAGAGCTTCAGCCGTTTTTTGATAAGGAAAAATATGATCTGCTGATCCGTTTTTCCAATGCACATCTAAAGATTACTAAAGGTAAAAAAGAGATCCCCGCTTATGGTTTTGCGATAAAAATTAATGATGAAAATGGCCAATTAATTGCGAATTATCCGTTGGTAAATTTTCCTTTGTTCCCGATAAATTCTGTAAGTACTTTTTTAAAATTATTTACTTCTGTGAATCGGTTTTTTGTAAAAAAATGGAGTTTTTTTTCTTTATTAATTCAAATTATTAAGATAATTCCTACAACAATTACAGCTTCATTTTTAAAGAATATTTTTAAGCTTTGGAGAAAAAGAAACGATTTTATTTTATCATTTAATTATTATTCTGTCGGAACATACCGACTTGGAGATTTTATGATTAAACTTAAACTTACACCAAATTTTGTTGACAAACATTTCGGGAAGAAGCTGAAAGTAAAAGATTCACTTGAAAATTATCTTAAAAACAATGATTTCACCGCTGACGTTTTCATTCAAATCTGTTATAATGAAAAAGACCAGCCTGTCAACCAACTCAATATAGAATGGAAAAATTCACCATATATAAAAATCGGAGAGGTAAAAATTAAAAAGAATCAGCTTTTAAACCCAAATGCCTGTGAGAATGAGCTTCTTTCATTCAACCCTTTTGAAAGTAAAGCCTTTTTTCAGCCCGTGGGAAAGATTCAAAAACTTCGCGATGAGGTTTATAAAATATCGATGCAGACGAGATTTAAGATTAACAGGCTTTTGAAATATCGCTGAGATATGAGGTGCTTGATCCAAGTTATGAATGCTTAAAGTATTAAAAAAGGCTCTACAGTTTGTAAAGCCCTTGTTTTTTATTATTAATCTTCAATTTTTTTTCTCTTCATTATCTCCGGTTACTTTTTCCGGGAAAATGATGGATAAAAGAACCGAAATGACCAGTACTCCTCCCACAATTCCTAATGAAACAGGCGAAGGAATGTGTATCCACGGCGCAATCAGCATTTTTACCCCGATGAAAGTTAATATGACAGCGAGACCATAAGGAAGCTTGCTGAACATATGGATGAAATTCGCGAGCAGGAAATACAACGATCTGAGCCCTAATATCGCAAAAATATTAGAAGTGTACAGGATAAAAGGGTCATTGGAAATCGCGAAAATCGCAGGAATGGAATCTACAGCAAACAATACGTCCGTAAATTCGATTACAGCTACTACTACCAATAATGGTGTAGCCATTTTTATTCCGTTTTGCACAGTGAAGAACTTATCCCCATCATAATTATCCGATACTTTCCAGAATTTTTTTACCAGCTTTGCTCCTGGTGTATCGCTGAAGTCTTCATTATCATCATCTTCACCTTCTCCCCAAGATTTTATTCCGGCATACACAAGAAAAAGCCCAAATAATGTCATGACAATATTGATTTTTACCGGGTGACCGAAGATATTCATTTCAGGAAGATATGTAAGATTGATAAGACCAATTCCGGCGAAAATAAAAATCGCCCTGAAGATTAAAGCCCCGATAATCCCCCAGAAGAGCACTTTGTGATGAAAGTATTTCGGAACTTTAAAAAAACCGAAAACCAAAATAAATACGAATAAATTATCTACTGAAAGTGCCTTTTCGATCCAGTACGCAGCTTGATACTGTGTGAATTTTTCTACTGCAAGTGCATGACTTCCCGGACCTAAATCTGAATTGTATACCCAATACACCACTCCGGAGAATACCATAGACAGTGAGATCCATACGATTGACCAGATGGTAGCTTCCCTGGAGGAAACTTCATGACTTTTTTTGTTGAAAACTCCTAAATCCAGGAGTAACATGATAACGACCGTTATCGCAAATCCCCAAACCAAACCGGGATGAAGATCTAAAATACTCGTATTTTGTCTCACTTTTTTTGTGTTTATATATGATAAAAGCAATAGCTGTATGAATACAATTATTGCCGATTTTTATTCTTTGAAAAATATGATTTCAATAGTAAATAAGTTTTGGCTAAAGCCGAATTTGAAGCCTATTTTGTTGAACGGGCTAAAGCCCGCTCCTATTGAAGATACGATTTTACAAATATTTTTGTTTTACAGTTTCGATGGTTTCCTGCAGTTTTCTGTCTTTTGTAGGATCACCGATCGCGTTGAATTTCCATTCTCCGTTTCTCATATAGAAGACTCCCATTACCATTGAGACATGCCCTCTGAATGAAGCGTCATTTGCAATGTCGTACTTTGCAAAAACTTCTTTTACATTGGTAGGAGTTCCTTCATAAATTCTGATGGATGCAAAGGGAATTGTCCCGAAGTCCTGTCCTTTGTAGCTGTTTAAAACTAATGCTACATGCTCTACATTAGCGTCCAGATTGCTGAAATCTATCGTTATTACTTCGTTGTCAAGGCCATCGTCCCCGTTTACATCACCCGTTAAATCGTCCCCGCTATGTCTTACTGAACCATTTTTTGATCTTAAATTACCGAAGTAAATTACTTCCGTAGCGTTTTTATTTGCATCATATAAAATACAGCTTCCGTCTAAGTCCACTGCTTCTCTTGTAATTCCACCGAAAAAGCCTTTTTTCTCGATTGCCCCCCAGTTGATTCCTACACAAGCCTGGGAAAGCGTTGTACCATTTTCTTTTTTAAGGTTGATTCTTTGACCTTTTTGTAAGTTAATAGCCATCTTTTTTATGTTTAGTTTTGTTTATTATTTTTGCTAAATCGCAAAAGGGCCGATTTGCCTTTTTACTTTTTTGCCATTAATTATTTAAATTCAAATTCAACATGGCACGAAGAATATTTGTTTCTTCATTCACATCAAATATTTTGCTCATAATATCTATGCTTTCAAGATTTCGAAGATAGTCTTTTAAAACCGGTTCCACATCATCGGGTAGTTTTCTTTTCCTTTCGTGGATGGTTTCTTCCAGCTCTTCATTTTTCCTTTTCAGCTGATTGATTATTGAAATCTGGTTGGATTCATTTTCGGAAGTATTTAAATATGATAATTCATCATCAATTAAATACAATCTTTTTTCCTCAACATTAAATATAAAATGTTCATTTGATTGGAAAATTTTAAACAATTCATATTCATTCCTGTCAATCCTGAAACCACATACAAAACGAACTTTAAACTGCTGGATATTCAATTTACCTAATAATTTTCTTTCGATGGAATACTCCTGATACTGGTAAGAAGGAACCGGATGGGCTTTTAATTTGCTTTCATCGGCCTCCGTTCTGTAAAATTCTGCTGCATATCTTTTTTGGAAATACAAAACATCATTCCAATTCAAGGTAAATTTATCCTCCGTAAGATCTTTGTATAAGTTTCTTAAATGCTGGGAAAATATACCACTGTAGATTTTTCTGTCCGTTTCAAAACTATCGACTTTCTTTTCTTCGAAAGCTTCAATATATTGATTATTAATATTAATTTCGTTAATAACAGCCAACAGATCATTTTCCTTTTTCTTTTTAATTTTGGTCAATAATTCTATTAAGCTGTCGGTGTACTGCAGGTGAAAAAGCTCTAATTTATTATAATCCAAAGTTTTATTTTCCTCGAAAAGCTTGTGTATAATATCTGTCTTGATATAGATCGAAATTATATCAACATTTTCAAAAAAATTCGAAAGAAGCTTAAGTTTCGTTAACCTTCTTTTACTTTGAGACAGTATGCTTACAGCTTCATCATTCACCTTTTTCCTGTATTAACTTCTGATATTTGCTTTAAGTTCGTGCTCCAATGTCTGAAGATCCTGATCCAGCTTTCTTCTGTTTTCCGCTCCTTGTTTCTGGATCTGTTTTACTTCATTTAATGTATTGATCAGCATATTGGTTGTCTCTCTCAATGTTTCAGCAGAAACAATCGTTTGTTCGTTGGCTTTTGCAACATTTCTTGTGTTTTGGCCCAAACGTTCAGCATTTTTCCTTAAAATCTCTTCTGTGGTAGAAGATACTTTCTGCTGAATTTCAATATTCTGCTGCTGCCTGTGCATGGCCACCGCCAAAGAAAGCTGATTTTTCCAAACCGGTAATGTTGTTGTTAAAATCGTCTGCGCTTTTTCAGCGATAGAAACGTTGTTATTCTGCACCAGCCTGATCTGCGGAAGAGACTGCATCATGATCAGACGAACGACTTTAAGATCTGCCAGCCTTCTGTCTAATCTTGCGATGAAATCTCTTTTGTCAGCAATCTGGTAATCAGCAAAGTTCTGCGGATTGGTTTCCATTTCAGCTAATTCCTGACCTGCTTTTTCCATTCTTATATTTCCGGCAATGACAAGATCTTCAATCTGTTTGATGGAATTGATATTGCTGTCAAAAATCGTCTGTAAAACCGCATTATCTTTAGAAGAAGTTATAATTCCAGCGTTTACCTTATGAGAAATCTGATCAATATTATTAACAATTTTATCATATTTAGCGAAAAGATTTTCCACCTGCGTCATGACCTTTTTCATAAACGGCAATCTGCTTAGGAAACCTTTTACTGCACTTTTATTGTTTAATTCGTCAACGTCAACATAATTTAATTCAACTAATAAATTATTAATCAATTCTCCTACTTCACCAGAATTTGATCTTCTTACATTTCCTAAGAAACTGTCACTTTGGTTGGCCAGAGTCTTTTGAAGATCTGCGCCGAAATTTACAATGGATCCCGGATTCGTCTCATCGATAGCATTGGCCATCGTTTCATATTTTTGACGGTCTTCTGCCTGAAGCTGGTTCAGATTCACGTTTCCGTCTCTGTCTACAAGTACTGCCGGAGCTGCATTTTGAGCAGGCTGAGCCGGCGGAATCGGAGTTGGTTCAAACGTTTTAAGAGGTTCAATTGATCCAAGAGGATCTATTGGTTGATTTTCCTGATTATCCATAATAGATTATTGATAGATTGATACAAATTTTTCAAGACCTTCTCTTTGTCCTGCTCCTACTGCTTCGAATTTCCATTCTCCGTTTCTGTTGTAGATTCTTCCAAATTCTACCGCTGTTTCGATAGAGAAATCTTCGTCCAATTCATATTTTAAGATTTCTTCATTGGTATCTGTATTGAAGATTCTGATAAAAGAATTTCTTACCTGCCCGAAGTTCTGTCTTCTTTCATCGGCTTCGTGAATGGTCACCACCACTGTGATTTCTTTTACTGCAGGATCAATTTTTGTAAGGTCGATTTTAATCTGCTCATCATCTCCAGCACCATCACCGGTTAAATTATCCCCGGAGTGGATTACCGCTTTGTCCGGAGATTCAAGGTTGTTGTAAAAAATAAAATGATTATCTGAAACTAACTTTTTATTTTCGCCTAATAAAAATAAAGACGCATCTAAGTCAAAAGCCGTTCCTGTAGAAGTACTATTGGTGTCCCACCCTAAGCCTACTGTAAATTTAGGTGCATTTATATTTTCTCTTTGTCCTTTCTGTAAGTTAATAGCCATAATATAATTCCGTTTGTGTTAATGTATTAATGTTATTTTCGTATTCTTTTATTAAATGATAATTGTTACTGATGGCAAGTTCCAAAAGCTCATCCATCTGTACATTTTTTATTTTAGACGAAAGATATTCAAAATTACTTGATTCTAAGCCTAAAATATATTTTACAATCCTTGTATTAAACTGGAAACTCGGCTTCAGCATTACTTCTGCGACGTGCTCTACATTTTTTACTGCATAATAATTAAAAAAATTTTCAATTTTCGGATCAATTTTAAAATTCATTAATTCTGCATAATACATGAATAAAAATTCGCCTTCTACATTATATTGCTTCAAAATTTTATTCACTGTATACTCGTGGCTTCCTGTGATTTTGATATCGTCTATAAAAATACAAAGTTTTCCGTGTAAAAAATCTTTATCAAGATAATAAGTATCATTGGCGATCAAATTTTTACGGTCTTCAAAACTTAGATTTCCATAATCTGTCGTGTAAGTATGATTTCTGTTAATTTTTGACAAGATGCTTGATTTTTTACCTTTTCGGAATAAGTAAAAATCCAGATGTTTTTTAAAATAAAAGCACAAAAAATTAGAAGCTGTAGGGATCGCCATGTACGGACTTGGCAAGACTACAATCTCTTTTTCTGTATCTAAAACTTCTTGATTTTCAGCAATAAATCCATCAAATAACTCTTTCGCAAATTTTTCTGCATACGACCTGTCGCCATATTTGAAATAGCTGTATTCTGAGGGCGAAAATGTGAATTCATCCGCCGAATGAATGTGGTGTAAGCTATATCTTTTGTTCATATTATATCTGGTGTTTAAGTAAATATGCATTGAATCCAAAGTCTTTTGCGCCTTTGTAATCGGCAATCGGGCTGTCACCAATATGTAAAATCTGATCTAAGCTTAAATTCTGGTTTTTTATTAAATTTTTTACCTCCTGAAATACTTTCGGATCAGGCTTGGAACAATTCAATTCATCAGAATAGATATGGAAATCAATATATTGGTCAAGATTTTCATTGATAAGGAATTTCCTCATCGTTGAACCTTTGATAAAGCCAGTATTGCTTAAAATATTAATCGTTTTTCCCTGATTTTTAATTTCATCAAAAAAGTGATGTAGATTTTCGAAAATCACAAGTGGCTTATATTCCAGAAAAAGATCTTCGCTTTGCTGATAAAATTCATTTAAAATTGTTTTATCCAGCTGTCTTATATCAACTTTTAATGTATTTAAAATCAATAAATATATCTCAAAAGTGTCTACATTTCTGCCAATGACCTCATTAATGGTATTACAAAGATCATCATAATATTTTACAGCTTTTGCAACCTCATCAATAGGGTTATTTACATCAAAAAACGAAGAGAACAGCTCAACTCTTTTTTGTTTAAATTCAGGATGAGATTTGATTAGGGTGAGCCATAAGTCAAAGGAAAAATGACTATGGTTTTGAATATCAATATCTGTTTTCAAAGCATTACAAGTTAAAAGTTTTATTTAGCTCTTTCTTGAAAAAGATCTTATTTTTTATCATCATTTTGTGTTCAAAATTGTATTATTCCCAAAGATATAATTTTTAAAATGAAACTTGAATTTTTTATGATTTTTTAAGAATTTTCTTTTATCTGTGTACAAATAAGACCACTTAAATCACATTTGGTTTAATTTTTACATCATAAAAGACCTACACTAGAAATATCTTAATTAAAAAAAATAAAAAAACAATAATTCTCTTTGTTTTGAAAAATATAATTAAATACATCACATTTAATTGAAAAATTATCAAATTTTAACTATATTAGTTTATTTATTAATTATAACTCAATTAATAAATTATAAAATTATATTACACACAATGTTTTAACATATTTTAATTACTTTATAAAAAATTTATATCTACATTTACTACAACTTAAAAAAATAACATATGAAAAAAAATTTTCTACTTTTTTCTTTTTTAGTATCATTATCTTTTTCTGCGCAAACTCCAAATTATGTACCTGCTTCAGGATTAGTTGCATGGTGGGGATTCAACGGGAATGCTAATGATTCGAGCAGCAATGGGAATGACCTTACAGTGAATAACGCCACTCCCACAAATGACCGAAACGGAATGGCTAATTCTGCGTACTCATTTAATGGGATAAATAGCTATCTTACAAAAAGCTCATTAACTTACGCCTTTTCACAAACCGGCGAGCACTCTGTCTCTTTTTGGATGAAAAAAGCAGATAACAACTCTGGAGTAGCGATGATGAATGGATCAACTGCCAATGGAAATTTCATTTGGTTACTTCAATGTGATGCTACAAAAACAATTTACGGAACCAACAAGCAAGGACAATCGTGGACATGGCTAAACGGCCCTGCCTATTCCACTTCAGGATGGGAACATTATGTAGCAGTTTATAACAACCAAAATATGACTCTTTACAAAAACGGCACATCAGTTGGGACTGCTACAAATGCCTACACCAGCTCTACACAAGCCAACCTCCCTTTCTATATCGGTAGAGAGATTAATAATGCGGGATATATTAACGCCAGCATTGATGACGTTGGGATTTGGAACAGAGCCCTTACACCGGCAGAAGTCAACCAATTGTACACTACAACCCTTTCAACAAGTGAAGTTGAAAAAGCCACAGGAAGCATTGCTCCGAACCCGGCATCAGATTTTATACAAATTAACACTCCTATGAAGCCTGTTAAAAACTATAAAATAACAGATATTAATGGCAGATTAATTTCTGAGGGCGCAATTTCAAGCGATAAAAAGATCAATGTTTCTAATCTTTCTAAGGGAATGTATTTTGTAGAAATTGACGGTGTGAAAAATTTTAAATTCCTAAAAAAATAAATAATTTCTCATTTGATAATAAATCCGCTTTAATTTTTATAATATGAGGCGGATTTATAATTTCATTATTTACTGTTCTAAAATCAAGTAAGTAAATACACCTGATTAACGTTTGGGCATTACCTTATAAGTAGGATCCTCCTGGATATTTACCTGAATCATAGCTTCCGCATTTTTCAACATTTTGATACAGTCTTCGCTTAAATGTTTTAAATGTAGTTTTTTGTTTTGCTGACTGTATTTCTTTGATAATTTATCTACTGCATCAATCGCACTCATATCTACGATGCGGCTTTCTTTAAAATCAACGATTACTTCTTCAGGATCATTCGCGGGATCAAATTTATCTATGAAAGCCGTTACCGAACCGAAAAATAGCGGCCCATAAATTTCGTAGTGTTTGATGCCATTATCAATATATTTTCTGGCTCGGATTCTTTTCGCATTATCCCAAGCAAAAACCAGCGCAGAAATAATAACCCCAACTAAAACCGCCAATGCAAGGTTGTGAAGAACAATCGTAATAAGAGCTACCGTAACCCCAACAAAAATGTCAGACTTCGGCATTTTATTGATAATCCTTATCGAAACCCACTGAAAAGTACCTATTGCCACCATCATCATTACTCCAACTAAAGCCGCCATCGGGATTTTTTCAATAAATGGCGCTCCAATTAAAATAATAATTAAAATAGTTATAGATGCAATAATTCCTGAAAGCCTTGCTCTGGAACCCGAATTAAGATTAACCAGCGTTTGAGCCACCATAGCACAGCCTCCCATTCCTCCGAAAAACCCGTTCGTAATATTTGCTAAGCCCTGAGCGATTGATTCTTTATTGGCATTTCCTTTAGAATTGGTAATTTCATCAACCATTGAAAGTGTCAAAAGAGATTCTATCAACCCCACTCCAGCCATTACGAGGGCATAGGGGGTAATTATCTGCAAAGTTTCTAAAGAAAAAGAAATTTTAGGAATATGAAACCTTGGAAGTTTTCCACTTACATCGGCAATATCTGCAACAGTCTTAGTATTAATCCCAAATCCTACAACAATTCCAAAAACAATTAAAATTGCAATTAATGAAGCCGGAACAACATTTGTGATTTTTGGAAAAAAATAAACAATAGCAAGCGTTAAAGCTGTTAAACCGGCCATTGTATACAAGGATGAACCTTGCATCCAAACAACAACTCCATGAACATCCGTAAATTTAAACTGTTCGACCTGAGCCATAAAGATAATAACAGCCAAACCGTTCAAAAAGCCATACATTACAGGTTGCGGAATCAATCTCACAAATTTTCCGAATTTGAAAACTCCTACTAATAATTGAAAAATTCCTGCAAGAACCACAGTAGCAAAAAGATATTCTACACCCTGAGTTTTTATTAAAGTAATTAAAACAACAATTGTTGCACCTGCACCACCAGAAACCATTCCTGAGCGCCCTCCGAAAACCGCAGTTACCAATCCCATAATAAAGGCTGCATATAAACCCATAAGTGGTGGAAGCCCCGCCAGAATAGCGAAGGAAAGAGACTCCGGAATCATGGTCATTGCAACCGTAAAACCTGCTAGAAGTTCATTTTTATAATTTATTTTTTTTGAAAAGTCAAATAAGGTAAGTATATTTTTCATGGATCACAAAGGTATGCACTTGATTTTTTTTGCGCAATTTTTTTACTAACACAACATTTAAAGATTTCACAAAATGTTGACACGGATAATGCTTCTTTTTCAAAGCCAGACATTATATAATATTTCACATAAGTGTCCATTTATTACACTATTTTTCAATTAAAAATATATTTTAACAAAATTTTTTAATTTGTTTTTTGGGCTTTTACTTGTCTTTTTTATATATTTGAAATTAATGCTATTAAATATTTCTTAATTTTTTTAAAAAATTGATTTAAATTAATTAAGTAATATCTGAAAATAATTTTACGAATAAAAAATAATAATTAATTATATAAAGAGAAATTGCATGAAAGAGCTTTAATAGGTAATATATTATTCAATACTTATTAAGAAAAGTAAGAATATAAAGTTTTACTAAGCGAAAAGAATGTACAAAGGATAATCGCTGAAAGCATTGAGGGATGTTATTATGACGCAAAATTCTTTACAAAACAATTTATATATTTAATCTTTGAATTAGAATTTTCTGACAGAGATTTGTTTATATATTTACAAAAGTCTCATTTCTCAAATCATTACAATTGATTTGAAATCTTTTCGTTTGAAAACTTTAGAACTTCTCTTACACTTTAGATTATTAACAATATAATCCTTAAACCTACATGCAGATTGTTTAATAATAAGCTATACCAAATGCTGTACAAAGAAATAAATATAGGGCGATTCATTAAAGATAGGGTAGATGAATTAGGAATTTCAATGGAAAGAATCTGCAATTTTTTAAAAAAGAACGAAGATTTCATTGAGGAAGTTTATAATAGTAAATCTATTGATTCTGACCTTCTCCTAAGGTGGTCTAAATTATTGGAATATGATTTTTTCAGGCTTTACAGCTCACATCTTATTTTATATTCTCCACCTTCTGCTATTAATAAAAATAGTAATAATCAAAAATCAGAAAAAATTCCGTATTTCAGAAAAAACATCTATACTCAGGAAATTAAGGAATTTATAATAAAAAAAATCCAATGTGGTGAAATGTCACAAACTGAAGTTATTAATGAATATTCTATCCCTAAAAGCACACTTCATCGCTGGCTGCAAAAAATCGACACAAAATAAAAAATATCAATCAAATGCGTCCCAATTACAAAAGAATTTATCTTGATATGCTGCAGGAGAAACAACCTGAAAAACTGAAAGATCCTAAAATTCAGTCGCTTTTAAAGAATTTAAAAACTACAGAGGATATTTTAAATTTCAACGGGTTGATTTTTAAACAGTCTAAAGAAAGTCTGAGAAATAATCAGAAATTAAAAACTTATGACAAAAAAACAATGCTGAAATTATTGCAGTATCAAAAAAAGCATGGGTTTTCAACCAGCTATATGTCAACGAAATACAAAATAAGCAGAACAACCTTTGCAAAGTGGAAAAAAAATTTTAAAGAAGAAATCCAATAAAATCAACTAATTTTAATAGTTTTTATTATTATATTTAATATTTTAAATAATAATCTTATTTTTGTAATAATATTTATATAACCTTTAGGGGTAACCGTTATATGAGTAACAGACACAACATAAAAAACAGCATATTGCTTTTATTTATACTACTTTCACAGGTAGCGATTGGGAAAGATAATCAATTAAAAAATATTAATTCTCTTCTACAGAAAGCTGAAAGTAGTAGACGTAGATTTGATCATTTGGCACAGCTAGGCTATGCCAAACAAGCCAGCATTTTAGCTGAAAAAACAAAAAATTCGCAAAAGATTGCTGAATCATACTATAAAATTGCTCTTGCATTGGCATTGCTGGAACTTCCAAAAGAAAGTTTTGTATATGTAAATAAGACTTCTCAACAAACTTATTATAAAAATAACAAGCTTCTTCAGGCTCAATTGAAAGAAGTAAAAGCTTTTGATTATTATGCACTAGGGCTGATTTCCCAATTCGATAAGGAAATGCCAGGAATCGTAAAGCTCCTGAAAAATGAAAAAAGCAAAGACGCCGTCATTTTACTTCAAAGAACTTATCTGAATATTGGAGTAGGAAAACCTGATTCCGCAAAGTATTATTCAAATCTCTGTTATAATGAATTGAAAAAAATTCCTGAAAAAGACATCCATCTAGAACTATCAGATTTCTATCGTTATAAAGGAACAGATTTTTTACAGACAAAGCCAGACTCTGCTTTATTTTATTTTCAAAAAAGTCTTGCTATAGATCAAAAATATAAAGATCCTATTCTTTTTCTTGATTACACTGCTCTAGGTGATTATTATGCTCAGCAAAAAGAATATCAGAAAGCAATAGATTTTTACCAGAAAGCACAAGGAAATATTAAGGAACAAAAAATTTCGCCTTATCATTTCGTCAATAATGACCTGTACAAAAAAATTGCAATCCAATATGATGGCCTTGGAAATACCGAAGAGAGCAACAAATACAGAAAAATCTATACAGATTTACAAAATAAACTGGATTCTAAAAGAAATGCAAATATTGAACATGCTCTTAAAATTATTTTAACAGATAAAGAAGATGAATATAAAAAAACAGAAACGAATAAATATATATGGATTTCTGTAGGAGTATTATTTTTGATCATAATCTTTATCGTAGTCTATTATATTTTAAATAAGAATTTAAAGAAAAAAGAAACACTTATCACAGAGGTCCAAGATACCTTACAGGAAAAAGAGGAAATAATTAACCAACAAACTATAGAAACAGAACAACTTCAATTAAAAGTAAATAATGCCTACACTGAAGTAATTAATTTAGCTAAAGACAATGATCCGTCATTTTATTTCCGCTTTCAAGAGGTTTATCCTGATTTTCAGAAAAAACTTTTGGATTTCAGCCCAGGACTCAGAACTACAGAACTTATTCTTTGTGCTCATACTTTTTTAGGCTTTAATATAAAAGATATAGCAGACTATACTTTCAAATCTGTAAATACTGTAAGAAATAGAAAACAAAATTTAAGAAAAAAATTTGGTTTATCAAGCGAACAGGATATGGGAATTTGGCTGAGAAATTTAACTGCCGAAAATGACACAAATTAATATAATCAATTAAATATTAATACATTAAATAAAAATAGTATACAAATGGTATGCTATTTTTTTTGTATTTCCATGAAATTTGCGTCAATTTGCAGCAAGAAAATCAGCAAAGTAGCTTAAACGATTAATTAACCTTATAATTTAATCAAAAACTTTCGAAAAATTTTGCACATAAACACACACAAATAAGAAAATAAGATTCTATTATCGGGAATGATCCCAAATACCGTTGTAGACTTTCAGTTAAAAAGACACAAATGATGAAAAAAAATTAAAACACAAATGAAAGAATGGAATTCAATGTCGGGAGATTATTCAAATTCCCGGCATAATTCCTTCTAATTTTTTTGGAGAGGAACACAATTCATTGAAAATACAAAACAGACAATAAGGGAAATAAGGCAGACAGATATACTATTATCTTCTGCTTTTTTATAGTCCTAAACAAATTCCCACAATACTCATTTATCAACTATATACTAAATTTTTACACTTAATTTATTTATTTATATTATTTCATACATTATTATAACAAATTCAATTAAAAAAACAACTTTTTGTTATTTTTTCAAATTACAATGTTATTTTTGTAATTATATTAAACATTCATTTATTAACTTTAAGGGGCAAAGTTAGCATGAAAAAATTACTTATCTTTATAAAAGGCAGCATAACTCTGCTCGCAATTCTATTTTCAAATCCAATAATTTGTCAGGATGAACAGCTGAAAAAAATAGATACTTTGCTTCTAAAAGCAGATAATTTCAACAAAACATTTCAAGATATTAATGAATTTAAAGCTGCTCGTGAGGCAAATATTTTGGCTGAAAGAGTTGGTGATGATCAAAGAAAGGCAAAGAGTTCCTATTATATTGCCCGTTCATTATTTAATCTTGGCCTAAAAAAAGAAAGCCTTTCTTATGTAGGGAAAGAAGATTCAGAGCAGTATCTTACAAATAATCCTATTCAAAAAGCTTTGTTTGTAGAACTTAAAGCATATTTATACAGAGCATTAGGTTTATATTCCCAAAGTAAGGAAGAGTTTAGAAATGCGTTTGCACTGCTCAATAACAAAAATAATGAAGAAGCTTCAGAAATCAGAGCAAGAATCTATGCAAATCTTGCCCAAAATAGCACTAACATAAATTCCAGGCTAAATTACTTGAATTTACAAAAAAAAGAATTGAACAAGCTCTCTGAAAGCAAATATTATTCTTCATTTTCTGAGCACTATAATTATGTGGGAAACATTTATCTTGAAAAAAATACTGATTCTGCATTTTATTATTATCAAAAAAGCTATAACCTCAAACAAAAATATAATGATCCAGTACTCTTTGAACAATATTACAGTTTTGGGGGTTATTATCAAGAAAAAAAAGAATATAAAAAAGCACTTGATTTTTATTTGAAAGCGCTTGATAATATGAAAAAATATACATCAAATCAAGCATATTTAAGCAGTATTTATAATCAAATTGAATTTATATATGAACAATTAGGGAATGAGACTGAGAAAAAAAAGTATAAAATCCTAAAAAAGAATATCGATGATAAAATTCTTGCAGATCAAAATAGCAATGTAGAACTTGCCCTGAACATAATTTTAAAAGATAAGGAAAAACAGCTTTCTGAGGCTGAAAATATTAAATATCTATTGATTATAGGTGGTATATTTACATTAATTTTAATCTTCATTATTACTTATTACATTTTAAGGAAAAACTTAAAAAAGAAGGAAACATTTATCACTGAGGTTCAGGATACTTTGCAGGAAAAAGAGGAAATAATTAGCCAAAAAAATGTAGAAAAAGAGCAACTTCAAACTAAAATGGAAGATGCTTACAATGAAGTGATTGAACTCGCAAAAAGTAATGATCCAGCATTTTATTTTCGTTTTCAGGAAGTTTATCCCAATTTTCAAAAAAAAATTCATGAAATCAATCCTGGACTTAGAACTTCAGAGCTAATTCTATGTGCATATATATTTTTAGGTTTTAATATTAAAGACATCGCTGGTTATACATTCAAATCCGTGAATACAATCAGAAATAGAAAACAGAATCTTCGAAAAAAAATTAATTTATCTGGTGAACAAGATATAGGAATTTGGTTAAGAAATTTAACTGCCTAAAAAACCAATAATTAAATTAAAAAGCTGATTACAAACACCTTAACTAAAAATAGTATGTGAATAGTATACTATTTTTTTTGTGTTTTCATGAAATTTGTTTCTCTTTGTGTCAGAAATTATAAAGCAATAAAAATTTAACCATATTAAAAAATTGCTACAAGGTTCTACACAAAAAACGCAGATGAAGAAGAAAATTATTCTAAAATTTTTGGTAATAATTTTCAATTAAAACACAAATGATGAAAATTTTAAAAAACAAATGATGAATGGAATTCAATGCCGGACAGCCCCAAATTCCGGCATAGGTTCCAAACCTAAAAACAAAAATGGAAAAAATTAAAACACAATGATGAATGGAATTCAGTGCCGGACACGCCCCAAATTCCGGCACAAAGTTCCAAAAGCTAAACACAGATAAAGAAAAGAATCCAAATTTATCACAAAACACACAAATGAGCGAAATTTCAACAGGATGGTTAATATTTGTATTAACCATCCTGTTCTTTACATTACTATTACTCAAAAATACTTAAAATAAGTTCAATATAATTTCTAGCTCATAATAAAAAATTGAAAGAATTGAGTATTCATTTATGAATATTATTTATCATTAATAATAAATTAATTAAAATACAAATATTTTTCTTTTTTATTCAGCTAACAATCTTACTTTTGTAATAATATATATTCATTAATATAACTTTAAGGGGCAAAAGTTAACATGAAAAAATTATTTATTTTTATAAATCGCAGTATTCTACTGCTGATATTACTGTATTCTAGTTTTGCGGTCTGCCAGGACATTAAATTAAAAGCAATTGATAAACTTTTAAAAGAATCTAATAAAAAACATACAGAATATAAAGACCTTGAAGAACTGCAGATTGCAAAAAAGGCTAATATTTTATCCAAAAATATCGGGGATGAAAAAAGAATTGCAGAAAGCAGCTATATCATATCCAGAGCTTTATCATGCCTGGAGTTGCAAAAACAGAGTTTGGCTTTTGTTCAAAAAACTTTTGATCTGCATTATATACAAAAAGACGTTTTGCTTCGTGCAAAATTAAAAGAAATCAAATCATATAATTTTTATGTTTTATCATTAAAATCTCAAAGCTCACATGAGCTCAGAAGCATTGTAAACCTTTTGAAAGAGAAAAAGGATACCGCTTCTATCCATGTACTTGCAAGGATTTATGGCAATATTGGAAACCAGTATTTCGATAAAAATCAGTTAGATTCGGCATTTTTTTACTACAAGCTGGGTAATAATCTGATTAAAAAATTTAATGAAAAAGAAATCTACCGCACACTTTGTGAAAATTATGTTGCTGTAGGAAATGCCTTTTCCAAAAAAAAGTCTTTTGATTCTGCATTATATTATTGAAGTTGTTTAAACTTTTAATTTTTTGATTAATCTTAAAGAAAATGCTAAAAAATGCAGATTCTTCCAAGTAATATCCAACGTTTCAAATCTTAT
>NZ_FTMM01000028.1 GCF_900156075.1 Chryseobacterium sp. RU37D | reverse complement strand
ATAAGATTTGAAACGTTGGATATTACTTGGAAGAATCTGCATTTTTTAGCATTTTCTTTAAGATTAATCAAAAAATTAAAAGTTTAAACAACTTCATTATTAAAAAATGAAAATATTAATGGTCTGCCTAGGAAATATATGCAGAAGCCCTTTGGCAGAAGGAATTATGAAAACTAAAGTTTCCGGGGATTTTTTTATAGATTCTGTGGGAACGATCTCTCAGCATGAAGGAGAACATCCGGACAGAAGAGCTGTTAAAACGGCTGCCAATCATGATATTGATATTTCAAAACAGAGATCGAGACCTATTAAAAAAGAAGATCTTGAAAATTTTGATAAAATTTACTGTATGGATATTGCTGTTTACGAAAGTGTTGTTTCCATGGCAAAAAATGAAGAACAAAGGCAGAAGATTTCTTTATTTCTGGATGTCTTGGGAGATCATGAAAACGCTGAAGTACCAGATCCTTATTGGGGCGGAATGGATGAGTTTGAAAACGTATTCCAATTGCTGGACAAATGCTGTAATGTAATCGCAAAACAACTAATAGCCAAAAACCAATAATTTTTAACTCATAATTCATAACTCTCAGAAAATGCTTTTTTTACTTCCAGCCTACCTTTCAGAAAATACTTCTATAAGCCATTTTTCCCCGGTTATCAAAGAATATATTATGCAGACGGATTATTTTTTCGTGGAAAATGAAAAGACCGCCAGAAAAGTCGTGAAATTTTTTGCGCCGGAGAAAAAACAGTCAGATCTGAAGCTTTTTCTTTTAGATAAATACACAGAAAATGCGGATATTAAAGAAGCACAGGAATTAATGCTGAAAGGGCAGGATTTTGGCCTGCTTTCAGAGGCCGGACTGCCTTGTATTGCTGATCCCGGAAATCTTATTGTAAAATGGTGTCATGAAAAAAACATTCGTGTGATGCCTCTTTCAGGGCCTTCGTCCATTATTTTAGCTTTAATTTCCAGTGGTTTTAACGGGCAAGAATTTACATTCAACGGATACTTACCGATAGATAAAGGGGAAAAGAAGAAGCAGATTTTACATTTAGAAAGCATGGTACAAAAAACCGGATACTCCCAAATTTTTATGGAAACACCCTACAGAAATAACCAGCTTTTTGAAGATTTGACGAAATTTTTATCACCCAATACAAAACTTTGTATTGCAGCCAATATCAACGATCCGGAACATGAATTTATCAAAACAAAAACGATAAAAGACTGGCAGAAAAATAAGCAGGAACTTCATAAAATACCGGCGGTTTTTGTTTTGGGGAAATAAACTTTAATTTCTCACAGATTTAGCAGATTTTTAATTTTGATTTGTTGATATTTAAAAACATACACAATCTGCTATAAATCTACGAGATAAAAATTAATTCCATCCAAAATATTAGTAGTATTAAAATTCACAAGCAGCACAATCTTTTTGCCAGAAAGCCTTAAATAAGTTTGTAATTGTTTAAAATGAATATCTTCAAGGTTTTTTAACAGGTTTTAATTCAATAATTAATTTATTCTCAACAAGAATATCAATCTTAAAATACAGATCAAACTTTCTGTTATCATAAAATACAGGACCATTCAGATTTAATTTGTCCGTTTTCTTCCAGCTCATAAATTAGGATTAATGATATACAATTTCAAGTAATCCCGAACCGAGATTATTGATACGTTAAAGATATATTTCCTGACAATAAATGGAATCTCATTTTTATTCATTTGTATTGTTTTTTTGCGAATTTAAAAATTTATACACTAAATTATTTTGAGGTTAATGATAATTTTCAACAATTACCAGAAATTAATGTAAACACATTAGAAATTATTGTTTTTCAGGTCTGTTAACAATTAAAAATTGAAATAATTTTATATTTTTAATGAATGAAAAAGAGTTTTTTAGCATTAGTATTTTTTCCGTTTTTAATATATGCCCAGGAAATTCCGAAACTTACGGATGAGATGGCTGTCAAATTATCAGAAAAACCACTTCACTGTATCAATCAGGAATACCCAAACAAAACCGCACATATCATTAATAATGTAAATGAAGTTCCTTTAGGCCCTAAAGATCTGCACCCAAGTTTTTATGGCTGTTTTGACTGGCATAGCTCTGTACACGGACATTGGATGCTGGTTCGCTTATTAAAAACTAAACCGAATTTGTCTATTGCTAAAGACATTGAAAATATTCTTGAAAATTCATTTAAAAAAGAAAACCTTCAAACGGAAGCAGATTATTTTACAAAATATCAGCTGACTGGAACTTTTGAAAGAACCTACGGTTGGGCGTGGCTTTTAAAGCTAGATGAAGAGTTAGCCACCTGGAATAATCCAAAAGCGAAAATCTGGTACCAGAATTTAAAACCTCTAACAGATAAAATTTTGGCTTCCTGGAAAAATTTTTTACCAAAGCAGACTTATCCTAACAGAACGGGAGTTCATCCTAATACAGCTTTTGCTATGGCTTTTGCCATTGATTGGGCAAGAGCGAATAAGGATTCAGAATTCGAAAAACAATTAATAGAAAAGGCAAAATACTTTTATTTAAAAGATGAAAAGACACCGGCATACTTAGAACCTGATGGTTCAGATTTCTTCTCGCCAAGCCTTGAAATTGCTGATCTGATGAGAAGAGTTCTACCCCAAAAAGATTTTGTTCAATGGTTAAATACATTCTACGAAAAGCGAAGCTTGGAGAATATTGAAAAGATCCCTGTGGTAAGTGACTTAAATGATTATCAAACCGTACATCTCGTAGGCTTATCTTTTTCTAAAGCCTGGTGTATGAAAGGAATTGCAAAATCTCTTCCTAATAATCATCCATTAAAAAAGGAATTTGAAAAAAAAGCATCTATATTTTTAAACAATGGCCTACCATTACTTTTCCAGGGAAATTACGGTGGTGATCACTGGCTCACCAGCTTTGCCGTCTACGCTTTGGAAGATTAATTGGCTTGAAGATGGATGCGGGAAGTGGAAGTTTATAAAGCGCAAAAAACTTCCAGCCTCCATCTTCCTTAGCAAACCCTAATATTTAATTCCCAGTTTTTTAAGGATAAAGCTTAATAACCAGATGGGGCCAATGAGAAGAAACTGTATATCTTTAAGGAAAGAAGGCTTTTTGCCTTCAATTTTATGACCGATAAATTGTAAAATCCAGGTAATAATGAAAACGGAAAAGTAAACCATCCATGAATTTTCTTTAAAACGAATGTTAATTCCATAAGCAAAACTTTCCATTAAAATCATTATAAAAATCATGATTAAGCCAATTATGAAAGAAAGGCGCGTATAAAAAATGGTAACTAAAGTTATTACTACAATGCTTATATAACTGATTTCACCGATGTACTTAAAACCAATTGACTTTGATGGAACAAGAGAGATAAAGCCTAAAATTGTCCAAAAAATCAAAGGAACACAAATCCAATGAATCATTTTATTGGTGAAGTTTCTATGACTTTCAGCATATTCTGCAAATAATAAATCAATCTTTTTCATATCAAGCAATTTGAAATACTAAAATAATAAAATTTTATAATTGCTCAAGAAATTGCTAGCATTTGCCTTATGCCTGCCCTAGAAAATCTAGGTTGAATCTTTTCCGGACAATATTTTCGAGAGAAAATTTAATATTTTAAAATGACTTAAAAATACAAAACTCTATCTTTGTACTTTAAGAAAAACAATGAAAGACTTAATGGGCAGAGCTATCTGGGATTATTATCACAATGAAAATCCACAGGATCTGCAGACTGAAACGTCAATTTCTGAGCTGGATGAACTTCCAGTAGATTATCTTTTCCGTGATTTTGAAGATATGAATGATATCGAACAAAAAGCACTGAAATTATCAAAAGGAAAAATCTTAGACATTGGATCTGGTGCGGGGTCGCATTCATTGTACCTTCAGGATGAAAAAAATCTTGAGGTTACTGCATTAGATATTTCCCAAAAATCTATTGAAGTTTGCAAATTACGAGGCATTAAAAAAGCTGTGGCTGAAAATATGCTTCATTTTTCAGTAGAAACTTTCGATACGATCCTTTTATTAATGAATGGGACGGGTATTTTCCAAAGCCTAGCACTTATTGATGTCTACCTCGAAAAATTGTATTCTTTATTGAATCCGAAAGGTCAGATCCTGATTGATAGTACAAACATTTTGTATATGTATGATAAGGATGAAGATGGGGGAGTTTATATTCCGGCAGAAGGGTACTATGGTGAATTAGATTATATTGTTCATTACAAAGGAGAATCCGAAGACCCAATAAAATGGCTTTATCTTGATTTTAATACTTTGAAAAATGCTGCTGAAAACAATGGTTTTAAAATTGAAAAGGTATTGCAGGATGAAGATGCTTATTTAGCGAGAATGACTAAAATATGAAATAGAAATGCTTCGACAGGTTCGGTGTGACACTTTTCTAATACTAACCATTTTACTAGCTGTCAGTTTTAGTAATGTCATACAGCTTGTAAAGGAATTTCATAATAAAAAGACGGTCCCGCTTTTTGCTTTGAACAAAAATGTTTTCCGAATTTCAGTGTTAAGCTCAATAAATTATTCCGAAGTCTTTTTCTCTGGAATTCCTGAAAATTTCTGCTTTCCGGTGAACAATTCAAAAAACAGACGAAAATCCGAAATCAAAGACCAAAGTGGATATTTAAAGGTTGCAGGCTTATTCTTTTCAATTACGGCATGACTAAACCAAGCAAAACCATAACCGAAAATAGGGATATACCAAAGGAATCTTTCCTTGCCTGAGCTGATAACATATCCTATAACAATGAAAACAAGCAAAGTGCCGATAAAGTGAAAAATTCTTGTTCCCATTTTGCTGTGTTCGGTTAGATAAAACTGATAAAATTCTTTGAAGGTTTTAATTTTTTCAGGCATGGTATTTTTAGTTTAAGTTTAAAAAAGTTAAGCAAGAAGTTCGCCAATTTTAAAATCGAAATGGGAAAAGACAAAAGCAAAAAATAAATTTGTAAATCTGCCTTTTCGTTATTTGTGATTTTGCCTTTAATTTTAAATATTTCTGAGCTTACTGTTTCTATGTCCGTAGCAGAAATAAATAACCAATCCGATAGCAAACCAAAGCCCGAACCAGAACCAGTTTTCGTGGCTCATTCCTGTAAGAAGATAGAGGCATGAACTTAATCCGATTAAAGGAATTAATGAAAAGTTTTTAATAAAAGCCAAAATACAAAGAATCACATTAATCAAAATAAAGAAAAATATAGAAGCTCTAAATTCCCCTTCATTTGGATTCTTCCAGTCCATTAAGTTTTGGAAAAACTCTGGCTGCAGAATGTAAAAAGCGATCAGCCCACCAAAAAAAATCACCGGAAAAATAATTTTACCATTTACATACGGAAGGTGAAACCTGCCTTTTAATTTTTCTTTTGCAGGAAGCATTAAAACCCCTGCACACACCAAAACAAATGCGAAAATAGTCCCAATACTGGTAAAGTCTAAAATAAAGGTTTTATCCGTAAATAAAATAGGAGCTCCTACCACAATACCGGTAATAATTGTAGCAAAGGAAGGTGTTTTATACCTCGGGTGCACCTGCTGGAATTTCTGTGGCATCAGCCCGTCACGGCTCATAGCATACCATATTCTCGGCTGCCCCATTTGGAATACTAATAATACCGTTGTAATCGCTACAATAGCTACAAAAGAAACAACAAGCTCCATCCAGGCAACATTTGCATTTCCTTTTTCAAAAATAAAAGAAAGCGGATCTCCAACTCCGTCAAATTTTCTGTAGTCAACCATTCCGGTTAGCACCAAGGTTAACGCAATATAGATAACTGTACATAGCACCAAAGAAATGATCATCCCCTTTGGCAGGGTTTTTTGAGGTTCTTTGGTTTCTTCAGACAAAACGCTTAAAGCGTCAAACCCAATATAAGCAAAGAAAACTCCGGACACAGCACTCATTACCCCTACAAAACCATTCGGCATGAATGAAGAGACTTTTGTCTCTGGGTTAACAGGTGTCCAGTTATCAGTATTTATATAAGCAAAACCAACAAGGATTACCAATACAATTACAGCCAGTTTCAGGATAACCAAAGCATTATTAAAGTTTTTACTTTCTTTTACACCAATATAACATAACCAGGTAATTAACCCATTGATAACCAAAGCTGGTATATCAACAATGAATTTGAAGCTTCCTATTAACGGTGCATTTTTCCAAGCGTTAAGCAATTCTTTATTCTCAGAATTACTTAGGAAAGCTTTTTTAGCCTCTGTATAACTGCAGGTTAAATAGTCAGGAATGTGCATTCCAAGACGTTCTAAAAAACTTGTGAAATAATCTGACCAGGAAAAAGCCACATAAATATTTCCAAAAGAATATTCCATGATTAGTGCCCAGCCAATAACCCATGCGATTAATTCTCCAAAGCTGGCATAAGCATAAGTATAAGCAGAACCTGCAGTAGGAATCCTGCTTGCAAATTCTGCATAGCAGAGGGCTGTAAACCCACAGGCAAACCCACAGATCAAATATAACAGAATCACCCCGGGACCCCCTCTGAAAACAGCTTCTCCCAAACTACTGAAACTTCCTGCACCAATAATTGCTGCAATACCAAAAAACACAATGTCCCAAACTCCTAAAACTCTTAATAAGCTAGTGGATGTATCTGAATCTGAATAGATTTTTCTTCTAAAAAGCTGTCTCATTCAATTCTATATTTGATTTGAAAAAAACAAATGTAATTATTTCTCTGGTATAATTTAAATTTTCTTAAGATTTCTTATAAAAAAGTTAAGAAGTATTAAAAAGTAATCCACAAATTAACATTATGTTAAAACGTTTGTTTATACAATATCTTTTCAATATTTTCGTTGGTAAATTGTGGATAAAACCTACTTTAAATTTAAAATAAAAGACCGTTATTTTTCAGGCCTAAACATTTTAAAATTTTAAATTAATGAACTCAAAAAAAATACTTCTAGCGACTGCGGTGCTCTATTTTGGGATTTCCGATGCACAACAGTCACAGTACTTTACACAAAAAGAAAACTACAGATTCAATCTGGCTGAAAATCTTTACCAGACTAAAATATACAACGCTTCCCAATATGAATATGCAAGACAATATTTCTACAACGAAAATTTGTCACGTTCCAGAAAGGAAGCAGCGCAGTTTTTTGATAATGTAATCGGGGTGATCCTTCAAAAAAATCATGCTGAGGAAGGCCTAACAGCCTTTATGAAAGAATACCCGAATTCTGCTTATTTTGCACAGGCAAATCTTCCATTGGCTGATTATTACCTTGCTAAAAAGGATTTCGAAAGAGCGTTAGAAGCTTTAAAAAAAATTAATCAATATCAGCTTTCAAAAGAAGAAAACACACAATATATCCTGAAATTAGGTTACGTTAAATTCATGATGGGCGATTCCAAAGGTGCTACCGATGCATTGGAAGAGGCCTATAAAACTGCCGATGAATCTCAAAAAGGGGATATTGCTTATATGCTGGGCCATTTATATTATTCAAACCGGCAGAATGACAAGGCTTTCCAGTATTTTGATTCTGTGAAAGACCAGCCGAAATATTCTAAACTGGTGCGTCCTTATTATGTTCAGATGTATTATAATGATAAAGATTATGATAAGGCCATTACAGAAGGAAATGCTTTGCTTAACGATAATATTTCCGATGCTTATAAAGCTGAAGTCCACAAGATTATCGGGGAGAGTTATTTCATGAAAAATGATTATACTTCTGCTTATCCCCACTTAAAAGATTACTTAAATGTTCAGCAAAATCCGTCGGAAAATGACCTTTATGAGATGGGGTTTGTAGCTGCTCAGCTTAAAAAATATGATGAAGCGGTTTCTTATTATAACCAGCTTTTAAACAGCAATTCTGCTTTGGCTCAAAATGCATACTATCAGCTCGGTAATGCGTATCTTGCAGTGAATAAAAAGCAGGAAGCTTTATCTGCTTTCCGTTCGTCTTACCAGATGAATTATGACCGTAAGGTTAAAAAACTGGCGCATGAACAATATGCTAAGTTAAGCTATGACATCGGAAACCCTTTTGAAAGTGCTTCTACGGTAATCCAAAATTATATTGACGAAAACCCTAATGATGCCAACGGAGCGGAAATGAGATCTCTTTTGGTGAAATCTTATTTATATTCAGGGAATTATAAAGAAACATTAAATGCCATTGACAGGTTTAAAAATTCTTCCCCGGATATTGACAAAGTAGACCAGGAGGTTTCTTATTTATTGGGAACGGAAGAATTTAACAAAGGAAATTATGATGAAGCAGAACAATATTTCTTAAGAAGCTTAGGGTTTAATATTAATAAAGAATTCAATAACAGGGCTTTATATTGGTTGGGGCAGGTTTATTATCAAAAAGGAAATTATCCTTCAGCAATTGTACGTTATGAAAAGCTGCTTAACGAAACCTTCCCTGAAAAGCAACAGTTAACCTATGATTTAGGATATGCTTATTTTAAATCTAAAAAATTTGATCAGGCGGAAACTTATTTTAAGCAATATTTAACCAACCCGAAACCTGAGTTTAAAAATGATGCGGAACTTCGTCTGGCAGATATTAATTATGCCAATAATAACCTAAACGAAGCTATAGCAATATATGATAAAAACGAAGATGCGACAGATTACACATTGTATCAGAAGGCAATGGCTTTAGGATTTAAAGGAGATACCCAGTCCAAAATAACCAACCTTAAAAATCTTTTATTAAAATATCCTGGTTCTGATTATTATGACGATGCCCAATACGAAATAGGGGCAGCTTATGCGGCTCAGGATGATTTTGCCAATTCTAATGATTTCTTTAACAAGGTTATAAAAACTTCGTCTGATAAAGATTTGGTGGCTAATGCGTTGATCTATAGGGCTCAAAATTATATCGACCAGAACCAAAATGATAAAGCACTTTCCGAATTAAGAAGTCTGGGTGAGCAGTATAAAAATACTGCATATGCAGAGAAAATCGTTCAGGCTGCAAAACCTGTCTTTACGAAAAACGGTGATGTGTCAGGATATGAAACTTTTGCAAGAAGTATCGGTGTAAATATAGACTCGAGGGAAATTGATGAAATCAATTTATCAACCGCAAAACAATATTTCACGAAAAAAGATTATAAAAATGCTATTTCTTACTACGAAAAATATTTAACCCAAAACCCGACTGGCGAAGGTCTTTATCAGGCTAAATATGAATTAGGGGAAAGCTATTACCAGACAAAAAATGCTACCAAAGCATTATTGGTTTTACAGGAAGTTGCCAACGTTCCGAATGATTATCAGGATGACGCGCAAACACGTGTGGCTCAGATATATATTGCTCAGGGTAATAATGAAGAGGCTAGAAAATACCTTGAAAATATTAAAAATTCATCAAATGTAAATGTCAGAAATTATGCAAATGTAGAATTGATGAAGCTGTATGCCGATGAAAAGAACTTCTCTGAAGCTGAAAAACTGGCGGATGCAGTAATTGCCAATAGCAAAAATTCTGCTGCAGTCATAGAAACAGCGAAGGTCATTAAAGCCAGAAGCTTGATGAATTCAGGGAAAGATAAGGGTGCACAGGCAGCTTATGCTTCTCTCGAAAAGTCTTCTAATACATCGGTGGCGGCAGAAGCACTGTTTGCAAAAGCGTATTATCAAAATAAAGGAAAAGCCTTCAAATCTTCCAATGAAACGATCTTTAAGCTTGCAAACAATTATGCTTCCGAAGAATATTGGGGTGCAAAAGCGCTAGTGCTGATGGCGAAGAATTATGTAGGTCTAAAAGATAATTACCAGGCGAGCTATACCTGTGATCAGATCATTGAAAATTACAAGGATTTCCCTGAAATTGTAGCAGAAGCAAAAGAAGTTAAAAAGCAGATTAAAAAGTAAAAAAAATGTACTAATGTATTCCCGTAGAATGTATTCATGAAGTGAAAATCATTAATATTTTTTACACAAATGCTTAAATACAAAAAGTAATGAACAAAAGAATTCAATTATTATCCATCATATTTTTAGGGTTTTCGTCGGTAGCGTTTTCCCAGATCAAAGAAGAAAAACTTATTCTTAACAAGAAAAGGGAACCGGAAGTGAAGAAGATTGAAAAGAAGAAAACTTCTGTAGAAACCATTAAAAATTACCCACCTGAGGAGAAGTCTCAAAACCCAGTACAATACAATATTACGGATGTACCGGCGGTTTCTGATTTTAAAACTTCAACTATTCAGGGACAGGATGTGACTCCAAAATTTGAAGGCTCAGCACAGAATAATTATATCCAGTTCGGAATGGGGAATTATGGAAAAATCCTGGGTGATGCCAACATTTCAAAGACGTTGGAAAATAAAATTGAAGTTGGGATGGATGCGCATTTCCTTTCAACTCAGGGGTTAAAAAAGGAGTATGAATGGGATTCAAAACAGAGCTCAACAACTTTAGGTGCTTTTCTTAATTCTTACGGAAATAAAGGAAAATTTAATTTGAATGCTGAATATGGGTTAAATAGTTATAATTATTATGGTATTTATGCTTTAAATCCTGGTGATGTGGATCTGGATCAGAGAGTCAACCAGTTTAAGGTAAATGGATATTATGATTTTTATTCAAATGAAATTTTAAATGATGTGAGGGTGAAATCTTCTTTTTTGAAGGATCATTTTGATGCACAGGAAAATCAGGTTTCAATTTTAGCGAATTTATCTAAACATGCTGTTGAAATCGGAAAATCAGGTATTAATTTAAATGCTGATCTTGGTGTTGGTTTGGAAGCTGTGAAAAGTGAATTTTCGATAAGAGATCAAAATACTTCAAACTTTGTTAATACAAGCCTGAGTCCGAAAGTGACCTTCAGGAAAGGAGAGTCTTATTTGATGCTTGGATCGTCATTTTCATTTTTAAATGCTAAAAATCAGAACAACCTGATGGCTGAACAAATGATGAACAACAAAACTTATTGGTTCCCGCAGGCAGAATTCCAGGTGGCAGCAGCTAATGAATTCAAATTTTACGGAGGGGTAGATGGCGGCTTAAAAATCAATACCTATGCAGATTTGTTACAGCAAAATCCGTTTATTTTATCGGATCAGTATTTAAAACCAACGGAAACTAAATATCATTTTTATGTAGGTTTGAGAGGCGACATTGATGAAATGTTTAAATATGATGTTTCTGCAGGGTATGGTAAAATGAGAGATATTATGTTCTTCAAAGCAAACGATTTGTTTGATTATACTTCGGTTAACCGTTCTGCATATAATTATGCCAATACTTTTTCAGCAATTTATGATGATGGAAATGTGGGTGATATCAAAGGAAGTTTACAGTATTTCCCATTGGCAAAATTAATTTTGGATACAGAGGTGAAATTCACAAAATTTGACCTGAAAAACTACGATAATATCTATAATTTTCCTCTACTTACAGCAAGTATAGGAGCAAAATATACCATGCTTGATCAAAAATTATTGCTTGGTTTCAAAGGGATTTTTGCAAGCGACAGAACAACGAATTCATTTGCTATTGAGGGAGTTGGAAGTCCGATGATGTACCAGTCTGCAGAAAATAAAAATGATAAAGTTGGCGGGTATGCAGATTTAAATCTTTCCGCAGAGTATAAAATTCACAAAAATTTCAGTATTTTCGCGCTTGGGAATAATCTTTTAAGCTCAAAGTATCAGACATACAAAGGATATAAAGTTCTTGGAGCCCAGATTCTGGGTGGTGTGAAGATTACTTTTTAAGTACTAAATGATAGTTTTTAGGCTGAAGATACCTTTTACATAAAATTTATTGCCTAAACTAAAACCTATTCGGCTGCATAGTTTAATGGATAGAACTTCGGATTTCGGCTCCGACAGTGAGGGTTCGAATCCTTCTGCGGTCACACAATGGCAAACCCAATAATCTCACAGGGGTTTGCTTTTTTATTTTTAGAAGCATATTAAAAAGTAATAAGAACATTAGCATTAATAGATTATGAAAAATTTTAGTATTAGATCTTTATCCGTCATTTTCTTGACCTATTTCAATAATAATTAATTTATTTAGTTATTTTTGGTAGAAAATTATTTACTCATTGCAAGAGGTTAATTAATAAATAAGAAAATGTAAAGTGAATAAATTAGAAATTTTTTTGGAGAAAAATAGCTGAAATTTCTAGATGAAAAAAGATCATAAGTTTATAATTCACATCCGTTCACACTTATATACTCAAGAATAGATGTAGTACTACGACTACTGTTTGTAGTTTTTATTTTATATATTTTTTTGATAAATTGTACATTATGTCACTTTTAAATGATTTACATTCGTTTTATCAAAAATATACAGTGATGTGAAATGCTTAATTAAAGTTATTTTAAGTTCTTTTTTTTGTGAATTATACATAATGCATTTATTATTATTTCAATATTAAAAGATTTATTTTTTTGATTATTGCGTAATTATGTCTTCTGACTTATTTTGTTGTAAAACAATGGATTAAGTTTTTTTTGAAAATTTTTTAATTATTTTATTTATAACTTGGTTTATTATAGCCAGGTTTATTCCCTATTACATCGTAGTTCTCATTGTATGCCGTGTAGTTCTTAGACTACAAGGTTCGGGTTCTTTATATCTAATTTTGCCGCAACAAATCATTCTATTTTTATAAAATTAAATGCTAATATATTCTGTTTCACATTAAAGAGTTAGAATTTTATTGAGAATATTTTTATGGATGTAGTTTGATTTTAGATTTATAGTATCATAATTTTAAACATTTTAAATTGATGAAAAAAACATTTTTACTTGCTGCTTTTTTACCAATGGTGTATTATTCTCAAGTTGGAATTAATACATCTAATCCCCGAGCTTTGTTCCATGTGGATGGAGCCAAAGACAATTCTTCTACTGGGGCTCCTACTAATTTGCAACAATCTAATGATTTTGCAGTATCAAGCCAGGGTACAGTAGGTATTGGGATTACCAATCCTGCTGCAAGACTCCATTTATATAATCATACTGCCGGATCTGACGTTAATGATGATTATCTATTTGATGATGAAAGTCCTATATCAAACGGTCATGAAATTGTGATGCGTCGTTCTAATGCAGGCGTAAATTTATCAAATGGGCATACTATTGGTTCAATCGTTTTTAATGCAAAGATTAATGGAAGTTTTGGTTATGGTGGTGCTGGTATTCAAGGTATACACAGAGGAAATGGCACTGCTCAAAATAATGCATTGGCTTTCCTTATTAATAGTAATAATGAAGCTGGGCGTTTTGATGAATTTGGAAACTTAGGAGTGGGAATTACAGTGCCAAAAGAAAAACTAGACGTTCAAGGAGCCATTTCATTTGCCGGGCAGGCAGCATTGAATAAAACAGCGCAGGGAACGATAGATTATCCTAATCCAGGATCAGTAGGAAATCAACTTAGACTTCTATCATGGGGAGGAGATGCATCTACCAATGGTGTAATTTCTTTCTGGACAGGATTTGCAAACACTAACGCCGTTGAGAGAATGAGAATACATTCTAATGGTAATGTTGGTATTGGTACAGCAACGCCTAATAACAGGCTAGATTTGGGAGCATCAGCAGGAGCGTCTCCTACAGATCCTGTTGGTAAAAAGCTTGCAGTATTCAATAACCCTTCAGGTAATGATTTTTATGGTCTAGGAGTAAGCCCTGGTCTATTGCAATTCCATGCTTCATCCCAGACACCTACTACAGCACCAGGTATGGTTCTCAGTAATGTAGGAAATGTTGGAATTGGTACAACAGCGCCAAATTCTGATGCCAGTTTAGATTTAGGAGCAACGAATAAAGCTTTTATGACTAACAGAGTTGCCAGTCCTTCAGCTATTGCTAATCCTAGTGACGGAATGATTATTTTTGACACTACAGCAAAATGCTTTAAAGGATATGCAAATAGCTTATGGAGAGATATAACCCCATGCTCAGGTGGAACCCCAATCGTTACCCAGCTTAATTGTGGAGGTGGAACCCTTAATGGCAGCTTTACTTCAGGAACATCTAGTAATAGTACTTTTAGTTTACCTTATGCAGGAGGCAACGGAGTAGCTTACACAGGGCAAACTATATTCTCAACAGGAGTAACGGGACTGACGGCGACTTTAAACGCAGGTACATTAGCTAATGGTTCGGGAAGTTTAACATATACTATTTCAGGAACACCATCATCATCCGGAACGGCTAATTTTACAGTAAATTTTGGGGGTCAGTTATGTGCATTTAATGTTAATGTAAGCTCTTCCCAACCTCAGGTTACTCAACTTCTTTGTGGAAGTGGAACCCACAATGGCAGCTTTACTTCGGGAGCATTTAGTATGGGTAGTTTTAGCTTACCTTATGCAGGAGGTAACGGGGTTGCTTATTCAGGGCAAACTATATCATCAACAGGAGTAACAGGATTGACGGCGACTTTAAGTGCAGGTACATTAGCTAATGGTTCAGGAAGTTTAACATATACTATTTCAGGAACACCATCATCATCCGGAACAGCTAATTTTACGGTAAATTTCGGAGGTCAAATATGTACTTTTTCAGTATCAGTTAATGCACCAGCGCCAACATTAAAATGTGGAGAAGCCGTAATTAGCCCTGGGGGAGTACAAATATCAGGACCTCTTCACGGTTTTGTAGGCATTCAAGGGACACAATTTAATCAGACTGTTTATATACCATATAGTGGAGGTAATGGGCAATCATATGCTTCACAAACTACTACTTCTACAGGGTTTACTGGTATATCTGCAACTTTGCAGGCTGGGGTTTTTGTTAATGGAGATGGATATGTGCCGGTTAATTTGAATGGATATGTTCCTCCTCATAGTAATTACAATTTATATCCATCTTGGGTAATAAGCGTTGGTGGGACATCATGTAATTTCTCTACAGTACTTTTTGGAAATTAAGATTAATAAAATTTAAAGTTATTCTTTGACAATTATTTAAATGATTAAATATGTTAGCGGAGTATAAAGAGAATATAGAAATATCTGATATAAAGTCCCAGGTCTATAGCTCCGCAGTTTTAATGAAATAGAAATCAGTAAGACATACATTATTAATTTACATATTTTACGATAAAAATCTTTTTAGAAATAAATTATAAAGGGATTTTAAATAGTAGTTTTTTCATATAATTTTTTTAAGAGGCCGTCTCAAAAGTGAGGCGGCCTTTTTTCATAAAAAGAGACTGCCTTTTGAGACAGCTTCTTTTTTATTTAAGTAAACCCTTTGTGCAATTTGAATTTTAATTAAAGGATATTACATCTATAATCTGTTGTACTTTTAAAATGAAATCGAAGATTCGACACAGTCAAATGCCTTTGTTTACCTTTATTAAATGGTTTTGTTTCAAAAAACATGATGATAAAAATGCAAAAAAAGACGAAGGATGAGTTTTAAATTTTTTAAACTAGTTAAACAAAGGTGTTTCACATAATTCCGAAATACAAAGATTCAAAATGGACAATGGCTAAATTTAATTTAACATCCATGTAAATAATACTTGACAAAGAGGTATTTCATATTGTATATTTGCACGCCGAATTACACTTTGTAATTTCAATAAATTTTTAAACCGTAATTTAAAAAATGAAAACATCCGATTTTAATTTTGATCTTCCTGCGGAATTACTAGCAGAACACCCATCAGAGCACAGAGACGAAGCCAAATTAATGGTTTTAGACAGAAAGACCCAGACCATCGAGCACAAGCTGTTCAAAAATGTGGTAGATTATTTCAATGAAGAAGATTTATTTATCTTCAATAATACTAAGGTTTTTCCTGCACGTCTTTACGGAAATAAAGAAAAAACAGGCGCCAAAATTGAAGTATTCCTTTTAAGAGAGCTTGATAAGGAGACCCGTGTTTGGGACGTACTTGTTGATCCTGCGAGAAAAATCAGAATTGGTAACAAATTATTCTTCACCGAAGATGAATCTTTGGTAGCAGAGGTTATTGACAATACTACTTCAAGGGGAAGAACCCTGAGATTCTTGTTTGATGGATCTTATGAAGAATTCAGAGCAAAACTGAAAGAATTGGGAGAAACTCCGCTTCCAAAATATATTAAAAGAGCTGTTGAGCCGGAAGATGCGGAAAGATACCAGACAATTTATGCAAAAGTAGAAGGAGCGGTGGCTGCGCCTACTGCTGGTCTTCACTTCTCAAAGCATTTGATGAAGAGATTGGAAATCAAAGGAATCAATTTCGCTGAAATTACTCTTCATGTTGGTTTAGGGACTTTTAACCCAATCGAAGTTGAAGATCTTTCTAAACATAAAATGGAATCTGAAGAAGTATTCATCGATGAAAAAAATGCCGAGATTATCAATAAGGCAGTAGATCACCACAGAAGAGTATGCGCTGTAGGAACAACCACGATGAGAGCTTTGGAGACCTCAGTTTCTTCAAACAAAAAGATCTCTGCTTTCCACGGGTGGACAAACAAGTTCATCTACCCGCCTCATGAATTCGGAGTGGCCAACTCAATGATTACCAACTTCCATACACCAAAATCTACATTAATTATGATGATTGCAGCATTTGCCGGAAGAGATTTCATCATGCATGCTTATGAAGAAGCCGTAAAAGAGAAATATAAGTTCTACTCTTACGGAGATGCAATGTTAATTTTATAAAAGATATCAGGTATAAGGTAGCAGGTCGCAGTTGACATCTGACACCTGTTACCTATTACCTATTATCTGCAACCTATTACCTATAATGAAAGATATCAGAACTTTATCACTGGATCAGCTTAAGGAATACTTTGTTTCTTTGGGAGAAAAGCCGTTTCGTGCGAAACAGGTTTATGACTGGCTGTGGAGTAAGAATCTCCATTCGATTGATGAGATGACGAATCTTTCAAAAACCCTTCGTGAAAGAATCGCCGAGGAGTATACTATTAATCCTGTTTCTGTAGATCTACTGCAAAAAAGCACAGACGGAACTATTAAAAACGGAGTGAAACTTCATGACGGCTTAATGGTGGAGTCTGTATTAATTCCTACGGAAACAAGAACTACGGCTTGTGTTTCCTCACAAGTCGGCTGTTCATTAAACTGCGAATTCTGCGCAACGGCAAGGCTTAAGAGAATGAGAAACCTTGAGGTTGCAGAAATTGTGGATCAGGTAGCTTTAATTGACAGCCAGAGTAAAATGTACTTCGACAGGCCGCTTTCTAATATCGTTTTTATGGGAATGGGAGAGCCGATGATGAATTACAAAAATGTCGTAGAAGCCATCCGAAAAATCACCCAGCCGGAAGGTTTGGGAATGTCTCCAAGAAGAATCACCGTTTCTACTTCCGGAATACCAAAAATGATCAAAATGCTTGCTGATGAAGATCTGCGTGTGAAACTGGCATTGTCGCTTCACTCTGCAATAGAATCAAAGCGTAACGAGATCATGCCTTTTTCGGATAAGTTTCCCTTAACGGAAATTATGGAAGCACTGCAATACTGGTACAAACACACGGGCTCTGTAATCACTTTTGAATATTGTGTCTGGAAAGATATCAATGATAAAGATGAAGATATTAAGGCTTTGATTAAGTATTGTAAACAGGTTCCTTCTAAAGTAAATTTAATCCAATACAACCCGATCGGTGACGGGAAATATGATCAATGCAATAAGCAGGCAGAGGAAAATTATATCCGTCAGCTTGAGAATGCAGGGATAGTCTGTGTGGTCAGAAAAAGCCGTGGCGGAGATATTGATGCTGCATGTGGACAGCTTGCCAACAAAACAACGGATTAAAATTTGATTAAAAAACATTAAAAAAAATTCTTAACGATTTTTTAAAAAGTTACCTTTGCACAAACAAATAAGTGATGATGGATTACTTTTTAGGTGAAGATGGGCTTGAAAATGTGTATTCATGGGCAATACCTGTTCATGCCGCCATTATTTTAGCTGAAATGATCTACAGTCATATTTCAGAAGCTAAGCTATATAGCAAGAAGGATGTTGCCACCAATGTTTATCTTGCGCTGATGAATTTTGGACTGGATTTTGTGATGAAAGCCTTTGCGATGGGAGTGATGTTTTTCTTTTATAATCACAGGCTTTTTTCGTGGGATTTTTCGGTTTGGTATTGGCTGATCTGCTTTGTGATTACAGATTTTGCATATTATGTTCTGCACTATGTGGATCATCATTCGAGGGCATTTTGGGCGGTTCATATTACCCATCATAATTCTGAATATTTTAATTTGACGACAGGATTTAGAAGTCCTGTTTTACAGCCTTTATATAGGTATTTATATTTTTCTCCGCTTGCATTTTTAGGATTTAATCCGTGGCATATTATGGTGGTTTACGCAATAGGGCAGGTGTATGGAACCTGGGTTCACACACAGACTGTGAAGAGCATGGGAATTTTAGAATATATTCTGGTAACTCCTTCTCATCACCGTGTTCATCATGCCTGCAACATCAAATATCTTGACAGAAATATGGGGATGTGCCTTATTATCTGGGATAAAATTTTCGGGACCTTTGAAAAAGAAGACCCAAATGTTCCCGTAAAATACGGAATTTATCCAAAAATGCCCGATGATAAGCCGGATACCGTTCTCTTGTACGAATGGCGAAAAATCTGGAAAGATATAAAGCAGCCCGGTTTAAAATTTTCCGACATGATCAATTATATTTTTAATTCTCCGGGTTGGCGGCACGACGGAACCGGGAAAACAGTAAGGCAATATCAGAAGGATTATTGGGCAAGAAAAAATAAAAAAAGAGAGGAAGCTAGGAAAAGATCTGCATAGTTTTTAAATAAAGACGGGACAAATATTTTTTCACGAATAATACGAATATTTTGATTATAATTGATATTTTTCAATATAATCTATATCATCAATTAAGGCGGGCTTTGGTTCGTCTTTTTGAATTGAAATAAATGAATGTCATTCTCTGCGATCTTAATTAAGTGAAAAGCCTTTGCGAACTTTGTGGTAAAAAGAATCTTTACTCCACTTTGTTACGTTCAGAATAACAGACCAGTATATAGAATTTCTACATGAATATTTCTGTTATTCATATAAAAAATTAACGTCATTTGCATTTAAATAAATATTTTACCCCCCATGAAAAAAATATTTCTAGCTGTATGTATAACCATTTCCATATTCTCTTTTTCCCAACAATACAAGCTGTTGAAAATCAAAAAGTACAGGGTTGCTTATCTGAACAAAAAAATTCAGGAAACATCGGGTTTAAGTTTGATGAATGGAAAATTGTACACTTTCAACGACAGCGGAAATACACCTGAAATATTTGAACTGGATAAGAAAACCGGGGAAATAATAAATATCATCCCGGTTAATGCAAAAAATAAAGACTGGGAAGCACTTACAAATGATGGTAAAAACTTGTACATTGGAGATTTCGGGAATAACGGCGGAATCAGGAAAGATCTTGAAATTTATAAAATTGATTTCGAAAATAATGTATTGAAAAATGATTCTGCTAAAATAATTTCTTATGAATATTCAGAACAGAAGGATTTTATCCCAAAATATTCTGAAACAGATTTTGATGCTGAAGCTATGATTTTTTTAAACGGAAAAATTCATCTTTTTACTAAAGAATGGAATTCAAAATCAACAACCCATTATGTCGTAGATCCTGAAACTTCAGGAAAACAGAAAGTACAAAAAATAGAAAATTATAAAACCAGCTATATTGTTACAGATGCTTCTTATTTTAATAAAAAGCTTTATTTAATAGGCTATACAAAGAAAACAGAAGTATTCTTATACGTATTTAATGAAAGCAACCAAGGTATATTTTTTAAAGAAAATCCAAAGCGGTATTATCTGGGAAGCGCTTTATCCATCGGGCAGATTGAAGGGATCGCTGTTGATGAATCGGGAGTTTATCTATCGGGGGAAAAATTCCATTCACCGCTTGGAAATACAAAACCTGGCCTTTATTTTATTCCAAAAGATAAATTCAAAGATTAATACAATTAGATTATCATTTGCTGGACGAACCATCCTTAAAAAGGTAAAAAATATTTATTTAACTTATATAATTCTTACGTCCTTGCATTAAAGCTTAAAATTGATATTCTCATTAAATTATCTTAAAATTGCCTGAAAACAATTATCTTTGTGATAATTAATTATTATCCATCATTCAAAGATTGTGGCCAACACTGTAGAAGAAATCAAGCGACCGATCAATGAGGAAATGAAACTTTTTGAACAGAAGTTTTATGAATCCATGCAGAGTAAAGTACCCTTATTAGATAAAGTAACCCGTTTTATTGTTACTACAAAAGGGAAGCAGATGCGGCCAATGTTCGTATTTCTTTGTGCGAAGCTTATCGGGGAGGTTAATGAAAAAACCTATCGGGGAGCCTCCATGATCGAGCTGATTCATACGGCAACTTTAGTTCATGATGATGTGGTAGATGAAAGTTTTAAACGTCGTAATTTCTTTTCTATCAATGCTTTATGGAAGAATAAAATTGCTGTGTTGGTAGGAGATTACCTATTGTCAAAATCGGTTTTATTATCCACAGATCATAAAGATTACGATTTACTGGGTGTGATTTCAAGGACTATTCGTGAAATGTCTGAAGGAGAGCTTCTCCAGCTGGAAAAGGCAAGGAAATTAGATATCACGGAAGAGGTCTATTACGAAATTATCCGCCAGAAAACAGCCACTTTAATTGCTGCATGCTGCGAAATCGGGGTTTTATCCAATAATGCTGATGAAACTTTAGCCAAAAAAATGATGTATTTCGGAACGTATACCGGAATGGCTTTTCAGATCAAGGATGACCTTTTCGATTACTTAACTTCAAATGTCATTGGAAAACCTGTAGGAATCGATATAAAAGAGCAAAAAATGACGCTTCCTTTAATTCATACCTTAAGAACTGCCAGCGAAAAAGATAGAAAATACTTTTTTAATACTATAAAACGCTACAATAACGACCAAAAGCGAGTAAAAGAGTTGATTAATTTTGTTAAAAATTCAGGAGGCCTTGATTATGCCATTGACATAATGAAAGATTTTCAACAAAAAGCCAGAGACATTCTAAATGAATTTCCTGACTCCGAAGCCAAAAAATCTTTATATATTATGCTGGATTATGTAATTGAGCGAAAATTTTAAATTACACATACTGGCGAAAAATGCTTTTATTTATCGCTAATATCCATTTTTCATTTTAATATCTTAATTAAAAACAAATGATGCATTTTTATTAGTTTATAAGTAAATGCAGAAAGTTTCCCTAATTACAATGTATTGAAGAGTAGTACTTTTAAAGCACAATCTTCCTTGCTTTGGGGCTCAGCTTAGTATTGCCATAGTAATTTCAGCAGAAGGAATGAGTTATCATAATACAATTCCTATTTCCTATATTGGAAGTAATGGTACTGATTTTCATAGAATTATAATTTATTTTACAGGGATTATCCTGTATGATTAATTTCGTTGAAAATTGAAAGTCTGTAGGAATTAAATAATCCTCACCGTTACAATAATAACAGCCAATACAATGCAAAATAAAGCAGTTAAAAATAAATAATCCGCAATATTCTCAAGCTTGTTCGAGCGCTTTTCGTTTTTTGATCTTATTGATAAAAAAGAGAAGAAGCAGCTAATGGCAAAACCCAGACATGAAATTCCCGCAAATTCGTCCAAATGTGTACTCTGACTAATTTTTGAGATTTTCAGAGAAGTAATGATCACCAATGAAAACCCTAAAAGATTACTCGATGCGTTGAGTATATGGCTTGATTTTTTTTCCATTTTTATAAATTTATTCTAAAATAAATACAATTTTTTTTATTATCAAATTTTTAAAAAAGTTTATTAAAAATTAAAATTAATTTAAAAAGTGTATATTAGCAAAATACTTCAAGAACAAAAACTTTTTTATTGGGCTATGCAAACAACCTATATTGAAACACAGCAGATTTCTTTTCAAGATTTTAAAAATCAGATACTTGGAGACTATAAGCTGGGAAGGATTTCTCGCGAAATGTCGTATCTGGGAAGAAGAGAAGTATTAACAGGAAAAGCTAAATTCGGAATTTTTGGGGATGGTAAAGAGCTTCCTCAGCTGGCTATGGCGAAGGTTTTTAAAAACGGAGACTTCCGTTCGGGATATTACAGAGACCAGACTTTTTCTATGGCTGTAGATGCATTGACAATAGAAAGTTTTTTTGCCCAGCTGTATGCTGATACAAGCGTAGAAAGAGAACCTGCATCCGCCGGAAGACAGATGAACGGGCACTTTGCAACAAGAAGTTTGAACGAAGACGGAAGCTGGAAAGATTTAACAGCCCAAAAAAATATTTCTTCCGATATTTCTCCTACTGCAGGACAAATGCCTAGATTATTGGGATTGGCTCAGGCATCTAAAATATATAAAACAATAAAATTTGAAGGTTCTGAAAAGTTCTCTAAAGACGGTAGCGAAATCGCTTTTGGAACAATCGGGGATGCTTCTACTGCGGAAGGCCACTTCTGGGAAACGTTGAATGCTGCCTGTGCACTTCAGGTTCCAATGATTGTTTCTATCTGGGATGACGGCTACGGAATTTCGGTTCCAACGATGAAGCAGAGGGCAAAAGCTGATATTGCTGAAATGTTGAGCGGTTTCCAAAGAAAAGAAGGCGAGCTCCAAGGATGTGAGATTATTCAGGTAAAAGCCTGGGATTATCCTGCATTATTGGATGCTTATGCAAAAGCAGAGCAATTTGCAAGAGTGGAAAACATGCCAGTGGTAGTTCATGTGATTGAAGTCACACAGCCTCAGGGGCATTCTACATCAGGCTCTCACGAAAGATATAAAAATGAAGAACGTCTTGCTTGGGAAGCTCAGTTTGATGGGTTGGTAAAATTCAGAGAATGGATTGTGAATTACTCAATCGAGATTGACGGAAAAGAAGAAATTATTGCTACTGCAGAAGAGCTTAATGTGATAGATGATGAAGCGAAAAAAATGGTAAAAGCAGGGCAGAAAAATGCGTGGGACAACTACCAGAAAACAATTACAAATTTAATTCATTCAGTTTTGCCTTTAGTTGAAAATATTAAAGGACAAAATGTTGAAATAGAAAATTGTATTAATCAGTTTAATAAAATAGTTTCAAAATCTAAGAAAGATATTTTTCATTTAGTGAGAAAAACATTATTGGTGACAAGAGGTACAAATTCTATGGAAAGAAACCAATTAATGCAGAAATATAACGAGATTTTTGAAGTTGAAAAAGATAATTATTCTTCCCACTTATACTCACAGTCTCAATGGAAAGCTGAAAATGTAAAAGAAGTGAAACCTGTTTTCTCTGAAAGCTCAGAAGAGGTTGACGGAAGGGTAGTAGTAAGAAATAATTTTGATAAAATCTTTGAAAAATATCCTCAAGCTTTAGTATTTGGTGAAGATGCCGGAAATATCGGTGATGTGAACCAGGGGCTGGAGGGTATGCAAGAAAAATACGGTGAAGTTCGTGTTGCCGATACGGGAATCCGTGAAGCTACGATTCTGGGCCAGGGTATTGGTATGGCGATGAGAGGGTTGAGGCCGATTGCTGAAATCCAGTATTTAGATTATATTCTATACTGTCTTCAAGGAATGAGCGACGATTTAGCGACGGTTCATTACAGAACAAAAGGAGGTCAGAAAGCACCGGTAATCATCAGAACAAGAGGCCACAGGCTCGAAGGAATCTGGCATTCTGGTTCTCCGATGGCGGGAATCCTTAATCTTTCAAAAGGAATTCTGGTATTGGTTCCCAGAAACCTGACAATCGCAGCAGGATTCTACAACACTATGCTTCAGGCAGACGAGCCGGCCGTGATTGTTGAATGTCTAAATGGTTACAGATTAAAAGAAAAACAGCCTGATAACTTAGGTGAATTCACAGTTCCTGTAGGGAAAATCGAAGTGACAAAAGAAGGAAAAGATGTTACTTTGGTGACTTATGGATCGACTTGGAGAATCGTAATGGAAGCAGCAAACGAATTGGAAAAGCTTGGAATTTCTGCGGAAGTTATTGATGTTCAGTCATTAATTCCTTTTGATTTAAGTCATGAAATTGTTGAATCTGTGAAGAAAACAAACAGATTAGTTGTAATCGATGAAGATGTAGAAGGCGGAACTTCAGCGTTTATTCTTCAACAGATTTTGGAAAAGCAAAAAGCCTTCAGATACCTTGATTCTAATCCGTTGACCATCGCTGCAAACGACCACAGGCCGGCTTATGCAAGCGACGGAGATTATTTTAGCAAGCCGTCTGCGGATGATATGCTTGAAAGAATTTATGCTTTATTTAATGAAACAAATCCTCAGAAATATCCGGCGATATTTTAATTGGGATTTTAAATAAATTTTGAAATCGCTTTCTTTTTGAGAGCGGTTTTTTTGTTTTTACTATTTGAATGAATTTAATTTATCTAAAAACTCTTCATAATTAATTAGCCCCTTCTTTTTATAGACAACTTTACCGTTTTTTATCATAAACGTTAATGGAATTTCGACGGAAGAAATATCAATTATAGAGTTGTTAAAATTATTTTTGTTAGCATTTAAACTATCGAGAATTGAATTTTTATAAAAATAATTTTCAAGAGTTATATCCTTAAATTCAAATTTTTTTGTTGAATTAAATTGTTTAACTTTTATTGTATCGTTATCTATTGAATTAAAAGTTTAAACAACTTCTATGTATGGCTACAATTAATCCTATAATCCATGCAAAAATATTTTGTGACATTATATTGATTCCAATATTTTTATCGGGAAGTAATTGAACTTGTCTAGCTATAAAATGCATCCTTTTTGATCGTCACTAAGAAATACACTTCCGTTCAACATCGATAGATCAAATTGAAGTTCCATTAAAGCTTTCAATCTTTCATGCCTGTTGCCAGAATTTTTTACAACAAAATTTATAGAATTTGGAATAAGAACATCGATGAAAGCCTGACATAAAATATCAACAACTTTTTCCCTGTCTTTGTAGGTTGCTTTCTTCATGCATTTGTTTTTCTCAAATGTATAAGATAGAAAAAATATTACAAAATATTAAATTTTGGAAATCAATAATTTAAGTGTTTTGTTCTTTGAAAGAGATATTGTTGTAATTTTTTTCTTCCAAAATTAATTTTTTGTTTACTTTTTATATTAAAAACAAAAAAGATCATCAAACGACAACCTTTTTCACTTTCTTCTCTTCCAAAAGAGTTTTACAATCCTTCGCTTTATTAGGATCATAAACATGATATTTCGTTTCCCATTCTTCCAATTGGTACAAAATCGGCAGCAGCGCCAGCCCCTTTTCCGTCAGCGAATATTCAACTCTCGGAGGGATTTCTTTAAATTCTTCTCTGATAACCAATCCATCGGATTCCATTTCCCGCAATTGATCGGTCAAAACCTTTCTGGAGATCACATTAATTCGTACCGCCAATTCTCCAAAACGTAATTTTCGGTCTTTGATTACCAATACAATAATCGGTTTCCATTTGCTTCCCAAGGCAGACATGGCTTTACCCAGAGGACAGCTGTATTCCATTAATTCGTTTTTTTTCATAAAGAAATCCCTATTTTATTATGTTCGAATGAAATTAATTTAATGAGTTACTTTTAAGTTACTAACGTAAGTTACTACAAAGTTACCACTTTTTTCTCTACGTAAGATACAAATATGAACTATTATTAGTTACTTTGTGTAACAATTGTAAAATACAAAGTAAAAAAATGAACACAGAATCATTATTTAAACCTTTTCAATACAAAAATTTAAAATTAAAAAATAGAATCGTAATGGCTCCGATGACGAGAGCTCAGTCTGATAACGGGATTCCTACCCAGCAGATTGCAGATTATTACGCAAGAAGAGCTGCTTCAGAAGTGGGATTGATCCTGTCTGAAGGAACTGTAATCAACAGGCCTGCGTCAAAAAATATGCAGAATATTCCTGATTTCTACGGAACAGAAGCATTAAATGGCTGGAAAAACGTAATCGATGCCGTTCACGAAAACGGAGGAAAAATGGGACCTCAGATCTGGCATGTGGGAGACACCAGAAATTCTCCGGATTATCCGTTACAGGACATGGAAAAAGCTTCTACAATGACATTGGAAGATATTCAGGATACAATTGCACAGTTTGCCGCTTCTGCAAAGAAGGCCAAAGATCTTGGGTTCGATGTTGTAGAAATTCACGGGGCACATGGCTATTTGATTGATCAGTTTTTCTGGGAGGTTACCAATACAAGAACCGATGAGTATGGAGGAAAAAATATCAAAGAAAGAAGCCGGTTTGCGGTGGATGTTGTAAAAGCTATCAGGGCTGCAGTGGGAGAGGATTTTACTATCATTATCCGTCTTTCACAATGGAAACAGCAGAATTATTCTACAAAACTGGCGAATACCCCGGAAGAAATGGCAGAGTGGCTGCTACCGCTAAAAGAGGCAGGAGTAGATATTTTCCATTGTTCACAGCGTCGTTTCTGGGAGCCTGAATTTGAGGGATCTGACCTGAATTTCGCAGGCTGGGCAAAAAAAATTACAGGGCAACCGACAATTACCGTAGGATCAGTAGGCTTGAAGGGTGATGTAATGGGTGCTTTTTCCGGACAGGGAACTGAGAAAGAGGATTTAACAGAACTTACACGAAGATTAGAAAGAGGCGATTTTGATCTGGTAGCAGTGGGAAGAGCTTTATTGCAGGATCCTGAATGGGCAAAAAAAATAAAAGAGCAAAATACAGAAGCGCTCCAGGATTTTAAAGCCGAAAGCATGGGAGTATTATATTAAAAATTAATTGTTAATAGTGAATCTGTTTTGCTGTCAATTTGATTTTACAACTTTTCTGAATTGACAATTAACTATTCACGGGCAAAATAATATTCACTATTGACGATTTTATATACCTTGATTTTACCTATTTAAATTTTTTAAGCAAAAACCGTCTTGAGTATAATCCTGAGGCGGTTTTTTATTAAATTCATGTAGAATTTAAAAATTTTTTAAAACAAAGCCACTTTCTATCAACTTAGAAAGTGGCTTTTTAACAGATTAAATATCTAATTGTCACCTGGCGTGACAAAAGTGATTCTCTTCTATAAACCAATATTTTTAGTGGGTTTCAGCTGCTTTTTAATGCTTTTTGGAAGCGCATCTTTGTGAACAAGGATTGCAGTTGATTTATATTCAACATAGGGTCTTGTTGCATACAGATATCCCTCGAAATCATTGGTAACACCCCACGAATTCTTTACCATATAATATTCTTTACCCGTCTGATCTTTAGCCAGCCCTACGATGTGCATTCCGTGATCATCGGTAGTAGAAAGGTTATTTAGAGCTTTCTGGCGCATATCTTCGGTGATGGTCTTATCTTTTTTTGGTTCTGTGAATAAGGTTCCTTTGTTTTCAGCATTGATCTGGTCAAAATCCATATCAGGAATATAAGCTACCCCATTTTTGTAAGAAAAATACGGTTCGGAAACGTCTGTTGCCCAACCTACGGAATATCCTTTATTTACGGCATTGTCGATAATTGCCGTTAAATCTTTCATCGGAACATTCCAGTCAGAATCATGGCTCCAGTTATCAGGAATCGGAACTACGAATTTTTGATAATATGGATAATCTTTATATGATGAAATTTCTACATAATCTTCAGGATTAATCCCTACAACTTCCTTCGCAAAAGTATGAGGAGTGTAATTTTTTCCTTCATATGTAAAATTAGCAGGAACTTTTCCTAAATATTCATCTAAAATAGCATCCACGGAAGACATCCAGTTGTCTGTAAGCTTTCCTTTTTGTGAAGCCTGAACCAGACTGTCTAAAACAGGTTTCAGCTTATCCTGCATTTCCTTGAAATTATTTAAGGTCTGCCCTGCTTTCAGTCCTGTATAAGTATCCTGAGGAACTGCTCCGTATTTTTTGTACATATTGATAACATCGTGTAATTCACCACCGTCTCCCCAATTGATGGCTCCGTTATTCAGGACATATAATTTTGCTTTATCATGATAAGAATTTCTTGCAGTAAAGATTTCTGCCAGATCCACAGGCTTTTTCCCCATTCTCTGCATCTCAGATTCAAGGAAAGAGTTTCCAGAATAGCTCCAGCAGGTACCCGAAGAACCCTGGTTTTTTACCGAAGTTGCACCTACATCTTTCAATGTTGTGAATTGGAAATTAGCATTTTGAGACTGGTTGCTCTTTAACTTGTTGATTAAATCATCCTGAGCAAACACCATACTTCCTGCAGACAAAACAAAAAGTAATGATGCAATTTTAGTTTTTTTCATTACTATAGAGATTACTTAATAGAATAGTCGTTATGATTAAAGATATGTTACAAACGGGGAGATTAAATTTATTATTCAATTTTAGCTAAATAAATGAAAAGTAAAAGACCAAAAAGTGAACTCTATCATGAGGTTTGGAATTTTCACGAAGGCAGAATCTTTGTTTTCAATACTAATCATTCTCAATAAAATAAACTTCCAGCATTCATCTTCTCATTTCCTTTATTTTTTAAGCTTTTTCCTGCTTTCACTACTCGCTTTTTCCTGTTTTGGCTCGGCGGCGAAGCCGCCGAGCCAAAACAGGAAAAGAGCTCAAACATGCCGCTCAATCAGGGCTAGGGTAGTAGCCATCCATTTAAACATTCGGGAAATATTACGAAAATAATCTTTAAGAAATAATTAAAAAATTTTAAAAAGAAAAAACATCCTCAAAATGTCAGTATTCTTTGAAATAATTGGCATTTTTTTCCTCATTTCCCATTTGCTACCTTTGCCAAAATTCACTATTTTTTCAAAAAAGTTCATCATGTTTCCAACGTTTTTAAAAATTTTTGCATCAATATAATATAATGCCAGATTATGGAAATAGAGTTACTGTTAGAATGTCAGCGTAACGATCGCAATGCACAGCGGAAAGTATACGAAAAGATGGCCGGAAAACTGTATACAGTTTGCAGACGATATCTCAAGAACGATGAAGATATTCAGGAAGCCCTTGCCGATAGCTTTTATAAAATTTTTACAAAGATCCATCAGCTTCAGAATCCGGAAATTTTTGAAGCTTGGGCAAAGAAAATTACTGTTAATGAATGTTTACAGAAGTTGAGGGCCAATAAAGTGCTGCATATTTCATTAGAAGAAAATCATGCTGCAACTCTTGATTTTGTATCAGAAAATATTTCATTTGAAAAAGATATTTTAAACCTGCTTAACTTTTTACCAGAAGGATGCAGGGCAATTTTTAATCTTTTTGCGATTGAAGGCTACGCTCATAAAGAAATCGCCGTAATGCTTTCTATCAGTGAAGGGACATCTAAGTCACAGCTCAATTTTGCCAGAAAAAAATTACAGGAGCTTTTGGTCAATAAAAACATTTAAACTTTTAAAACAATGGAAAATAATCACGATATAGATAAAACTTTCAATGAGGCTTCTAAAAACCTGGAGGAACCTGCGACTTTTCCGGGATTTGAAAAAGTTTGGAGCTCGGTTGAAGAAAAACTGGACAAAAAACAAGACAGGAAAACCCTCCCAATCTGGCTTCCTTACGGGATTGCTGCCAGCTTATTAATTATTTCAGGGATTTTTTATTTTAATAAAAATAATAAAAACATTGCAAAACCCATTATTGTAAAAAATGATATTGAATCGCAAAAAAATCCGGCTGCCATTTCGGAAAATATTTTTAAAGTTGACAGTACGGTAAAATCTAATATTCAGAATCAGATTGCAGAACCTTCTGCAAAAATAGCCTATCATGAATCTTCGAAATCTTACGGAATTCCGCGTCTGCCTTCTTATGAAAACAGAATTCAGGAACCTTTACATGCGAATGCAATACTTGCCGAGCAGGAGAAAATGGATACCGTGAAGCTTCAGAATATAGAAGGGGTAATTGCTATGGGAATCCCAAAAGAGAAAGCTTCCAAGGTAAGCAGCTCACAGATAATTGCTTCTTCTGCAATGAAAAAGAAAAATTCAGGGTTTAATGCTGTTGCAGATACTTCAGAAGTTATTTACCCGGATGACGGATTTTACCTGAAAGAGCAGTCAAAAGAATCGGAAAACTTGACATTAAAAAATACTGCTAAAAAGAAGAGCCCCATTGCATTAAATCCTGTTTTCGGCAATAAAATTGGATATACACCTGATCAGAATTCAGTGGAAGGAGCAGCTCCTGAAATAAGCATCAATTCGATTTCCGAAAAGCTCGCCTCAGGAAAGGTGGAGACTGTAATCAGGGGCCAAAGTTCCAAAGAATCTAACACCAGTCCTATTTATTTTGTTGATGGAAAATTGATGGGTTCGGAAGAGTTTAAAAAACTGGATGTCAATAAAATTGTAAGGATGTCAGTTTTCAAAGAGGCGCAGGCAACGGCACTTTTTGGTAGCTCAGCATCAAACGGAGCCATTATTGTGGAAACTAAAGATATTTCAAAACAAGAAAAAAAGAAACTGGAAAAGCTCCTTCAGAAAGAATTACTTAAGAAATAATTATCAAATTAATAAGTAAATTTAAAGCTATAAAACGATCAAAAACAGCATAAAAGCAGGCATTCATGAAGAGTGCTTGTTTTATTTTAAAATTTATTTTCAAAAATTATTGAAAATTCAAAAATTATAATTACATTTGTAATAGGAAATTAAATCAAACAAAATGAAACTTTCAGAAGCAAAAGAAAAATACATTCAGACATGGGGAACGTTTGCTACCAATTGGGGGATCAACCGTACAATGGCGCAGGTTCATGCTTTGCTTTTGGCTAGTGATAAGCCGTTGTCTACCGATGAGGTAATGGAAGGCCTGGAAATTTCAAGAGGGAATGCGAATATGAATTTACGAGCCTTAATCGATTGGGGAATTGTAAGAAAAGAATTAGTAAAAGGTGACCGAAAAGAATATTTTGTTGCGGAAAAAGATGTATGGTTTTTGTTTAAGCAAATTACCAAAGAAAGAAGAAAAAGAGAAATTGAACCCGTAATTTCTTTCCTTGAAGAACTGAAAAATATTGAAGATAAAGATTCTGAAGAAGCCAAAGAGTTTATCAAATTAATGGATAACTTCAGTTCTGTGACAGGAAAAATTAACAATATTATGGATCTGGCGATTAAAAGTGACGATCATTGGCTGGTGGGGAAAATTACCAATCTTTTAAAATAAGAAGGACTTTAAAAATCCTTTTTTATTTCAATTAAACTTTCAAAAATTATTGAAAATATAATATTTATAAAATGTTCAATATTATTTCATATCTCATTTTTCTTTTGATCAGTTTTTATATTACTATCGATGTTGGGAGAAGATGCTATAATTCAGGAAAGTTTTATCTGGATTATCTCATTCATGATTCGGTTTTGTGTTTGACAATCAACAGGATTCTTTTGGGATGTTATTATCTGATTAATCTCGGCTACATCGCCATCAGCCTTACAACATGGGATAAAGTAAATAATATGGAAGAAATGCTGAGCGTGACAGCGATCCGGATAGGAAATATCATGTTGATCCTTTGTGTACTGCATTATATCAACATTTTTACCCTTTACTTTTTAAGAAAAAATTTAACTATAAAATAAACTATTATGACTGCAACAGTTCTTACCACGGCAACGTACAATTTTTCAGCGTACATGATCTATCTGCCAATTGTGATTACACTTACCGTTTTCGTTTCACAATTCCTCTTTAAAAATTCAAAAACTTTTATGATTGATATTTTTCATCAGAAAGAAGACATTGCGATGGCCACTAACTCATTGTTTAAAATTGGATTTTACCTTCTCAACATTGGTTTTGCGCTTTGTATTATTGAATTTTATGAAATTAAAACAATGGAAAGTCTTGTTGTGGATATGAGTGAAAAAATTGGGAAATTCTCAATTTATCTTGGAGTAATGATGCTTTTGAATCTGCTACTTTTCTTAAAAGGCCGGAAACATGCAATGAGCAAAGACAAAGTCATTAAAAATGAAAACACTGATATTTAAAATCTGGATGTATTTCACATTCAAGATGCAGAACAAAAGAACAAGAGGAGATTTTTTGAACCTTTAAAACTATTCGTATGAAAGCTTTTTTAAGAAATGATTATTATATACAATTGAGTATTTTTTTTGTGGCCGTTTTTATTGCCCTTGCAGGTTTACTTGCACAAGAAGGCAAATTATTTTTTGTATTTTATTTTGGGGTAGGGTTTTCACAATTAATCAGTTATTGCATCAGAATATTTTGTGAATATAGAAAGTCGATTATTTTTAAAATATACGGATTCTTAATAATGCCGGTTTTTCTTTCATTGCTTGGATTGTATCTGTTTGGTAATCAAAATGGTATAGCATCTTTTTGTTTGTTTGCTCCTGTGTTGTCAATATTTTATAGTCCGGTTATGGCAATTCTATATCTTATTGATATTTATAAAACCTATCAATCATTTATTGCAATTAAAAATGTCAACAATATATCTTAAAACAGTAAAAGTTGGGAAAAAGAATTTTTTAAAGTAAAAACAGAAAATGTGCGAAAAATTGCTTTACGAACTTCAATAGTTTTAGGAAACAATGGTGGTGCTTTCCCCAAATTAAAAGCGATAACAAAATTAGGTCTTGGAGGAAAACAAGGAAGAGGAAATCAAAACATAAGTTGGATTCATATCGAAGATTTTTGTAAAACCATTGAATTTATTATTAATGATGAAAATATTTCAGGACCAATTAATATTACAGCTCCAAATCCTTTACACAATGAAGATTTTATGAAAAAATTGAGGCAGCAGATGAAAATTCCTTTTGGATTAAACGCACCGGTCTGGCAGTTGGAAATAGCATCTATATTTCTAAAAACCGAAACAGAATTACTAATAAAAAGCCGAAATGTTTATCCTGAAAAATTGCTTCAATATGGTTTTGAATTTAAATATCCAATTATTGAAAGTACATTTAAAGATTTAGCTTAAATCAAAATGTATTAAAACTTTTATGACTAAGAATTTAATCAGCAAATCTTTTGTATCTTTTGTAGTTAAAATTTAAATTAGCAAAAAATACATTAATGTTCATCAGATCAAAAAAGAAAATTTTATTTCTCTCATCATTACTCATTTCATCGGCATTTTTTTCACAGGCTCATAATGTTTCAGAAGGCTATCAAAAACCTACGGATCCACTTGTCATTCAAAACCTTGAAAACTGGCAGGATTTGAAATTCGGACTGTTCATGCACTGGGGAACATACAGCCAGTGGGGTATTGTCGAAAGCTGGAGCCTTTGCCCGGAAGACGAATCGTGGACCCAGAGGAAACCGGAGCACGGAAAATCTTACCACGAATACGTAAAAAATTACGAAAATCTTCAAACTACATTTAACCCAACTCAGTTTAACCCTCAAAAGTGGGCAGACGCAGTGAAAAAAGCAGGAATGAAATATGTAGTTTTTACGACAAAGCATCATGACGGTTTCGCAATGTTTAATACACAACAGTCTGATTATAAGATAACTTCTTCGAAGACGCCTTTTTCCAAAAATCCAAAAGCAGACGTGACGAAGGAGATTTTTAATACCTTCCGAAAAGAAGGATTCAAGATCGGGGCCTATTTTTCGAAGCCGGATTGGCATTCTGATGATTACTGGTGGTCATATTTTCCACCAAAAGACCGAAATGTAAATTATGATCCGAAAAAATATCCTGAAAAATGGAACAGTTTTAAGAATTTTACTTTTAACCAATTAAATGAAATCACTTCAAACTACGGTAAAATTGATATCCTTTGGCTAGATGGCGGTTGGGTTCGCCCGTTTCACACCATTGACCCAAAAGTTGAATGGCAAAGAACCATAAAAGTCGAACAGGATATCGACATGGATAAAATCGGAACAATGGCCCGAAAAAATCAACCCGGAATCATTATTGTAGACCGTACCGTTTCAGGAAAATGGGAAAATTATGTAACACCGGAACAAGCCGTTCCCGAAAAGGCACTTATGATTCCCTGGGAGAGCTGTATTACCATGGGAGATTCGTTTTCATATGTTCCTAATGACAACTATAAATCGTCTCAAAAAATCATTGAAACTTTGATTAAAATTATTTCAAGAGGAGGTAATTATCTCATGAACATTGCTCCCGGACCCAACGGAGATTACGATGAGGTTGTTTATGAAAGATTAAATGAAATCTCTGGTTGGATGAATAAAAATCAGTCTGCGGTTTTTGCAACAAGAAATATTGCTCCTTACCATGACGGAAATTTTTATTATACCCAGAGCAAAGATGGTAAAATAGTGAATATTTTTCATTTAGACGAAAAGGTAAGTTATGAAGCTCCATCAACGTTAAATTTTGTAATCCCGGAAAATTTTAAACCAAAATCATTAAAAATTTTAGGATTGTCAAATAAAATTCAATGGAAAAAATCTGGAAACTCAATTGAAATTAATTTACCAAAAGAAAGAGATCAGTTGAAATATTCAACGGTAATTCAAATAATGCAATAATTAAATATAAATTTGTTGTTAGATAATAAGGAGTGCCTCAAAAAATACTCTTAATGAACCATTACCTGACAACTTTTTTATTTCATAAAATCATTTCTTTTTTGTGATAGTTATCATTCATTTTTAGAGATCATAAATAGTAAAATGTATTTACCTGTGCTAATTTCTGGATTTCCTGCAAAATTATTGATTGGTATGATATGTGTAATATTACCTCTGAATTAGAACGAATTATTTTAAAATAAATAATTTTCGGAAAAATAAATGTTATGAAAAAGCTATTGATATTAACAAACTTGGTAATGGGGTTATCAGCAACAGCATTTGCTCAGAAACGCCCGCCATCGCCGCCACATCCATCAAAGACTGAGCTCTACAACAGTAAGGCACATGAGCTTGAAAAAAAATATAACACAGAAAAGAAATTGATCATGAATCATCCTCTTGCCACTAAAAAAATGAAAAGTGATCAGTTAAAAGCCCTTAATGCAAGATATCAGGCTGAAAAAAAACTTCTGAGATCTGTAAAATAGATAAAGATAATATTGCGAATGCCAACCTATCTTCGAGATGTTAGGTTTTGCGAAATTTTCGGATTAAATAGAATTTATTTAAATAGGATGTATTTGTGATCGCTCTTTTTTTGTTTAAAAAACAATGAAATCTTCATAATTATGTATTCTCATATGAATTGCCGGAAACGTGCTTCATCCAATATTTTTCCTTAAATTCGCATAAAAATTTTAAACTAATGAATTACGATATTATTGTCATCGGAAGTGGTCCTGGTGGATATGTTACTGCAATTAGAGCGGCACAGTTGGGTTTCAAAACTGCAATTATCGAGAAAGAAAATTTAGGAGGAATTTGCCTTAACTGGGGATGTATTCCAACTAAAGCTTTGTTGAAGTCGGCTCATGTTTTTCATTATATTAACCATGCTGAAGATTATGGTTTAAACAAAGTGGAAGCTAGCTTTGAGTTTCCAAACGTAATTCAGAGAAGCCGTGGTGTTGCATCTAAAATGAGCAAAGGGATTGAATTCTTGATGAAAAAGAACAAAATCGACGTTATTTTAGGAACTGCAAAAGTACAAAAAGGTAAAAAAGTTTCTGTGACAGATAAAGAAGGAAAAGTAACTGAATATACAGGTACTCATATCATTATCGCAACAGGAGCTCGTTCAAGAGAATTACCGAACTTACCACAAGACGGTAAAAAAGTAATCGGATACAGACAGGCATTATCTCTTCCTGAGCAGCCAAAATCTATGATCGTTGTAGGTTCTGGAGCGATCGGTGTTGAGTTTGCTGATTTCTATAACACAATGGGTACAAAAGTAACTGTTGTTGAATTTATGCCAAATATCGTTCCTGTAGAGGATGAGGAAATCTCTAAACATTTGGAGAAATCTCTGAAAAAATCTGGTATCGAAATTATGACAAATGCTTCTGTAGAAAGCGTTGATACAACCGGAGAAGGTGTAAAAGCTAACGTGAAAACGGCTAACGGAAACATCACTCTTGAAGCTGATATCTTATTATCTGCTGTTGGAATCGCTGCAAACATCGAGAACATCGGTCTTGAAGAAGTTGGAATCCAGACAGATAAAGGAAGAGTTTTAGTAAACGAATGGTACGAAACTTCAGTTCCCGGATATTATGCAATCGGAGATTTGATTCCTACTCAGGCTTTGGCACACGTTGCTTCTGCTGAAGGAATTACTTGTGTTGAAAAAATCAAAGGAATGCACGTTGAGAAAATCGACTACGGCAATATTCCTGGATGTACTTACTGTCACCCAGAAGTTGCTTCTGTTGGTCTTACAGAAAAGCAGGCTAAAGAAAAAGGTTACGAAATCAAAGTGGGTAAATTCCCTCTTTCCGCAAGTGGAAAAGCGACTGCGAACGGAAATACAGATGGTTTCATCAAAGTTATTTTCGATGCTAAATATGGTGAATGGTTAGGTTGCCACATGATCGGAGAAGGGGTTACAGATATGGTTGCTGAAGCTGTTGTTGCCAGAAAATTAGAAACGACTGGTCACGAAATCATCAAATCAATTCACCCGCACCCGACAGTTTCTGAGGCTATCATGGAAGCTGCTGCTGCTGCTTACGGTGAGGTGATCCACATTTAATTTGAGATAATCAATTTTAAATATATTAAAACCACAGATTTTGTCTGTGGTTTTTTCTTTTTCTAAAAGCCTTTTTAAATTTTGTAATATTTAATCAAATTTAAACGGATTCTAAGATGTTTTTTTTGATTTTACCTCAGTTATTTTCTTAATTTTAATGACTTAAATAAACTGCAAATTAAAATAAATTATGTTCAAAAAATTAGCTGCTGAAGCTTTAGGATTAGGAGATATAGGTAAAATTATTCCTTCTCACGATTGTTTGGCTTCCGTCGAGTTGAACACAAGACATATCCAACAATCTCTTGTTACGATTCAAAAGATGAATCCAAATATTTCTGAAGCTGCCGTCTTT
>NZ_FTMM01000008.1 GCF_900156075.1 Chryseobacterium sp. RU37D | reverse complement strand
TTAAAAGCTGGATCATAGATTTTTCGCCCTTGTTTCATACGTTAAAATTAAGGTTTTATGCTTAACTCTAACTGGAAGCTAAATTAGTATATCCACTAGGGGCAAAATAAAAATCCAGCTGATCCGGAATGGCATTAGCCGAACTCCAAAGGGAATGGTAGAGTGTATTTTGGTCACCATCTACAGCAAATAATGGATCTTGCCCAGGCTGTGAAGGCTGGGTAGAAGAAGCTGATAATACTGGTACCTTGTAGTATTGCTGCGAGTATAGGAGCACACTACAAAATAACAGCAGACAGAAAAAACTTTTTTTTAAGACACCTCTGGGAGGTCGTACAATACTTTCGGCTTCAATACCAAAAGGCTTTGTACTGAAAATTAGTCGTTGATGTTTCATTTTTGTAAAGTTATGTTTCCGCAAAAGTAAAATAAAAAAACAAATATAACCAACGAAACATTATTTCTTTGATAATAATACTCTATTCTAAACAAAAATATAAAAATTAATTATTATTTTTCACTTTAAATTAACATACTAACAATTTACAAAATTTATCATTTTATTAAAAAATACCCTATCATTTATATATTTAATAATTATTTTTTTGCATAAGAATGATTAATTACTTAATTATTTTTTTAAAATATGATATATAAAAAAAGGCTATCTTTTCAGATAGCCTCATTTATAAATTGCTTTAATTATTATTTTACTTCTTCAAAATCTGCATCCTGTACATCTTCACCCGCGGCATTTCCTGTATTCTGAGCTTCGGCATCTGCACTTCCTTGAGCTCCTTGTCCTGCGGCATACAATTCTTCTGAAGCTGCCATCCATGCTGCATCTAAAGCTTCTGTTTTAGTTTTTACGTCGTCTGCATTTTTAGCTTCGAAAGCTGTTTTCAATTCTCCGTGAGCTGCTTCGATAGCTGCTTTTTTGTCAGCAGATAATTTATCACCAAACTCTTTTAATTGCTTTTCAGTCTGGAAGATCAATCCGTCAGCTTTGTTGAAGATCTCAACTTCTTCTTTTCTCTTAGCATCTGCTGCAGAATTTTCTTGAGCTTCTTTTTTCATTCTTTCGATTTCTTCGTCAGAAAGTCCTGAAGATGCCTGGATTTTAATAGACTGCTCTTTGCCAGTTCCTTTATCTTTAGCAGAAACACTTAGAATACCGTTTGCGTCGATATCGAAAGTAACTTCGATTTGAGGAACCCCTCTTGGCGCTGGTGGAATATCTGTAAGGTCGAATCTACCAATCTCTTTGTTATCATTGAACATTGGCCTTTCACCTTGTCCTACCCTGATGCTTACAGCCGGCTGGTTATCAGAAGCTGTAGAGAATACTTCAGATTTCTTAGTTGGGATCGTAGTGTTGGCTTCGATTAATTTAGTGAAAACAGAACCCATTGTTTCGATACCCAGAGAAAGCGGCGTAACATCTAATAAAAGAACGTCTTTTACATCACCTGTCAATACCCCCCCTTGGATAGCCGCACCTACTGCTACCACCTCATCTGGATTCACTCCTTTTGAAGGTTTTTTACCGAAAAATTTTTCTACCTCTTCCTGAATGATCGGGATTCTTGTAGAACCACCTACCAGGATTACTTCATCAATATCGGAAGTTGATAAACCTGCATCTTTTAAAGCTTTAGCAACCGGTTCCATAGATCTTCTTACTAAATCTGATGCTAACTGCTCGAATTTAGCTTTAGTTAAAGTCTTCACTAAATGTTTAGGCCCTGTAGCTGTAGCGGTGATATATGGAAGGTTGATTTCCGTTTGAGGAGAAGAAGATAACTCGATTTTTGCTTTTTCAGCAGCTTCTTTCAATCTTTGTAATGCGATTGCGTCAGATTTTAAGTCAACACCTTCTTCGGCTTTGAATTCATCAGCCATCCAGTTGATGATCACATCATCAAAGTCGTCACCTCCTAAGTGCGTATCACCGTTTGTAGATAATACTTCGAATACACCGTCACCCAAATCAAGGATAGAGATATCGAAAGTACCCCCACCAAGGTCATACACAGCGATTTTCTGATCTTTATGATTTTTATCAAGACCGTAAGCTAATGCTGCAGCTGTAGGCTCGTTGATAATTCTTTCTACTTTAAGGCCTGCAATTTCTCCGGCCTCTTTAGTAGCCTGTCTTTGTGCATCGTTGAAGTATGCAGGAACAGTGATAACCGCTCTTGTTACTTCTTGCCCAAGATAATCTTCTGCCGTTTTCTTCATTTTCTGAAGGATCATTGCAGAGATTTCCTGTGGAGTGTATTCTCTATCGTCGATTTTTACTTTTACTGTATCATTTGGTCCGCTTACTACTTCGTAAGGAACTCTTGCGATTTCGCTTCCGTCATCTTTAAAGTGAGTACCAATAAATCTTTTGATAGAGTATACGGTTTTCTTTGGATTTGTTACAGCCTGTCTTTTTGCAGGATCTCCCACTTTTCTTTCACCATCTTCTATAAATGCTACAATAGAAGGAGTCGTTCTTTTCCCTTCTGCATTAGGGATCACAACAGGGTCTTTCCCCTCCATTACAGCAACGCATGAGTTGGTTGTTCCTAAGTCAATTCCAATTATTTTACTCATAATATTTATATTTTTTCTAATTTTTAATTTTAATTTACACTCTCAATTTCTCAATATCTGTACCATTCAAAGTTTTATGACAAAATGACACATAAAAATCAAAACCTCGATAGAACCGAGGTTTAGAATCTTTTTATGGAAATTGTTTCTTATTTTTTAATGAATTTTAAAGATTTTACAAACTGTTTATCTTTGTAAACTCTGACATAATATACCCCGGCTGAAAAATCTTTTATATCAATTTTGTCTGTTTCATTTTTTACAAAAGCTCTTTTTACTAATCTCCCTTCGGCATTGAATATTTCCATTTCATTAATTTTCATTTGAGGAGCTGCTATTGAGATATATTGCGTTGTTGGATTAGGGAAAATATTAACAGCGTTTATTTTTTCAGCTTCGCTTACAGATAAAGTGGTGCATGTATTGGAGTTTAATAAACTTGCCCGTGGGCCCGAAATTGAATTTCTTACGATTGTTTTCTGATCATTGCTGAACATTCCCATCACACCATCATCTACATAATCCATATAGTTCATAAACATTGCTCCTATAGCCGTATTTGTACAAGTATGCTGATTGCTTGGAAATAAAGGAGCTCCATAATAGGCATTATTCGTCGCAGGAGTATCATTACATCCATCACTATTCTCAGGTGTTCCGCAAAGGCTGTCGTCTTCACCCCAAATATGATTTAACCCAAAATAATGTCCTATTTCGTGAGTTGCAGTTCTTCCTTTATTATTGATATTATTGACAGCCCCTGTAGTTCCGAAGCAATAATACCCTATTACCAGTCCATCTTCAGGCTGCCCCGCTGAATCCGGCCCTGTTGCAAAACCCAAAACTCCTTCAGGTACGCCAACCCAAATATTAAGATATTTTGTAGTATCCCATGCCGCAAGTCCGGCAGATGTAAAATATTGATTCGTATAATCAAAATTAGAAGGTACAGCTTTTCTTTCAACACCAGTGGTAGGGTTTCCATTGGGGTCTTTTGTGGCCATACAAAAAACGACCTCCATATCAGATGCATAGGGCTTGAAGGCATCAGGCACAACTGTATTGAAATCTGCATTGAGTTTCCTGTAATCCTGATTAAGAACTGTAATTTGTGAAGCTATCTGCGCATCAGAAACATTTTCTGTAGCATTTCTATACAACACATGTACTACTACAGGGATAGTAACAACCCCTTGAATTGTTGCATTATTTTTATTGCTCAAATAATTTTGAAGATCGACATGCTTAGCCGCAGCTTGTGGATTTTTAGCAAAATATTCTTGTCTTTTTTTATCAAAACCGCAGGTTCTTTGTGCGGAAATAGTAGAAGCCAGCATCAAGGCTCCAAAGAATAAAAAATTTTTCATCATTGTAAATTTTACTCGACAAATATATTGGTAAACGAAAGAGCAAAACAATAGTTTTCTTTCATTTCAATAAATAATCAATAACTTAATTTATTTTATAAAAATTTATTCACAAATATTTGATATATTAACGTTTATTAATAAGAACCATATCTGTTAGTGTTAATCTTAGACTAAAATGAAAAATTAATTAAAGTTTAATCTTAAAATTAGATAGAATATTCCTTTATTATTATTTTTGATAAAATAAACTAAAGAATGTCATTACACTTTAATCCGAGAGATATTACATGGCTTTCCTTCAATGAAAGGGTTTTGCAGGAAGCTATGGACGAAAATGTACCCTTACATTTAAGAATTAGATTTTTAGGAATTTTTTCTAATAATTTAGATGAATTTTTCAGAGTACGGGTTGCCGGATTAAAGCGTGCGATGGATTTTAAGGAAAAAGTAATTGCAGAATCCTTTTACCAGCCGCCTTCAAAAATCCTTCAGAAGATCAATGACATCGTTATGCGGCATCAGCAGAATTTTGATAAAACCTGGAAAAAAATCCAGGGAGAAATGGCTGAACATAAGGTTTTCATTAAAACTTCCAAGAACTTAACAGCAAAACAAAAAGAATTTGTAAGAAAATACTTTGATGAAGTAGTAGAATCTAATGTCATTCCCATTCTTTTACATGAAAACACGCCAATGCCCTATATGAGAGACAAAAGTCTTTACCTGGGCGTTGCGATGCGGAAAAAAGACTGGCAGTATTCCAGCAATTATGCCATCATTGAAATCCCTTCCCGTTTTGTGGGACGTTTTGTATTGCTTCCGACAGAAGATCCGGAGGAAAAAGAAGTCATGCTTCTGGAAGATGTAATTGCCTTCAACTTACCGCATATTTTCTCCTATTTTGGATACGACGAATTTGCCTCCAATGCTTTCAAGGTGACAAAAGACGCTGAACTGGATCTGGATAATGATATCAGAACCAATTTTGCAGAAAAAATTGAAAAAGGATTAAAAAACAGAAGAAAAGGAAAACCCACCCGTTTTGTTTTTGACAAAGACATGGATAAAGCGCTTCTTGAAATGCTGATCCGAAAATTAAATTTAACGAAAAAAGACAGTATCATTCCCGGCGGAAAGATTCATAATTTTAAACATTTTATGGATTTTCCTGATGTTTTCCAGGCCTATGAAAGGCCTGTCGAGAGAACTTCTTTTACCCATCCCGCTTTTGAGCATGGCGAAAGGGTAACGGATATTATCCTGAAACATGATGTACTCCTAACTTTCCCATATCATAAATATAACCCTGTAATTGACCTTCTGCGCGAGGCGGCAATGGATCCGGATGTGAAGTCTATTCAGATTACTGCTTATCGCCTAGCAAGCAGTTCAAAAATTATTAATGCATTAATTTATGCAGCAAGAAACGGCAAAGAAGTAACCGTAATGCTTGAGCTTCAGGCAAGATTCGATGAAGAATCTAATCTGGAATGGAAAGAAATGCTGGAACCTGAAGGAATCACTGTATTGATCGGACTTCCGAACAAAAAAGTACACGCCAAGCTGTGTGTAATTAAAAAGAGGGTTCATAATAAAACAGTGCAATACGGGTTTATAAGCACAGGAAATTTTAATGAAAAAACAGCCAGAATCTATGGCGACCATTTGCTGATGACTGCCGACCGTGGTATAATGGCCGATATTAATAAGGTATTTAATGTATTAAAAAAACCAAAAGATGATTATATACCTGTTTTGAAAACCTGCAAAAACCTATTGGTCTGTCCTCAGTTTATGCGCGAAAAGATCGTTCATCATATTGACAAAGAAATTGAGGAAGCCAAATCCGGAAGAAAAGCGGAAATGATCATCAAGGCCAATTCCGTAAGTGACAGGGCTTTAATAGAAAAATTATATGAAGCAGCTCAAGCTGGTGTGGTGATCAGAATGATTGTAAGAGGAATTTATTGCGCGATCAATCAGAAAGATTTTAAGGAAAAAATAAAAGCAATCAGTATTGTGGATGAATATCTGGAACATGCAAGAGTAATGTATTTCTATAACAAAGGCGCGGAAGATATCTATATTTCTTCCGCAGACTGGATGACCCGAAATCTCGACTACAGGATAGAAGCTGCAGCCAAAATCACGGATAAAAATTTAAAGAATGAATTAAAAGATATTCTGGACATACAGTTGAGAGATAACATAAAAGCACGTATTTTAGACAAAAAATTGAGCAACGAGTACATCAACAATAAAAAAGAGGAATGCCGTTCTCAGATAGAAACATATAAATATTTAAAAAGCAAAAACTAATAAAAAATGAAGATTGCAGCCATAGATATTGGTAGTAATGCTGCCAGACTTTTGATTAATGAAGTTAAATTCAATAACAAACAGCCGGAATTTATTAAGCTTAATCTTTTAAGAATCCCTTTAAGATTAGGAATGGATGTTTTTACCTTAGGAAAAATCGGGGCAGAAAGAGAAAAAATGGTGATCGACTCCATGAAAATCTTCAGCGACCTGATGAAAATCTATAAGGTTGAACATTACAGAGCCTGTGCTACAAGCGCCATGCGTGACGCCGCAAACGGTAAGGAAATCATCAAAGAGGTCAAAAAAACTTCAGGAATCGATATTGAAATCATTTCAGGAGATGAAGAAGCCACTTTAGTTTTTGAAAATCATATTGCAGAAGGGCTCGATAAAGAATTTGCTTATTTATATATCGATGTGGGGGGAGGTTCTACAGAGCTCACTTTCTACGAAAACGGAAAAATGATCTACGAAAAATCTTTCAATATCGGAACCATCCGTTTGCTAAACAACCTGGTAACTGCGGATAACTGGAAGGATATGAAGGAAGATATAAGAAAAAACATCAACAGTAAAAAGCCAATCGTAGCCATCGGTTCGGGAGGAAATATCAATAAAGTATTCTCCATGAGCAAAACCAAAGACGGTAAGCCGATGTCCCTTTCCCACCTAAAAAAAGTCTACAAAGAATTCGACGATATGACCGTAGATCAAAGAATGACAAAATACAATATGCGCGAAGACCGTGCCGATGTTTTGGTGCATGCCCTGAAAATCTTCAACAATGTCATGTCATGGTCTGAAATCAACCGGATTTTTGTTCCGAAAATTTCTGTTGCCGATGGGCTTATTCACAATATTTACAGTAAATTACAGGATAAAAAATAATTTCCAACCGGTCAATTCGATCGGTTTTGTTTTTTAGGAGCTATTTTCCCGCTTTCCGCACTCGATATTTTTTTGGTTTCGGCGCGGCGGCTTCGCCGCCGCGCCGAAACCAAAAAAATAGAATACATTGTTTCAGATGTTCTACAGATCAACCTCAATGATGAAAATTTCAAAGGTTATGATGCCGTCTTTTTCTGTGCCGGAATCAGCAGTATTGGTATGAATGAAGAAGATTACACCAGAATTACTTATGACACTACAATTCATTTTGCAAAAGCTGTTCTCGGTCAAAACCCGGAAATGGTATTCAACTATGTTTCCGGAGCTCATAGCGACAGAACAGAAAGCGGAAAAATCATGTGGGCCAAAGTAAAAGGCCGAACAGAAAATGCTCTGCGGAAAATGGGCTTCAGGACAGTATATAATCTTCGTCCGGGATTCATGAAACCTGTTGAAGATCAGCAAAATGTAAAATGGTTCTTTAAACCTTTTATTTGGTTTTTCCCTGTGTTATTACCTTCAAAATCACTAAATCTACACGAAGTAGGCAGAGCCATGATCCATGCTGTACAGAAAGGATATCCTACCTCAACATTAGAAATTAAAGACATTAAAAATTTAGCAATATAAAAGAAATGATAAAAAGAATTTTTCTGGTTGTTTTTTATATTATCCGTTTTAAAATCTATTTCATGGTATTTTTATATGCATAAATATTCAATGAATAGAAACACACACTGGTAGAAATCCTTCTTTGGATTAACATTTATTAATAGTAGATCATATATAGCTACCAAATAACTTTTTTAGAATTTAGATTTGATATTTCTCTTGCAGACCTTTTTAAAAAATATTGAACCTTAGTATTAGACGATAGTAATTAATTCTATGAAAATAATCCTATTTATTTTAAGATTTTCTTAAAATAAAAAAGACAGACCCTATTAAGTCTGTCTTTAAAAAAATATATATTTTTTAATTTTTACTCTACGCTTATTACTTTTTCAATTTCCGGAGCGTGCTGCTTGATAGTATTCTCAACTCCAAGTTTTAAAGTTGAAAAATTTAATGAACAACCGGAACAGTTTCCTAAAAGCTTTACATAAACCAGATTATCCTTCACATCAATAAGCTCAATATCGCCACCATCCTTATTCAAAAACGGACGGATGCTTTCCAGAGCTTCCATTACTCTCGTTACTGTTTCTTCGTGTGTTATCTTTGTTTCCATATTTTTTCCAGTTCAATCGGTTTTTTTCAAATTTTTTGAAAAATAATTATTTTGCTTTTGGAGAACAGCCTGCCATTGTCGTAATTTTTACAGCTTCAGTCGGAGGAAGGTTTTTATTTCTTTCTACCAGGCTTTCTACCATTTTACGGGCAGTTTCCATATAGATTTCTGCAATCTTAGAACTTTCCTGTAAAGCAGCTGGTCTACCTACATCACCCGCTTCTCTGATACTTTGGATCAATGGAATCTCTCCCAACACAGGAATCCCTAAATCGTCCGCTAAATACTGCGCTCCCTGCTGTCCAAAAATATAATATTTATTTTCCGGCAATTCTTCCGGTGTAAAATACGCCATATTTTCGATTAATCCAAGAACAGGTATGTTAATACTTTCCATCTGGAACATCGCGATTCCTTTTCTTACATCCGCCAGAGCCACATGCTGAGGGGTACTCACAATCACCGCACCTGTTACAGGCACTTCCTGAATGATTGACAAGTGGATGTCACCCGTTCCCGGAGGAAGGTCGATTAATAAAAAATCCAATTCTCCCCAGGCCGCATCCCTGATCATCTGGTTTAATGCTTTTGAAGCCATAGGACCTCTCCATACCACTGCCTGGTTAGCTCCTGAAAAATATCCTATCGAAAGCATTTTTACACCATAATTTTCAATGGGTTTCATCAGGTTTTTACCATCCACTTCTACTGAAATTGGTTTTTGGCCTTCCGTATCAAACATGGTAGGAACAGACGGCCCGTAAATATCTGCGTCCAATAGACCTACTTTGAAGCCCATTTTTGCTAAGGTAACTGCCATATTTGCAGAAACTGTAGACTTCCCAACACCTCCCTTTCCGGAAGCGATGGCTATAATATTCTGAATCCCTGGGATTTGTTTTCCTTTAATCTGGCTTTGCTGAATTTCACTGGGTTCCGGAGAAACGATCTTTAATTTTAAATGAATATCCTCCCCAAATTCACTGGCAAAAGCCTGTTTCATAGCAGCCTCAAGCTTTTTCTTTTCGTGCATTGCTGGTGAATGGGCCGTCATATCAATATATACATCATTACCCATTATCTGAAGGTTATTCACCAAATCATCAACTTCTATCTCTTTAAGGAAATCCTGTACCTTTTCTTTCGTCAACATAAACTAATAAATTGTTTACAAATTTACGAAAAATTAAGCTATTTAGAATAAGTAAACTCAATGATAGATATTTTCTTTTGTGAAACCAAAATTTGTAGTATTTTAGGGGAACTTTAATTTTTTAGATGATGAAAAAAATATTAGTCGTTCTTTTAGGAATTATTGCTCATAATTTATTTTCACAAAATTATTCGCAATATGTAAATCCTTTCATAGGAACCGGTGGTCACGGGCACACATTTCCGGGCGCTATCGTTCCTTTTGGGATGGTGCAACTTTCTCCTGACACCAGAGTGGACGGAAGCTGGGACGGTTGCAGCGGGTATCACTACTCAGATTCTGTGATCTACGGTTTTTCCCACACCCATTTAAACGGTGTAGGTGTTTACGACTATGGAGACATTATGCTGATGCCAACGATGGGAGATCCAAGCCTGAATAATATGGAATATTCATCTAAATTTTCGCATAAAAATGAAAAAGCTTCGGCGGGTTTTTATTCCGTTACATTAGAAAAAAATAATATTGACGTACGCCTTACCACGACAAAAAGAGTCGGCTATCACGAATACACTTTCAATAATCCAGGAAACGCCAATATTATTTTAGACCTCAATCACAGGGATAAGCTGCTGGAAGGTGAAGTAAGAGTAATTGACAACAAAACCATCGAAGTTTTCCGAAGAAGCGAAGCCTGGGCTACGAATCAACAAATCTATGCTAGAATAGAGTTTTCAAAGCCTATGAAAATTTCAAAAAAACTGGTAAACGGTAAAGATGAAAATAATTTTTTCACCGGAACAAAACTAGCATTGGCATTTTCCACAAACGTAAAAAAAGGAGAAAAAATCGATGTAAAAGTTGCCATTTCCCCGACCGGCTATGAAGGCGCAGGAAAAAATATGCTCGCAGAAGGCAAATCTAATGATTTTGAAGCCATCAGAAGACAGGCTATGGCAGACTGGGATAAAGAATTATCAAAAATTGAAGTAAAATCTTCCGATAAAGATAAACTGACGGTCTTCTACACCGCAATGTACCATCTTTTTACACAACCTAACATCAATATGGACGCTGACGGCAAATACAGAGGCCGCGACAACAAATTTTATATGGCCAAAGGTTTCGATTACTACTCTGTCTTCTCTCTTTGGGATACCTTCAGAGGAGCGCATCCTTTAATGACTTTAATAGACAGAAAAAGAACGGCAGATTTCATCAATACTTTCATTAAGCAGTACGAACAAGGCGGGAAACTTCCTGTCTGGGAGCTGGCTTCCAATGAAACAGAATGCATGATCGGCTACCACGCCGTTTCCGTGATTGCAGATGCGATGGCGAAAGGAATCACCGGCTTTGATTATGAAAAAGCTTTTGAAGCTTCCAAACATTCTGCAATGCTTGATATTTTCGGCTTAAATGCTTATAAACAAAATAATTTTATCGCCATAGACGATGAGCACGAAAGCGTTTCCAAAACCGTGGAATATGCTTATGATGACTGGTGTATCGCACAAATGGCTAAAATTTTAGGCAAAAAAGAAGATTACCAATACTTCATGAAACGTTCCCAGAACTGGAAAAACCTGTACAACCCGAAAAACGGATTCATGCAGCCAAGAAAAAATGGAAACTGGTATGAACCGTTTGAGCCAAGAGAAGTGAATAATAATTATACGGAAGGAAATTCCTGGCATTACTCCTACTCCGTACAGCAGGATATCCCTGGACTTATCGCAATTCATGGGGGAAAAGAAAAATTTGAACAATTCATTGACGCCATTTTTGCCGCTCCGGATAAAACTATGGGTAGAGAACAGGTGGATATCACAGGCCTTATGGGACAATATGCACAGGGAAATGAACCAAGTCATCATATTGCCTACCTCTATAATTATGTTGGCAAACCCGAAAAAACAAATGCAAAAATCAAATATATCCTTGATCATTATTACAAAAACGCACCGGACGGCCTGATCGGGAATGAAGATTGCGGACAGATGAGTGCATGGTATATTTTGAGCGCTTTAGGAATCTATTCCGTAACACCGGGATTACCTGAATGGCAGACTACTACACCTTATTTTGATGAAGTAAAGCTTCACCTTGAGGACGGGACCAAAAGAATCATCACCAAGAATACCAGCAAAGAAGAGCTTAAGAGATTAGGTTTTGAAAATGCAAAAACATTCAAAGATTTTAGATATGATGAATTAACAGCCAGTCCGGTAATTGCTGCTGACAGAATTTTTGATTTTAATACAAAAGTAACGATCACCCCACTACATCCTGATGATAAGCTTTATTACATGACTATGGATGAGGGCGATGCCAACGTAAGAAAGACTTTCAAACCTTACAAAGAACCTTTTACCATTACAAAAACTACCCATGTTTCTGCTTATGCAGAAAGGAACGGCGGAAAAAGTTCCATTGTGACAGCCCACTTTAATAGAAGACCTAATAACTGGGATATCACGGTAAATTCTACTCCGACTCCGCAATATACAGCAAGTGGAAAATTATCTTTAATTGATGGGATCTTAGGTGATATCAACTGGAGAAAAGGAGAATGGCTTGGATACCAGGGCCAGACTTTTGAAGCAATTATTGATATGAAATCACCGCAACAGGTTAATCAATTATCTTCTACCTATCTTCAGGACAGCAAAGCATGGATTTTAATGCCTAAAAAAGTGGAATATTATGCTTCAAACAACGGCAAGGATTTCATTTTACTGAAAACCGTCGAGAATACCGTTGATCCAAAAGATGAAACCATCCAAAGGAAAGATTTCACAGCAGATATCCTTCCTACAGAGGCCAGATACATCAAGGTAAAGGCCTATCATTTCGGAATCCTTCCGGAATGGCATTTGGGAGCGGGAGGTGAATCTTATATCTTTATTGATGAAATTGCTGTGAAATAAATTTATGTCAATGAAAAAAATTCCTCTTCATATTATTTTTAATAATCAGCACTATACAAGTTTCTGCTTGCAAATGTAACCAAGCACCATTAGCAGAAAATTATCTATCTGCGGATGTTTTAGGAGTTATTAAAATTATAAAAGTATATGGTGAAAATCAGGAAAACAGAACTTATAAAGCTGATATTGAATTTGAAAAAATATACAAAGGTAAAAAGTTCAAAACACTGAATGTAAGAGGTTTAATTGGAAATTCTTATTCAGGTGCCTGTGAAGTGGATGTGAAACCTAATGAAACATATCTTATTCTATTAAAAAAATACGGAGGCATGTATTCTATTTCGTCATGTTCTGCTAAATATAGTTTTAATATGAAAGAAAAAGTGGAATTAGAAACTTTAGAAAAAACCTTCACGTATATAGATAAAAATAAATTTAGATTTATCGGTCTTACATTTGCCACCTGCTTTGATAAATTACAAACTGATGATAAGTCTGCACTTTCTTATATTAAGGACTTTTCACCTAAAAGCCCATTTGCAATATACAAAGTCAAGGTTAATGATCGATCTGAAATTGAGGAATTAACACCCATAACAACTTTCGGAAATAAAGACAAAGAAATTGAAAATATTTTAAAAAAGAACATGATTGTTGATAGACCGGGATTCGATGATGCCTTCCAACAAGAATACCTAATCCTTTTTTTATATAATAAGGAAAATATAGATAAAAAGTACGCAGAAGTAATCAATAGCGAACGGTAAAAACATAGCCTCTTTTAACTTGAAAGAGGTTTTTTTATTCAATTTAATCTTTCCGACCAATTCAGGATTTCCGGAAGTTCGGCATCAGAAAATTCGATATGGATGACTCTTCTTTTTTTACTGTTTGTAGTACGATTTGAGCCGTGAAGAAGTAAAGGTTTCATAATCATTATTCCTCCTTTTTCTACCTTGCAGATCTCTTCTATTTCCAAATTCCAGTCGATCGTTTCTGCTCTGTAAATACCTTTTGAATGAGATTTTGGAACAACTTTTAGAGCTCCGTTATTTTCATCCGTATCATCCAGGTGGATCCTGATGGTGAAAATATTTTCAAGAATATCCAATGGAGGTTGAACTGCAAACTGATTTTGTTTGGTAGTCCACGGTCCGAAATTTTCCATATCTATTTTCTTATCAACGGAAATGGTTAAATCCTGATGATAAGCAACATACCAGTTTGATCTTTCAGGTTTATCAAAATAAATGCTTTTTACAACAAAATATCTTTCTCCAAAGATTTCGTTAATAATGGTTTTAATCTTATCATTAAAAACCAAATCCTGCACTTCAGGAATTTCCTTTAACAACTGCCTTATTGCAAAGAGATCTTTTGATTTTCTGAACGTTTCTTTTGATGTATCTATATTTTGGATGCTGCTGCTAATCTTTTCTATTTCTTCATTCGAAAAAATATTGTTGATTACCGTAAATCCTTTTTCTTGAATTAAGTTTTTATGATTTTGTAAATTCATTCGATTTTATTGAACTTATTTTAATGCAAAGATCGTAAAGATTTCTTTAGTTATTTTTTGTTAGTAAAGGCCTTTTTCTGCTAATGATAACAAAGCCATTTAAACTTTTATTTTCTCTTTTAATTTATTTCCACGAAGCTTATCTTCCCATAGGGACCTAAGCTCGAATTTTTCCATATTATATTTCTAATACTATTTTTAGATTCCTGCGAAATGACAAACTTTGCGGTTATTCCTAGTATTGGAAGTAATGTCTACAACCCTAGCCCCGATTGAAGTATTTGTTTGAGCTCATTTTATTTTATTGGTAGCGGCGGCTCCGCCGCCGCTACCAATAAAATAAAATAGCGAGTACGGAAAGCGGGAAATAGCTTCAAAAATAAATGGTCTATAACGAACCTTAATTCACCATTGACTATTCTTTACTTAAGCTAAATTAATTTTTTACATCTTCCCGCCACGATCATCCAACTGGCCTTCCCATTTCGAAACGGCTGATGTAGCAAGTGCATTTCCAAGAACGTTCGTCATACTTCTTCCCATATCGCAGAAATGGTCGATGGGCAGGATCAAAGCAATACCTTCCGGCGGAATCCCGAACATCGAACAGGTTGCCACAATGATCACCAGGGAAGCCCTCGGAACTCCTGCAATGCCTTTTGAAGTAAGCATTAAGACCAAAAGCATAGTGATTTGCTGTCCTACAGACATTTCAATTCCGTAGATCTGGGCTATAAAAATTGACGCAAACGTCATATACATCATACTTCCATCCAGATTAAAAGAATATCCTAAAGGTAAAATAAAGGATACTATTCTATTATTACATCCGAATCTTTCCAGCTCTTCAACCAGTTTCGGGAAGACTGCCTCGGAACTTGTCGTGGAAAATGCAATCAGTAAAGGTTCTTTGATTCTTCTAAGCAACTCGAAAAGACGATTTCCTAAAATAAAATATCCAACTAATAATAAAACAAGCCAAAGTACAGCCAGAGCAAAGAAAAAATCTCTTAAATAAATAGCATATACTTTAAATATTTCAAAACCATTGGTAGCCACAACGGCTGCAATAGCACCTAAAACTCCAAGTGGCGCAAACCACATGATGTAACCTACCATCTTTAAGATTCCGTGGGCAAAAATGTCAAATAATTTGATGACAGGCTGAGAGTATTCTTCTCCTAAATTAGCCAAAGCAATACCGAACATGATTGAAAAAACAACGATCTGTAAAACCTCATTGGTTGCAAAAGCTTCAAAAATACTTTTAGGAATCACGTGTTTTACGAAATCTTCCATAGAAAACCCTTTGCTACTTTTTAATAGTTCTTCCGCAGAAGCCGCATCCTGAATAGGAAGTTTTGTAACGTGGCCCGGCTCAAGCCAGTTGACCAGCATTAGCCCGATAAAAAGTGAAATCAAGGAAGCAGATATAAACCATAGCATAGCCTTTGTGCCTACCCTTCCAATCATTTTGATATCACTCATTTTTGCAATTCCCACCACCAATGTAGTGAAAACCAGCGGAGCAATGATCATCTGCACCAGACGAATGAAAACCGTTCCCAAAAGCTTTATATTTTTAGAAAAAGGTTCTGCGTTCTCAGGATATTTTACATGCACAAATCCACCAATACCAACTCCTAAAATAAGCGCAATGACTATGGCTACAAACAGTTTATTTTGTCCTTTCATAAAATTAATTCAAGTTTCGCAAATATAATATTTTTACAATTGGTGGAAGATTTCCGGAAAGAATTAATTTTATGTTAAATTAAAATTATATTAAAATTAACAAGTTGATTTATAAAATATTATAAAAAATTTCATCAACATTTATTGAAATTTTATTCTTTTGGTATAAATTTTATTATTACATTTGATTGTATTAACAACATTAAAAATATACAACTATGAAAAAAACTATCGCGATGGCTGCATTGGCTGTAGCTGTATCTTTCGGGGCGGTTTCTTGTAAAAAGAAAGTTTCTGATGCCGATCTTCAAACTCAAGCTACAACTGTAGTAGTATCAAATCCGAATGCTTCTGTAGAAGTAAAAGATGGTGAGGCACATCTAAGCGGAATTTTTGAAAGTCAGGAGGCCAAAGATGCTATGATTGCTAAATTAAAAGCAATCAATGGTATCAAAAATGTCCATGACATGGCAACTGTAGGTCCTGCTGCACCTGTTGTTGTTAAAAATCAGGATTTAGTTGACCCTGCTGTTCAGCAAAAAGTTAAGGATGCGGTGAAAGATTTCCCATCAGTGAAAGTTGAAACTGTGAATGGAGAATTAACCCTTACGGGAACGGTTTCTTCTGCAGATGCAAGAAAAATTAAAGAATCTGTAGATGCTTTAAAAGTTGGAAAAGTGAATTATAACTATACTGTAAAAAAATAAAAATGAGCACATTACAAGATAAATATTCAAGCGTAGTTTCTGCTGCCCAGTCTGCAGGAATCTCAAACTTACAGATTCAGGAACAGGATGGAATCCTTTATGTTTCCGGAAATGCTCCAAATACGGCTGCTAAAGATGCAGTATGGAACGCTTTAGGAGCTATTGATTCTACTTATTCTGCTTCAGACATCAATATTGACGTACAGGTTGCAGGCCTTGCCGCAGGTGCTGCCCTTACAGTCGCAACTGAAGAATCCAATCTAAATATTAGACAAGAGCCATCTACAGAAGCTGCTGTTGTAGGTAAAGCTGCAAAAGGCGATTCAGTAACATTAATCGAACAGACATCTGACGATTGGTGGAAAGTGAAGACTGCCGATGGACAGGAAGGTTATGCTTATTCAAGATATTTGAAAGCCTAATTATTCAAAAACTTTAAGATTATTTAAATAAAAGCATCCCTATATAGGGATGTTTTTTTATATTTTGGCAAGTTAAAAAAAATTTTAATGAAATAATTATTTATTTTAAATGAAATTAAACTTGATAAATACAATGTTTCAAGTATTGGAGAAGTAGTAATCACTGCTTCACATTCCAAAAGATATTTCAAACAAGAACAAATACCCGTTTCTGATGCAAAAATTTTACAATTCAATTGAAATTGGGGCTTTAAAATAAGAAAACAATCTTTATAATATTGATGGTGGTTAAGGTTAAGGTTCTCGAGGTCATCATTTTTGTTTTTTATTTATCGTAGATTATGCAAATAATTGCGTTATAAGACACTCTCCTATAAAGTCTGCGAGAGAATATAATCATCCTTCTGTCATATGGAAAGCATCTCAACAAAGTATTTATACAACTCTATTTAGATACTCTCAGTATGACAAACTTAACACCCAATTTTGTATAAAATCATTCTTCAATCGTTCTGAAAGTCAAATTCACTCTCGGTGCTTTCACTTTTGTAGTCGGGGGAAGCCTATGCAACCAATGATCTTGAGTGTTTCCTTTCATTACCAGTAAACTTCCGTTTTCCAAGAATATCTCTATTTTTTCTTTCGTAGTTTTATGCTTGAATAAAAACTTTCTTTCCGCTCCGAAGGTCAGAGAAGCAATAGCACCGTGTTTTTTCAAATCCTTTTCTGCATCGCTGTGATAGGCCATGCCTTCACTTCCGTCGTGATATAAGTTCAACAAACAGGAATTGTATGTCTCTCCTGTAATTTCTTCACATTTTTGCTTTAATTCCAATAATTCAATCGACCAGAATTTTGCATATTTTGTTCGTTTTGAATAGGTGTATTCAAATGGTTTTTCACCAAACCATGCGACTTTTCTTTTGGTGAAAATTAATTTTCCAAAAATTATTGCCTCATCATTTTCCCATGGAATCTGATCAAGTAAATAATCATAATAAAAATCTGACTGTTCTTTGGAGAAAACCTTTCCATAATAGTAGACCGTTCCGTCGTTGGGAAGAATATTTAAAGGGTAATCGGGTATGTCTTCGAATAAACTTATCATAAAGTTTAAGATTTTGTGTTTAATTTTTATTAAAATAGATTTTGGCTAAAGCCAATTGAATTAATTGATTATTTTAAACGGGCTAAAGCCCGTTTCCTATTGATGGAATAATTTATACTTTTAAAATTTTAAACAAATTTATTCGTATTATTCTTGAAAAAAATTAGTAAAATTTGTGTTTATGCTTAAGAATATATTTTAGAACTCTCCCACCCTATAATCAGTTGTTTCCTTTCACTTCCCCACCGATAACCGCCAAGATTGCCGGAAGACTGAATTACGCGGTGACATGGAATGAGAAAGGCAACGGGATTACTTCCAATCGCAGTTCCGACTGCTCTTGAAGCGCTTGGATTTCCTATCTTTTCGGCTAAACTTCCATACGTTGATAATTTGCCCATAGGAATCGTAAGAAGACTTTCCCAGACTTTCAATTGAAAATCGGTACCTTTTAAATGGAGTTTTATGGTGTTGAGCTTTGTCCAGTCTTTGTTGAAAATGGATAACGCATTTTTCTGAAAATCATCCTGTCTTTCAAAAAAAGAAGCATTAGGAAATTTTAAAATTAAATCTCCCAATGCTTTATTTTTAATGGTTTCAAAAGCCATATAACAGATCCCTTTTTCTGTGGAAGCTGTAATTACATTTCCAAAGGGTGTTTCAGAAAAACTGTAATTAATATTGAGACTTTTTCCTCCGTTTTTATATTCTGCAGGAGACATTCCTTCAATCTTCACAAACAGATCATGCAGCCTGCTTGTACTCGAAAATCCTGTCTCGTAAGCTGTATCAAATAAACTCGCCTTTTCTTCCTTCAATAAATTTTTAGCATGTTCAAGGCTGATGAACTGTAAAAATTTCTTCGGACTTGTTCCTGCCCAATCAGAAAACATCTTCTGAAAATGAGCCGGACTTAAATTAATTTTCTCCGCCACTTCATCCAAACCTGGCTGAAGCTTAAAATTGCTTCTGATATACTCTATCGCTTTCGCAATTCTTTCGTAATCTATCTGATTTTGTGTAGACATAACATTGAATTTACCTCACAAAGTTCCAAAGAATTTATGGCAGAAAAAATCCGATTCTTGCGGAATTTTAGTTGTTTTTATAAAGATGATAATACGCAAGCATTTTGTAATATAACTTCGCCGCCAGGAACGCGCTTGGTTTTACCATAGGAGAGTCCATTAATTCTACAATATCAAACGCTACAACGTTACATTTTTCAAATACTTTTCTTAATAACTCCAAAGTCGGATACCATTGTAAGCCGCCTGGCTCAGGAGTACCTGTTGATGGGCAAAGTGAAGGATCAAAAGCATCAAGGTCGATGGTGATATATACATTTCCTGAAACTTTTTCCAATACATCATTTACCCAATTTTCGTTATTGGCGATTTCGTGAGCGAAAAATACTCTTCCTTCCGGTAAATATTCCGCTTCTTCAATATCCATAGAGCGGATTCCTACTTGTACCAGATTGTGCTTCTGATTTGCCTCAAAAACCGCACAGGCATGATTAGAAGTAGAACCATGGAATTCCGGACGAAGGTCTGTGTGAGCATCCAGCTGAAGAACCGTTAAGTTTTCAAATTTTTCCCCAACCGCACGAATCGATCCGATAGAAACAGAGTGCTCTCCACCGAAAAGTGTGAATAATTTACCATCATTGTTCAAAAGCTCTTTTGTTTTTTGATAAACTGCTTCTGTCATGGCTTCCGGCGTAGAATTTTCAGCAACCTCACCAGCCAGGAAAACCCCTTCCAAATAAGGCTCTGTTTGAGTTTCAATATCGTAAAGCTCCATATTTTCGGAAGCATCTAAAAACAATTCCGGGCCTTTGTCTGCCCCCTTTCCCCAAGTAGAAGTTCCGTCGTAAGGAACCGTTACCAACATTACTTTTGAGTTCTCTAATGATGCATTTTCTTCAGGAATTCCTGCGTATGTTTTCATGTCTTTATTTAAAATTAAATGATTTCGGCAAAGATACAAAATAGTCTCCGAGTTATAAATTGTGAGTGATGAGTTATGAATTTTTAACCTTCATTCCAATTATTTTAATTTTTAAATCCTTTAATGTTTAAATTTTAAAAGTTATTTTTGTTAAAAATTTAATTTTATGTCACTAAAAGCTGTGCTATTCGATATGGATGGCGTAATTGTGGACACAGAACCATTGCACAGGAAAGCTTATTTTAAAACCTTTGACGAGTTGGAAATTGCTGTTTCCGAAGAATTATATACCTCTTTTACAGGAGCTTCAACAAAAAGAGTTTGTGAAACATTGATTAATAAATTTAATTTAAATCAGACTCGTGAAGAAATTGCTAAAAGCAAAAGAGATTATTTCAAGGATTATTTTTACAATGATGAAGGATTTGATTTGATTCCGGGAGTAAGAGAGCTTATTCAGCACTACTATGAAAACGGAATCAAATTAATTTTGGCTTCTTCTGCTACTATGACCACAATTAATATGGTTTTTGAAAAATTTGACCTTGAAAAATATTTCAACGGGAAAATAAGCGGTGCTGATTTGAAAGAATCAAAACCTCATCCTGAAGTGTTCCTTCTGGCAGCAGAAATAGCTGGTGAGCCGGTTGAAAACTGTATGGTCATCGAAGATTCCACAAATGGAATTCTAGCAGCACATCGGGCGAAAATTTTCTGTGCAGCGTATAGAAGTCCGCACTCTAAAAATCAGGATTATACGTTGGCGGATATGGTAGTTTCGGATTATGAAGATCTTCAACTGGATAAGATTTCAAAATATTTTTAAAAAGAAAAAGCTCTCGAATTTTGAGAGCTTTTGTTATTAACGTTTTGGCTAAAGCCAGTTTGATCATAATTTTTGCTAAATGGGCTAAAGCTCATTTCTATTGATGAGCTACTTGTAACCTAGAATTTTTAATACATCTTCCGGCTCCTGCTTTTCACGGAAAATCTCGTATTGCAGTTCACCGTTTTCATCTTTCTGAATCAGAACGTGTCTCGGCTGAGGCATCAGGCAGTGATGAATTCCACCAAATCCACTGATGGTTTCCTGATATGCTCCAGTATGGAAAAACCCGATGTATAAAGGTTTTGTATCACTGAAAACCGGCAGATAAATTGCGTTGGTATGCTGTTCAGAATTATAATAATCATCTGAATCACAGGTCAACCCGCCCAGAAAAACCCTTTCATAAGTATCTTCCCATCTGTTCAGCGGAAGCATAATAAAGTGCCTTGAAATTGCCCAGGTATCAGGAAGAGTGGTCATGAAAGATGAATCGATCATATTCCATTTTTCTCTGTCGTTTTGGCGTTTTTGGGAAATGATCTTATAAATATTGGCACCGCTTTCTCCAACCGTGAAACTTCCGAATTCAGTATAAATATTTGGTTCTTCTACCCCTTCTTCTTCGCAGAATTTCTTGATCTGGGAAACGATTTCCTCCACCATATACTGATAATCGTAGTCAAAGTTCAAAGAAGTTTTAATTGGGAAACCACCACCGATGTTCAATGAATCAACTTCCGGGGCAATTTTCTTCAAACGTGCATAAACACGAAGACATTTATACAATTCGTTCCAATAATACGCTGTGTCTTTGATCCCGGTATTGATGAAAAAGTGAAGCATTTTCAATCTTGCATTCGGATGTTCAGCAATTTTCTGGCTGTAATAAGGAATAATGTCTTTATATCCGATTCCTAGTCTTGAGGTATAAAATTCGAACTTCGGCTCTTCTTCAGATGCAATTCTGATTCCGATATCAAATGTTGTATCAATACTTTCCGTTAATTTATCCAATTCGCGGTAATTATCCAGAATCGGTGTAATATTTTCAAAACCGCTATTGATCATATCTGAAATTTTCGCTAGATAATCATCTGTTTTAAAACCATTACAGATAACCTCTATTTTTTCATCTACTTTGCCGTTTTCGTAAAGAGATTTTACGATATCCATGTCATAAGCAGAAGAAGTTTCTATTGAAATGTTGTTTTTCAGCGCCTCTTCCAGTACAAATTTGAAATGACTTGATTTTGTACAGTAGCAATATGTATAATTCTTCTTATAATCGGTCTTCTCAAAGGCTTCTTTAAACCAGCTCTTGGCCTTTTGAATATTTTGAGAAATTCTCGGCAGGTAGCTAATCTTTAGCGGGGTGCCAAATTTTTCAACAACATCCATCAAGGGAATGTCGTGAAACAACAAATTGTTCTCAGAAACATTAAATTCTTCTGTTGGAAAATACAATGTCTGATCAATAAGTTCCGAGTATTTTATTTTCATTTCTTGACAAGTGAATTAAGAATGCAAAATTGCTAAAAAAGTTTGGTTTTTGAGCGTTAAAATTATTTAAATTTCGCTCACTTTTTAAGCAGAAAACTATTGCAGATTATTAATATGTAAACTTCCTGATATATTCATCTCTTTTATCTTCAGAAATTCCTAAGACATTTTGAATATAAACATCTGTTGAACCATATTTATTATTAATCTCATCAAAAGCAGCATCCAGATAATCCTTTTCAACCCAGCTTAGTTTTTCAAGGACTTTTACATCCATTTTCGGGTAAAGAAAATGCAGGTCTTTGGCAAGGGTAAGCCTCTTTTCAACTATTTTTTTTCTGTAATTGTTGGATAAAAGATATTCATTGTAAATGGCCTCTTTATTAAATTTTAAAATTGTCAGGATCAATGCAGTAATGATTCCTGTGCGGTCTTTACCTGCCGTACAGTGATACAAAACCGGCTGATCTGATTCCAAAATTTCTGTAATGATGTTTTTGATGGTTTCGGGGTTCTCCGTGAGGTAATCTTTGTAAAAATCAAGCATTGTTACCTCTGCGTCGGAACCTTTCACTTTACCTTTTAGTACTAACTTTTTTGCCTGATCCAATTGATCTCCTTTGTCCTCAAAAGCCGAATAGTTTTTATATAATATATCATCTGGAATATGATCCGGTTTTCGGGCAATTTCTTTTGAATTTCTAAGATCGATAATTTCCTTAATTCCTAAGCTTTCTAATTTATCGAAAGATTTTTTCTTTAATTGATGAAGGTGGCCGCTTCTGTAAAACTTTCTTGGTTTTAAAGTTTTTCCGTCAATATTTTTAATGCTACCGATTGTTCGAAAATTACGAATTTTTTTAATCTTAAAATATCTTTCTGTTTTATTTTTCCCGTATTCGGGTACAGAAAAGCTTTGCGTTTTACATGAGTAATTGCAGAATATTGAAATGGTTAAAAATAATATTTTTATTGATTTTTTCATTTTTATTTAGCCACAGATTCCACGGATTTATAGAGATGCTTGGGTTTTATTTTTATGTTTTGGCTAAAGCCAATTGATTATTTTTCTTTTGAAAACGGGCTAAAGCCCGTTCCTATTGATGTTTACAAATATTTTTTATATTTTTAATTTCCTATGAAAATCAAACTGTGTTATTTGTGAAAAATTAGTGGAATTAATATTTAAACTACAAATAATTCCTTCCTGTAAAAATCAGCAAATCCCCCTTTTTATATTCAATGGAAACTTCGTCTTCAATGGCAAAATTTCTTGTCCCTATTCTTGAGGTGATGCTTAGATTTCCATTGGTTAAAGGCCAATTCAATCCTTTGGTTGTAATATTTTCAACCAGCGGAAACGGATAGAGGGAAATCATTTTATTCTTTACACCTTTTACAGTAAAATTTTTAGGAATGAAATAATATTCTGAAAACTCGTCATAAAATTTGATGCTTAGCTGATCTTTAAACCCAAAAGCAACCGTAAGATTTCCCAGGAAATGATCCTGCTCTCCGCCGCTGGCTCCAAAAACATTAATATCTGTAAAGCCTCTTTCCAAGATTATTTCCAGCGCTTTATGAAAATCTGTCTTGTTCTGATCCGGAGTATAAATGAATTTTTCCTTGTAAATATCTTCATCTGAGCCGGAATGCGAATCAAAATCCCCGGAAATAAAATCCAGCTTTTCCAAAGGAAATTTTAAATTTTTTAAATAATGAAAAGCTCCGTCTGTACAGGCAATTAAGCCATAGTCTTCAATTTTCGGGAAAGATTTTGGAGGATCACCGTTGATGAAAAGTAACACCTTATCTTTCATTAGGATTCCAGTATTCTTCAGGCTCGTTATTGATTTTTGAAATATATCTTGCCAAAACAAACAGGTAGTCTGAAAGCCTGTTTAAATACTTAATCAGTTCCGGGCGCACTTCTTCCGACTCATTTAAGAAAACTAAAGAGCGCTCTGCCCTTCTGCAGATTGTTCTGGCCGCATGTAAAAATGTCGCTGATTTTCCGCCTCCTGGAAGAATAAAATACTGAAGAGGGTCTAATTTTTCGTCAAAAGCATCCATCCAGTTTTCTAGCTCTTCAATTTCATCATCAGAAATAACCAATGGGAGACGTGATTTTCCATTGGCCTGCATTAGTTTATCGATCGGTGTGGCAGCTTCTGAACCCACAGTAAATAAGTCAAACTGGATTTTCTCTAGTTGTTTTAAAACCTCCTGATCTTCAATATGGCTCTTGGCAATCCCGATGAATGAATTTAATTCGTCTATATTTCCGTAGCTGTCGACTCTTGCACTGGCTTTTGAAACTCTTGTTCCACCATACAAAGCAGTCTGGCCTTTGTCGCCTGTTTTTGTATAAATTTTCATAGTACTAATTTACTTTATTTTATACAATGTAAAAAGCAATAAAGTTTATAAATTAGAATAAAACATACAGATAAACTCATCATTATATTTCTGTCTGGCCGTTTTTATCTTTTCATTTTTAGATTTTATGCAGATCAGCCTTTTATATATTTGAACTATAAAGAGTACGAAAAAAAATGATCGGCCTTAAAAGACCAATCACTTTCAAATTATTTATTTTACCTAACAATGTCGTAAGTATATCCTTTTAACGGAAAATTCAGCAACATTATTTTGAAAATTTAAAAATATTTTTCTTCATTAAAATTCCTACTGACAAACTGTTGTCATCACACTACTCTATCTTTGTATTAACAATAACAAACAATATTAAAATTATGACAACTACAGTAACAATTACAAAAAAATTCATGACTTCAGAACAGCTATTGGAACACTGGCAAGGGCACAGAAATCTGACAAGAAAGGTAATTGAAATGTTCCCGGAAAAAGAATTATTCGAGTTTTCGGTAGGCGGAATGAGACCTTTTGCAAAACTAGCAGTGGAGCTCATTAGCATCGGAGGACCGGCTTTGAAAGGGATCGTTGAAAAAAATATTGAAGCTTATAATGAAGAAGGATTTAACCCGAAAACCAAAGAGGATATCTTGAAAAAATGGGATGATGAAACTGAAACCATTAACCATTATTTTTCGCAGATTTCTGAAGAGCGCTTTCAGGAAACCTTCAATTTATTTGGTCAGTATGAGTTCCCGGTATACCAGAATATCCTGTATTTCGTTGATAATGAAATTCATCACCGTGGGCAAGGATATGTTTATCTGAGAGCCTTAGGAATTGAACCACCTTTTTTTTGGGAGAGATTTTAGGATCTTTGATTCCTTTAATCAAACTAAGAGCTTTGATTAATATCAATATGAAAAATCATTCATAAGCTTTAAAAACATAAAATCTCCTCCAATTAAATTAATATTGCAAAAGTCCCGGTAAATCCGTCGGGGCTTTATTTATGCTTATTGGAAATATTTTCTAATAATTGATTTAATCTTGTCTGAAGAATCTCAGGTTCCAGGATCGTTGCATAGTCGGCAAACGTAATCAGCCAGCGTGGAAAACCTTCATTAAGCCAGTCTGTTTCAAAGGTAAGCTCTACTCCGTTTTCTGTATCAACTTCATTGATTAATCCGTAATATTTTTTAGAATTTACCAGATGCCCCATGATTTTTTTTTCGACCAAGAGTTTTACAATGATTTTATTTTCGTTTCTTTTTTTCCTGTAATCTGTGATTTGCCCATATTCCTGTAAAAAAGGGTTTTCCGTTTTTGAAATCTTCAAAACCCTGTCTACCCGAAACTGCCGAAAATCATTTCTTAACGTGCAGAAAGCCATGATATACCAGTAATTAAATTCAAAGAAAACCCCCACTGCTTCAATGGTTCTTGTAGAAATTGTGTTATCAACGGTTCTGTATTCTATGATCAGCTGACATTTCTCGGCAATGCTTTCCAGAATGGTCGGGATAACATCTTTTATGGTATCTTCCGTTTTTGCCTGATACTGAAAAATATCAATCTGTTTTTCAATATTATGGATTAAATTTTTGTCGGAATATTTCAGTACCGAACGTACTTTTTCCATCGCCGTCTGATAATGGCTTCCCAAGCTTTGATGAGAAAATTTTTGCATAAGTTTTTCGGCGGTAATGAAACTTAAAACCTCCTCTTTCGTAAACATCACCGGCGGAAGTTTATAGCCATCCATAAGAGAATAACCACTTCCTGCTTCACCCACAATAGGAATACCAGCATTTTCCAATGTCTTTACATCACGGTAAATGGTACGGACACTTACTTCAAACTTTTGGGCAAGATCCTGTGCCCTTACAATCGGTTTTGATTGTAATTGTGTAAGAATGGCGGTAACTCGGTCAATCTTTTTTAGGTAATGGTCGTTCATTGGATTGGATGGTTGGAGTTTTTAGGGTTAGCAAAGTTATCTTTTATCTTTTATCAAAAATTAATTATCCTTAAAAGTATTTACCAGTTTATCTAAATTTAAACTTCTTGCCGAAGCATCAAAAATTTCCCTGTATGTTCCGTTGATCTGTACCAGTTCATTATGAGTTCCGCTTTCTACTACCCTGCCTTTTTTCATTACATAAATTTTATCCGAGTCTAAAATCTGCGACAAAGAGTGAGAGATAATAATCACCGTTCTGCCTTCTTTTATGGCATCCAGAGAGTTTTTGATTTGTTCCGTGGCGATTGCATCAAGGCTTGCTGTTGGTTCATCGAGAAAAATAATCGGCGGATCTTTTAAAAATAATCTCGCAATAGCAATTCTCTGCTGCTGCCCTCCAGAAAGCTGGGTTGCATCATGCTTATAGCCATCAGGAAGCTCTAAAATCTGCTCATGTAGATAAGCTTTTTTCGCGGCAGCTTCTATTTCCTCGAAAGTTGCATTCATATTTCCGTAGAGGATATTATCTTCAATACTTCCCTGGAAAATATGATTTTTCTGAAGAACTAATCCCAGATCATCCCTTAAATAAGTATTGTTAAAATCATTCAGATCAACTCCGTCCAGCAGGATTTTTCCGGAATCAGGAAGGTAAAACTTACACAAAAGATTAATGACTGTTGATTTTCCGGCACCACTTAGCCCTACCAAAGCAGTCGTTTTCCCATTTTCAATTTTCATGGAAACATCGTGAAGCGCCTGAGTTCCGTTCGGGTAAGTAAAATTGATATTTTTTAATTCAAAATTTCCTTTGATATCTTTTTCTACAAACCTTCCGCTTGGCTCTTTTTCGTTGTCAGCATTTAAAATATCAAAATAGCCCTCTGCATAGATCATCGCATCATTCATATCATCATAAATCCTGTGCAACTGGCGAATCGGTGCCGAAACATTATTAAAAAGCATAATATGAAGCATGATCGCCCCGATAGTCATTTGCTGATCCAGCACCAGATAAACCGTCAGAAGAATAATTAAAACCACCCCGAATTGCTCGATAAAAGTTTTTAAACCATCGTAAATAAAATTTGTTTTTCGGGTAAACATTTGGCTTTCCATCAATTGCATCTGCAAATCGTATTGTTTTTTTCCTTCAAATTTTTCGCGGACAAAACTTTTAATCACCATAATGGAATTGATTAGATTCAAAAGACCTGAAGTTTTCTGCTCCCGCTGATTTCTCAAAGTACGTCTCACACCGCTTAATTTTTTTGCCTGTAAAGAACTTACATAAAAGTAAATAGGAACAATAATAGTAGAAACAATTCCTACATACACATTCTGCATATACATAATCACCAATGCTATAATTGAATTTGAAAACAATGGAAGCATGTCGATAAAGAAGTTTTGCACCAGCCTCGTAAGACTTTCTATTCCACGGTCGATTCTTATCTGCAGCTTGCCGGATTCGTGATTGTCATCATTAAAATAAGCCACTTTATAGGTTAAAATCTTATCAATTGCCGATTGCGCCAGCACCGAACTTACATTAATTCTAATTTTTTCCCCATAAAATTTCTGCCCGAAATTAATAAAAATATTCAGCAGCTCTTTTCCCAACAAGATCACGGAAATCACTACCAGAATATGAATTCCCTCAGACATCGGATGCGAAAGATGGGTAATCTTAGTCACCTCATCCACTGTATATTTTAATACAATAGGATTCACTTGCGCCGCCAAAGCTCCCAGAAATGTAAGGAATAATGTCCCGTAAATCATTAACCGGTAAGGTTTAATAAAGGAAACTAGTTGTTTATAAATTCCAAATAAAGTGACAGTTCTGTTGAAAGGTCTTGCCATGTTTTTCAAGTTATACCGTAAAATTAGTTCTTTTTAAAATATGATTTTGAACATGTTTTAATAAATTGTTTCATTTTAAATGAAACAATTAAATGTTTATTTATTAGGTTTGTATCATTAATTCAAATAATAAAAGATGAATACCAATCAAAAAAACTTAATTAAAGCAACCATCCCTTTTTTAAAAACAAATGGGACCGATCTTACAAAACATTTTTATGCAACAATGCTTTCAGAAAATCCCGAATTGAATAATCTTTTCAATATAAGCAATCAGGCAAGTGGAAGACAGCAAAATGTATTGGCAAACACTGTATTGGCTTACGCCGAAAATATTGAAAAGCCTACCGTTCTTATTAATATTCTAAAAGGTATCGGAAACAAACATGTAAGCTTAAATATTCATCCTGAACAATACAAAATTGTAGGACATTATCTCATTTCGTCAATAAAAGCTATATTGGGAGATGCTGCTACAGCCGAAATCATTGAAGCGTGGACAGAAGCATACAACGAGCTTGCACAGATCATGATTTCTCTCGAAGACGGAATGTACCAATCTAAGGTGAGAAAGACAGGAGGTTGGAAAGGCTGGAGAACATTCATCATTTCAGACATTGTAGAAGAAAGTGCAGAGATTAAGTCTTTTTACCTGAAACCAAAAGATAAAGGAACAATCACAGATTACCACCCTGGACAATATATTTCTGTAAAAACATTTGTACCTGAGCTTCAGCACGAGCAACCGAGACAGTATAGCCTGTCTTCTGCTTTCAATCCGGAATACTACAGGATTTCGGTAAAAAAAGATCAAAACAATCAGCATCTTCCTGATGGTATTGTTTCCAATATACTACACAAAAAAAATATCGGGGATGAGATTGAGGTAAGTGCGCCTTCAGGGGTGTTCCACTTGGATACGCATTCCGAAAATCCGATGGTACTGATAAGCGGTGGTGTTGGGATAACTCCTCTTTTTAGCATGTTGGAAGCAAACAAAAACAGTGTTAAAAAAAAACAGTTGTATGGCTGCATAGCTGCCGTAATGAGAAAGTCCATGCATTTAAAGACTATTTAGAAGACTTAAATAAAAATCACGACTGGCTATTTACTCACATTTTTTATGAAACAATAGATGAAAATTTTGATCATAAAAAAAATAATTCGATAAAACAAGGACGAATAGATTTAAGCGTCATCAAAGATGAAATTCTTATTGATAATGCAAAGTATTATATTTGTGGCCCCGAAGCCTTCATAAAGGTACAATACAATTCTTTAGTGCAATTGGGCATTTCTAAGGAAGATATATATTTCGAAGAATTCGGACCTCAATTGATTCAATTAAATTAAAACTTATGAAACTGAACCATTTTACGGATTACAGTCTACGTGTGCTAATTTATTTACACAAAAAAAGCAATACAGCACCAAGCTCTTTGGATGAGCTCTCTTCCAAGCTAAATATCGTACGCAATCATCTGATTAAAGTGGTTCAGTTTTTGGCTAAAAAAGAAATGGTAATTACCAAAAGAGGAAAAGGCGGGGGAATTATTATATCTGAAAAAGCCAATATCACAGGTTTGGGTGATCTGATCCATTTATTAGAACAAGACGATTCACCTATAATAAACTGTAGCACCAAAGCCTGTATTTTTATTTCTTACAGCTGTCGGCTAAAAGTATTTTTTAATGCAGCTTACCAAGCATTTTTAGACAATATGAACCAGCATAAACTTAAGGATTTAATCTTCACCGACTGGGAAAGTATATTCATGAATCATCTCAATGACAAACACCTTACTTAAAAATGCATGAATTACCTTTGCATTTAATCAATATTTGCATTTAATCAATAATGTAAGAAAAGATTTTTAATCAAACCTAGCTTTTCCTTTATAAGAATTTGAGAAAAATAATCAAGCTTTAATATTTCTGTTACCCTTCATAAACGTAGGTGGTCAAATAATGCAGTTTCGGTTTACTTGACGCCTCAGATTCTGCTTTTGCCTGTTCCAGAGAATATTGGGAATTGATCTCTTTCTTCTGGAACACAAATGAGTTATTCGCATTTTTATCGACCACATCATTAAAAATATATTCTATTTCAGAATTCGCCAGCGAAGCAAAGCTGATGTCTTCAAAACCGTACATTAACCTTAAATCATCAAACTGCGCAAAATTCTCATTGACGAAGCTTTGTAGCTGATTTTTAGATTCAAAATTTCCGGCCCAGATATTATAAACATAGCTTTTCGTTTTCGGCTTGTCAAAAATGCTCTGATAAACAAAGTTTTCACCAAGATATGCTTCCCTTACCTGCGGATCATTGGCCAGCTCTTCCGGAAGGCCTTCTTTTAAGATCCTTCCTTCAAACATAATATAAGTTTTATTTGTAATGGCCAGCGTTTGCTGTACATTATGATCGGTAATCAGAATACCTATATTTTTATCCGTAAGGCTTCTTACAATTTTCTGAATATCTTCCACGGCTATAGGATCTACCCCGGCAAAAGGCTCATCCAGAAGAATAAAGCTTGGGTCTGTTGCAAGACAACGGGCAATTTCCGTTCTACGTCTTTCACCACCGGATAGAAGATCACCACGGTTTTTACGGACGTGTTGCAAAGAAAATTCTTCAATAAGCTCATCACATTTAATCTGCTGCTCGCGTTTTGAAAGCTTTGTCAATTGCAAAACACCCATAATATTCTCTTCCACCGACAGTTTTCGGAAAACAGAGGCTTCCTGAGCAAGATAACCAATACCTTTCTGAGCTCTCCTGTACATGGCATCGGTAGTTATTTCTTGCTTGTCTAAGAAAATTTTACCGGAAGTAGGCTTAACCAAACCAACAATCATATAAAATGAAGTGGTTTTCCCCGCCCCGTTCGGGCCAAGCAAACCAACAATCTCTCCCTGCTGAACCTGTACAGAAACCCCTTTTACAACTTTTTTAGGACCATATTCTTTGATTAAGTTTTCTCCGCGTAAAATCATAGCAGCAAAGATAAAGTTTTTTTGAATTCAAATTTTAGGTTGAAAAATAGAGGCCGAAGTTTTATGAAATTTTAATATGTTTTATTGAATTCTTCGACGGGCTTCATTACAAATAAGCCGCTCATAAACTGTAAGTATTAGAGATCTCATGCTGAGCCTGTAGAAGTTTCTTGTATTAAATTAATATATTAGTATGTAACATCTTACGTCTTAAAACTACCAATTAAAAGACAATCACTTAAAATCTTTAAAAAATGGAAAATTACGGTTATACAAAAACTGAAAATGATAGTCTGCAAAGCAATGCACCTTACCGCTCAGAAAAGAAAATCCCTGCAGCTATATTGGGAATTCTTGTAGGATGGCTTGCATTAAATAAATTTTATTTGGGTTACACAAAAGAAGGAATTATTCAGCTTATACTAAATGTTGTTACTTTCGGTGCAGCATCAATTATCCCTTTTGTTGAAGGGATTTTGTACCTTTTCATGAGCGACAAGCAATTTGATGACACCTATGTGTATGGTAAAAAAGGCTGGCTGTAAGATTTAAAATAAATTCTGGATCATTCTATTTTATTTCCATAATTTTATAATACCAATTAACACAAAAAATTATTATGGAAAATAATCAACAGCTGACCGACCTTCTGGCTCTTGACCTAGGCATCACCATTAACAACCGAAGACCGTATGCAAAGGAAGTCTTCAAATGGCAGGATATAGATCTCCTTCCCCATTCTTCCATGGATACCATGCTTTGCGAAATTTACGAATGGAACGGAAGAAACTGGCGGACAACCAATAATAACCTCATCGGATATCTCTTTTCCGGTGAACAGCTGAATACGGTTAAAAATCAGCTTATCAATGTGCAGAAATTTCCTGCAATGATCCCTGATTTTGAATTCACAAAAGACAGCATGATTGAGTACGGATTTTCCATCCCTTCCCTTTTCAATATCGGGGTAAACGGAAATATAAGCAACGCTAAAAGCTTTTCTGTAAGGGTAAACGGAGTAACGAAATCAAGAATTACCAATATTGATTTGCCCGGAATTGAAATTTTAAGAAGCTATTCTGAATTCACTCAAAATGAATCACGGACTTACAGAAAAAACATTAAGTTTAATTATTTAAGCACCTCACTTTTCTTTGCGAAAAGCGTAGAAATTTATCTTGAAAAAGACTCCGGGGTTGGCATTGATATAAGCTTTCAGACAGAAAATGTAGAAGTAGAAGCCAAAGCAGATACAGACACAAAAAAACATTTCGTCTTAAAATATTCTGGAAATCAGGCGCCTTTTGCAGCAAAATTTACAAAAGGAAAGGATTTTAATATTTTTAAATAATAATAAGTTATGAATAGTGAATTATGAGTTAAAAAATAGTTCGTTTACAGATTAATTCTTAACTCATAATCCATCACTCAATATGTTTTAAATTTAAAAATCCCTAAATTTGTCTATTAATACTGACGTTTCAATGCAGAACAAGCTCAAAATCATTAATGACCCGGTTCACGGTTTTATTAAAATTCCACACGAAATTTTATTCGATATTATAGAGCATCCTTATTTTCAGAGATTAAGAAGAATAGGACAAACTGGGCTTTTAAATCTGATTTTCCCTGGGGCAACCCATACAAGGTTTCATCATGCGCTGGGAGCTATGCACCTGATGTTTATCGCTCTGGAAACATTAAAACAAAAAGGGGTGAAAATTTCTGAAGAAGAAGAAAAAGGCGCCATGCTTGCAATTTTAATGCACGACATCGGTCATGGGCCGTTTTCCCATGCACTGGAAAGTATGTTGATGGACGACTGGCATCATGAAAACCTTTCTTTACTATTAATGAACAGATTAAATGAAGAGTTTAATGGTGAGCTTTCTTGTGCTATTGAAATGTTTCAAGGGAAATATCATAGAAAATTTTTCAATCAGCTTATTTCTTCCCAGCTGGATGTTGACAGGCTTGATTATTTAAAACGTGATAGCTTTTTCACCGGAGTGTCTGAAGGAAGCATCAATACACAGAGAATCATTTCCATGATGAATGTTTGTGACGAAGGCGAGCTTGTGATTGATGCAAAAGGGGTTTATTCTATTGAGAACTTCCTCACAGCCAGAATGTTCATGTATTGGCAGGTGTATTATCATAAAACCTCGGCTTTAGCGGAGTTTTTGTTGGTTAAAATTTTAGAAAGAGCAAAATACCTTGTTTCCCAGGGCAAAGATCTGGATGCTGCAGAAAACCTGAAATATTTTCTCTACCGTGGAAAAAGCGCTGCGACAGATGAAGATATAGAAAGATTTACTCAGCTGGACGACAATGATGTCATTCAAGCTATGAAAATCTGGCAGAATTCCAACGATCTTGTACTGTCTTATTGGTGTACCTGTGTGATTCAGAGAAACCTTCCTAAAACAATTATTTCGTCCCATTCATTTGGCGCTAAATTTATTGAAGAAAAAATAAGAAAAACCAATGAATTTTTCGGAATCGATAATGGAGAACAATTAGTACACGAAATTAAAAGAAAACTCCTCCCCTACAATACTGAAAAACAGCCTATTTATCTCTTGCAGAAAAATGGTAAAAAAATACGCCTCGAAGATTCTCAGGATCAACTTTTATCAGGGCTTATGATCAACAAAACGACACGGTATATTTTTACTTATCCGAGAGACATTGCAAAATAAATTCTTAAAGTATATTAAAATTCACTATCCTAAAACCAAAAAATGTTTGTGAATTAGAGAATTTCTTATCTTTGCAGAATATGGAATTTACAGCTTCGCAAATTGCAAGTTTTATTGACGGTAAAATAATAGGCGATGAAAATATGCTTATTACAGGAGTTTCACCAATTGAACAGGGGGAATCAGGACACCTTTCTTTTATAGCACAAGATCGGTTTTCGCATTATTTGGATACTTCAAAATGTTCCGTCATCATAGTTTCGGAAAAACTTTTGATAAAAGATACTTACAATCCCACTATTATTGTAGTAAAAGATGCTTATCTTTCTTTTCAGGTTCTGATGAATCTTTATCAGGAAATGCAGGGTAGAAAACAAGGAATTGAGGATGGTTCTTCGATTCACGATACTGCCGTGATTGGTGATGGAGTATATATCGGGGCTTTCACTTACGTTTCTGAAAAGGCAAAAATCGGAGAAGGTACACAGATCTATCCTCAGGTATATATAGGAAAAGGAGTAAAAATTGGGAAAAGCTGCAAGATTGACAGCGGAGCGAGAATTTATGACTACTGTATTATCGGGGATAATTGTGTGATTCATTCCAATACGGTCGTAGGTGGAGATGGATTTGGCTTTCAACCTACTCCTGAGGGTTTCAAAAAAATTCCTCAACTAGGAAATGTGATTATTGAAGATGATGTAGAAATCGGTTCCAATTGTAGCATAGACAGAGCTACCATAGGTTCCACAATTATAGGGAAAGGTACTAAGATCGACAATCTGATCCAGATTGCACATAACGTAAAAATAGGGAAAAACAACGTAATCGCTGCTCAAGCAGGAATTGCAGGCTCTACAACTATCGGCGACTGGAACCAGATTGGAGGCCAGGTGGGTGTTGTTGGCCATATTAAAATAGGAAATCAGGTAAAAATTCAGGCTCAGAGCGGCGTGAATTCAAGCGTTAATGATAAAGAAACATTGTACGGTTCACCGGCAATCAGTTATAATGACTACCTTAGAAATTATGTTCATTTCAGAAACTTTACTGAAATAGTTAACAGAATAAATAATCTTGAGAATAACTCAAAAGATAAAACTAATGAGTGATATGCAAAAAACACTTCAGGAGGAAGTGACCCTTTCCGGAATCGGACTTCATACTGGTAAAGAAGTAAAACTTACCATGAAACCCGCAAAAGAAAATACAGGTTTTGTATTCGTAAGAACAGATCTGGAAGGACATCCTCAGGTGGAAGCTGATGTTAATTATGTAGTAGCAACAGAAAGAGGAACAACATTAGAAAAATTAGGCGTAAAGATCAATACCTGCGAGCATCTTCTAGCTGCTCTGGTAGGTTGTGATGTTGATAATGCCATTCTTGAAATGGATGCATCTGAACCACCAATTTTAGATGGATCTTCAAAGTTTTTTGTAGAAGCGATCGAAAGTGTTGGAGTGGTAAAGCAGAATACGGCAAGAGAATATCTTGTGGTAAAAGAAGTCCTTACGTATAATGATCCCACAACAGGCTCGGAAATTACAATCATTCCTTCGGATACTTACGAAATTACTACAATGGTAGATTTTGGAACTAAAGTTTTAGGGACTCAAAATGCTACACTTAAAAATATTTCAGAATTTAAAGAAGAAATTTCATCTGCAAGAACTTTCAGCTTCCTGCATGAATTGGAAACACTTCTTGATCATGGTTTGATCAAAGGTGGTGATATTTCTAATGCGATCGTTTATGTAGATAAAGATCTGACTCCTGAAACTACGGAAAAATTAAAGAAAGCTTTTGGTAAAGATAATGTATCTATTAGACCAAACGGAATTCTTGATAATTTAAATTTAAACTATCCTAATGAAGCCGCAAGACACAAATTGCTTGATGTAATCGGTGATTTAGCTTTGGCTGGAGTAAAAATAAAAGGCAAGGTAATTGCCAACAAACCAGGACATTTCGTAAATACACAATTTGCTAAAAAACTGAACCGTCAGTGGAAATTGCAGAAAAAGAAAAACGTTCCTGATTTTGATTTAACAAAAGAACCAGTTTTCGATATCAACGGAATCATGAAGTTGATGCCTCACAGACCTCCGTTCTTATTAATTGATAAAATTCTTGAGCTTTCAGATTCTCATGTTGTAGGTCTTAAAAATGTTACAATGAATGAACCTTTCTTCGTTGGACATTTTCCTAAAGAACCTGTAATGCCAGGAGTTTTACAAGTGGAAGCTTTAGCACAGACAGGAGGAATCCTTGTATTGGCAAGTGTACCGGATCCTGAAAACTACTCTACTTATTTTATTAAAATAGATAAAGTAAAATTCAAGAGAAAAGTAATTCCCGGAGATACGCTTATTTTCAAAATTGAATTGATAGAGCCTATCAGAAGAGGAATTGTTCATATGCAGGGCTATGGTTACGTAGGAGATACGGTAGCTGTAGAAGCTGAACTAATGGCCCAAGTTGCAAAAAATAAAGTTGATTAAATGATTCATCAATTAGCAGCCGTAGATAAACGTGCGAAAATCAGCAAAAATGTAATTGTAGAACCATTTACTACTATTGCAGGGGATGTGGAAATCGGGGAAGGAACATGGATTGGTCCCAATGTTACCATCATGGATGGAGCAAGAATAGGTAAAAATTGTAGAATTTTTCCAGGGACAGTAATTTCTGCAATTCCTCAGGATTTAAAATTCGATGGTGAAGATACACAGGTAATTATCGGTGACGATACAACAATCAGAGAGTGTGTAACAGTAAACAGAGGTACGAAAGCTCTTGGTTATACAAAAATCGGGAAAAATTGCTTGATTATGGCGACTTCTCATATTGCTCACGACTGTGTTATCGGAGATCACGTTATCATCGTAAACGGTTGCGGTATTGCAGGTCACGTAGAAATTGGTGATTATACGGTAATGGGAGGCTTATCGGCAGTTCACCAGTTTGGTAAAATAGGAAAACATGTAATGATTTCTGGTGGTACTTTGGTAAGAAAAGATATTCCACCTTATGTAAAAGTAGCTAGAGAGCCGATGTCTTATGCAGGAATCAATTCTGTAGGTTTGAGAAGAAGAGGTTTTACCAACGAAAAAATCTTTGAAATCCAGAAAATTTACAGAGCAATTTTCCAGATGAAGATGAATGTTTCCCAAGCGATCACACATATTGAAAAGGAAATGCTTCCTACTGCGGAAAGAGATGAAATCCTGCAATTTATCCAAAACTCCCCGAGAGGTATCGTAAAAGGGTACGGAACAGGGAAAGATAGAGAATAAATTAATAAAAATACTATCATGAAAAGTTTAATCTTACTCATAACGCTTTCTGTGACATCTTTTTTGTTTGGACAGCAAACAGAAGGATTAAAAACTGAAAAAACAACCAGGACTTCCATCATGGAAAGAAAACTTCCCACTAAATCTAATGACAGTATTGCTAAAAATAATTTAAATAATATCCTGAAGCAGCAGAATACAGGAAGTTCTATTTTAGGAACGACCTACCAGTACAACTCTGAAGTTCAGATGAATGTAAACAGACTAAATAATAATGTGAATACGTTCAACAATAATACATTCAACAAAATGATGCCTCAGGGCCAGGGAATACAGTTTAATAAAAGAAAATAAAATATATAAAAATTAATGGCAACAAGTAACGATATCAGAAAAGGACTTTGCATTGAGTACAGCAACGATATTTTTAAGGTTATTGAATTCTTACACGTAAAACCGGGAAAAGGTCCTGCTTTCGTTAGAACAAAATTAAAATCTGTAACCAACGGAAAAGTAATCGACAATACTTTCTCTGCAGGTCACAAAATCGACGAAGTAAAAGTTATTACAAGAAAATACCAATATCTTTATGATGATGAGAATGGTTTCCACTTCATGAATAATGACGACTTCTCTCAATTATACTTAAATAAAGATATGATTGAAAACTCAAACTTAATGAAAGCAGGTGAAGAAGTTACCATCATATTGAAAGAAGCTGATGAAACACCGCTTTCTGCAGAATTACCGCAGTCTGTCTATTTAGAAGTAGTGGAAGCTGATCCGGGGGTAAAAGGAAATACAGCAACCAATGCCCTTAAAAACGCAATCGTGGAAACAGGAGCAAGAGTAATGGTTCCTTTGTTCATCGAGCCTGGAGATAAGATCAAAGTAAGCACGGAAGACGGTTCTTACTTGGAAAGAGTAAAAGAATAATTATTCAAAAATAATATGAGGCTGGAAGTATAAAAACTTTCAGCTTTCATTTTTATATGGCAGCTTTCTAGTTTATTTACCCAGAGCGAGTAAAAGGTTCAAACCAGCTGCAATTTGAAGTTGAAAAACCAAACCGTGACAAAGTTTGGAACCTTAACACGATTGAAAATTTAAAACATTTTTAGAAAATATGACGTTTCATCAGCCACAAAAACTGAAAACTATTGCAGATCTTATCGGAGCTAAATTTGTCGGTCCTGAAGACTTTAAAATACTGGGGACCAACGAGATCCATATGGTAAGACCGGGAGATATAGTTTTTGTAAATCATCCCAAATATTATGACAAAGCCCTAAACTCCGCTGCTACCATTATCCTAATTGATAAAGAAGTAGATTGCCCCGAAGGAAAAGCGCTTTTGGTTTCTGATGATCCTTTCAGGGATTTTAATAAAATTAATACTCACTTTACGAGAATATATAATTTCACCGAAGAGCTTCACGATGCAGAAATTGGCGAAGGAACAAAGATCCACCACTCCGCTGTGATCGGAAATAATGTAAAAATAGGAAAAAACACTCTTATTTTTCCAAATGTTGTAATCGGCGACAGAACGGTGATAGGTGATAATGTGATCATCCAGGCGAATACTGTTTTAGGTGGTGACGCTTTTTATTACAGAAAATTAAATGGAAATTTTGACCGCTTGATCTCGGTAGGAAACATTGTAATCGAAAACAATGTAGAAATTGGAAACGGCTGTACCATCGACAGAGGGGTTACAGATTCTACAATTATCGGCGAGGGCTCAGTTTTAGACAATCAAATACAGATTGGCCACGATACAATTATTGGTAAAAAATGTCTGATTGCTTCTCAAGTGGGAATCGCAGGATGTTGTGTGATTGGTGATGAAGTAACTTTATGGGGACAGGTTGGTATCGCTTCAGGAAATAAAATTGAAAGTGGGTCTGTACTTTTAGGAAAAACAGGAGTCAACAGGGATCTTGAAAAAGGAACTTACATCGGCATGTTTGCAGAAGATTTCAAATCATATTTGAAAAAAGAAGTAAAGCTGAGAAATCTCAAATAAACAAATTCTTTAGATTTATCTTTAATCAAAGAAATTTAATTAAATTTGTGTGCACTAAAAATTAATAAATTAAATAAATAATAAAAATGTCAATTTTAGTAAACAAAGATTCTAAAGTAATTGTACAAGGATTTACAGGGAACGAAGGTACTTTCCATGCTGGCCAGATGATCGAATACGGAACAAACGTTGTAGGCGGTGTTACTCCGGGAAAAGGAGGAAGCGAGCACTTAGGAAAGCCTGTATTCAATACTGTAGCTGATGCTGTTACAAAGGCTGGAGCTAATGTAAGTATTATTTTCGTACCGCCTGCATTTGCCGCTGACGCTATTATGGAAGCTGCTGAAGCTGGGATCAAAGTGATCGTATGTATTACTGAAGGTATTCCGGTAGCGGATATGGTGAAAGTAAAATCTTACATTGCTGACAGAGATTGCAGATTAATCGGCCCGAACTGCCCTGGAATCATTACTTCTGAAGAAGCTAAAATTGGTATTATGCCAGGTTTTGTTTTCAAAAAAGGTAAAGTAGGCATTGTTTCAAAATCCGGAACTCTTACTTATGAAGCTGCAGATCAGGTCGTAAGAGCTGGTTTCGGTATTTCTACAGCGATCGGTATCGGTGGCGACCCAATTATCGGGACTACCACAAGAGAAGCTTTGGAACTATTTATCAACGATCCTGAAACAGAAGCGGTTGTAATGATTGGTGAAATTGGTGGTGGTCTTGAGGCTGAAGCAGCAAGATGGTATAAAGCCAGCGGTTCTACAAAACCTGTTGTAGGCTTCATTGCAGGGCAAACGGCTCCTAAAGGAAGAACAATGGGCCACGCAGGTGCTATCGTAGGCGGGGCTGAAGATACAGCTCAGGCTAAGATGGAAATTATGAGAGAAAACGGTATTACTGTTGTAGATTCTCCGGCTGACATCGGTGCTACTATAGCAAAAATTTTAGCTTAAAATAATACAAAAACCAACAATATGAAAAAATTTTTATTAGCCTCCGCAATGGCACTTTCTACAATGTCTTTCGCTCAGATAGATTTGAAGAGTACAAGATTTGGTGTAAGTGTCGGAGGCGACTATTCAGGGGTAAAAAATGCCCACAATCCCTCAGGAAAAAGATTTTCAGTTCAGGCCGGGGTTTTAGCTCAGATTCCTCTAGGTTCGGAAAATCAGTTTTTCATTCAGCCGGAAGTACAATACTATGGTGCAGGAGAAACTGGTAAAAACAAAGATTCTAAAGGAGCTGATGGTTATGACGCTGTTTATGCCAATAACTATTTAAGTGTTCCCATCAGCTTTAAAGCTTATTTCTCTGAATCTGAATCAGAATTCTTTGGTTTGATTGGTCCTAGATTTAATTTCTTATTAAGTCAGAAGGTGAAAAATGCTCCAATATCCAGACCTTATTATGATCCGGATTTCCAGCCAACAGCTGAAAACCCGCAGCTGAACGGAAAAGCTAAAGGTTTCAACTTCGCGATCGGATTAGGTGTTGGTTACAGCTACAAAAGACAATTAGAACTTACGGCAAGATATGATTTTGGCCTGTCTAATACCTATCCAGGACTTACTTATGAGCCAAAAGGATCCGACAAGAAAAAGTCTGAGCAGGTTCTCAGCTTAAGTTTAAGCTATATCTTTAAGTAATAATTTATTTTATTAAATATAAAAACCTGAAACTTAAGTTTCGGGTTTTTTATTTATATGATCATTTTGCTCTGCATGTTATCCTTTAATCCATTTCCAAAGCTCTTTTAAAGTAGCCTTATTACCGTACATTAAAATCCCTACTCTGTATATTTTCCCGGCAACGAAAATCATGAAAATCGTCGTACCCAGAAGCAAGGTAATTGACAATACAATCTGCCAGGCCGGAACACCAAACGGAATCCTTGCAATCATCGCAACCGGAGAAGTAAACGGAATAATAGACAACCAGAAACCAAGCGGACCATCTGGATTATTCATCAGAGAAAAGCTTCCGTACATCCCAAGCATCAGTGGAAGGATGGCAAATAATGTGAATTGCTGCGTTTCAGTCTCATTATCTACTGCAGAACCAATTGCTGCATAAATAGAGCTGTAAAAGATATATCCTAAAAGGAAAAATACGATAAACACGAAGATAATCAAAGGAAAGTTCAGTTCGAGTAAACTATGAGAAACCTGGGTTGCGATTTGCGTAATATCAAGCTTGCTGGCCAGCTCTTCATTTCCTCCCGGAATATTTTTCTGTATAGAGGCAAATCCTGTATTCAAGACTAAAGCTCCTATCACAGACATGGTAATCCAAACCGTAAACTGCGTCAAGGCAACTAAAGTTACCCCTAAAATCTTCCCCATCATTAATTCAAAAGGCTTTACCGAAGAAATAATAATTTCCACTACACGGTTATTTTTTTCCTCGAGAACACTGCGCATAACCCTTACCCCATAAATGATAATGAACATGAAGGTAACATACATCAGTAGGATACTCAATCCGCTTTTCACTCCCAGGGCAAGATCAGAATCTTCTTTATTGTTTTCGGAAACATTGATGGTTTTCAGGGTAAAGCTTTTGTCCAGATTAATCAATTGAGCTTCTGCAATTCCCAATTGCTTAATCTTTTCTTTTTTAATGACTTCTCTGATATCCGAAATGATTTTCTGCTTCGTATCAAACGCTATTTTACTATTGATAACCAACCTTGCATTCTTCTGTAAGTCTTCAAAATTTTGATCTTTCAGTTCCGGTAAAATTAGAATTCCATCAAGAGATTCATTCTCTTTCAGATTGTTAATTTTAGACTTTTCATCAGCTGCAGCAACGAAAATATAGTTCAGCTTATCATTGGATTTCAGTTGATTTTTAAAAAGTCCGCTCTTATCCACCACATCAATCACACTATGAGACTCATTCGCTTTAAACATCAATCCGATTACTGCGCCAAAAGCAATCAGCATAATCGGAGCCAGGAGAGTTAATATAATGAAGGATTTTTTCTTTACCTGCGTAAGAAATTCCCTTTTTGTAATTAAAAAAATATTATTCATAACTAAGAATGATTACTTACGGCATTAATAAACACTTCATTCATACTGGGAATTTTTTCGTCAAACGATCTTACTTTTCCTACGTTTACCAAATCCAGTAGAATATGGTTTTGATCGGCTTCATTTTTTAGATCAAAAGAAACCAGGTTATTTTCTGATATCATATTGAAAATTTCATATTTATTTTTAAAAATTTCCAATTGAGAATCGTTTATTTCAGAAAGTGTAACTCCAAAAATATTTTTCTTGAACTTTTCTCGTACATCAAAAACCCTTCCGTCTATAATCTTTTTTGAATTGTTGATCAAAGCTACATAATCACACATTTCCTCTACACTTTCCATTCTATGCGTGGAAAGGATAATTGTAGTCCCGTTATTTTTAAGCTCGATGATCTGATCTTTAATTAAATTCGCATTTACCGGGTCAAAACCAGAAAAAGGCTCATCAAGAATCAAAAGATGTGGTCTGTGCAGAACAGTCACTACAAATTGGATTTTTTGAGCCATCCCTTTTGAAAGCTCAGACAGCTTTTTTTTCCACCACTGATCAATATGAAGCTTATCGAACCATTTTTTAGCCTCCTGCAGAGCATCATTTTTACTCATTCCTTTCAGTTCACCGAAGTACAGAAGCTGATCACCGACCGTCATGTTTTTGTACAGCCCCCTTTCCTCGGGCATATAGCCGATGTCTTTGATATGATCAGGATTAAGATTACGTCCATTAATTTGGATTTCTCCGGAATCTGCCTGTGTAATTTGATTGATGATACGGATAAAAGATGTTTTTCCGGCTCCGTTCGGGCCAAGAAGACCATAAATACACCCTTTCGGGACATGGATACTGAAATCATCCAAAGCTACCTTTTTACCGGCATTATAGGTCTTTCTAATATGTTCAGCTTTTAGCATTAAATTGTATTTACTTTAGTTAGTATAATAAAGTCCCGAAAGTTACGGAATTATTAAAACAGAATTAAGCTAAAAGAAAAAATCCTGATGATTATCAGGATTAATTTATTGTTTCACGATTTGGGTAACCTTCATGGTATTGTCACTCAAAATGTAACGAATGAGATATTTCCCGGGTTTCAATTTTTCTATATTGATCTCCCCCGAGTTCATATTCACTGCATAATTAGCAACCTGTGTACCCAAGATTGAATAAAAAGTCACACTTTTGATTCTTAAATTAGAATCTTTTGCCTTAATGATAAGGAAATCCTTCGCAGGATTTGGATAGGCAACAAACACACCATCATCAGACTTCTGAGAGATGGACGCTGGCTCTTTTATCTGAGCTTTCATATTGTTGGAAAACCCAACAAAAGTGCCTAAAAAGATAAATAAAAGTAAAAGTTTTTTCATCAAATAATAATTTCTCAAGTATTTTACAACAAAAATAAATAATTCTACAATTCTACGCAATAGTTTTTTGTATAAGTTATAGTAAATTTGCATTAAAATTCATTCAAAAAGTATTCCAAAAATGATACATTCAAGAAACAGAAGGCTTAGAGTAAATGAGTCTGTGAGAAGTCTTGTAAGAGAATGCACCCTTACAACCAATGATTTTGTAATGCCGATCTTCGTAATGGAGGGCGAAAATAAGGAGGAACCTATCCTGTCGATGCCGGGAATTTTCAGGAGAAGCATTGATCTGACGATAAAAGAATGTAAGGAATTATTTTCTTTGGGAGTAAAGGCGGTCAATTTATATATGAAAGTTTCCGATGATCTGAAAGATAACACCGGAAAGGAAGCATGGAACAAAAACGGATTGATGCAAAATACCATAAGGGCGATCAAAGATGCAGTTCCCGAAATGGTAGTGATGCCGGACGTAGCTTTAGACCCCTACTCTATCTACGGTCACGACGGAATTATCGAAAACGGAAAAATTGCAAATGATGCTACCAACGACGCACTAGCAAGAATGTCAGTTTCTCACGCAGAAGCCGGAGCCGATATTGTCGCGCCAAGTGATATGATGGACGGCAGAGTCCAGGTTATTCGTGAGGCTTTGGAAGAAAGCGGATTTTCTGACGTGGGTATTCTGAGTTATGCTGCAAAATATGCCAGTTCTTTTTACGGCCCTTTTAGAAGTGCATTAGACAGTGCTCCGAAAGACAATATGGAAATTCCGAAGGATAAAAAAACCTATCAGATGGATTTTCATAATTCGAGAGAAGCGTTAAATGAAGTTTTCAAAGATATTGACGAAGGTGCCGATATTATCATGATCAAACCGGGACTTCCCTACCTTGATATCGTTTCGAAAGTTCGTGAGGCGATTGATCTACCGATAGCAGTTTATAATGTAAGCGGTGAATATGCAATGGTAAAAGCTGCCGCACAAAACGGCTGGCTGGATAATGACAAAACAATTATTGAAAGTCTTACCTGCTTTAAAAGAGCCGGTGCAGATATGATCTTTACTTATTTTGCAAAAGAAGCGGCAATGCTTTTAAATAAATAAATCAAGCCTAAAATTATTCGGCCACAAAAATTTTAAATCTTTGTGGCCTTTTTATTTTTTTTACGTTGAAATTAAAAACGAATCACAAAATAACATATTGAATTACAGATAATTAAATGAAATATAAATATTTTTCATATATTTAATGTCAGGAATTCAAAATACGCACGACTTTACTTATAAGGGATGACTTTTATGCAAAACTAACATCCACTGTCTGGATGTCTGAACTAAAATATAAGTCGAATTAAAACAAATTTTTATGAAAAATTATTTTTCAATCAAGCCCTTAAAGCTTAAGCCGTGTGCTATCTTTTTAATTGCTACTGTCTCGTGCAGTGAAAACGAAATGTCAATAGCACCTGAAACTTTTGAGGAAAAAGTAGTGGTTACCAACCGTGGTGCAGGAAGCATAAGTTTTGTAGATGCTATGAATAATAGTGTCTCCAAAACCCTTTCAATACCTAATTCTGAGCCAATGTACGTGGTATATGTTCCTCAAAATGACAAGCTTTATATAGGTGACAGGATGGGGAAAAAAGTACATATTATTAATCCTAAAACTCAGGAAGTTGAACATTCTATAAGTATAGGAAACGGTGTGTTCCATATGTGGGCAGACGGGCTTGGCAAAGAGCTGTGGGTTACGAATGACATTGATAATACAATATCTGTGATCAACCTTGCTACAAGTACTGTCAGTAATACTATTAATGTAGATATGAAACCCCATGATGTATTTCTGACCAAAGATGGCACTACGGCTTTTGTTTCAGTATTTACGGGTAGCTCAACTGCTGATAAGGTCTATAGATATTCCCTTTCCAGCTATACAAAAACAGGAGAAGTGAGCGTGGGGAAAGAACCGCATTTATTCCATCTTTCAAACAGCAATAATCTGTATATTCCCTGTCAATCCGGTAAACTTTACGTTGTAAATCCTAATACGATGAGTGTTACCCTAGAGAAGGATTACTCCAATGCACACGGGATTTTTGCCTCTCCGGATCAATCTAAAATTTTTGTAAGTAACATTACCGGAAATCAATTATTTTCCATTAATTCGACTTCAGGAGAGCAGATCTCTTCCATTCCTTCAGCAGCTGCTATTCCGCATAACATTACGGCAAATAATCATGGTGACAAAATGTTTGTAACACATTCCGGAGCTGCAGGTACTGTTTCCGTTTACAATATAAATTCAGCCGGGACTTTATCCAATGCTGCTTCGTTTACAACTGCAGCTAATCCTTTTGGAATTGTTTATTATAAAAGAAAAACAAATTAATTTTAAAAACACAAATCATGTTACAATCTTATTGGAAAAAAGGAATCTCTTTTGAGTCACATCTCAGCAGGGTTCAGGACTTAGCCGGTATGTACGATGAAAAAGAGCTTGGAACAAAACATATGCTTTTCGTTGAAAGAACAGAACGGGTTATAAAAAATTATCATCCCGATCCTGAGCAAAGAAAAAAATTCAACACAAAGAATTTTAATGGAAATATTTTAATCATTGCAGAAGGATGGTGCGGAGACTGTAGCCAGTCGGTACCGGTAATAAAGCAATTTTTCGGAGACAAAAATCCGATAAGAATTCTTTACCGTGACGAAAATCCTGACCTGATGCAATTATTTCTGACCAACGGAAATGAGGCCGTTCCTATTGTGTTATTTCTTGATAGCAATTGTAATCTAATCACCCATTGGGGGCCTCGTACAAAACATGGAGTAGAACTTTTAGAAAAATTCAAAAGTGATCCTGAAAATTATCCCAGAGAATATTTTTTAAAAGATCTTCATGAATATTATGATCACAACAACGGCTTCGATATTGTAGAAGAAATTCTGGAAATCTTGTAAATCAATTTAATCCAATTGCACATAGCAGTTGGTTTTTATTTTCAAACTTATGACTTTTGATAAAACCTCTTTCAAAAATAAAAAGCAGTACATTCATAGTCAGATTAATTGTTGATTTCAAGTATTGGTTTTAACTAATATTTAACCTTTTACCACGCTAAATTGGGATATTTTAAAAACCTTTGGTCAGCAATTTGATACTATAACCATGTAAAAAATAAATTATGTCAGAAAAGATATTATGGATAGATGATGAAATAGATTTACTCAAACCTCACATCGTTTTCTTAGAAAAAAAAGGATATCAGGTAACCCCTGTTAACAACGTGAATGAGGCTTTGGAATTAATGGATTCAGAAAAATTCGCATTGACGCTTATTGATGAAAATATGCCCGGAATTTCTGGGCTGGAAGCCATTCCTATGATTAAAGATAAAGATAATTCTTTAAAAATAGTAATGGTCACCAAAAGTGAAGAAGAACACATTATGGAAGAAGCCATCGGTTCTCAGATTGCCGATTATATTTTAAAACCCGTAAACCCCAATCAGATTCTTTTATCATTAAAGAAAAACCTTCAGCAGGATAATCTGGTTGAGCAGAAAACTATTTTGCAATATCAGCAGGAGTTTAGAAACCTTTCTATGGAATTGTCTTATTTAAGAACATATCAGGACTGGGCTGAGTATTATAAGAAAATCCTTAATTGGGAAATCAAATTTGATAAAGTAACGGATAATGAATTTGCAGACCTTCTTCAGACTCAGAAAGAGGAAGCCAACATTCAGTTTGCAAAATTTGTCGAAAACAATTATGAAGACTGGCTTCATGATACGGAAAAGCCCATCATGAGCCATACCCTTTTCAAAGAAAAAGTAAAGCAGGAAGTAGAAAAAGAAAAGGTACTTTTATTAATGGTTGATAATCTTCGATACGACCAATGGAAAGTAATAGAGCCTTTATTTACAAAATACTACAATAAAATATCGGAGGATTATTATTACAGCATTTTGCCTACTGCCACACAATATGCAAGAAATTCATTCTTTGCGGGTCTGATGCCGTCTGAAATAGAAAAGCGCTTTCCGGATAAATGGTTCAATGATAATGAAGATGGAAATAAAAACGAATTTGAACGTGATTTCCTTGAGGATCAGATGAAAAGAATCGGCTTAGGATCAAAATCGATGAAATATTTAAAAGTTTTGAATGCAGATTTTGAAAGAAAGATTTTTGATGATTTTAATCAGCATAAAAACAATGACCTTCTGGTTATCGTCTACAACTTTATTGATATCCTTTCTCATGCAAAAACAGATAATCACATTGTAGATCAGTTAATTCGTGATGATAAAACTTTCAGATCTCTGACATTCAATTGGTTTGAAAACTCATCATTAATGAAGATTATTAAAATAGCTGCTGAAAACGGCTTCAAACTGGTGATCACCACCGATCACGGAACGGTTTATGTAAAGAAACCGAGTAAAGTAGTCGGCGACAGGGAAACCTCAACCAATATCAGATATAAAACAGGTAAAAGCTTAACTTATGACGATAGCGATGTATGGGCAATCACAAACCCCGAAAAACTGTTTTTACCCAAAGGTAATCTAAGCTCAAAATATATTTTTGCAAAGAACAATATCTTTTTAGCTTATCCTAAAAATTATAATCACTTTGTAAACTATTATAAAGAAACTTACCAGCATGGAGGGATTTCATTAGAAGAGTGTATTATCCCTATAAGTATTCTAGAGCCCAAATAATTTTCATAGTCTAAATTTGGGCCAAACGAAGCGGAAAAAATCTATAGATTTTTTCCGCTTCGTTTTTATTAATATTTTTGAGACATGAAATTAATCACTTATAATGTAAACGGAATCAGGGCTGCATTCACAAAAGATTTTTTAGGCTGGCTAAAAACGGCAGATCCTGATGTCATCTGTATTCAGGAAAGCAAGGCCGGAAACGACCAAATAGATATCGAAAGTCTTGAGAAGCTGGGCTATCATAGCTATTGGCACTCTGCAATAAGAAAAGGCTATAGTGGAGTCGGGATTGCCTCAAAAATAAGGCCTAATCATGTAGAATATGGTTGCGGCATTGAAAGCTATGATAGTGAAGGAAGAATCATTCGTGCAGATTTTGATGGATTTTCTGCCATTTCCGTATATGTTCCTTCCGCTTCTAATATTGAAAGACTGGATTTTAAAATGCAGTTCTGCCATGACTTTTTAGAATATATAAAAAACTTAAAAAAAGAAATTCCCAACTTAACAATTTCCGGGGATTTCAATATTTGTCATCAGGCTATCGACATTCATGACCCGGTGCGTCTAAAGAATGTATCCGGTTTTTTACCAATGGAAAGGGAATGGATGACCAATTTTATTAATGAATGTGAATTAATCGATAGTTTCAGGTTCTTTAATGACCAGCCCGATAATTATACCTGGTGGAGTTACAGACAAAATTCAAGAGCTAAGAATAAAGGCTGGAGATTGGATTATAATTTTGCTTCACATTCATTAAAAGAAAAACTCTCAAGAGCAATAATTTTAAAGGAAGCGGTACATTCTGATCACTGTCCTGCCTTACTGGAATTTGAGATATAATATCACGCAAAAAGCCAACTGTAGCAGTTGGCTTTTTAATTTTAAATCATAAATTTTTTAATCGACAATTTCATATTCCACCGGAATTGTACCCCTCTTGGTATCTCCGATTTCGTCGAACGCAGCTTTAGACATGTCTAAAGATCTTGAAGAATGATAAGGCCCTCTGTCATTTATCTTCACTATTACCTCTTTACCATTATTAAGGTTTGTTACCTTAATAGTTGTCCCGAAAGGGAGCGTTCGGTTTGCTGCGGTAAACTTTGAATTATCAAAAATCTCTCCGCTTGCTGTTTTTCTACCGTTAAATTTATTGTGGTAGTAAGATGCATAACTTGTTTTTTTTGCATCAGTGGCATTATTCTTGAAAGAATAAATACCAAAGGTTGAAATCATCATTATGATTACGAGAATAAATCTTTTCATCACTTTGAATATTTATTGGTTTGACAGGGCAAATGTATCAGGAAACTTTTAAAGTGCCTAGTCAGAACATTAACAAACGTTAATAAAAACTAAATATTATCTTAATTCAACCTATAACTACCTATTATTAGGGCTTTCACGGCATGCTGTTAAAAAATGTTAAAAAATAAAGATGAATGTTAACAAAATTAACGGTTTATAAATAATCTCTCCAATATTGAGGATATAAAAAATTGATAATCAGCAGTATATAAATCCGTCAATTTATAAAATCTTTACATATTATTCAAAAAAAATAGAGAGTATATCCAGATAAATACATAAAAAAACCGATGAAAAATTCATCGGTTTTTGTTTTTATAAAGATTAATTCTTATTTAGTATATTCTACTACATAATCATAAGTACCTGCCGGATAAACTACTGACATACTTGGAGAACCAGTAATAAGGTTACCGTTTGTAATATCATAAGAATAAACCCCGTTAGCAAAAACGCTTCCAGTACCAGCTTTGTAAACAGTTACTCTATAGATCCCAGCTGTTCCACTAGCAGGAACTGTGATAGGAGCTGGAGTATAAGATGTAGGAGCTGTAGAAGAACCACTTACTGTAAAAGTTCCTTTCTTAGCATATACTGGAGCACCATTAATCTGAGTATTTGTTGTAGTTTCGCTTGTAGTAACGTTAAATCTTGGATCACTACCTAGAGGTCTCCATACACCTGGTTGTACTGCTCCATTAGCACTACCATTCGGATTATAGAAATAGTAGTAACCAGGGGTTACTGCAGTAGCAGTCGAAGAACGATTACCGGTAGTAAGAGTCGTACCAGTAGATCTGTTGTAAACAATCATACCATCAAACCAAGTAGGTAACGTACTAGTATCTGCATAACTAATATCAAATTGAAAATTTACTAAATCAACACTTGGAATAACAATCCCTTTACCAATATAAGGACCAGCACCTGATTCATCACTGAAAGCACTACTAAGATCTAAAGCTACATTTGAACCATTAATATTAGTCTGAAAACCGTTATTAATATTTACCTGAGCATTGATTAGAGAACCGAAAGCTACGATAGCTAAAAAACTAAATATATTTTTCATCTTATTTTGAATTTAAAGGGTTATTTTTGAGGTGACGACCAAGTAGTTCCAGTCCAAATTAATTCAATACCTCTGTTTTGATTAACAATAAAGTTACCTTTCAGAATTGTACTTGTTCCAGTACCATTTCCACTTCCATCAAAGAAAATTAATGAACTGGGTGCTGTATTGTTGTTTGCGAATTTAACTACGCGACCAATATCAGCCACGGTATTCGTAAGCGTAGGCAGAGTAATATTAACATTAGCATTAAATGTTGTAACAACAAGATTATCTGTCGGTAGAACTGTATAGTTAGCTTGATTTACAGTTGCAACATTACCTCTAATAACTTCATATCTTTGTGGGGTAGCAGCACCACCACCACCTACAGCAACCCAAACAGAGTTTGCTGAATCATAATAGTAAAAACCAGGCGCACTAACATTTGCCGTTTTTGTTGTTGCTGTTCCAGTAGCATCAGTAACAAATACCAAAGCTCCATTTTGAGCTGCAACATAAACCGCATCTTTAGCTGCTAATTGAGTTTTTGACATACGAGGGACCAATAGCGCATCAGGTCTAGTAGCATCTGTTGTATTTGCTACAACATCTAAAGTAGCTGCAGGAGTTGTTGTATTAACCCCTACACGCCCTTGCTGAGCCTGAGAAACCGCCGCAAAGCCGACTATCATAGTCGCTGTTAATAAAATTTTTTTCATAAGTTTTTAAAGATTTAAATTACATTTTCATCAATGATATTTATATTTCAAATGGGAATTTTTCCCAACTTGTGCGTTACTAAATTAAACTAAAAATTTTAATTGTTGCTTTAGTTTTTATTATTTTATTAGATATCTTACAATCCAATGAATAAACTGATTATAGTCTATCCATGTCGCAAAGTTAATACTTTATTATCAATCTACATAATAATAGACCAAAAAGTTTCAAAAATAAAAAACAAAAAACTACAAAGCAATGATTATCAATACATTAATAAATATGCTAAAAATAATTAATTAATGTTAAATTTTATTAACACTTAAAAATAATCTTTAAAATATGATTTTTATATAATAAAATTAAATAAAAATCAACAATATGGGAATAATTTAAACCAATTCTCCATAAAGATCAAATTCTTCTGCTGAGATTACTTTAACCTCGGCAAAATCTCCAATAGATATATAAGTGTTTTCAGCATTAACCAGAATTGTATTGTCTACATCAGGAGAATCATACTCAGTTCGGCCAATAAAATAATTACCTTCTTTTCTATCAAAAATACATTTATATATTTTGCCAACTTTTTCTTGATTCTTCATCCACGAAATTTGGGACTGAAGCTCCATTATCTCTTCTACCCTTGTTTCTTTTACTTCTTGTGGAATATCATCCTCTAAAATATACGCTCCGGTGTTTTCTTCATGAGAATAGGTAAAACAACCCAATCTGTCAAACTTTTGCTCTTTAACCCAATCTTTCAGTTGTTGGAATCTTTCTTCAGTTTCTCCGGGATAACCAACAATAAGCGTTGTTCTGATGGCCATATCCGGAACTTTTTCCCTGAATTTTGTTAAAAGAGCATCAGTTTTTTCGTGAGTAGTCCCCCTTTTCATTGACTTTAATAAGTCTGTATTAATATGCTGTAAAGGAATGTCAATATAATTACAAACTTTCGGCTCTTCACGGATAATATCCAGAACATCTTCTGGGAAACCGCTCGGGAAAGCATAATGAAGACGAATCCAATCGATGCCTTCTACTTTTACCAATTCTTTCAAAAGATCTCCCAATGCACGTTTCTTGTAAATATCCAGTCCGTAATACGTAAGATCCTGAGCAATTAAAATTAATTCTTTAGTTCCTTTTTTTGCTAATTTTTGTGCTTCGGTAACCAGTTTTTCAATCGGCGTGGAAACGTGTCCTCCTCTCATTAAAGGAATTGCACAGAAAGAGCAAGGTCTGTCGCAACCTTCGGAAATCTTTAAATAAGCGTAATGCTTCGGAGTGGTTGTCATTCTTTCTCCTACCAGCTCATGCTTATAATCTGCACCTAAATGCTTCAACAAAATCGGAAGATCTCTTGTCCCAAAATATTGATCCACATCCGGAATTTCTTTTATTAAATCTGGCTTATATCTTTCTGAAAGACAACCTGTCACAAAAACTTTTTCAACTTCACCTCTGTTTTTTGCTTCTACATAATCCAAAATGGTGTTGATGGATTCTTCCTTTGCATTATCAATAAATCCGCAAGTATTGATGACCACAATATCTCCCTTGTCTTCATGAACAACCTCTTTACCGTTGGCTTTCAGCTGGCTCATCAAGACTTCAGAATCATATACGTTCTTGGAGCATCCAAGCGTTACAACATTAATTTTCTTCTTACCTACAGATTTTGTGCGCATCTTTTTGATTTTGAGTTTGCAAAGATACAAAATATTGAAGAGTCTTGGGTTAAAAAATAAAAACCACCTTTAATAAAGTGGCTTCCAATATGATGAATTAAAAATTCTTTTCCTTAAAACTCGGTGCATTCTGATCTTTTTCAGAAAGAACGGCATCTTTGTCTTCAATTTTCCAGTCGATATTTAGTTCCGGAGCGTTGTATTTTACACTTCCCTCCGATTCTTTATTGTAAAAATTGTCGCATTTATAAGCAAAAACAGCTGTTTCACTCAATACCGAAAAACCATGTCCGAATCCTCTTGGAATGTACAGTTGTAATTTATTCTCTTCTGTAAGCTCTATTCCAAACCATTGCCCGAAAGTAGGAGAATCTTCCCTTAAATCCACTGCTACATCCCAAACCTTGCCTTCCAGACAGGAAACCAATTTTGCCTGTGCATGCTCACCTTTCTGTAAATGAAGCCCTCGAAGAACTCCATAAGAAGACTTTGAAATATTATCCTGAACGAAGTGCCCGTTCATCCCGGTAAGTTCTTCGAATTTCTTTTCATTAAATTTTTCAAAAAAATAACCTCTGTCGTCTTCAAAGATGGTGGGCTCTATTATGTAACAGTCTTTAAGTGGGGTTTCTTTTATTTTCATAATCTAAATAATGAGCAAAAATAAATTAAATAGTTTAATCTTATTTTATGAATATTTTAATTATAGTTTTTGCGAGGATTTTAATATCATTTGACAAAGACATATTTTCCAGATATATTAAATTCATTTTAACCTTATCCGGAAATAGAACCTCATCATTATAAAACAACGGTTCGTTCTGGGTTTTTAATATTGTTTCTTCATTACTGTATTTAATGCTTGCTTCTGAAGTGATTCCGGGTTTTAGTTCTAAAACTTTTCTGTCGTCACCCTGAAGTTTGTCGTAATACCCTTCAATATCAGGCCTGGGACCTACAAAGCTCATTTCGCATTTTATGATATTAAATAATTGTGGCAATTCGTCAAGTTTATATTTTCTTAATACCGATCCGGTTTTGGAACAATATTCATCTTTATCCCGAATGGTTTTAAATTTATAAATAATAAACAGCTTTCCATATTGTCCGATTCTCTTTTGACAAAAAATACCATTGGATCGGGTGTCTACACTTGCTACAATAAATAATATAATCAATAACGGTAAAAACAGAATGATAAGAACTGCTGCAAAAAAACAATCGAAAATAACCTTCCAATACCTGTATTGATTCATTTATTCCAGAATTAATTGCTAAAAAAGTTGTTGATCACTTTAGCGATTCTCACCTTTTCTTCTTCCGTAAGATTTGATCCGGAAGGGAGACAAAGCCCGTCATTAAAAAGTTTTTCCGAAACATTTGTCCCATAATACGGTGCATTTTCAAAAATTGGCTGTAGATGCATCGGTTTCCACAACGGCCGAGATTCTATGTTATCTTCCAATAAAGCCAGTCTAAGTGCTTCTCTTGTTTTACGTGTGACAGAAGTTTCTATTATAATTGCAGAAAGCCAATGATTAGAATAAAAATCTGAAGATGGCTCGGAAAATACAGTCACTCCATCAATACTTTTAAATAAATCCACATAAAAATCGTGCATAGAACGGCGGGCTTCCACTCTGTTTTTCAGAACTTCCATCTGCCCTCTGCCAATTCCGGCCACAATATTACTCATTCTGTAATTAAACCCAATATGAGAATGCTGATAATGAGGTGCATTATCTCTTGCCTGAGTAGAAAGAAAAACGATTTTATCCTTATCTTCCTGAGAATGACAAACCAAGGCCCCGCCTCCGGAAGTAGTAATAATTTTATTTCCATTAAAACTTAAAATTCCAAAACGTCCGAAAGTTCCGCAAGCCTGACCTTTATATGTAGATCCTAATGCTTCTGCAGCATCTTCAATCAGTTCAATATCAAATTCTTTTGCAATAGAAACGATCTCATCCATTTTTGCAGGCATCCCGTAAAGATGAACTACAATGATGGCTTTTGGCTTTTTCCCATTTCGGATTCTGTCTTCAATAGCATTTCTAAGAGCTACGGGACACATATTCCATGTTTCCGGTTCGCTGTCTATAAAAACTGGACTTGCACCGCAATAAGCGATCGGATTTGCTGATGCAGAAAACGTCATCGACTGACAAATCACTTCATCTCCATACTGTACTCCACACTGAATTAAGGCTAAATGCAGAGCCGCAGTTCCAGCTGATAAGGCAGCAATCTTGGTATTTTCTCCTAAAAATTTTTCAAGGTCTTCTTCAAAACCATTTACATTCGGCCCTAAAGGAGCCACCCAATTCTCAGCGAAAGCTTCATTGATATACTTTAGTTCATTCCCTCCCATATGTGGAGATGATAACCAGATTTTTTGTGACATTGTGTGTATATTTTTTATAAAATCAAAACTTAAAAATACTTAGTTTATATAACTAATGATTTCTTTAATATTATTTACTATTATTTGTGGTCTGTGTTGTTCTGACCAATCAAAATCCTGTTTGTGGATGTTTTTTCCTGTATCTTTCAATGCGATGGTAATCCAGCCTAAGCTATTAGGTGCTATGAAATCTTTTTTTGTATTATCACCGATATAAAAATAATCGAGATCTTCTGTGCCCATGAATCCTTCATAATTTTTAAAATCCGGCTTTGAACTTCCGAATTCTTCAGAAATAATAATCTTATCAAAAAGGTCTTCAATATCCAAAGCCCGTAATTTATTTCTTTGAGTTACTGACCTTCCGTCTGTGATTAATCCTAATTTATAGGACTTCCCTATAATATAATCTAAAACAAATTTTACTTCTTCCGCAATTTTAATTTTAGGAAAATGATTTCGGTAAATATCCAATAAATCAATCTTTGCATGTAAATATTTCCCTTCCAAAATTCCGAAAACATCTTTTCTATCATGATACCAATTGATCATATCCTGATAAAGCATTTCCTTATTTTGAATATCCAATAATTCTGCAATTTCATGATATGCCGATTCCAGATACTCAATTTCATACATGAGCGTATCATCCAGATCAAATATAATATATTTACCCTTCATAATTATGAATTAAAACCTCATCATCATAACGAAGCATTAATAAATTATTCTCCCAGCCATCAAAATAAGAAATATGTTCACCCAATAAATATTCTTTTAAAATCCATCCCGGATAATTTGCTCCCGCAAGATAACTTAAAGGATAACCTCCACCAAAGCGAGGGTTTATTTCTATGGCAATAATTCTTTTATTTCCCGGATGAAAAAAGAACTGCATCGTAAGACAGCCTACCGCGCCATCAATCTGGGGAATATTTTGTCTTACATAATTTTCTATCTCGTTTTTCTGCGTTACCCCTTTATTTACTTCACCAGCCCTTACAAAAATACGTTTTCTTGGAACCACGCATTTCAACTCTCCCTTCTTATCATAATAAGTATCCACCGTGTATTCATCGTAAATAGTCTGATCTATATACTCCATAAACATAAGTTTAGGATTTTGCATATGATAATCAGTAAGTTCCGAAGGTTCTTTTATTAAAAATATATCTTTACTTAAGGATCCGTCGTAAGGTTTTATAAATAAAGGAAACGACATATTATCCTTATCGAATTGCTTTGGAATTTCTATATTTTTTTCTTTGAAAAATTTGTTGATGATCCTTTTATCCCTGCATTTTTCAATAAAATTTTCTGAAGAAATAATAGGAATAATCCCATTTTCCAGAAAGAAAGATTTATGTTTTGCTAAAATAAGAAGTTCTGTATCGATAGTAGGAATTATGATTTTAATATTCCAACTTTTACAAATCTCTAGCAGATTAGCAATATAATTTGATTCTGTAACTCTGTTAATTTGTTTGTATCCATCTGAAACATGACAAGCAGGCGCTAAAACCGGATTAAGATCTACCGTGAAAACTTTACCATTCTCATCAATCTTTTTTATTTCCTTTTGAAATGCACGAACCAAAGAAACCCTTTGCCCAGCGGAAGTTATTAGTATATTATTCATTTTCGTTGTTGGTAAAAAATTCCATTGTAGCCTGACCTTCCTGGGAAATTCCTTCTCGGATAAACACTTTTTTTATGGTGAGAAAAATAATTTTTATATCGAGTAAAAAAGAGATATTATCCACGTACCAAACATCATAATCAAATTTTTGTTTCCATGAGATAGCATTTCTTCCATTTACTTGTGCCCATCCTGTAATTCCCGGTCTTACTTCATGTCGTCTTGCCTGATGATTATTGTAAATGGGTAAATATTGCACCAAAAGAGGCCTCGGCCCGATGAGTGACATATCACCTTTTATTACATTGATCAATTGCGGAATTTCATCTAAAGAAGTTTTTCTCACAAAAATACCAACAGGTGTCAATCTTTCAGCATCTGATAAGAGATTTCCATTTTTATCTTTCTTATCATTCATGGTTTTGAATTTTATGATACTAAAAATCTCGCCATGTTTTCCCGGTCTTTTTTGAAAGAAAAAAGGTTTACCCTGGTTGGCAAAAAATAAACATATCATGACCAATAGAAAAATAGGACTTAGCATCAGCAGTCCGATTATTGACACTAAAAAATCCGTAATTCTTTTGAAGAAATTTCTGTACACCTGGTTTTTTATTCGTTCAACGATTTCATTATTTTTTCATAAGACATATAAGCCTGAAATTCCCTTTCTAAAAAATCCCAACTATTCTGTCTCATTTTCTCAAATTCAGCTTTATCCATTTCAGCGAACAAATTTACGGTTTTCATCATAGATTCTATATCATCTGAACAAACTGCTGCCCCACAATTATTGTTTACAATATCCTCTCCTATATCTGTATTTTTATCTGTAGCCGCAATTACAGGAATTTTGTACTCAAGATATGATAACAATCTTGAAGGATAATTCGGAATCGTAAAATCTTTATGCAAAAATATTAATCCTACATCACAAACCCGTACTAAAAGATCGTAATCATTTTTAGGTAAAAATGAAATTAATAATACGTTTTGAGGATTTACCTTATCAATCCAATCCTTAATTTTTTCAAATTCCGTTCCAGCTCCGACAATGACGAAAAATCCTTTTTTATTTTCTTTTTCCGCATTTAAAGTTTTAATGAGAAAATCTATACCCTGTGGTTTTCCAAGATTTCCACCGTAGATAAATATTTTTTTATCTGTCGGAATATTATATTTAGATTTAATTTGATTTTTATCTTCACAGGATATTTCTTCAAAACCTTGTATTTGAATCGAATTTGGATTGATCTCTACTTTTTCTTTTGGAATATAGGAATTGTGCCTCAAAACAAAATCAACATTGGCTTTTGACATACATCCAATCTTATCCGAAATATTGTAAAGTTCCTTTTCTTTATTCCTGAAATATTTATAAAAAATTCCTTTTTCGGACATAAACTGCATATCTACAGCATTTTGAGGAAAAATATCTTTTAACAACAAATATGTTTTTGCGTTATCTCTTTTTTTGATAAACTTAATAAGATTTGTAAAAGTAATGGGTGGTGTAGAATAGATAACCAAATCAAATTTTACATCAGAAAAATACTTTTTTATCGCTCTTAAGAATAATTTTTCTATTGATAATGTAGAAATTCCTTTTTCAATAAAATTGGTTTTCAGGATATTTAAGGTTTTTACATTCAGGAATTTTGTATTTCCCTCTGTTTTAATGCAGGTTTTTTTATTCTCCCTTCTTTCTAATGGTGATACAATATAAAGATTATGCCCATGAGCAGAGAACTCGCGCATCAAATCATGATAGATACCCCGTTGTTGTAAAGTATCAATTTTCACTAAAGTAAGAAACAGTACGTTCATTATATTATTTCTTACTCCAAACTACCCTGTTAACATAATCCGTATAACTCAAAATGATTCTCACCATTTTTTCAGAAACATTCGGCATCGAATAATCTGAAACCGGTCTGTAATTTCTTTCCTTTCCCGTTTTTTGCTGCTGAAGCTGAACCAACCCCTGTAAAATTCTTTCGGGAGATAAACCAACCATCATAACAGATGCCTCTTCCATTGCCTCAGGTCTTTCGTGGGCATCTCTGATATTCAGGGCTCTGAAATTTAAAATTGAAGATTCTTCAGAAATGGTTCCCGAATCCGACAGAACGGCGTAACTTCTCATCTGCAAAGCATTATAATCATGGAACCCTAGAGGTTTTAGAAACTGAATTTCAGGTCTTACCTCCACCTTCATTTTGTCGATCATATTTCTGGTTCTCGGATGGGTAGAAACTATAATTGGGAAACCAAATTTTTCAGCAATTGCATTAAGGCTTTCTATTAATCCGTTAAAATTTTTCTCAGAATTAATATTTTCTTCTCTGTGAGAGGATACAACGAAATATTTTCCTTCTTCAAGATTTAGACGGGTCAAGACATCGGAGCTTCCAATTTGGGGAAGATAATGGTTGAGAACTTCGAACATGGGAGAACCTGTTTTAATAATTCTGTCTGCAGGAAGCCCTTCTCTCAACAGATATTCCCTTGCAATATCCGAATAGGTTAAATTGATATCTGAGGTATGATCTACAATTTTTCTGTTGGTTTCTTCAGGAACTCTCTGATCGAAACACCTGTTTCCGGCTTCCATATGGAAAATCGGGATTTGTCTTTTTTTCGCGGGAATTGCACAAAGGCAAGAATTGGTATCACCCAAAACAAGGAAAGCATCCGGCATTAATTCTTCCAGAAGCGGATCTATTTTAATTAAAATATTTCCCACCGTTTCCGTAGCCGTTTTTCCGGCGGCTTCTAAAAAATAATCCGGTTTGCGAAGACCTAAATCTTCGAAAAAAATCTGATTAAGTTCATAATCATAATTTTGTCCTGTATGAACGATGATATGCTCAACAGCCTCAGAAGCATCCAAAGCCGATAATACCCTTGATAGTCTAATAATCTCCGGTCGTGTTCCCACGACTGTCATTACTTTTAATTTCTTCATTTGTAAAATTTATATACCCTAAGCCTATAACTGCCGCACCAAAATACCAAAACTCAAATGATAAGTAAAGATTTCCCGATGTCTGAGCCAAAATAAAATATTGCAAGAAAAAGAAGATCACAACCCCGCTTTCTTTATACTTATAAATATGTTTCAAAATTTTAATAAAACTCTGAACTACAAATTTAAAATAAATTATAAACAGAGCTATACCGAATATTCCTGTTGACATTAATATATCAACAAAAATATTGTGAGAATACATACCGTCTTCAAATAATGCATTCCCTCCGAACAGCGGATGATTGAGAAATATTTCTATTCCCCTGCTAAAAAATGATGATCTTCCGGAAGCATTTCTTTCGAAAATAGCCCCATTTAACCTCTCAAAAAAAATAGAATTTTCACCAATTCCGGTTCGATAAATAACAAAAAGCCCAACAAAAGCCAACACAACCGCTCCCAAAAAGCAGAGCCAATATTTTCTATTATTAATCGCGATCAAAAAGACAAAGAGAATAACAAAAAGTGCCAAAACAGGACTTCTGGCAGCAGAAACGAAGATGGCAAAAGATCCCAGTAAAATCCCCAATGCGTAAAAATATCCTTTAGCTTTTAAAAATAAATAGCCATATAATGACATGATCACCAGGCTCAACCCATAATGCCCAACCAGAATATAATAAGACCGGAAAATACCACTTCTCCCGTTGCTTCTGTACGATTCGAATACAAAATGGGTGTAAAGAAAATTAATTCCGAAAATAATAAGAAGTCCGAAAAAAATAATCCTGAAAAACTTTTTAAAATCTATTTCTTGATAATTTAAGCTCAAAATAGCGATTACCGGTAAAGGGATCACCATAAACCCATAGTAATAAATAGAATTCTTCAATCCGGTAAAAACTTCCGGAGGAACGGTAAAACTGGGAATCGTCTTATAAAGTTTAAATAAATAAAAAGAGAAAAACAAAGCAAATACAATAATGACTGTTTTTCTTTTTTGAACAATATGAAAATTCTTTACTATAAAATATATTGAAAGTAAAAAGATTCCGCCCCTGATTAAAAAATTGATATACCAGGGAAATCCTTTGGATGAAAAAGGATCTATATACGCAAGAATATAACCAAATAAAACCATGATCAGAAAATACGTTTCCTGATCTTTTATTATTGACGGCTTTAAATGGCTTGTTCTTTCCATCCGGTTATACTTCTAAGAAATACGTATCTGCATCTTCTGGATTAAAAGGTTCATTAATCCAGAAAATCGTATATAACTCTTCTTCTCCTATATTTTTGATATTGTGGGTGTACCAGATCGGCATATCTACATAAGCAGGTTCGTTCCCGTCGAGATAAAAATCCAGTACTTCGTCTGTGTCTATTTTCCTTAATTGTATTAATGCTTTCCCTTTAATAACAGCAAATCTTTCTATTTTTCTGGTATGATAATGATTTCCCCTCGTAATTCCCGGAACTGTCGTTGAAAACGAGCACTGCCCTCCAATTCCGAGTCGGATTACTTCAACAAAAGCTCCTCTCGGATCGGTATGTTGGGTAAATTTAACCGGATAATGATTTTTAACATCAAAATAACAACGGAAAGTATTAAATAAATTAAAATCAAATTGTGTTTCCAATATAGGAATTTCCCCGTTATCGAAATATAATTGTTTATAATTTTCTAATTTTTGAAGCACTTCCGATACTTTATTCGTAGATGTGGACTGAACTTTATATAATTTTTTGGTTTCTCCGCCTTCAATTTGGTTAATAATTTCCTGAACTAATTCTCCCACGTAGATTAATTTCACCTCCCCGTCATTGTCGATAACAGGAGTTTCTTCATGGGTGAGTTTGTGACAAAAAGTTGCAATGAAAGAATTATAATTAGGTTTTCCGAACGGCCCGAAAACATTAGGAATTACCATTCCAGTAAACTTTCCGCCTGATTTTTCAGCCCAGTTAGCCAGTAGTTCTCGTCCTTCTTTTTTGGATTTTCCGTAAAGATTATCTTTTTCTTCCTGAGAAGATGATGAAAAGAGAACATGAGCCTTAGAATTTGTTTTTTTTAAAGATGAAACCAATTTTTTAACCAAATCCAGATTATTATTAAAGATAACTTCCGGATCAGGATGGCGATTCATGGCAGCAAGATGTACAATGACATCACATTTCCCAACAAATCCATCCAGTTTTTCTTCATTTTCAAAAAAATCTCTTTCGAAATGAATGGTTTCAAATTTTTCGGGATATAGCCCTAATGTATTATATAAATGTGAACCGACAAATCCGTTTTGCCCAGTAATTCCAATTTTCTTCATTATTTAAAATTTTCGAAGTAGTCTATAGGAAAACGATAATCATCAGCAATTTCGCCAAAAAAATAATCTGCCATCACCAGTAATTTCGATTTTTCTTCCTGAGACTGAATAGCACTTATATACCCTTTAGGAATATGAAGTATATCCAATTGGCCTGAATTTAATTCAAATTTCAAAACCGATAAATTTTTAGATGGTTTTTCCCAATGATCAATCTTAATCAGTCTGATGGTGAAGTTTCCCTGCAATGCAGAAAGCCATCTTTGTTCGACTTTATGTCCGGTCCAGCCTCTCACAAATTTGGTATCTGCATTTTCTATGTAATAGATCCTTTTAATTTGTGAGGCATTAAAATTATTATTAAAAAAGAGATTACCTCTGTTGTCGGAATATTTTCCTCCTTTAATAATCTGGGGAGTTTCCATACCAATATAATTTAATCCGGATATTGCATTAAGTCTTCTCCCAACACTTCTTTTCTTATTAATGGAAGCTTCATTAAAAGTGTTTTCATTCCTTCAACATTCTGCTGATGGGTGTTGTGAGAGTGATAGTCTTCAATTTTCGAAATATCTTCCGTTCCTTCAGAAAAATACTGAGCATAATTCAGATCCCTGTTGTCCGCAGGAATTCTGTAAAAATCTCCCATATCTTCTGCTTTGATCATTTCTTCGCGGGTACACAATGTTTCATATAATTTCTCACCGTGTCTTGTCCCGATTATTTTTATAGGATTATCGGCCTTAAACATTTCTTTCAATGCCTGAGCCAAATCTCCGATTGTTCCTGCAGGAGCTTTATTGACAAACAAATCACCGGGATTTCCGTGTTCAAAAGCAAATAAAACCAAATCAACAGCCTCTTCCAGTGACATTAAAAATCTCGTCATATTGGGATCGGTGATGGTAATCGGATCCCCGTTTTTGATTTGCTTTACAAAAAGAGGTATAACGGAGCCTCGTGAAGCCATTACATTTCCGTATCTGGTAAGACAAACAACTGTTTCGTTCAGGTTTCTGGAAGCGGCTACCGCGACTTTTTCCATCATTGCTTTTGAAATTCCCATTGCATTGATAGGATATGCGGCTTTATCTGTACTTAGGCAAATTACTTTTTTAACTTTGTTTATTGCAGCAGCATCAATGACATTTTGAGTTCCTTCCACGTTGGTTTTCACGGCCTGCATCGGGAAAAATTCGCATGACGGAACCTGCTTCAGAGCGGCAGCGTGAAATACATAATCTACCCCTCTCATTGCGGGTTCGATACTTTTATAATCTCTTACATCACCAATATAAAATTTCAGTTTATCATTTTTAAACTGATTTCTCATATCATCCTGCTTTTTCTCGTCACGTGAAAATATACGTATCTCTTTAAAATGATTTGTATTGATAAATTTTCTGAGAACAGCTGTCCCAAAGGAACCTGTTCCACCTGTGATAAGAAGTGTTTTATCTTTAATCTGCATATGTGTTTTTAATATTAAAGTTTCATGTTATAGAGTTTTTCCCAGACTGCAATGTTGTACAATCTCCATTCCAGATCACGGTCTGCAATAAAGGTATATTTCTTTTTTGAAATTTCCTGTATTATTTTTGAGTTATTGATGGTTTCCAGGATTTTTTCTGATCGCGGCCACCAGTGATTGACAGGCGGGTTTAGTCCAATTTTCCGGCTGTTATATGTTATTTCATCTGGCAAAAATTTTTCAAGATTTCTCCTTAAAATATATTTTGACCAGCCATCCCTTATTTTATAATTATTATTGATTGATAATACTGTTTCTACAAATGTGTAATCTAGAAAAGGTAATCTGGATTCAATAGAAAAAAGCATCGAATTTTTATCTTCTATCCTTAAAATATCAGGAAGAAGGAAATGGAAAATTTCGTTTTTCTGAAGTTCAAAAATTTTTTTATACGATTTTGTAAGTTTCTTCAGTTTAGAAAAGTTTATAATTTCAAGATATTTATTCTTTAAAATAGCACCTCTCCTTTGCAATCTGAACTTCCTTACAAAATAGCTTGAAAAGTAAAAATATATTTTCCCTGCTTCCAGAATAGAAATATCATAATGACTTTTTACTTTTTTTAAAAATTTCAGATTCGAGATAAAATCATGATTTCTTAAAAATGCGGCAGTATATCTGCTATATCCCAATAGAATTTCGTCAGCGCCCTGCCCGTCAAGAAAGACTTTTACTCCTAACTTATTGGCTTCCTTCATTAGGAAATTTTGCATGAACACCGATAAATCCGCAAAAGGTTCTTCATGCATAAAAATCACGTTTTCAAGATCATGTCTGAATTCGTCGGATTTAGGAACTACAATATCATGATTTACATGAATTGTTTCTGCAATAAGCTTTGCCAGCTTGCTCTCATCATCTTTTTTATCCAATGATCCTACTGTAACAGCTGTAAAACCACTGTTATTCTGCTTATCGATGATTTTATTGGCAATTGTGGTTACATACGGGCTGTCTAGTCCTCCGCTCAGTGCACTTCCAATTTTTACGTCTGATCTTAATCTTATTTTAATAGATTCTTCGAATTTTTTTTCAAAAATTTCAATAGATTCCTCTAGGTTTAATTTATTTATTTCTTTTTTAAATTCAATATCATAATATTTATAGATTCGGAATTCATTCGTTTTTAGGTCGTAAATAAGATTATGAGACGCTGGTAATTTTAAGATGCCTTCGAAAAAAGTTTCATTAAAATGGCCTGTTAAGTTTACAATCAGATACTGTAATAATATCTGGATATTTACCATTTCTATTTTTTCAATTTCAAGGATGGGTTTAATTTCGGATGCAAAGACAAACTTATTATCATTACTGAAATAATAAAAAGGTTTTATCCCAAAACGATCTCTTGAGCAAAATACTTTATTATTCTTAGAATCAAAAATTGCAAAAGCCCACATCCCATTAAACTTTTTCACACATTCTTCTCCCCAGTAGTCATAAGAAGCAACCAAAACCTCTGTATCTGAATTTGTATTAAACAAATATCCTTTTTCCTTAAGCTCTTCTCTTAGTTCAATATAATTGTAAATAACTCCGTTAAAAACTAGAACATGTTTATTATTAAAATGAAAAGGTTGGTTTGCAGATTCGCCCGTATCGATGATTGATAACCTCCGATGTCCGAATCCCAAATTTTCGTGGACAAAAAAACCTTCGGCATCCGGACCTCTATGTGACATTTTATCTGTCATTTTCCTTAGAGTTTCCTCCTTTACCGGTGTTTTGTCTTTATATATCAGTCCTGCTATTCCACACATAATTATTTTTGCCTTATACCTTCTTTTTCTTCAAAAGATGGATAGTTTATTAAAACGGCTTTATATACACCTTTAAATACAAACAAACTACCTGCTGCAACTCCAATAATTCCGTGCTTGTCTATTACTTGTTTAATATCATTTAAAGAGCCAGCACCTCCCAACACTGTAAGTGGAAGTGATATCTTTTCTCTTACTTTATCTATTAATGAAAGGTCATACCCTTTCATTACACCATCCTGATCAATAGAATTGATAATAATTTCTCCTGCACCCAGTTTTTGAGCATCTTCTGCAAATTTAAACGGATTGATTCCCGTAGCTTTTTTTCCGTTATGAGTATATACCTCATATCCTCCGAAAAGCTTTTTTTTGACATCGAGTACTACAATCACACTTTGTGAACCTACCTTGTCTGCAATCTGAGTAATTAATTGTGGATTTTGAAGAACAGCTGAAGAAAGGGCAATTTTTTCAATTCCCAAGCCAAAAATCTTTTGCGACTGTTCAACAGTTTTCACACCACCTCCATAGCAAAGTGGCATTCTGGATTGATTTGCTATTCTTTCAATTAGGCTATAATTAGGTTCTAATCCTTTTACCGTTGCATCAATATCAAAAATGGCAAGCTCGTCTACTTCTTTCTCGTTAAATATCCTTACTGCGTTGATAGGATCTCCGACGTATTTCGGATTTTTAAAATTTACCGTTTTTACAAGTCCATTGTCCTGTATCAGAAGACTAGGTATAATTCTGGGTCTTAACATTTGTGTTTAAAACATTTAAAGTTTTGCAAAATTGTGCAATAAAATTTCACCATAATGATGGCTTTTTTCCGGGTGAAATTGTATTCCGTATTTATTTTCGTGATGTGCGGCCGAAGCAAATTCCCCGCCATATTCGGTAACGGCCATTATATCCTCATTATTGTTGCAATGAAAATAATAAGTGTGCAGAAAATAAAAAATAGAGTCTTTTTCTAAGCCTCTGAATAATTCAATATCTTTTACAGGCTTTACATCATTCCATCCCATATGAGGCAGCCTTGTTATCTGATTAATTTTTGTTTCGTCAAATTTTTTGACTGTGGCATCGATCCATTTCAGGCCATCTAATTTTCCTTCATCACTATTATTTGCCATCATCTGCATCCCGACACAAATACCTATTACCGGTACTTTTTTATCAAGCACCAATTCGTCGAGATTATCTCTCATTCCCGAATTATTCAATTGAGTCATTGCATGATCAAAATGTCCTACCCCTGGAAGAATTAATTTTTGTGCATCTTCTAGATCGTTTTTTGTTTTTGCAATTTTTACGGGAACATCTACTCTTTTGTAAACATTCACAAAGGCATTGATGTTTCCAACCCCGTAGTCAATAATCGTTATCATCTGAATAATCTTTTTTCAAGTCCAAATTTTCTCATCGCCTGAGCACCAATACCTATCAGTGATCTTTTGTTTTTGTAATTGTGATAGGTCTTATTTTCACCTTCAAATAATTTTTGAAGCTCGTCAACTGTAAGATCTAATTTATTGGCTACATACTCAAATTCTTTCTGCAGAAATTCTTCAGAAAGCTCCGGTCTGGAAACTCTGTCCAGCGCTTCTTCTCTGGTCATCTGACCTGTAAGAATAAGACTGGAAAAATGTGCTTTCCTTTTCTGATATCCGAATTTTTTTGGCATCCAATAATCTTCAAAGAATCTTGTAAATCTCGATTCATGATGTTTATGCTGAAAACTTTCCCATCCATATTTATCGAAAAGCATTTTCTCGACATCTTTTTTAATGTATGGCAGACAGTTTAATGGTTTATAAACCTGCATTCCTAAAACATATTTATAATACAGCTTATAGCTCATGATATCTACGATAGGAAAAGTTTTAAGTTCTCTTTTTCCGAACTTTTTGTGGATATCCAATATCAAGGTTTTATCAATTCCCGGATATGCTCCCCATTCTTCAGGCTCTCTACAACATTCTGTTGAGTAGTTTCCTCCTGTAAGAACATATTTAATTTTATTCTTCTTGGCAAATTTATACAATCCGGAAAAGAATGCAATATCCTGAGGCATATCCTGATCTGCAATCTGAGATTTCAAGAATGCTACCTGCAGATCTTTCATTTCCTCCCAGTTGATAACTTCGGTATATAAATCGAGATTTAGCCCGTTTACCAATTTCTCAATATTGCTTACCGCGCGGTCTGTATTCCAGCCTGCATCCACGTGGAAAATAAGAGGTCTTAATCCCATCACTTCCTTTGCTACATAGGCAGCATAAGAGCTGTCCAAACCTCCACTAAGTCCAATAATACAGTCGAAATCTCTATTTTTACCGTCTTTTTTAATTTTCTCAGCTTCCTGTTCAAGTTCTTTTAAGCCTCTTTCATCTGTGTGCCAAGTTGGTAATATATTTTCAATATAATTGATATAGTAATCACTTTCACCTTTTTCATTGAAAACAATATTCGGATCTGTAGTATCCATAATTGTTTTTGTACAAATTTGATAAGGTCTTGTTTCTTCCATAAGTGTTATTTTTCTACTTCCTTTTTCATTAAGCTTAATAGACCAATAATGTATTGATCATAATACGTGTCAAAATTAGTTATTTTATTTTTCTCAAGTTCTTTTTTTAAAACAGACTCACTGGTGCGATAAGAATATCCATCTGCATTCCAAAGAACAATACCGTCTACATGCTTATTATTATACTTTGCGTTTGAAATAGCTGCTATATATGTTCTAAAATCCGAATCATTTATTTTTTGATTTCCAATGCTTGCATTGGAAGGATGGTAGCGTGACATTACAAAAGGACACACTTTTTTATTATAAATATTAGCGATTCTTATCATTTCTTTTGCATTTTCTTCAATATATTCTTCATTTTCCATACTAAAGCTTACATGATTATAGAAAATATAAATGGATGGAAACAATATATCGCTTTTTCTAATTATCGGATCAAGTTTTTTGTATTGGTCATAAAACTTTTTATCTCTTCCCCAATATGTTGTATAAGGAATGCCATAATATCCCCATTTTACATTTGGTCTTTGTTTTTTAACAAAATCAAGGACATCCAGAAAAAGTTTAATGCTTCTTTTATAATTATCTGTAGTGATATCTTCTTTAAGATAGTCTATATAAGGCACTTCTATATCAATGTAGGCAATCCCGGAGGCGTTTGGATCGGGGTAAGCTCTTTCCAGTTCTTTTATAAGAAGATCTTTACTGAATGTAAAAGGAGCTTTTTTATCTATAAACTGGCCGTCGTTTACGAATTGTACAAACTGTATTTTCTCATGATTAATAAAGTCTGTAAAAGTTTTAGATTTATTATCCGAGCAAATTAATATTTGAGGTGAATTCTGAATACCTGCAATTTCTGTTGATACAAAATTTTGTTTTTGTTCATTTCCCGCACAGGTAAGCAACAGTACGGTTGAAAGCACTATGAATAATTTTGCTATCATATCAATTTAGTTTTAAAATGTCACAATATAGGTCTAAATATTCCTGAAAACGGTTATTTTTATTAAATTTCAATTCTGCTCTCTTCCTGCATTCTTTTGTATAAAATTGTTTACCGTTTTTTTTGATTTCCTGAATAGCATCTAATAATCCCTGTACATTTCCTTTTTCTACTACAATTCCTGTATTTTCATCAATTGCTTCCGGTGCCCCACCCGTCTTAAAAGTGATAACCGGAGTTCCGCAAGACTGTGCCTCCAAATTTGTAGTAGGGAATGTGTCTTCAAGAGTAGGATTTACAAAAACATTTGCCACCGAATAGAATTCTGCCAATTCTTTAATATTTTCTGTCCTTTTGACTCCTATTATATTGGAAGGCAATTTTTTAATTTGTTCATCATTCAAACCTATTAAAATTATTTGATAATCATCTGATATATTTTTCGAAAGTTCAACAAAATATTTCAAACCTTTCCTCTCGCTCCACGGGCTGGCTACACCAAGGATTACAAATTTGTTTTTTAGGTTATATTTCTCTTTTATAGATTCGGCATTTTGAGGTGCAAACTTTTCAATATCAATTCCATTATGAATAGTATGTACTCTGAAATTTTTCAAAAAAGATTCTTTTACCTGATCACCAATCCAATTGGAAACAGGAACTATTGTAAGATTTTCTACAGAGTTGAAAATCCTTTTTTTATCTCTGAAATTGCGGGTAGACTGATCTATATACGATTGCGGATAATCATGAGTCTGTGGACATTTAAAGCATTCTGTTTTCCATTTGTGGCAGTCTACAAATTCATAATAGGCACAATGTCCGGTAAAAGACCAACAATCATGAAATGTCCAAACGATTGGTTTATTGAATTCTGATAAAAAATTAAACAAAATTTCAATATTTACAAAATATCCGTGCAAGTGCTGAAGCTGGATAAGATCAGGATTGATTTCCTTAATTGTTTTAATAAGCTTTTTGGTTGCGGCTACAGATCCGAATCCATGCCGATCCGTAAGCCTGGTTTTGAGTCCATGGCTTATTAAGCTGGTCTTATTTCCTATAAGTATAACATTGGATTTACTGGGATTATGATCTCTTCCGTAAGCGATATAGCTTTCCCACCCGTTATCAATTATCTTTTCACCAATGTGCTCTGCGATTCTGCCTACAGAACCACTGTTTACCTCACTTGATATTTGAAAAATTTTAATCATTATATGTCCTGCTACTAGCCTTTTAATCTTCTAATGTTCTTCTGGCTATAATTTCGTAGTCTAAAAACTCTTTTGCTGTCTTTTCTGCTCCCTTTTTCATGAGATCTATTTTTTCAGGTGTCTGAATTAATTCTAATAAAATTTTCGCAAAATATTCTTCATTAATGTCCTGAGCATCTACTTTAATTAAATTATTATTCCGGTTCAGGTAAGACATATCCTGTCCGCCGAAATCTCCGGCAATAAGTGGAAGATGCATCCCTATTGACTGTTGCCAAAGTACAGACTGACTGCATGGGAAAAGTGCAATATCGGATGCAGCCATCAGTTCATACGTTGTATGACTGTCAATCCAACCGGTAAAGTGAACATTATATCCTTCAGCATTTTTTTTCATTTGCTCATAATACACTTCGTCATTTACATCTCCTTTACCAAAAACTATTAAATGTACTTTTTGTAAATTCAGTCTTTTAACGGCATCTACAGCCAGGTGAATTCTTTTTAGCTGATTTATTTTTCCGCCTGTAATTATTACAATATCTTCTTTTTTAATACCAAACTGATTTCTAATATCTGAAATATTAGTGTTCTGCCTTGCTTCATTGCATTTCGCATAATCGCAACCTAAAGGTAACAGTTCTATGCTGTCATAAGGTACATCATAAACTTCATTTAGAAACATTGTACTTCCGGGTACAATAGAATATATTTTATGTAAATATTTTTTATATCTGTTAAAAAATGGTTTTCTGATAAGTTTGTGTAAAATATTTAAGGATATCCAATTTTTTGCAGAATTTGTATAATCTGCATGATAATCCATTATAATTTTACATTCAGGGAATTTCTTTTGATACTCTACAGCTTCTTTTAAATTCAAATGAATATCATGTGCAAAGATCAAGTCCGGTTTTTCTTCTACAAGAATCTCATATACTCCTGAATGTTTTCTTAATTTATTTAAAAAATTCAAACTATATGCCAACCTGATTATTTTTGCCCCGTGGTAATCTTCTATTTTCTTTTTTTTGGAAGGATCATATTTTTCGTGAGTATAATCAAAGACATTTTCAAAAGTTGATGTAATAACTACCACTTCATGACCTAATCTCCTATAATTTTCAGTAAGAAGATTTTCCTGGTAGGTATAACCTAAGCCAAAAAAATCCTGCAACATCACAATTTTTTTTCTATTTTTTTCCATTTTTTTTACTGAGGTTTATTGATAAAGAAAGAACGGGCCATATAAGCAAATAATTAACAATAGATCCTGCAGATATTGATCCTACGGTATCCATCAAAAGAATACCTCCCAAAAAGCTGTAAGCAAAAACTTTTAAGACTTTTGTCCCAATTATTATATTTACTATAAAGATAACTATTGAAAGTAGTCCTCCAACAATTCCCATTGCCATAAATGATTCTAAAATTATATTATGGGGGTATGCATTACCCATGGAAGTTTCGATAGCATCTCCGAAAAAAGGATGGTCTAAGAACTGATTCCAGGCCGATTTCAAAAGCATAGCTCTAAACTGATCATTTTCGTTTGCTGTAAACCCTGTTTCCCCGATCCTTTGAAACACCAGTTTTGAGGCTTCAAAATAACTTGGAAATAAGTTAAGCAGCACAATACCTACAATGAAAGCAAGAACTACATATTTCAGCCTTACCTGTCTTATATGAACAAAAGTGTATAACGAAATAATGACAATTAATTGTATTAAAGGTCCTCTTGATCCGGCAACAAAAATATTATATAATCCCAGGAGCATTCCTATGATAAATACAATACTCAGGAGGTTTTTTTTATATTTTAGTAATGATATAAAACAGATAAAAAATAAAATGGTAGAAGTCTTCCCAAAAGAAACAGTATTTAAGCTACTATTACCGTCGGCTCTTATCAGAATATCATCCGGTACGATCTGTGGGGCTGTAATATTATTATAAAGTCCCCAAATATTGACAATAAATAAAATTACCAAAATATAATTTTTCACTGTCAGCAAGGTTTTCTCTGAAAATTGAGTAGTACAAGCAAACATTGACACTATAATCAATACTGAAAATGACCAGTAGTCATTAATAGGGGCAAGTATATTTTTTGTAGTTAGCGCCGTATCATAAAAAAGCCGCAGGAGATATAAAAACCAAAAAAAGAACAACAAGTAATGTATTTTCGTTAACTGCATTCTGTTTTTTAATACTACGAATATCCCGGAAACAAGCACCACAACTCTTAAAGCAATACTTACAGGCCTGGATTCTATTCCCAATAAATCAGGAAAAAAGGATATAAGCTCATAGCCGTAAAGCATAAGGGTAAGAAAAAATACTTGTAAACTATTAGGCTTTTCTACTTGCATTCTTTGATAAATTATTGGTAAAATATAAAAAAATTAAACTTGACAAGACAGAAACAATCGTATATAAAATCAATGACAAATAATAACTTTTATCAAGGTAGTATCCCAAAAATATTGATATAAATACAAATAGTGCATTGATGATCTGCAGTCTCATCAGTATTTTTTGTTTTTCAAAAACATAAAATAGCGTATTCAATGGAGCTGATAAAAACTCAAAAAATAAAGCTACAGATAATATTCTTGCAAAATATCCTGCAATTTCCCATTTTTCTCCAAATACAAGTGAAAACAATTTCGGAGAAACAGCAAATACCAACAAATAAATGGGAAATGAGATTATTAATAATTTTTTTAAAGTAGACTGGTATAAATGTATACAATTTCCAGTTTCTCTTATTTCATCAATTGCATCGTTCCTGAAAACATTTCCTACTGATGATGTAATCACAATATTAGGCAGCCTTATCATTCTATTGGCCATCGAAAAGAAACCAACAATAGTCGTATTATATAAAGCCGAAAAAAGAATCGGAATAAACTGTTGACAGGCTGTAAGTGATAAATCCGAAAGAATCATATATCTTGGAAACGCCTTGTATTCCTTACCTACCTTCAGCATTTTATTATCAAAAAAAGATAAATGGCTCAAAAGTTCTTTATCCGTTAAAAGTAAATATAAACTGGAAATTATAATTCCTAATATTAGGGATAATATTAATCCTCCTTCATAATTAATGACACCAAAAAACAAACTGAAAACACTTGTTCCTATTACTTGAATCGCATTAGCTAAAGTAATTTTTGTGTATTTTTTATCCCGCTGGTTCCAATATCCCAAAGCAGAATACAATGCCCCGAAAAAAATATAGACAGGTGCCAAATAAACCTGTTTATTATTAAGAAAACCAGTATTATCCTGTAAATGGATAATATCTTTGAGAACAAAAATCAATACAAAATACAGCAATGAAACAATAAAGCCAATACATAGAATAAGTTTAAATATATTGGAAGCTTTAATATTTTCTTTTGGTAATCCCAAAGCCAGCTCATATCTTCCGGTGGATAATACCGCAAAGAAAATGGCAAAACTGCTAAAAACAGATAAAAGCCCAAAAGCCTCTACCGAATAGAGACGGCTCAAAAAAGGAGATGTCGCTATTACGATCAGCTGGCTAATGATAGTTCCGCTGGATAGAATAGCAACATTTTGTAAAAATAAATTAGATTTTACTCTATTAATTATGTCTTTAAAACCCAAAACTATTTAAACAATTTTTCGTTCATAATTTTTTTCTTATTCAGCGCTACAGAAATTTCTTCAGCAGGACTTCCAATAACGGTCTGTCCGTTTTCAACATCTTTTACCACAACTGCTGATAGACCAATAGTCACATCACTTCCAACCTTTTTCTGATTCAAAATAGATGAAGATGGAGCGACCCATGTATTTTCACCTATTTCTACACTCCCGGCTACCATTGCATTGGCGATAACGAGGCTGTTTTTACCAATTTTTACGCCATGCGCAATATGCACAAGATTATCTACTTTCACATTTTCCATTAAAACTGTACTTCCCAATACAGCACGATCTATACATGTATTGTTACCAACTTCAACATTATTTCCTATGATTACATTTCCAATATGCGGAATAAAAACAAATTGCCCCGTTTCATCTTTTTCATATCCGAAACCCACTCCGCCAATTGTATTATTTGCTCCGATAATCACATTCTCACCAATTATGGTATCTTTTTTTATTGTTGTATGGTGATCTATTACAGTATGATCGCCTATTGTGCAATTGTCTTCTATTACAGTATATTCTCCAATGTAAACGTTCTTTCCGATACTTACATTTTCACCAATAATTGCAGTTTTAGAAATTCCTATTTTTTTCTTAGGCATAAAAAACTCAGAAAGTGCCTTTTGGAAAGCCAGTCGGGGATTTTCAAAGATCAAATAGGTACAGTCGGGATTAATAAAATCATCAGAAAGGCTGCTGCTACATATGACAACACCTTTTTTAACTTCTTTTAATTTTTCGCTAAACTTTGCAGAAACCCACATCAATACATCATCCCTGTCATTGTTCAGGTCAAGCTGAATGGCATTAATAATTTCTCTATCAATATTTCCTATAACCTTTTCAGGATTTAGTCTTTCTATAATTTCTGAAAGTGCTATCATTGCTTTATTTATTTTATTGAAAACCTCACAACTTCAAAAGTCTCCGCGTATTTCACTCCAAACTGTACCCCTCTTGCCACAGCTAGTGAACGAATAAAATCTGCGCTCAGATAATCTCTAAATCCTTGAGATTTATATTCTTTCAAAGCATCGATTTTCCTGTTAATATGTTCCTCATTTAAAGATACATAACTTTGGGTATTAAAAGAAAGATTATTCCATATAAGCTCATAGCTAAAGATAGACTTTGTCTTAAATGCTCTGATACCTTCATTGGCAATAGTAAAGTGATCCTGATGTATATCGTTGATACTTGGGATCAATACCAGATCTATATCAAAATGTTCTCTTTTAAACCTGATTAATTCTTCTAAAATTTCCTGTCTGGCATAATTAAGTTTTCTTACCTGATAATTAAAAATAATAACATTTTCTTCTTTTATGCCAAGTACTTTTGTAGCAGCTTTTACTTCGGTTTTCAAAATATCTTTAGGAAATCCTACGGGAACAGATTCTTCGGCAGTTGAAAAGGCCATATAAAAAACTTCAGCACCTTCATCAACTAATTTCGAAATAAAGCCTCCTGCTCCTAGCTCTCCATCATCTGTATGAGGAGCCAATACTAAAACTTTTTTAAAGCCCATAAGTGTCATTTTTTTTCAATCCATAAATCCTCTCAATAATATCCACCACCTTCAGCCCTTCCAGAGCATTTGTAGTAATCGTATTTCTTCCCTTCAGAACATCGACAACATTTTCAATGATATAATGATGATTTGCAGCAGAACCTTTATATGCCCCGTAATCATTTCCAGGGTTTGTCGGTGCCAATTCCGGCATTATATAGTCTTTGATATTACAAACCTCCACTTTATCCATATACTGTCCGCCAATTTTCACGGCTCCATTTTCTGCAATGATGGTCATTGAGCTTTCAAGATTTTGGTTCCAGACAGAAGTCGAATAATTTAAAGATCCCATTCCGCCTTCTACAAAATCAAAATTTACAAAACCGGAATCCTCAAAGTCTGTAAGATCTTTATGATTAAAATCTGCAAACTTCGCCTGAATATTCGTAATATCACCAAATAGCCAATACATAATATCTATAAAATGAGAAAACTGTGTAAACAAAGTCCCTCCATCAAGCTCCTGTTTCCCGTGCCAAGATTCAGGTTTATAATACCTGTCGTCACGGTTCCAGTAGCAATTAAGCTGAACCATATATATTTCTCCTAATTTGCCACTTTCCACCATCTCTTTGATCCATACAGAAGGTGGAGAATAGCGGTTCTGCATTACAGCAAAAACCTGTTTATGCTTATGCAAGGCTTGGAAAATTAATTTTTCGGCATGTTGTTTATTTAATGCCATCGGTTTTTCCACCACCACATGCTTTCCGGCAGAAATCACTTTATATGCCTGTTCAAAATGGAAACCGTTGGGTGAAGCAATGTTTATAACATCTACCTCAATCCCCGAGTTTAAAAAATCATCTAATGATTTAAAAAACGGTATATTATAGCTCTCGATTCCTAAGACCGATTTATCTTTTACATCTACTAAGGCTACAAGCTCACATTCAGAATTTCTGGACACCATTTCAGCGTGTCTTTTTCCAATGTGTCCGCAACCAATAACAGCAAATTTTATTTTTTCAGACATTTGTATTTTAAATTTTAGAAACTTTATTATTTTCCAATTTATATTTTCCACCGCTTTCTTCACACACCGCAAATCCTTCAGCATCAAAGTTCAGACGATGGCCAAATTCACTCATCCATCCCGTTTGTCTTGCAGGATTCCCTACTACAAGTGCATAATCCGGAACTTCTTTTGTCACGACTGCACCTGCTCCGATAAATGCATATTTTCCGATATTATGACCACAAACGATCGTTGCATTGGCGCCAATAGAAGCCCCTTTACCAACGTGAGTTTTCAGATATTCATTCTTTCGGTTAACAGCACTTCTGGGGTTAATTACATTGGTAAAAACCATTGAAGGACCAAGAAAAACATCATCATCACAAGTAACTCCTTCATATATCGAAACATTATTCTGAACCTTTACATTTTTCCCTAAAATTACCTTAGGTGAAATGACAACATTCTGACCGATATTACATTTTTCTCCCAAAACACAATTCGGCATGATATGGGAAAAGTGCCAAATTTTGGTTCCTGCTCCTATCTCACAACCTTCATCGATAACAGCTGTTTCGTGTGCAAAAAAATCCGACATAGTTTTCTTTATTTTTGATTATTAGTTAAAAAAGTTTTTAATTTCAGAAATTATATAATCTGAAACTTCCTGATTAAATTCCGTATGAATAGGAAGAGAAATTACTTCTGAACACAGTTTTTCAGTAACAGGAAGACTATAGCTCTCTTCCACATATTTCTGAAAAGCCTCCTGTTTGTACAACGGAAGCGGATAATAAACCATACTCGGAATATTTTTTTCTGCAAGGTACTTTTGCAGCTCGTCTCTTTTTCCGTTTTTTACTTTTAAAGTATACTGGTGGAAAACGTGAGTAGAATTTTTTGCTCTTTGAGGAATCTGAATTTCAGCTATATCTTTAAGGTTTTCATCATAATAGACTGCCATTGTATTTCTTGCTGCTGAATACTGATCAAGATTTTTTAGTTTAACCTTTAAAATTGCAGCTTGAATGGTATCCAGTCTTGAATTGCAGCCTAAAACTTTATGATAATATTTTTTCTCCTGTCCGTGGTTGGCAATCATTCTTATTTTTGAAGCTAGATCATCGTCGTTCGTCATTAAAGCTCCACCATCACCATAGCATCCGAGATTTTTAGATGGGAAAAAAGAAGTACATCCGATATGTCCTACCGTTCCCGTTTTTTTTGAAGTACCATCTGTAAACGTATAGTCTGAGCCAATAGCTTGGGCATTATCTTCAATAACAAATAAATTATGTTTTTCTGCAAATTCAAGGATTTTTTCCATGTCTGCGCTTTGCCCGTACAAATGCACTGGTACAATTGCTTTAGTCTTTGGAGTAATATAGTTTTCTAAACCTTCAAGTGCAATATCAAAAGTGTTTTCATTAACATCCACCATAATCGGTTTTAATCCTAAAAGTCCGATTACTTCAGCAGTAGCAACGTAGGTAAATGCAGGACAGATAATTTCATCACCGGGCTTTAAATCCAAAGCCATCATGGCGATCTGTAAAGCATCTGTTCCGTTTGCACATGGAATTACATGTTTTACATTTAAATACTTTTCGAATTCCTGTTGAAATTCTTTCACTGCAGGACCATTGATAAATGCAGTAGTATCGATACATTCCTGAATTCCTGTGTTTATTTCATCCCTTATTTTTTCGTATTGACTTTTTAAGTCAACCATCTGAACTTTCATACAGTTTGTTTTATCCTAGTGTTTTTTTATATAATTAGCGTTCTATCAGTTCACTTATCTTATTTCCGATAGAAAGACAGGAAGTTGCAGCCGGTGAAGGTGCATTTCTTACGTGAATGATATTACCGTTTTTCACAATGTCAAAATCATCAATTAAAGCCCCGTTTTTGTCGCAGGCCTGTGCCCGAACTCCAGCACCTCCGGTTACTAGATCACATTCCTGAATTTCAGGTAAAAGTTTCTGCAATGCTTTAGTAAAGGCAGATTTTGATAAAGAACGATGCATCTCTCCTAATCCTGTTTTACCATATTTTGCTACAATTTTCCTAAAACCCGGCCACAAAAGAGTCTGCATGGTTTCATTAAAATCGAAATCAAAAAATTCATATCCTTCCTTTCTAAAAGCCAGAACAGCATTAGGTCCGGCTTCAATATTCCCGTCTATCATTCTTGTGAAATGAACTCCCAGAAATGGAAAATTCGGATCCGGAACAGGATAGATAAGGTGATTTACAAGATGTTTTTTTTCATCTTTAATTTTATAATATTCGCCTCGGAAAGGGATAATGATGACATCATTCTTCTCGTTGGTCATCTTAGTAACCCTGTCGGAATAAAGTCCGGCACAGGAAACCAATTTTTTTGTTTTAAATTCTGAAGTATTGGTTGCAACGATAATTTCGGAATTTTTATTAATAATGTTTTTAACCTCATTATTAAACCTTACTTCACCTCCTAGTTCTTCAAAAAGTTCCTTAATCTTTTTTGCAACTCTCGGATAATCTATAATTCCTGTTTGAGGAACTTTGATGGCTTTTACGCCCTCACAATGAGGTTCAATTTCACGAAATTCTTCTCTGGAAAGATATTTCAGATCCTGAAGACCATTTTCTATTCCTCTTTTATAGATATTGTCTAAAAGCGGTAATTCTTCCTGCGAAGTTGCTACAATAATTTTCCCACAAAGATCGTATCGAATTCCATATTCCTTAGCAAAATTGATGACCGAATTATATCCTTCAATACAATTTTTCGCCTTTAAACTTCCTGGTTTATAATAAATTCCACTATGAATCACACCACTATTGTGTCCCGACTGATGTACTGCAACATCATTCTCTTTTTCTAAAATTAAAATCTTAGAATCGGGATTTTTAAGCTTTGTCTGATACGCTGTAGCCAATCCGACTAAACCTGCACCAACAATGATGATATCATAGTTCATTTCTTGTATTTATAATCTTGCATCTACTAAATTTCTGTCCAGACAAGCTTTGGTATCGAATACCACAGCATTATCTTTCTTCAACTGATCAAGATCCATCTGAAGGAATTCGTTGTGAGAAACAGCGATAATTACAGAATCATATTTTTTTCCTTCAATTAAAGTATCCAAAATATTAATTCCATATTCATGCTTCACCTCATCTTTGCTTGCCCAAGGATCATAGATATCTACATTTACACCATAATCTTTAAGTTCTGTATAAATATCTACAACTTTAGTATTTCTTACATCCGGACAATTTTCTTTAAACGTTACCCCTAAAATAAGCGTTTCTGAATCTTTAATAATACCTCCTTTTGCAATAAGGAGCTTTACTACTTTAGAAGCAATAAACTTTGCAATAGAGTCATTTACACGACGTCCCGATAGGATAACATCAGGGTGATATCCTAATTGTTCTGCCTTATGAGCCAAATAATACGGATCAACGGAAATACAGTGACCGCCAACTAATCCCGGTCTGTATTTCAGGAAGTTGTATTTTGTTCCTGCTGCTTCCAAAACGTCATTGGTATCAATTCCTATTCTGTCGAAAATTAATGCCAATTCGTTGACAAAGGAAATGTTAACGTCACGTTGTGCATTTTCGATCGCTTTTGAAGCTTCAGCCACTTTAAGACTTGATGCCTTGTGAGTTCCAGCAGTAATAATCTTTTTATAAAGATTGTCCACTTCTTCTGCAATTTCTTCTGTAGAACCGGAAGTTACTTTTTTAACACTTGTAAGGGTATTCACTTTATCTCCCGGATTAATTCTTTCCGGAGAATATCCTACAAAGAAATCTTCATTATATTTTAAACCTGAAAATTTTTCAAGAACAGGTACACATTCTTCTTCGGTACAGCCAGGAAAAACTGTAGATTCATAAATAACAATATCTCCTTTTTTAATGATCCCTCCCAGCATTTTTGAAGCAGAAATCAGGGGATTAAGATCCGGCGCATTGTATTTGTCGATTGGGGTGGGAACCGTTACAATATAGACATTAGATACTGCAATATCAGATAGCTGGCTAGTTGCTCTGTACCCAATAGTTCCATTTGTTTCATTGTATTTTTTTAAGCCGTTATTCAGCTTTTCTATATCCGCTTCCAAAGTGATATCATGTCCTGCATTAAGCTGATCCACTCGCTGAACATTAATATCAAATCCTAACACAGGATAATGATTAGCAAATTCCAAAGACAGTGGCAGACCTACATAGCCTTGTCCGATAACAGCTATTTTATATGTTTTCATCATTAGCTAAGTTTATTTTTAATTTTTTCAAACCATGTTTGTTCATGGTGATTGTTGTATCCGTAACCGTATTTGTTGCTGTATCCTAAATTCTCTCTGTTTACGTCATTTAGAACAAAGCCAACTTTTTTAATTTTATTTTGATCAATATTAGTATTAGCAAATTCCAGTAAAGCTTTTTCTGTGTATTTGGATCTTGCCACGTAGATCGTAATATCTGCCATTTCTGCGATCAGGAATGTATCGGTAACAAGAAGCAATGGAGCTGTATCCAGAATGATATAATCGTATTTTGCTTTCAATTCCTCCAGAAGTGCTTCATAACGCCCGTTGGAAAGTAATTCTGTAGGATTTGGAGGAATCATTCCCGAATATATTACATCCAGATTTGGATTGAACGAAGAAACATGAATAACATCTTCAAGCTTAGTATGATCCGAGTAAAGATATTCTGTAAGACCGGCCAGACCTTTTCTTGAAGGATTATATCTCTGTAACTGTGGGTTTCTGATATCTGAACCGATAATAATTGCTCTTTTCTTAGGATTTGCCAATGTTAAAGCCAAATTCACAGAAGTAAAAGTTTTCCCTTCCCCTTTTACAGTTGAAGTTACAAAAACAACTTTTCCTTTTTTATCCTTTGGAAGCATAAAATTCATATTGGTAATAAGAATCCTGAATGCTTCTGCCATTGGAGTAACATCATTTACTTTCACAATTTCAGAATCTCCTTTTTCAAGGCTTGGTAATTCTGCAATAATTGGAGCGTGAACGAGTTTTTCTAAATCGTGTTTTGTTTCAATTTTATTGTTCAGTAATTCTTTTAGATAAATGATAAGGAAGGGTATTAATAAGCCTAAAAAGAATGCCGCTAAAAGAATAGCATTACTTTTGGGAGACACAGGAGCATCTAATGCATATGCCTTGTCAATAACTCTTGCTTTTGGAGCTGTAATAGACTGAGCGATCGCCGTTTCTTCCCTTTTCTGTAATAAAAGAAGATATAAATTTTCCTTGATCTGTTGCTGTCTTTCAATACTTCTGAACATTTTTTCAATAGCAGGAATCTTCGAAATTTTTCCGGCAACTTTGTTTTGTTCTCCCAGATATTCATTTCTTGCCAGTTCCAATCCTGTTCTATTTCTTTGAAGGCTCTGCATTATGGAAGTCCTCATTGAATTGATCTGTTTAGAAATATCAACAACAGTGGGGTTTTCCGGAGTAGCGGATTCAAGGAATCTGTTTCTTTGTAATATTAGTTGGTTATACGTAGAGATTCCCGCAGTTGCTTCAGGATTATTTAACCCTACATTTGCTGGCAATACCTGATACTGTCCTTGATTGGAGACAAATCCTATTAAAGAATTCGTAAGTTCCAACTGAGCATCTACTTCCAGCTGTTTAGCTCTTGCTGCTGCAGAACTTTCCAAATCAATTTTTGCTTCTGTCTCAAGATCAGTAAGATTATTTTTAGATTTGAAACTTTCTTTCTGATTTTCTACATCACCCAGCTCTCCTGAAAGTTTTTTAATTCTATCTTCAATAAAATTAAGTGTTTTATTGGATTCTGAATTTTTATCTAAAATAGCTTCATTATTATATACTACTACAAGGCTATTTAAAATATCCTGAGCTTTTGTAATCTGCGGATATTTCAGTGCCAAATTAAGTACAGTAGCATCCTTATTGATAAGACTGACATTGAGAAGCCCCTGTAGACTATTTACTTTAGAGTCTATTGATGAAATATCTAATTCTAAATTTTTATAATCTAATCCTTTTATAATATTGGCATTAAAATCCTTATTTTTAATAATGATTATATTTGCAAATGGAAGGCTTATAGTTTTATTATAGGTAGAAACAATTTCCCTCGGTAATTTACTCGATTTTAAAACAAGTTTTTCCCCATCTATTGTCAGTTGTATCTTTCCTCCTGAGCCTGGATTGCTTTGCTTTTCGGATATTACTTTTACCTCTATTGGTGACGTTTCTTTGTATAGCTCCACAGTAGAAACTCTACCTTTTGCAATAATACTGGTTTGGAGGTTCTGATTGACCACAACCTCTCTCATCAGTTTTTTAGACTTAAGAATTTCAATTTCGTTAGCGATGCTATTGGTCTTCATTCCACCGAAACTCGATAAGTCAGGTAAAACCCCCAAATCATTCGAAACCGGTGATGATGAGTTTTTAGCATCTTTGATCAATACAGTAGTTTGTACCTGATAAACCGGCATCATAAATTTCAATGCTATATATCCTATTATTACAGTCAATATAGCACTAAGAATAAACCAAGGCCATCTTCTTAAATACGGCTTTATAGTTTCATTAAGATCAATAGTATTCGGATTATGATTGGTTTCTGAATGTTGCGGAGAAAGTTGACTGTCCATTAATTTGTTATTTCTTGAATAAACTTACGACTACGGCGATAGCTGTAATACCGATTGAGATTGCAGTTAAATAAAGTCCTGTATTGGGATTCTGTTTTGCCGAGAGATCCTTTGTATTATTGGATGCAACAATAATAGCATCACCCTGTTTTAGGTTGTAATATGGAGAATTGATAAGATTGGCATCATGTAAGTTCACTTTGCCATGAGTAACCTGTCCGTTTTCCGTTCTTATAATTAAAATATCATCCCTTTTTCCGTACATTGTAAGATCACCGGCAAGACCAAGGGCGTTCAAAATGGTCCCCTGCCCGTTGGCAATAGTATAATCCCCTTGTCTGTTCACCTCGCCCAGAACTGTTACTTTGAAGTTTACAAGTCTTACATTAACGGTAGGGTTAATGATATACTTCGTCATTTTGTTTCTGAGCTCATCTTTGAATTCAACTAATGTTTTATTGGAAGTATTTAGTTTCCCGATTACAGGAAAATCTATATCACCATTGGAATCTACAATATAAGTAGGCCCGGAAACGGTTACCATTCCTTGATTAGGAGTATTCCCACCGGCAATGGAATTCGTCTGAACAACTTCTGATGAAGAATAGTTTTGATTGAATGGCTTTACCACATCCATATCTTTTGCGGTAATTAAAATTACCAGCTGGTCTCCGGATTGGATCGTATTATTCGAATTTTTGGCAGATGCGTCAATAGCTACCTTTTCTATATTCTGCATATAGTTCAGATCATTCTGCCCTTTAGGGTTAGTTTTACAGGAAACTAATAAAAAAGCTGATATTATTACCAGTACTTTAGCTTTCATCATATTTAAAAATTGTACAAATATACATTTATATTTTTTCTATTTATCCAGTACCTCGTAGATAGAATTATTGCTTCTAAATTCAGGTACAATTACTTTCAGCAGCTTTACCACTTCCACCTTTTCTCGCCTTAAAGAAGCTTTTATAATTGAGTTTACCAGCGTTTCAACTTCCTGAAACTCCATAGACGGATCCTTTGAGATCATAATTTTCTCATTGTGGGTAGGCAGCGTTTTGGCATCATCACTCAACAGTTCTTCATATAGCTTTTCACCGGGTCTAAGACCGGTATATACTATTTTAATATCAATATTGGGCTCAAAGCCTGAAAGTTTTATCATTCTTGTTGCAAGATCGAGGATTTTAACAGGCTCTCCCATATCAAATACGAAAATTTCTCCACCCTGCCCCATTGTCCCGGCCTGCAATACAAGCTCACATGCTTCAGGAATGGTCATGAAATACCTTACAATATCAGGATGGGTAATCGTTACCGGCCCCCCCGCTTCAATTTGTTTTTTGAAATGAGGAATTACCGAACCATTGGATCCTAAGACGTTTCCAAATCTTGTCGTAATAAATTTCGTTGTGTTTCCTTCTACATTCTGCAGCGACTGTACGAATAATTCTGCGGCCCTTTTCGAGGCACCCATTACATTGGTAGGATTTACAGCTTTATCTGTGGAAACCATTACAAACCTGTTTACATGATATTTGCTGGAAAGTGTAGCAATGATTTTTGAGCCTAAAACATTCACCAAAATTCCTTCGTGCGGATTTTCTTCAACCAAAGGTACATGCTTGTAGGCCGCAGCATGATAAACCATGGAAAAATTATACATTTGAAATAAAGGTTCTATTCTATGTCTGTTTGAGACATCCGCCAATACAAATTTGAACCTGATCTGAGGGAATTTTTCTTTCATCTCAAGCTCAATATCATATAAAGGAGTTTCTGCCTGATCCAATACAACGATAAGAGAAGGGTTAAATTGTGCTACCTGCTGTACAATTTCGCTCCCGATAGATCCTGCCCCTCCCGTTACGAGAATATTTTTATTGAAGTGCCTGCTTTTGACATCTTCATTTTCAATTTTAATAGGTTTTCTATTTAAAAGGTCTTCGATCTGTAAATTCCTGATTGACCCTCCCAGATCACTGTCTCTAAGCTTCTGAACAGACGGAGCCTTAAAAATATTAAGATCTTTTTCTAAAAATAAATTTACCCAGGAATTCATCTCGTCTTTAGACATCATTTCTTTAACAATGATAACTCCGTCAATGACAAGCTCTTCCTTTGTATTTTTTTCAATCTTTTCTTTTTCAAATATGGGTTTTCCTAATAAAGAAGCCCTTTTGGAATCTGTTCTTTGAGTAAGGAATCCTACAACATGATAAGGCAGGCTCGGATTATCCAAAATTGCTCTTGCTATGGCAATAGACTGCTCATCAATACCTAATACCAGAATTCTTTTTTTCAGAGTACTTCTCCTGTATTCTCTTACAATATGGAAAAATTCTTTTACATATAATCTGAATAGAAACAATCCCATGAAGGAAATAATAAAATAAAGAATCAGATATGGTGTAAGGATGAATTTTCCGCCTGTAATCCAAAAGTAAACAATATTAATAGCCCCTACTACGAACATTGTACAGAAGCAGGATACCAGCAATTTGAAGAGGTCTATAAAAGTAGAATGCCTAATAATTCCTGCATAAGTTTTGAAAATATACATGAATATTACATTCGTAAAAATAATAGATGCAAACACAACACTTTTATCATCATGATAAATGAAATCTTTTTGGCTGATCTTTTCTATGATATAAGCAGAAAGAAATAAAGATATCACCAGAATGATAATATCTATTACAAGGATTATCCATCTGGGAAGATATCTTACATCTGAGAGATTAACAACATTATCCCCTCTAAATATTTTTTTCCTAAGAGAATTATACATTGTCTTTCTTTGCTTTCATATATAATAAGGTATAAAACCTGCTCTTCATTAAACTAATATTGATAGTTATGCAAAATTATAATAAAATTTCATCCATCCTTTAAATTAAAAAATAATTAATCTATAAAAGTAGATAAAATTTCGGTAATTCTATCCTTACACTTGTTAGTCAAATTACTTCCTGATGGAAGGCACAAACCACTTTCAAAAAGTATACCACAAATATCACTTCCGAAAATCTAAACCCCTATATAAAGGCTGTAGATGCATCGGTTTCCATAAATATCTGGTTTTCTATATTGTTTTCCAAAAAGTAGTTCTGGCAACCTCATTTGGAAAAGATTGACTATCAATTAAAATGGTATTAAGCCCGTAATTGGAATAAAAGTCTTCATGGAGAGCTGAGAACAAGGTAATCCCTTCTATATCTTTTATTATTTCTTGATAAAAATCATGATTTTCTCTCCTTTGCCTAATTCTTTCCTCGAGCACTTCCATCTGTCTCCTTCCGATTCCTGATAAGACATTGCTCAAGCGATAATTGTACCACACCTCCGAATGGCTATATTAATCTTTGGCTTCCTTTGCCCGGGTAGCTAAAATAAAGCCTGAGAGCCAGATTTTCTGTTCTTTCAATCCCGTGTGTGTTTATCATTTATGTCTGGTCAAAAATATCATTTATTTTCTCATATTCAAAGCCTCTGCTCATTAAATATTTTATACTTTTTGATTTTCTTTGATATTCTTTCAATCCTTTCTGCTTTGAGTAATAATCTTCGTAAATTTTGCGAATCGTTTTTTCGTAATCATTTTCATCAATTTCGTCAAAAGATTTGTTGATCAGCTTTTCTGAAATCTGTTTTTGCTTCAGATGCATCCTGATTTTATTCCTTCCCCAGTGTTTTATGTAAAATTTGCCACGGATATAGCTTTTTGTAAACCTTTCCTCATTAAGATAATTTTCCTTTAAAAGGTAAAGCATGATCTCCTCTTTTGCTTCATCAATTAAAAGAAACTCTTTCATTTTCTGCTCTACTTCTGCATGGCACCGGTCCTGATAAACACAATAGTTAACCAGCTTCAATTTTATTTCATCAAAAGTGAAAGATTTTTTTTCCATTTTTTAGATTAAACTTTTCCTGTTTAAAATTAGCTTAAATAAATTCAATAAAAAAGAATGAGCAAGCACCCATTCTTTATATTTTTAATATGAATAAATATTAATAGTTAAATAAAGCCTTACCTTCCATTAATTCATTTACTTTTTTTCTTACGGAAGCAATCACTTCTTCATTCTTGATATTGTCCACCACTTCAGAAATAAATCCTGCAATGATATCCATATCATTTTCTTTCAAGCCTCTTGTTGTGATCGCAGCAGTTCCTAATCTGATTCCCGAAGTGGTAAATGGAGATTTATCATCAAAAGGAACCATATTTTTATTACATGTAATATCGGCCAATACTAAAGCTTTTTCAGTTTCTTTACCATTTACATTTTTATTTCTAAGGTCTACCAGCATCAGGTGATTGTCTGTACCCCCACTTACGATGTGAAACCCTCTGTCGATCATTGCTTTAGCTAAAGCCTGAGCATTAGACCTAACCTGTTTTGCGTAAACTTCAAACTTAGTATCCAAAGCTTCACCGAAGGCTACTGCCTTACCTGCGATCACGTGCTCCAGCGGGCCTCCTTGAATCCCTGGAAAAACGGCTCCATCAAGAACTTGGCTCATCATTTTGATCTCCCCTTTCGGAGTTTTGTGGCCGTATGTATTTACGAAATCTTTCCCCATCATGATCATTCCTCCTCTTGGACCTCTTAAAGTTTTGTGAGTAGTCGTTGTTACAACATGACATTGTTCGAATGGATTATTCAACAATCCTTTTGCGACCAAACCTGCAGGGTGGGCAATATCCGCCCAAAGAGTAGCCCCGATCTCATCGGCAATTTCTCTGAATTTAGCATAATCCAAATCTCTTGAATAGGCCGAGAAACCGGCGATCATCATTTTGGGTCTTTCTCTCAAAGCCACCTCTCTCATCTGGTTGTAATCGATAAGGCCTGTTTCTTTTTCTACACCGTAAGAAACCACTTCATACTGAATTCCTGAAAAATTCACTGCTGAACCATGTGTAAGGTGGCCTCCCATAGAAAGATCCATTCCCATGATCTTGTCACCCGGCTTCAAAACAGCAAGGTAAATTGCAGCATTTGCCTGCGAACCGGAATGAGGCTGGACATTTACGTAATCAACCCCAAAAAGCTCCTTTGCCCTGTTAATAGCAAATGTTTCAACCTCATCTACTACTTCACAACCTCCGTAATATCTTTTTCCGGGATATCCTTCGGCATATTTGTTCGTCAATACACTTCCCATTGCTTTCATCACGTTTTCAGAAACGAAATTTTCTGACGCAATAAGTTCTAGTCCATGAGATTGTCTTTGTCTTTCTTTTTCAATCAGGTCGAAAATAATGTCCATTTTACTTTTAGTTTTGAAATTTTTCACCCCAAAAATACGAAATTTTCAGTGAGAATTCAGTTTTGATAAAAATGATTTCAAGAACTAAAAATATCAGATTGTTCAATTATATATTTTCTCTGATAAATTTTTCACAATAATTTTTAATTTCTTTCCGAACATTTCTAAACTGCCGATCTATTTCTTCCTGTTTTCCCGTTGCTTTTGCAGGATCCTGAAAATTATGATGAAAAACTTTTGCTTTTGTAGGAAAATACGGGCAGTTTTCTCTGGCATTATCACAAACCGTAATCACAAAATCAAAATCTATATTTTTATATTCATCTATATTATTAGAAGTATGACGGGAAATATCGATGCCGTCTTCTTTCATTGTGGCAATAGCTTTGGGATTTACTCCATGGGTTTCAATTCCTGCACTGTAAACTTCAGCCTTATTTTGTGCGAAATATCGTAAATAACCTTCTGCAATCTGGCTCCTGCAGCTGTTTCCTGTACAAAGCACTAGTATTTTCTTTTCCATATTCTAAACAAATAACCAAATGATATTGATAATGCAGAATTTAGGATCAAATCCGAAAACCAACTGCAGAACAATAACAGAGGTGATAACTATAATGAATTTCTTATATTTAATTAATCGACTTTTCACTATTAGCAGCAACCAGAATTCGGAGTACAGCAGTTTTCCTGGCTTTTTGACGATTCGTTTAAGCTCAGCTTTTGTTTCTGGGGCGGTATTCCGCAGGAATCCTGAGCAAGGCATGCCGTTAATTTATTCTTTAAAATAAAATGCTCCCCGCTAAATTCCAGATCATATTTCCCAATGGTATTGTCTTGGTATTCAACTTCAATTTCAAAATCTCCTATCTCTAATTTTTCTTCGGAAAGCTGAATGATATGTAAGAGCTTACTCGGTTTTAACCGATGCTCAAAATCGTTGGCATTCCAGAGCTGAAAATTCACTTTTTCTTCTTTTCTGATAATCCCACCGCAATCAATAAAATTCTTGGTAACCATTCCTATTTCAGTAACATGGAAGTGTTCCGGAACAAATTTCCCGTTTTCTACTTCGAACACCACATTATCCAGTGTCGGAAGGATACTTTTAATTTCGGATAGTTTCATAATTAATTATTTTAATTGTTATATAGTAATATTACGATAATAAATAGTAAATTTTTAACAGCAATTCCCCTTCTTTACTGATGTAATTACATTTGAAAAATATTCATTCAAACCTTCAAAAGCACTTTCATCGATGCAGTAGCAGATAGAATTTCCTTCAATATTTCCTTTAATCAGTCCGGCATTTTTTAATTCTTTCAAATGTTGGGAAACAGTCGGCTGAGCAAGTGGAAGCTCATTTACAATATCCCCGCATATACATTCGTTCACTTTCAACAGATATTCAATAATGGCAATTCTTGCGGGATGTCCCAATGCTTTTGCAATGGTTGCGATTTTATTTTGCCGCTCCGTAAAAAAATCAGTTTTGGTAGCTCCCATTTTTTAAATATCTATCGCAATATTACGATAATAAATTCTTATAAAAAAATTATTTCAAAAAAATCACAGAAAATACAGAATGCTGAACAGCTGAATTGTACATTAGGGAATGACGGAAAATTCTATTTTCATCCCAATGCAGCTCATATTCCGAATTGATTAGAGAATATTGAAGGATGAATTTTGCAAGGATAAAAGGAGAAGGATCAGATTGCTTTTTTCATGGATCTGTTCTTTAAATAAATTTAAATCATAAATAAACGTTAATCAACAACACTGGTTTAGATTCTTACGGAATGATTAATTGAAAAAAATCCCGGAAAAAATTCCCGGGACTGACAGTTTGAAATTTATAATGTTAGTTTACTATTTTTTTTCTTTTTCTTTTAGCTCTTCCTTGTCCTTGTCAGATGGATTCCAAACTTTGACTTCAGAATTTTTGTCAATTCCTGATCCCGGAAGGATCTGAACATTGATTCCGTCACTTGCACCCAACTTCACATATACTTTCTTAAATTTTCCGTCTTTTTGTTTTACTTCAACAAAAGGGCTGTCTTTTCCGTTCTTTTTCTCATATTGAATTAATGATTCATCCAATAAGAGGGCGTTTTTCTCAGATTTTAAAACAATTTCCCCGTTGGCAGAAAATCCGGCTCTGATGTATTCGTTGTTTGGGTTGTAAACATCACCTTCTACAGGGAATTTGATGGTTCCGTTATTGTCTTTCCCTTTTGGAGCGATCATTGTAAGCTTTCCGGGGAAAGTTTTATTCTGAAGCGCGCCGATTACAACATTCATGCTCATTCCTTGGGTAAGTTTCCCGGCTTGTGCTTCATCTATTTCTCCCTGGAAGATCAGTGAATTAAGGTCTGCAATAGAGCAGATTGTGGTTCCCGCATTGAAAGAGTTGGCTTCAATTACCTGACTTCCGACTTTCACCGGCACTTCAAGAACAGTCCCTGAAGCCTTAGAACGAATCTGAGTCGTCGCTAAACCCTGCAGTTCAGGAGTAGCTCCTGTTTTTGCAATCTGTAAAACTTTTTGCGCTGTCGCCAATTGTTGATTAGCATTTTTCAGTGCCTGCTGCTGAGTAAATAATTGCTGCTGAGAGTTCAGGTATTCTTGTTTTGAGATAACCCCCTGCTTATATAATTTTTCCTGCATGGCATACTGGCTGCGCATATTTTCAACATTCATTTTGGCATTGCTGATCTGCAGCTGTGCGTTCTGAACACTCTGTTGCGCATTGTTCACTTCTGCAATATTCGGGACGATTCTTACGGTTGCAATCAGCTGTCCTGCAGTCACTTTATCACCTTCATCCACTAAAATCTTGTCGATGATCCCCGCTATGTTTGGTTTGATTTCGATTTCTTCTTTTGGAATAATTTTTCCTGTTGCCATCACTTTATCCTCCATATTCTGTACGGTCGGTTTTCTGGTAAGGAAAGCCTCGCTCTTTTTAGAATTGGACTTTACCAGATACCCGATCCCCGAGAATAACGCCACTGCAAATAAAAGCCCCAAGACAATGTAAATAGCTTTTTTCCAAGTGAATTTCTTTTTCATATGTATAGTTTATTTTTTACTTAATTAAAATATTAAAAATTACTCTGCAAAACTCATAATTCATAACTTATAATTTATAACTTTATTCCGTTCTTAATGCTTCAATTGGTCTGATTTTCACTGCTCTTTGTGCCGGAATCATTCCGATAATCAATCCCAGTACAACCATTACTGCCATTGCCGCGAATACATTTCCGTAGTTCACCGTCGGGTTGTAGAATGGGAAGGCGTCTTGATTTTGGGTCATTATATTTAAAATCATTAAAACAAAAATCCCTGACATAAATCCCAGCAAACCGGATGAGAGGGTGATCACCACACTTTCCAACAAAATCTGATTTCTAACTTCCGAAGGTTTTGCGCCTAATGCTCTTCTGATCCCAATTTCTTTTGTTCTTTCCTTAACGGTAATTAAAAGAATATTTGAGATGGCTATCACCCCCGCAAGAATCGTTAATGTTCCTACAATAATGGTTAAAAGCTGCATTCCGCTTAAAAATCCCGTCAGTTTTTTAAACTCTTTTCCGAGGTTGAAGGTTCCAAAAGCATTCGTATCATCAGGTGAAACATTATTTTTCGATTTCAATTGCAGCTTTACTCTCTCTTCCACTTTGTTTACATCAACATTCGGTTTGCTTACAATGGCAAAAAAATCTACATTATCTCCATTGTTGTACATTTTTGTAAAAGTTGATAGCGGGATAAAAACCGTCTGGTCATTTTCCATTCCGCCTCCTTTTTTCACTCTGAAAACACCAATTACATTGAAGAAAATTCCTTTAATATTGATTGACTTTCCAAGTGGGTTTTCATTTTTTTTAGAATCAAAAAAGTTTTTGTACACCTCCTCGCCAATTACTACCACATTCTTATTTCCTGAAATATCGGCGTCATTAAGATATCTTCCGAAAATCAGTTTTTTTTCTGAAATTTTGTTTCCCAAAGGATAATCTCCATTAAGGGTATAAGTGGCAGATTTTCCGTTTTTTGACATCTGTTCACCTGCATTTCCGAAGTTTCCCCTTGAGTTTTGAGGTGATATATAATCTATTTCCGGAATTTTTCTCTTCAGCATTTCAATATCGGAAAGCTTCAGGTGCATCTGTCTTCCTTTTGGGAAACCATCATAAGGGATTGATGTATTCTGGGCCCAAAGGAAAATTGAATTGGTTGCGAATCCCGAGAATAATTTGTCGAACCCATTTTCCATTCCTTTTGCTGCTCCTAGCAAACTCACATACAAAAACATACCCCATCCCACACCGATCATCGTAAGGAAGGTTCGAAGCTTATTATTTCTCAATGAATAATAAATTTCCTGCCAAGTATCTTTTTTAAATATTATGTTCACTGTATTTTATTAAATAATTAAAAGATTGAAAGATTAAAAAATTGCTTTCTTAAGGCTCAATTCACAATTTATAACTTATTCTGTTCTCAACGCCTCAATCGGTTTAATTCTTGATGCCCTGTATGCTGGAACAAATCCTGCAATCAGTCCAGAAAAAATAAGCGCTATGAATGCCATAATAATCGTACCCCAGCCCACACTCGGATTTTGAATAAAATATTTTTCTAGGCTGTTCCCTATTAATTTTAGAGCCAAAACTCCCAATCCTACACCTATAAATCCTGAAATTACGGTAATCACCACACTTTCTTGAACAATCAATGCAACAATGCTTCTTGGTTTTGCACCGATAGCTTTTCTTACTCCAATCTCTTTTGTTCTTTCTTTTACGATATAAACCATAATGTTACTGATTCCAATGATTCCTGCCAGCAATGTTCCCATACCGATAAATCCAACAATAGCTGTAAGAACTGCCATAAAAGTAAAAGTATCATTCATATTTTGGGCGTTATTCCAGACTCTGATCCCGTTTTCATCATCCGGGGCTACATTTTTTCTGGCTTTTAATCTTTCTTTTAATTCGTCACCGTATTTAATGGCTTCCTGCGGTGTTAATTTATCATTGTACGCAATATAATTGATACTTACAGTATCAGAACCTTTCTTCATCTGCTGCAGGGTTGAAATAGGAACAGTGATGTGCCTTTCGTCCCAGTCTCCTCCGTCGTCTGAAAAAACACCCACTACTTTGAACATGGTTCCGTTGATGTTTAATTCTTTTCCTATCGGGTTCCCGTTTTTAATCAAATCCCGCTGCACCATTCTTCCGATCACGGCTACATTTTGTTTCCTGTCTAGGTCTGTCGGCGTCAGGTAGCGCCCTTCCAGCATTTTCCGGTTTTCGATAATTTTTTCTTCGGGCAGAGCACCGTTGATTTGATAATTTCCACTTTCCTTACCGTATTTTACTAGTAAATTGGCAGTATATCTTGGGGTGGAGCTTCCTACTTTTTCTTTATCAATATTCACGAGGAAATCATAATCGGAATTATTCATCGTTATCTGCCTGTTGGATTGAAGCCCATTATAGGCAATGGTAGTCTTCCCAGTCATAATGGAAATCAGGTTTTGGGCATCTCTCGCAAAACCCTGCGTAAAGGCATTCTGCAAACCCGTCCCGATTCCAAAAAGCACAATAAAAATAAATAATCCCAAGGCCACAGTAAAGCCGGAAAGCACCGTCCGCAATACATTACTGCGAATAGAACTGAATATTTCCTGCCAGCGATCTAGATCGAACATTTTTTCAGATTTGAAGCGGGAAGCCTGATGATGGAAGTCTCCCAGTTTTTCCGCCGATTATTATTAAAACTCTTTTTTTTCTTTTTTCTTCATTCTTCCAGCCTATAAAATATGCTGCTTAATAAACTCATCACTTTCTATGATTCCGTCACGAAGGACAACATTTCTTTTGGTTTGTGCGGCTACATCAGGCTCATGCGTTACAACGATAATTGTTTTCCCTTCATTATTAATATCCTGAAGAAGCTTCATAATATCATGAGTCGTTTTGGAGTCCAAAGCTCCGGTAGGTTCATCGGCTAAAACAACTTTCGGATCCGTAATTAAAGCCCTGGCAATGGCCACCCTTTGCTTCTGACCTCCAGAAAGCTCATTCGGTAAATGATTTGCCCATTGTGCAAGGCCTACTTTTTCAAGATACTCCATTGCTTTCTGGTTACGCTCTTTCCTTGGAACATTTTGGTAATATAAAGGAAGAGCTACATTATCCAAAGCTGTTTTATAGCCTATCAAATTAAAAGACTGGAAGATAAATCCCAAAAACTTACTTCTATATTCTGCCGCTTTCACTTCAGACAAATGTTCAATCGGAACACCATCCAGCTCATAAGTTCCCGAGTCTTTTTCATCAAGAATACCAATGATATTAAGGAGTGTAGATTTCCCAGATCCTGAGCTTCCCATGATTGAAACAAACTCGCCTTTGGAAATATTTAGATTTATCCCCTTGAGAACGTGCAGCTTGCTTTTCCCGGTATCGTACGATTTATGTAAATCTTGAATTACTAACATTAAGTGATCTATGTTTTTATGATAATAAGTAGATGTTATTTCTAATTTGTTACAAGAATAAAATTTTCTTTAATTAATTTATTGTTTAATTATTTGCAAACTGATTTACAACATATTACAACAAAATGTTTAACTATAAATATCTGATAACAATTATTTTTTTATGATAATACTGTGTAAGTCAATATCTAAGCAGTTTTCATGTAAATGTGGAAAACTTTTGCGGTTAAAACTCAATCATTTAGTGTTTCGCCCTTTCAAATACAGTTCTTTTTTTCGAACTTTGTGCTTGCGCATCACAAAAAATAAAAACACAATCTTGGTTGATAACGTTTATTCTTAAGTTACAAAAAATCAGATTGTTGAATATTTTTTGAACTTTATCCACATTGATCTATTTATTTTAATTTTTAAGACATTTTTAATATGGGAATTTTTGATAAAAGAGTAAGCTATAAACCATTTGAATACCCTGAGGTTCTTCAATTTGTAGAGGCAATCAACAAATCGTTCTGGGTGCATTCCGAAGTGGATTTTACTGCAGATGTTCAGGATTTTCATTCACAGTTGGAACCACATGAAAAACATGCTGTGAAAAATGCGCTTTTAGCTATTGCACAAATCGAAGTGTCTGTAAAGACGTTTTGGGGAAATCTATACAATCATATGCCCAAACCTGAGCTGAATGGCCTGGGTGCTACTTTTGCTGAATGTGAATTCCGTCATTCGGAAGCCTATTCAAGATTATTGGAAGTATTGGGTTACAACGAAGAATTTTCTAATGTAGTGGAAATTCCTGCTGTGAAAAAAAGAATTGATTTTTTATCAAATGTCTTAAAACATGCCAATTCTGTGACACCAAAAGAATACGTTTCTTCCCTCTTATTATTCAGTATTTTGATTGAAAATGTTTCGCTTTTCTCACAATTTGCAATCATTCTTTCTTTCACAAGATTTAAAGGATACATGAAAAACGTTTCAAATATCATAGCATGGACTTCTGTTGATGAACAGATTCACGCCAATGCCGGAATTTATTTAATCAATAAAATCCGTGAAGAACAACCGGATTTATTAACAGATTCTGATATTGAGGACATTTATACATTAGTTGACCAATCAGTAGAACTAGAAGGCGAAATCCTTGACTGGATTTTTGAACTGGGTGAATTAAGTATTTTCTCAAAAGAAGATTTGTTAAACTTTATGAAATATCGTGTTGATGACAGCTTGAAGAAAATCAACATGAAAACAAAATACAACGTAACCCCTGAACAATACAGACCAATGGTTTGGTTCGAAGAGGAAGTTTTCGCCAATTCTATGGATGATTTCTTTGCAAAAAGACCAGTCGATTACACAAAACATGATAAGAGTATTACAGCGAACGATCTTTTTTAATTAGATTTTAAATTTTGGATTAAGCGCGAGCGAAGCGAGCGTCGAAACAAATAGTATTAGCGATGTAATGCTGAGCTAAAGTTTACCCTGAGCCTGTCGAAGGAAAGCATCTCAAAACAATTATTAAACTTAATATTTTTAAATAATAATACTTAATCAAAATCTTAATGGTTAAAATTTAAAATAATTAAGAATAATTTGAAGAGAAAAGATTTTTCGTTACTCAGAATGACAAAACATTTTCACTCAATATAAGCAAACAAAATTCCTGAGTATTAAAACCCACTCGGGAATTCGAAAATATAAACAACTATGGAAGAACAAGGTACAAATATATGGTGGCTCAATGAAGAGTCCGAGCAAATGCTGAACAGAGGCTATTTGCTGAAAGGTGAAACTGTAGAAGGAGCCATCGACAGGATCACCACTGCGGCTGCAAAAAGATTATACAAGCCGGAACTTCAACCTGCTTTCAAGGAAATGATTACCAAAGGATGGATTAGTTTCTCATCACCGGTTTGGGCCAATATGGGAACTCAGAGAGGTCTTCCTATCTCTTGTTTCAACGTTCATATTCCGGACAGCATTGAAGGAATTACCCATAAAATGGGCGAAGTGATCATGCAGACAAAAATCGGGGGTGGAACTTCAGGATATTTCGGGGAACTTCGTAACAGAGGTACTGCGGTAACAGACAACGGAAAGTCTTCAGGAGCTGTTTCTTTCATGAAGCTGTTTGATACCGCGATGGATGTGGTTTCTCAGGGAGGTGTAAGAAGAGGAGCTTTTGCTGCTTATCTTGATATCGACCATGGGGATATTGAAGAATTTTTATCAATCAAAGATATCGGAAGCCCGATTCAGAACCTGTTTACCGGAATCTGCGTTCCTGATTACTGGATGCAGGACATGATCGATGGAGATATGGAAAAGCGTAAAATCTGGGCAAGAGTGTTGGAAAGCCGTCAACAAAAAGGCCTTCCTTACATTTTCTTCACAGATAACGTAAATAGAAATAAACCACAAGTTTACAAAGATTTAGGATTAACTGTCAATGCAAGTAACCTTTGCTCCGAAATCATGCTTCCCTCAACGCTGGAAGAATCTTTCATCTGCTGCTTATCTTCCATGAACTTAGAGCTATACGATGAATGGAAGGATACGAATGCCGTAAAATTAGCCATCTACTTCCTTGATGCCGTATTATCAGAATTTATTGATAAAACAGAAGGTAATTATTATCTGCAGGGTGCAAGAAACTTTGCCATGCGTCACAGAGCACTTGGATTGGGTGTTTTAGGGTACCATTCTTACTTACAGAAAAATATGATCCCGTTTGAAAGCTTTGAAGCAACTCAGTTTAATGCAAGAGCTTTCAGACGCATCAAGGAGCAGGCAGATCAGGCATCAAGAGAACTGGCCAATATCTATGGCGAGCCAGAATTGCTGAAAGGATACGGACTAAGAAACACCACCACCATGGCGATCGCTCCTACTACTTCAAGCTCTGCAATTTTAGGACAAACCTCTCCGGGAATTGAGCCGTTTGCTTCCAATTATTATAAAGCAGGTCTTGCGAAAGGAAACTTTATGCGTAAGAACAAATACCTGGCAAAATTATTAGAAGAAAAAGGCCTTGATAACGAAGAAACATGGAGAACAATCATGCTGAACCATGGTTCCGTACAGCATTTGAAAGAATTAACTGACGAAGAAAAAGCAGTATTCAAAACATTTAAAGAAATTTCTCCTATGGAGATCATTTCTCAGGCCGCACAAAGACAGCAATATATTGATCAGGCTCAGTCGCTGAACTTACAGATCCCGTCTACAATGCCTGTAAAAGATGTAAACTACCTTTATATCGAAGCCTGGAAAAAAGGAGTAAAAACCCTTTATTATCAAAGAAGTTCTTCTGTTTCTAAAGAGATGATGGTCAACTTTGTGACCTGTACAGCTTGTGAAGCATAAGATTTCCAAATAATAAACATCAACATATTCACTAGAGCACGCTTTTTTTAAGCGTGTTTTTTATTTTAAGCCCTTCTCTGAGGTATTCTTTATTTTAAATCAAGAGATGAACATTAAGGCAAATAATCCGTTCTGCAGATCATACATTTCCGTGGTTTTTGTTTTATATTTGCTTAAGTGTTTAATTCTTAAAACTTCAAATTATGAAATTCGGACAGGTAGAAGATCCTTCAAAAATAGATTTTACATTACCAAAAGATCATCCCGGAACAAAGGAAATTTTAAGTCAAAATAAAAAAGGACTTGAAAATATTTCCATTGGATGCGCAAAATGGAATAAAACCGACCTGAAGGGCTTTTACCCTAAAGGTACAAAGGACGAATTGACCTATTACGCCACACAGTTTAATTCAATTGAATTGAACGCTACCTTCTACGGAATGCCCACCCCTGAACAGGTACAGACCTGGAAAGAAAAAACTCCTCCAAACTTTAAATTTTTCCCGAAAATCACCAATACCGTTTCTCATTTCAGAAGGCTCCTGAATATTGAAGATGTAGTTACTCAATTTGCTACCGCTGTTTTGAATTTTGACGAAAAATTAGGGATGCCTTTTCTGCAGCTTCATGATAATTTTAAACCAAAAGACTACGAAAGGCTGGAAAGGTTTGTAAAAGACTGGCCGAAAGAAGTACCACTGGCAATAGAATTAAGAAATACAGAATGGTTCACAGATAAAGATATTTTAAATACCACATGCCAACTTTTTGAAACATATAACATTACCAATATCATTGTAGATACAGCCGGCAGAAGGGATATGCTCCACATGAGGCTTACCACCCCCAACGCATTTATCAGATATGTAGGTGCCAATGCGGAGAGCGATTATAAAAGACTGGACGACTGGCTGGAGCGCCTTACAACATGGAAAAAGGAAGGACTGCAGAATATATACTTTTTTGTACACCAAAATGTCGAAAAAGCTTCCCCTCTCCTATCTGCATATTTTATTAAAAAAATGAACGATGAATGGAAAACTGCCATTTTTATTCCTAAAATGGCAACAGAGAGCACAGGAAGATTATTTTAAGATTAATAAATTTTTATCTTAATTTTATTTATAAAATATCAATTATCATGAAAAATTCAATTTTAATAAATATAATTCACTTTTTTATTCGAAAAAAAAATTACTGAGTAAAGCATATTTCATATTCGAAAATTCATTATATTAGGAATTACAATATATTAATTAATTGTTAACTGATATAAAAACCCAATGAAATGGAAAAAGAAATTTGTACAATCAGTATTACGACCAACTGGCTTGGTGATGCCTATACTTTTTTTGAAGATAACAGAATAAAAAGAGTTTATGATAACAACAGTCTAAGCTCCGACGTTATAGAATGGCTGGATCCGAAGCAGATCAGCAAGCAGAACAAAGACAAGCTGGTGAGAAATTGCCCAGAAGAATTTAAGGAAAGAATTATGTTAATCCTAGATTATCCTTAAAAATTTTCACTATATAAAAAATTGAACGATTTATAATATAAGATAATCCCATCTAAATTCGGATGGGGTTATTTTCTTTTTAGTAGTAATATCAAATTGAGAAACAAAAGAAGAAAATCCAGTGTTATCCATATTCCTTGTTTAATATTTTCATAATTATAAGCTTCAATTTGCTTTTTTGCAATATCAGAAAGCTTTACACTCTGGTTAATATAATTCTGGACTTCAATAATCTGGTCAATATTTTTATTCGGAACAGAATTTTGGGAAAAATAAACCAGGTTCTTTTTTCCAAGATAACCAACAACCCAGTATTGATCTGATTTATCCATTTTCAGATATTCAATTCTGTAATATTCCGGGCGTATTTTCCCGATATGCTTGGTTTCCATTGCCTTATTTGTAGCAGGATCATTAAGATTAATTACATAAAAATCAAGCGGCTGCGGAAGCTTATTGATCACCTGTAGAGCTACGGAATTCCTTACAATTCCAACCGAACTTTTCTTAATAAACCAATAAGTAAAAAAAGAAAATGTAAAAACAAGGGTAATAATCCGGAATAATTTTGCCCATTCGGCACCTTTCCCTCTTTTTATTTTTGATAAAATAAGAGAAAAAACCAAGGCCCAGAAAATAAGCAGAATCACAAATACCATTTTGCAAAGATACTGTTTTTAATAGTTTTAAAGGACCTTAATCAACATTCCATTCTTTATAAAATTGATCCAGAAATTTCAGCATAAAATCATGTCTTTCTCCGGCTATTTCCTTTCCTCTTTCCGTATTCATCAAATCTTTCAGCAGCAGAAGCTTTTCATAAAAATGATTGATCGTTGTTCCGTTTGATTTTTTGTACTCATCCTTAGACATATACATTTTGGGTTGAATATCAGGATCGTACATGAGATTATTTTTAAAGCCTCCAAAATTGAACGTTCTTCCGATTCCAATAGCTCCAATGGCATCTATTCTATCTGCATCCTGAACAATTTTCAATTCAATCGGAAGATTTTCAGGAGTTTCACCTCTATTTTTAAACGAAATATTTTTAATGATAAATACAACCTGCTCAATAACATTTTCAGGAGCATTTTGGCTTTCCAGGAAATCTCTTGAAACTTTTAAGGCAAGCGTTTCGTCACCATGATGAAACTTAGGATCAGCTATATCGTGAAGCAGCGCACCCAACTCTACCACTTCTTGGTTGCATTTCTCTGTCTCAGCAATTTTTTTGGATAGCTTCCGTACTCTTTCGATGTGAAACCAGTCGTGGCCTGCTTCTGCTCCTTCCAACTTTTTCTTTACAAATTCTACCGTGTTTTCGATCAGATTCTTCATTTATATCAATTCATTTAAAATAATATTCCAGAGCTTTTTATTATAGCTTCTAAAAAAATTAACATGTCCAATTTCACCTTTTTCAGATTCGGAAGTTGTAACGAGTCTGTAGGTTGGTTTAAGATTAGGGTAAGTGTCATTCAGTAGGCTTTTTACCCCTTTTTCTGTAAGCCATACATCATCTTCGGCCCGGATGACAAATACTTTTTGCGTTAACTCTTTTGAATAATCATCAATTTTCTCCAGCAAACCGTTGGTTGATTTCCTGTTTAAAATTAAGGTTCTCCAGTCATATGCGCAATTTTTCGGAAGACTTTCTCCGAGACCGAACCAGTTTCCGGGGAAATATCCTAGCAAAGCGGTAGTTAGCGGCTGAGCAATTCCAAAGCCAAGAAAAGCTTCAATTTTTGTCCTGAATTTTAGATTTCCGACAAAAGCATTCTGGGTTCCCACAAAAATAAATTCCTCAAAGATATGAGAGTCCTCATTCATCCCTAAAATCAGAGCTCCTACAGAATGGCCCAGACAGTATTTTTTATAATCATCAAAATTAATTTTAATATAATCTGTCAACGCTTTATAATCTTCCGAACCCCAAATTCGCATTGATGCTTCATATCCCTTCATATTTTCAGGTTTTGAAAGCCCAATACCACGATAGTCGTAAGTAACAACAATAAATCCCCGTTCGGAAAAATATTGAGCAAAAGAGAAATAAATATGCTGCTTCACTCCGGTCGCAGAATTAATTAGCAAAAGCTTATGATTACTTTTCTCTGGCAAAAAAAGATGAGCTATGATTGATACGGAATCTTTTGTAGTAAGCATTAATTTTTCCATAGGTAAAAAGAAAAAATCCACTATAAAAGTGGAAATTTTACTTTGCATCTTATATTAAGTTTACATTTTTCGATATGTAGCAAATAACTTATGAGAAGAAATCAGACACTCTCGGCAGGCCTGTCTGAGATCCTTTTTTGGAGGAAACCCTGGCAGAAACCTCATTTCCAAACTTTACACATTCTTCAATAGGATTCTGATGACAGAGTGCAATCGCAAAACCTGAAGTAAATGCATCTCCCATTCCCATTTTGTAAATCATCTTGTCTTTATCATTTCTACAATATTTCATCTCCGTTCCATCGAAATAAATGGTAGAATTAATATCATCCCTTACAAAGACTTTATTGAAATATTTTTTAAGGATATCCTCTCTCTGATCTTCCCCGAAAACAATATGCAGTTCGCTGCTTTTTACAACAATAAAATCTACGTTATCTAAAATATCTTCATATAAACGCTGTGCAGGCGAAGCATATAAGCCCACCTTTTTGCCATATTTTTTGGCTTTTTTAACCGTATGCTTAATGACTTCAAGAGAAACCTCCAGCTGTATAAGAATAAGATCTACAGTTTGAAAATATTTATCTGCAGCGTCTAAATGCCCAGTATTCAGAAAATTATTAGCTGCTGGAACTACTACAATCGCTGCGTCTCCGTCAAAAGTAGTCACATATGCCGTCCCCGTTGCCTCCTGGTCAGTTTCGTATACAAACCCCACATTCACGTTTTCGCTCACCATATTTCTCATGATTTGCTGGCCCAGAGGATCCATTCCTACACAGCCTATGAAATATACACTGGCACCCAATCTGGCTGTCCCAACGGCCTGATTAGCCCCTTTTCCTCCGAAATAGCTCTCAGAATTGCGGGCAATAACAGTTTCGTTAGCACACGGAACTTTTTCTGTTTCCAGTACAAGATCAATTGATGAGCTTCCTACGACGATGATTTTCGGCTGTTCTGATGAGAAATTCATTGTGTTTTAATAGTTTTTAATTGTGGTTGGTTTTAGACAAATTTATAATTTGAGAATTGCTTAACAAAAATAATTAACTTTAATTAACTAATTTCTATAAACTCAGTAATTATTTTAACAGGAGCATTGGCTTTATCATAAGCAATATAGCTCGCATAAAAACCTTCGCCATACCCAGTTTCAAAGGCAAAAATGGTTCCCGGATAAGATTCTGATGGTTTTAAAAATGCATATTGATCGATTGCTCCATCTTCATCAAAGAACTCATCGTGGAAAAATTCTTCATAAATCCCCATAAAATCTGCTCCTTTACGATGATATAATTTTTGCTCTAATTCATTTAAATTATTCTGCGTATCCATATCCATGAAGCATCCCATTCCGCTTTCCACGGGATATCCGAAAACTTCTCCATCTGCTAGATCCTTTACATTCTGCCCTTCCGTAGTTGCCAGTTTCCAATCTGAAATTTCTGCATGGCTGAAAATAATTTCTGCATACGCCACACAGTTGCTTTCTCTTTCTTTATGGAGCAAAACAGAGAAATCTCCATTTGGGAATTCTGTCATAAAAGGCTTCATATCGTTGGTAATCAATGGATCACAAGCAACAAGCTTTCCACTTGAAAGATAGATTTTTCCAACTTCAAAGCTTTCCAGCAACGGGCTTTCCACAAAGTTTTTTGAGAAGAGGTTTTGTATGTTTTCTATATGTTTCATTCTATTTTGAAACCTTCAAGGTTTTAAAAACCTTGAAGGTTTGTTTTTTATAAAGTTTTTAATTTCTCCTCCAAAATCGCTATTTTGTCAAGAGCATCTTTTTGTTTTTTGCGCTCCACCTCTACAACTTCCGGTTTTGCATTAGCAACAAATTTTTCATTGGAAAGCTTTTTATCCACAGAAACGAGGAATCCTTTTAAATATTTTAATTCTTCTTCTGTTTTCGCTTTTTCTTCTGCTAAATCCAGATTTTCGCTTAATGGAATAGAAATTTCCGTTGCTCCTACCAGGAAAGTAAAGCTCGGCTTATCTGTCTTTGTTCCGAAATGAATTTCTGAAACATTGGCTAACCTTTTAATAATTGCTTCGTTTGCAAATTCTGAAGCATTGGTATAAATTTCAGCAGTTTCCCTTGGTGAAATCCCTTTTGTCTGACGGTAATTTCTAACCCCGGAAATAATTTCAGATGCCGTTTCGAAGTTTTTAATAATTTCTTCGCTGAATGCTTCTGCTTTTTTCTGCTGAGCAATAATTAACGCCTCTTCAATACTTCTCTCTGAAATGTTTTGCCATAACTCCTCTGTTAAGAAAGGCATGAATGGGTGCAATAATTTCATTAATTCTTCAAAAAGCCAAACTGTTTTAGTGTAAACTTCTTTAGAAATGCCCTCTCCATAGTTAGGTTTAATGGCTTCCAGATACCAGGAACAGAAATCATCCCAGATTAATTTATAAACCAAATGTAAAGCATCAGAAATTCTGAATTTTTCAAATTGATCATTAATCTCAGTAATTGTTTTATTTAATTTATTCTCAAACCATTCGATTGCTTGAAGTTCAGTTGAATTCGCGGGTTTATCTTCATGATTCCACATATTGATCAAACGGAAAGCGCTCCAGATTTTAGACATGAAATTTCTCCCCTGCAACATTAAATCTTCATCGAAAAGAAGGTCGTTTCCTGCTGCGGAACTCAATAAAATTCCAACACGAACGCCATCTGCACCATATTTATCCATCAACTCTAATGGATCTGGTGAATTACCTAAAGATTTTGACATCTTTCTTCTCTGCTTATCTCTTACAATACCTGTAAAATAAACATTTTTGAATGGAACTTCTTTTCTATACTCCAATCCTGCCATGATCATTCTCGCTACCCAAAAGAAAATAATATCCGGACCTGTTACCAAGTCTGAAGTTGGATAATAATAATTGATGTCTTTATTTCCAGGATCAAGCAATCCGTCAAAAACAGATATTGGCCACAACCAAGATGAGAACCATGTATCAAGAGCGTCTTCGTCCTGTTTTAGGTTGTCAGCTGTTAGTTGATCGTTGTTAGTTTTTTGTTTTGCTAAAACTAAAGCTTCTTCAATTGTCTCGGCAACTACGAAATCATTTTCTCCGTCTCCGTAATAGAACGCAGGAATTTGCTGTCCCCACCAAAGCTGGCGGGAAATATTCCAGTCGCGAATGTTTTCCATCCAATGTTTGTAAGTATTTTTAAACTTTTCAGGATAAAATTTAACTTCATCATCCATTACAACATCTAAAGCCGGTTTTGCAATTTCAGACATTTTCAGGAACCACTGAACAGAAACTTTAGGCTCAATAACTGCGCCTGTTCTTTCAGAAGTTCCTACTTTATTTACATAATCTTCTGCTTTCAACAAAAGATCTTTTTCTTCTAATTCTTTCGCAATTTGCTTTCTTACATCAAATCTGTTTTTTCCTGCGTAATGTTGACCGTGATCATTTAAATTTCCGTCATCATCCAAAGAATCAATCATCTGAAGATTATGCTTCTGCCCGATCTCGTAGTCATTGATGTCGTGAGCAGGTGTAATTTTCAATGCACCCGTTCCGAATTCAATATCAACATATTCATCTTCGATGATCGGAATTACTCTGTCAACAATAGGAACAATTACTTTTTTACCTTTCAAATGAGCATATCGCTCATCATTAGGATTGACACAAACCGCAGTATCCCCGAAAATCGTTTCAGGACGCGTTGTAGCTACCGAAAGAAATTCCTCAGAACCTTCAATTTTATATTTCAGGAAATATAATTTTCCGTTTTGTTCTTTAAAGATTACCTCTTCATCAGAAATATTGGTTTTCGCTTCAGGATCCCAGTTGACCATTCTGTAGCCACGGTAAATCAATCCTTTATTGTATAAATCAACAAAAGATTTGATAACCTGCTGAGAAAGTTTTGGTTCCATTGTGAAACGCGTTCTGTCCCAATCGCAAGAACAACCTAATTTTTTCAACTGCTCAAGAATTGTTCCTCCATATTTATCGGTCCAGTCCCAGGCGTGTTTTAAAAATTCTTCGCGGGTGATATCAGACTTGCTGATCCCTTCAGATTTCAGTTTAGCAACAACTTTAGCCTCAGTAGCAATTGAAGCGTGATCTGTTCCCGAAATCCAACAAGCATTGAAACCCCGCATTCTTGCACGGCGAACCAAAACATCCTGAATGGTATTGTTAAGCATATGCCCCATGTGTAAGATCCCCGTAACGTTTGGCGGAGGAATTACAACAGTATAAGGCGGCTTATCATTCGGCTCTGAATGGAAGTATTTGTTTTCCAACCAGTAATTGTACCACTTTTGTTCTGTTTCCTGTGGATTGTACTTTTCTGAAATCTGCATAAATTCTTTTACTTTAATTTACAATTTGCAAAAATAGTCTAAAGAAAAAAAATTTTAAGTATGAATTAAAATAATTTTTAACTTTGTTTCTCAAAATTTATCTAACAATATATTTAACATTCAAGAATATGAAAAAATTAATCGCAGGAATTGCATTATTCGGGACATTCGCTTTTGCATCTGCACAAACTATTACATTCGACAAAACGACTTTTGACTATGGTACAATAAAGCCTAGTTCAGACGGTACAAGATTTTTTACAGTAACAAATACGGGTGACAAGCCTCTTGTTCTTTCCAATGTAAAAGCCTCTTGTGGATGTACAACCCCTGAATTCAAGACAGATCCTATTATGCCAGGAAAATCTGCTCAGATCAAAGTTGGATACAATACTGCTATCAATGGAGGATTCAACAAAATGATCGAAGTATTTTCTAACGACCCTGCAAACAGCAGAAGCGTAATCTACATTAAAGGAAACGTAGATCCAAACGCTCCAGATCCAAAACCACTGACACCTGCGGAACTAAAAGCTAAGGCAAAGGCTGACAAAAAAGCCGCTAAAGCTGCTAAAAAAGTTGCTGTTGTGAAGTAATCTTTACTAAAAAATAAAGAAACCGTCTCTGTTGAGGCGGTTTTTTATTATATTTATTGTAGTTTTAGAATTTAGCAAAGTTATCTTTAAATAAAATAAAAATATGGACACCAATTTCTCAGATGATTTTTTGATCAAAGGAAAATTCTCAATAAAAAAGACTTCTACAAAATATGAAGGAAAACTTACCAAAGAAGAAGGGACAGAATTATTAATCCATGAAAAGGAAAAACTTCGTGAGCTTCAGGAAAAATTATATGCCGATGGAAGCAAATCTCTTCTGGTGGTGCTTCAGGCGATGGATGCAGCAGGAAAAGACAGCCTAATTGAGCATGTTTTCGGAGGTGTAAACCCACAGGGATGTAATGTAACAAGCTTTAAAACACCAAGCTCTAAAGAATATTCCCACGATTTTTTATGGCGTCATTATCTGGCATTACCTCAGAAAGGAATGATTGGGATTTTTAACCGCTCACACTACGAAAATGTTTTGGTTTGTAAAGTGCATCCTGAATATAATTTAAGTGAGAAAACATGGAGAACAGTAAATGATTTTGACAATAGATTCTGGGAAAACCGCTACGAAAGCATTCGTAATTTTGAAAAACACCTTTCTCAAAACGGGACAACCATTGTAAAAATATTTCTGAACGTTTCTAAAGAAGAACAAAAAAAAAGACTTCTTGACCGTATCGATGAACAAGAAAAAAATTGGAAATTTTCCATGGGTGATCTTCCGGAAAGAGCATTATTTGAAAAGTATATGGAATGCTATGAGGAAGCCATCAATGAAACTTCGAAAGACTATGCTCCTTGGTATGTTCTTCCTGCGGATAATAAATGGTTTGCAAGAGTGGCAGCCATTCAGATCATTATTGATACTTTAGAAAAAATGGATTTGAGGCTTCCTCACCTTTCTGATGAAGACAAATTGAGCTTAGGGGAAGCGAAAAAACAGTTGGAAAACGAAAAATAATATGACAGATGCTTCGACAAGCTCAGCATAAGATCTCTAATACTAACTGTTTATGAACTGCCTTGTAAGGTGTCATGCTGGGCCTGTCGAAGCATCTTTCATTTTAAATATTCAAATTAAAAACTTCCCTCCTCCAGCTTCTAACTTCCAGCTTAAAAAAACCACGAGAAAATCTATAAGCCGGATTTTGTGCTTCCGAAGAAGTGCCTGTTATTTATCTGCGTCATACATTGCTGCAGGACTTTAGCTGATTACCCCTCGGCTTTCAGGGCGAGCAACCCCTATTTTCATTGCTGAAAAGAACCGATATACTTATCATTGCACCACAAAGAGTTTACCTGATTTCACTACAGCCGAACTGTACATCCTTTCTGTTGCACTGGTCCTACCCTCACGGGTGACGGATGTTATCCGCTTTGCTGCTCTACGGTGTCCGGACTTTCCTACCCTTACCGAAATAAGAATCAACAAGCCGACTTTCTCGTGGGTGCAAAGATACAATTTAATGTAACAATTCAGAAATCTAGCAATATAACAATCCTAATTACCTTTTTTTAAAATTAAATTATCACAGTAATAGATTGTTATACTGTTACACTATTACATTGTTAAATTGATATTTTATCTTATCTTCGTAAACTAAACAAAACACATATTGGCTTCAAAGGAAAAAGAGTTTGCGCAGCTTATTAAGGATAATCAGGGGTTGATTATCAAGGTTTCGCGTCTTTATACCAATTCTTTGGAGGATGAGGAAGATCTTTTCCAGGAAATTGTCTTGCAGTTGTGGAGAAGCTATGATTCATTTAAAGGAAATTCCAAAATTTCTACATGGATGTACCGTGTTGCTTTAAATACAGCCATTACTCTTTTCAGAAAAAAAAGCAAGAGCCTGCCTACCAACGAGCTAGACATTAATCACGCCGATTTTATCGAAGATGATGATGAAAAACAGCAGCAGGTATCACTTTTGTATACTGTAATAAAAACACTTCCCAATGTGGAACGAGCTATTGTAATGATGTACCTTGACGATTTGCCTTACAAGGATATTGCAGAAAACCTCGGGATTACCGAAGTAAATGCGCGTGTAAAAATGAACAGATTAAAGAAAACACTTAAAGAGCAGATGGAAAAATATGCCTGATTTTGATTTAGACAGCTTAAAGAAGATGTGGCAGGAGCAGCCTGTTCAGAAAAAATATGACGACACTGAGATCCTTCAGATGTTGAACCGGAAATCGCGGAATTACGTGAAGTATATTTTCTGGATCAGTGTTGCAGAATTTGTGTTTTTTTCTGCTTTGGGATTATTTTATTTTTTCCGGGGTGAAGAATCTACCAGCTTTATAAAAGTTTTAGAAAGGCTGGGAGCTCAAAAAACCCCTGAGGTTGAAAGTAATTTTGACAATGCTTATTTAATTGTAAAAATTCTCAGTTTATTAATTACAGCTTATTTCGTTTATAAATTCTATCAGAACTATCGTAAGATCAAAATTGAAGAAAATTTAAAAGGTTTAATTACACGAATCATTAAGTTTAAGAAAACCGTCAATGCCTTTATCTTAATCAGTATTGCCCTTCTGATTGCCTTTACATCAGTTTTCACGGCATTTATATTTTATGCTTTAAATACACAGAATATTGAGCCTAAAAGTGCCGATCTTACCATCGTTATTGTAGGAATTATTGTAAGTACTGTTTTGAGTGTCTCATTGATATGGCTGTACTACAAGCTGGTTTACGGCATTATTATCAAAAAGTTAGACCGCAATCTTAAACAGTTGAAAGAAATTGATTCTCATAGCTGATATTGGAAAATAAATTTAAACTTTGTCAAAGATTTTAACTTTGACAAAGTAAAAAAATAAAAAGCATTTCGGGTGAGAAATGCTTTTTTCTTATTCTAAAGTTCTTTTCTTAATCTGGCAACAGGAATATTCAGCTGTTCACGATATTTTGCGATTGTCCGTCTTGCAATATTGTAACCCTGTTCTTTTAGAATAACAACCAAAGCATCGTCGGTAAGCGGCTTTCTTTTATTTTCTTTATTGATAACCTCCTGAAGGTGAGTTTTTATTTCTTTGGTAGAAACCTCTTCCCCATCGTCATTGGTAAGGCTGTCTGAGAATAAATCTTTCAGGTAAATAATTCCGTTGGGTGTATCTGCATATTTACTTTTTACCACTCTTGAAATTGTGGAAATATCAAAGCCTGTAATATCTGCAATATCTTTTAAAATCATTGGTTTTAAAGATTTCTCATCACCGGTAATGAAATATTCTTTCTGAAATTTTACAATTGCGGTAATAGTCTGCAATAAAGTATTCTGGCGTTGATTGATTGCATCAATATACCATTTTGCAGCATCCAATTTTTGCTTAATAAACAGAGCAGCCTGCTTATGTTCCGATGAATTTTTATCGTGAGAATAGGTTGTTAAGATATCTTTATATTCTTCCGAAACCCTTAGAGTAGGCGCATTTTTGCTGTTAAGCATTGGGATCACCTGTCCGTCTTTTACCTGAATCACAAAATCCGGAATAATTTCCTGATTAATTGTAATTGTCTGAGTATCAAAATTTCCACCTACTTTTGGTGATAACTTTGAGATTTCATCCAAAGCATCCTTCAAATCATCCTCTTCAATATCGTATTTTTGGATAATCTTGTTGTAGTGCTTATTGGTAAGAGCATCAAACTGATGTCTTAAAATATTCGCGGCCAGTGAAACTGCTTTATCAGAGCTTACTTTCTTTTCAATCTGTAAAAGGAGGCATTCCTGTAGACCTCTCGCTCCCACACCCGGCGGATCAAGCTTCTGAACATAATTTTCAAGAATGTCCTCCACTTTTTCTTTTGTAGTATAAATTCCTTGAGAAAAAGCCAGGTCATCAACAATGGATTTTATTTCTCTTCTCAAATATCCGTCTGTATCAAGGTTACCAATAAGGTATTCTGCAATTTTTTCATCTTCTTCACTGATGTTTACAAGGTGGATCTGCTCCAGCAGATAATCATATAAAGATTGCCCTTCTGTAAGCAGGCTTTCGTTATCAAATTCTTCGTCGTCCGGAGAATAATTGCTGGATGCAGTTTTATAACTTGGTTCGTCATCGTAAAGATATTGGTCAACATCAAAATCAGTTTCAATGCTATCCGTACCCTCATCCTGGTAAGCGTCTTCAAGGGAAGAATAATCCTCTTCTTTGGTTTCCTCCTTCACAATTTCCAATGCAGGGTTTTCTTCTAACTCTCTTTCCAACTCCTCTTCGAATTCCAACGTGTGAAGCTGAATCAATTTCATCAACTGGATCTGCTGAGGTGCGAGCTTCTGACCTAATTTGAGTTGTAAGTGTTGTTTAAGCATATTTACTCTTTGTGTTTTAACATAACATATTCTACGAATTTAATAATTTTTTTCGAGAAAAATAGTTTTTAGCACGATTTTTGTAGTACATGTGGTACAATAAGCTATTTAAAATAAACAACAAAAGCCCTTAAATGATTTTTAAAGGCTTTTGTTGTTTATAAATCCATTTTAATTTTTTTCTTCCAGATTTTATTCCATCTATTTGTCATCATTCCGTAGAAACCCAAACACCATTTTCCATCAAGTTTTCTAATATTGGGTCTGGATTCCTACAGAATGACAAAACTTCGTGAATATTTCCCAATGCTTAAATTAATGACTACTACCTAGCCCTATGTTCATGAGTAAAGTAACCTGAAAGATACAGCACTTCCACAAGGCCAGTGTAAATTCCAGACGGGGAATAGCTTCTAAAAATTTATACAGATTTAAAGTTAATAAAAAAATCCCTCCCATTTCTGAGAAGGATATTATCTAATTACAATAAGTTATATTCTTAAAACTCAGCATTTTTTGGTGTTCTTGGAAAAGGAATCACGTCTCTGATGTTTGTCATTCCTGTTACGAAAAGAATTAACCTTTCCAGTCCTAATCCAAATCCTGCATGCGGAACAGAACCGAACTTTCTTGTGTCTAAATACCACCAGAGCTCATGTTCATCTACATGCATATCTAACATTTTTTGTTTTAAGACATCCAATCTGGCTTCTCTTTCAGACCCTCCGATAATCTCTCCGATTCCCGGAAAAAGAACATCCATTGCCGCAACCGTTTTATTGTCATCATTCAGCTTCATATAGAATGCTTTGATCTCTTTCGGATAGTCGAATAAAACTACCGGGCTTTCAAAATGCTTTTCAACTAGATATCTTTCGTGCTCAGACTGAAGGTCAGTTCCCCAATTCTCAACCGGATATTGGAATTTTCCTTTCTTATTCTCTTTTGAATTCATTAAGATCTCAATGGCTTCCGTGTAAGAAACTCTCTTGAAACGTTTAGCAATTACATTTTCAAGCTTTTCTATAAGACCTTCTTTTGCTCTTTCTTTTTCAGGTTTAGTTTTTTGCTCTTCTGCAAAACGTTTATCTAAGAAATCCAGATCATCCTTACAGTTATTTAAAACATATCGAATCACATATTTTAAGAAATCTTCTGCCAGATCGATGTTATCTTCAAGGTTGTTGAAAGCCACTTCCGGCTCGATCATCCAGAATTCTGCCAAGTGACGTGTTGTGTTTGAGTTTTCTGCACGAAAAGTAGGTCCGAAGGTGTAAATTCTTCCCAGTCCCATTGCTGCAGTTTCTCCTTCAAGCTGTCCGGAAACTGTTAAGTTTGTTTTTTTACCGAAGAAATCCTGAGCAAAATCAATATCCCCCTGCTCATCTCTTGGAATGTTGTTCAAATCAAAGTTGGTAACGCCAAACATTTCACCTGCTCCTTCCGCATCAGCTCCTGTGATAACAGGCGTATTGATATAGAAAAATTGGTTTTGATTAAAGAAAGAATGTATTGCAAAGCTCACTGCATGACGTACTCTGAAAACTGCCCCGAATAAGTTTGTTCTGAATCTTAAATGAGCCTGTTCTCTTAAAACTTCTAAAGAATGTTTTTTAGGTTGAAGAATTGTTTTGTCTCTTTCCTCTGTAAAGTTGTCTCCTAAAATGATCAATTTTTTAGCGATAATTTCTACAGATTGTCCCGCTCCCTGGCTTTCCACAACCTCTCCTACAACTTTCAGTGAAGCTGCAGTACTGATTTTACTAATAATCTCTTCATCGAAATTTTCGAAATCAACAATGATCTGCAAATTATTAATCGTAGAACCATCATTAAGTGCTATAAAGCGATTCGCACGGAACGTTCTTACCCAGCCGTAAACCGTAATGTCATGATGTAGTACTTTCTTGTAATCCTGTAGGATTTCCTTAATTGTCTGCTTTTTCATTTGTTGATTATAAATTTTTGTATAAAAATTAATGAGTGCAAAGTTACAAAAAACAGCGCAATTGATCTTATGCCGCTTTAATTAAAAAAAATAATTATCAATTATGTAATAAATACTAATTTCAAACATGAATTAATTAAAGAAATTGTTTTTATTTATGAGTTTTTAAATTTGATTCTACGAATCTCTCCTGGAAATGAAGAAAATATGTATCTGTATCCTATCGATAATTGGGTAAAATTCACATTAGCCTACCTATGACACAAAAATCGGAAGTATTAGATTTTGCAAATTCGGGCAGTTTCATAAAAATGGCAGTATATGGAACGGCAAACAAATTTTAGATAAAAACTGGATCAAAAAATGTACACCAATATTTTACAGAAAATAAGTAATTGGTAATTAAGTATTGAAAACAAAGTGAGAAGTAAGAACGTAAAAGCGAGTTTACTTTCTCAACTTTTTGCCTCTTTGCCAAAAAAGTTATTCATCCTTCTTCAACGGAATCAGGAAAACATCAATAAGGCCTTCCGGCAATTGCATTTTGATAAACTTTTCGTCTCTGTTTACTTCAAGAATCCAGTCTTTAATGATAGGAATTACGATTTCTTTTCCGCCAAAATTCGTAACGAAATAATTCTGTGCTGTCTGATCATTTACAGATTCGATGACGCCGCAGTTGTTATTTTCTTCATCAAAAATCGTAAAGCCGATAATCTCATGATAGTAAAATTGTTTCCCGGAAAGTTTTGGCAGGGTAGAAAGCGGTAAATATACATTTTTACCTAAAGATTGATCTACCAAAGCCTCTGTAGAGTTTTTAAAAGAAATATTCAGAGCATCAGATTTGCTCCAGGATGTTTTTGCAATAAAAAAGGGAACCAATAATCCGTTGATTTCAACGAATATTGATTCCAGTTTATTGTAAAGCTCGGGTTGATCTGTATCCAGTTTAAGGATTACATTTCCCGCAAGTCCGTGTCTGCGCGTGATTTTTCCTAGTAAATAGCAATCTTCTTTACGCATTCCGGGGGTTCTTCCTTAAGCTTCAGTGTTTTCTTCTGTAGATTCAGCAGCAGCTTCCCCTTCAGGAGTCTCAGCAGTCTCTTCAGCAGCAGGTGTATTAGTCGCTTCTTCAGCAGCCTTAGCTTCAGCTTGTGCAGCAGCAGCAAGTCTAGCTTCGTTTACTTTTGCTTCAGCATCCAAAGCAGCTTTTTTGGCATCAGCCTTAGCAGTTGCCAGTCCTTCTACTTTACCTTGTACTTTTGCTTCTTTAGCTTCTAACCATGCATTGAATCTTTTTTCAGCTTCCGCCTCATCAAAAGCACCTTTAGCTACACCACCTTGTAAGTGTTTTTTGTAAAGTGCACCTTTGTAAGAAAGGATTGCTCTTGCAGTATCAGTAGGCTGAGCACCGTTGTTTAACCACTGTACAGCTGAATCAACGTTTAAATCGATAGTTGCAGGATTAGTAATTGGGTTATAAGTTCCAAGCTTCTCGATGAATTTACCATCTCTTCTTGCTCTGGAATCTGCAACCACGATGTGGAAGAAAGGTTTACCTTTTTTACCGTGTCTTTGTAATCTGATTTTTACTGACATAATGTTTGAATTTTAGGGGAACTCGTCCCAGTTAAATATTTAAGAGTGCAAAGATAATAAAAAAGTTTAAATTAAAAAGCTCCGGGTAAAAAATTCAGATATTTTTTTCAGGAGCCGGGAACCCGCTCTCACTACTCGCTTTTTTCTTTTACAAAGAAAAAGAGCTCAGACAGGCCGCTCGATCAGGGCTATTTTACTTCAGATTACCCATATAGAACAACCCCAGGCATTTCTGATTTTCTTCAATGGTAAGTGATTCTTTTAAGTGATCCACAATTTTCGGGGAACTCCAATAACAGCCTATATTATTAGCAGTACAGCTAAGATACATATTCTGAACTGCCATAGAAACTGCCGCGATTTCCTCCCATTCCGGAACCATTCCGCTGAAATTGACAACAATAGAAACTATAGCATCTGCTTTATTGATTTTAAAACCAATATCATTGTATTTTTTTTCCAAAAAAAGTTGTTCGGGCTGGGTAGCTTTATAGATAGCCTGCATTTCTGAAGCTAATTTCGTTTTTCCTTCCCCTCTGAACAGTTTGAAACGCCAAGGCCTGGTACGCTTGTGGTTGGGAGCAAATGTCACTGAATGTAAGATTTCATCCAGAATTTCCTGAGAAATTTCTGTGGCAGAATAATCTTTTGGAAAAATGCTTCTTCTTTGCTCTATTATTTGTTTTAAAACTTTTGCGTTATTCATAAATCAAAATTACGAAAAACTTGATGGATGGCTAATAATGATAAATTTTTTTCATTTCATCAATAGATTTCCCCATCTTTGAAAACTTATTATTATTAAACTGACCAGTCATTTATTTATTATTCCTAAATTACCTCCAGAATCTTCTGATGAATTTCATTCAATGTAAACTCATCACCTGATTTCATCCCCATCATTTTTTTTGCCATCGGGCTTTCCGGTGAAATCGCATAAAAACGGTCACCTTCAAAAAAGAACTCTCCTAAAGAAACGGAAATATAAAAACGTGCTTTATTAGTAATCACCAATGATCCCAACTGAACTTTTTCGGTGGTATTATTCAGGACTTTTGCCATATTTCTCCTCAAATCATTCAGGGCACCGAGCTGCCTTTGCATCTGGTAAATTTCTTCCTGCATTTCTTCCCTTATGCTATCATATCTCGGTGTCTTTTTGATATCGCGGCTCGCCTCTAAAGTAAATTCAATGAAGTTTTTTAGCTTTTCGATCTTTTCGGCAATCGCTGTTTTTACATAATTTCTTATGTTATTTTTCTCAAATACTATCTTCTCCATAAATCGAATCTTTATATAAAGATAATATTTTTTCAATATAAATAAAAAAAGCCCTGTAAAAAATTACAAGGCCTTCATTTAGTTTTCAGAAAGTTTTTTCAGATTATCCAAACCTTCACCATAAGATTTTCCCATTTGGTAATCCATCATTGGTCTCATTATTTTCATCATTGAATTCTGTTCAGTATCCATCGTCCATGTAACTTTTGTAGCATTTCCTTCTGGTAACAAAACAATTTCTGAAGTCGCCTCCCCTTCAAATGGCTTAATAAAAGTCATTTTGGTTTTCTGCTTTTCATTTAAAATCAATTCTTTAATTTCCTGGCAGCCGGCTCCTGCATTATCATTTTTACTATCCCAGCAATATTTATCACCTACTTGTCCGGAAACTCCGGTGTAGGTAATTTTCATAGCAGGATCCAGTTTCATCCAAGGATTCCAGTTATTAAACCCCTTCATTGAGCTTATTTGTTGCCAGACTTTTTCTTTCGGAGCATTAATTACTACAGATTTTTCAAAATGATAATCTTTACTGAAGGCAAGCATTGCAATAATGGCATAAGCTATAATTAAAAGAATAATTACACCAATAATTTTTAAGATTGTTTTCATAGGTTAAATATATTTGGGTTTAAAATTTTAACATCGCCTGTTTTTATCGTTCATCTGCCGCCAAAAATAATCATTTCCCCAATCTTCCGTCTTAGCATATGACAAGATTAATAAAGATAAACAATTTTGTCACAACTTTTCATTCGGGCATTATTTTTGACCAGTCAGTTCAAGAATCGTTGTGATTCCTTACATTTACAATAATTAAAATTTTTAAAATGAATATTTTAACAGAAAAATTTAATACACCATATCATTCTGCACCGTTTACTTTTATTAAAAATGAAGATTTTCTTCCGGCTTTCAAGGAATTAATTCAACGATCTGAAGCAGAAATCGATGCCATTGTCAACAATCCTGAAGATCCTACTTTTACAAGTGTGATTGAAGCCCTGGCCTATTCGGGAGAGCAGCTGGATGTGGTTTCTAATATTTTTTTCAATTTAAATTCTGCAGAAACCAATGACGAATTGCAGCAGATCGCTCAGGAAGTTTCACCGATTTTAACGGAATATTCTTCAAAAATCTCTCAAAATGAAGCTTTATTTAATAAAATAAAAAAAGTCTTCGATGAAAAAGAGAAGTACAACCTTAATGAAGAGCAGCAAATGCTTTTAAATGAAACTTACAAAGGTTTTGTGAGAAGCGGTGCTTTATTAAATGAAGAAGACAAGGAAAAATTAAAGAAAATCAATATGGATTTATCTTTAAAATCTCTTCAGTTCGGGCAGAACGTCCTGGCCTCCACCAATAATTACTTTAAGCATATTACCAATAAAGAAGATCTCGCAGGAATTTCTGATGCTATTTTAGAACAATACGCTGAAGAAGCAAAAGAAAGAAGTCTGGAAGGTTGGGTTGTCACTCTGCAATACCCAAGCTATATTCCGTTCATGACGTATGCAGAAAACCGTGAGTTAAGGAAAGAACTGGCATTGGCCAATGGTAAAAAATCTTTTGACGGTGGAGAATTTGATAATCAGAAATTAATTAAAGAATTGCTTACACTAAAACAGCAAAAAGCAGAATTATTAGGCTATAACGACTATGCAGACTATGTATTGGAAGAAAGAATGGCAAAATCTCCAACAAAAGTTTTAGAATTTTTGAATGAGCTACTGTTAAAAGCAAAACCTTATGCAAATAAAGAAATCGAAGAATTAAAATCTTTGGCAAAAACCGATGGAATAGATCAAATGCAGGCTTACGACCATGCTTTCTTTGCAGAAAAGCTTCGTAAAGCAAAATTTGATCTTAATGATGAAGAATTAAAACCTTATTTCCCTTTGAATCAGGTTCAGAATGCCGTTTTTGGGCTGGCAAATCAACTTTTCGGGCTGACTTTTGAAGAAAGAAATGACATTCCGAAATATCACGAAGATGTAAAAGTTTTTGAAGTTTTTGAGGCAGGAAGCAGAAAGTTTGAAGATGGAAGCAACAATGCTGAAAAAACTTTCAAGTCTTTACTATACGTTGATTATTTTCCAAGAAAAGGAAAGAGAGCAGGTGCTTGGATGACAAGCTATAAAAATCAGTATAAAAAAGATGGGGAAAATTCCCGTCCGCATATTTCTATCGTTTGTAATTTCAGCAAGCCTACAAAAGATACACCGAGCTTATTAACATTCCAGGAGGTAACAACTTTGTTTCATGAGTTCGGCCATGCCCTTCACGGAATGCTTGCGAATACGCAATACCCTACCCTTTCCGGAACTTCTGTGAAATGGGACTTTGTGGAACTACCGTCCCAGTTTCTTGAGAACTTCTGCTACGAACCTGAATTCTTAAAAACTTTCGCAAAACATTATAAAACTGATGAAATTCTTCCTGACGAAAAAATCGAGAAAATCGAGAAGTCGAAAAACTTTATGGAAGGTTATCAGACCTTGAGACAGCTTGGTTTTGGATTGCTGGACATGAATTACCATACAAAAGTCAGAGAGTTGGAGAATAAGACCGTGAAGGCGTTTGAGGATGAGTACACGAAAGCTACACAATTGTACCCTGTAAATCCTGAAACAGCGATGAGCCCGAGCTTTTCACACATCTTCCAGGGAGGGTATTCTGCGGGGTATTATTCTTACAAATGGGCGGAAGTTCTGGATGCTGATGCATTTCAATATTTTAAAGAAAACGGGATTTTTAATCCTGAAATTGCGACGAAGTATAAAACTCTTCTCTCTTCTGGTGGTACAAAAGACCCAATGGAACTTTACAAAAACTTCAGAGGAAGTGAGCCGAAAGTAGAAAGTCTGCTGAAAAGAGCTTTTGGATAATTTCATAAAAATATTATTCATTAAAATTGAAATCTACCACATTATTTATACATAGAAGTTGTTTAAACTTTTAATTTTTTGATTAATCTTAAAGAAAATGCTAAAAAATGCAGATTCTTCCAAGTAATATCCAACGTTTCAAATCT
>NZ_FTMM01000026.1 GCF_900156075.1 Chryseobacterium sp. RU37D | reverse complement strand
TATCCAAACAGAGGTTTTTGTGCCTCTCAGCAAATGCATTTTTATGGTTATAAACTTCATGCGGTTTGTTCTATAAGTGGTATTTTTCAAAGTATTTGTCGACTGAAATTCAAATTGATCTGTTCAATTACGCACATATTGAATTGGAAACGCCTAAAAGAGTGAATCAGAAAGATTACAGGCCTCAATTTTATTTGTTCAAAAAACAGCGAAAGAGGATCGAGACATTGTTTTCGCAATTATGTGACCAATTTATGATTAGACGTAATTATGCTAAATCCTTTGATGGGTTCAAAACAAGGATATTAGCTAAAATAACAGCTTTAACCGTTGTGCAATTCATCAATAAAGCCTATTTCAATCGAAATATAAATAACTTAAAAGTCAGTATTATTTAAAATGCACAACGGGTTATATTTTGTAAATTGCGATCCTTATCAATTTGCCCTTCAAAAATGAACGATTTTAATAAAATTCTTACCCAGTACAGAAAATTATCTTTCTCAGAAAGAGACAAAGGAGATAGATTTGAAAAGCTTATTCAAAATTACTTTTTAACAGACCCTAAATATGCATATAACCTAAAGAAAGTATGGTTATGGAATGAATTTCCTGGCAAAAAAGATTTTGGAGGTAAGGATACAGGGATAGATTTAGTCGCTCTAACCATTCATGGTGAATATTGGGCTATTCAATGTAAATGTTTTGATGAAAATGCTACCATTGACAAAAAAGCTGTAGATTCTTTTTTATCTACTTCCAGCAGGATATTTCAAAATGAACAGTTACAGACTGTAGGTTTTTCACAAAGACTTTGGGTTTCTACTACCAATAAATGGGGAGGTAATGCAGAAGAAACGATCAGAAACCAAAATCCACCAGTTACCAGAATTAATTTATCAGATTTACAACAAGCTCCTGTAGATTGGGATAAAATTGAAAATGGAATAAGTGGAGAACTCGCAAGAAATGAGAAAAAATCACTTAGACCACACCAAACTTTAGCATTAGAAAAGACTAATACCTATTTAAAAGACCATGATAGAGGAAAACTAATTATGGCTTGTGGTACAGGAAAGACTTTTACCTCTCTTAGAATTGCAGAAAATGAAACCAATGGTAATGGTTTAGTATTATTTTTAGTCCCTTCAATTGCCTTATTAGGACAAACTTTAAGAGAATGGACAGCAGATGCATTAGAACCCATCACTCCTATTTGTATATGTTCAGATACTAAAATCACCAAGCAAAAAGCTAATAATGATTTAGGTGATACTAGTGTGGTAGATTTAGCTTTACCTGCTACTACAGATGTGAAATCTGTTATTACTCAGTTCAAAAATATCAATAGAACTAGTAACAAAGGAATGACTGTAGTGTTTTCAACTTATCAGTCTATAGATGTAATTGCTACTGCTCAGCAACATCTTCTGAAGGAGGGGAATGATAACGCAGTTTTTGACCTCATTATTTGTGATGAAGCCCACAGAACTACTGGGGTTTCTCTTACCAAAGAAGATTCTTCCTCTTTTATAAAAGTGCATGACAATGATTTTATAAAATCTCAAAAAAGACTGTACATGACAGCTACTCCTAGATTATATAGTGAAGATTCTATCTCCAAAGCACAGCAAAGTGATGCCATTATTTGCTCTATGGATGATGTAAACACCTATGGAGAAGAAATTTACAGAATTGGATTTGGAGAAGCTGTAGAAAATGATTTATTGACAGATTATAAAGTACTTATTCTTACCCTAAATGAGAAAGATGTGCCTGCTTCTGTACAGAGTATGATTGCAGGAAGTGATAATGAAATTTCTTCTGATGATGCTTCTAAACTCATAGGGTGTATTAATGCTCTTTCTAAACAAGTCTTAGGAGATGAAGGCTTATTAAAAGGGAGTGACCCAGAACCTATGAAAAGAGCTGTTGCATTCTGCCAAAACATTAAAGTTTCTAACCATATTACCAATACTTTTAACCAATCTAAAGGAATTTACCTAGAATCTTTACCAGCAAAAGCTAGAGAAAAAATGGTAAGTGTTTCTTCTAAACACATAGATGGTAGCATGAACGCTCCCACTAGAGAAGAATTACTGGAGTGGTTAAAATCTAGTGATACAGAACCTAATGAATGTAGAATACTTACCAATGTAAGATGCCTTAGTGAAGGGGTAGATGTACCCTCTTTGGATGCTGTGTTATTTCTTTCTGCTAGAAATTCTCAGGTAGATGTGGTACAATCTGTAGGTAGAGTAATGCGTAAAGCAGAAGGTAAAAAATATGGCTACATTATTATCCCTGTAGTAGTGCCTTCTGATGTAGATGCTTCTAAAGCATTAGACAATAATGATAGATTTAAAGTTGTATGGACTGTTTTAAATGCCTTGCGTGCGCATGATGACAGGTTTAATGCTACTATTAATAAAATAGACCTTAACAAAAAGAAACCTAGCCAAATCTTAGTAGGTGGTGCTTCGCATGGTAATGATGAAGGTACTGGTGAAAGCAATGGCACTACTAAAGATGTAACAGAGCAACTTGCCCTACAATTTCAGGAATTACAAGGCATTATGTATGCCAAGATGGTACAAAAAGTAGGGGATAGAGTGTATTGGGAAAAATGGGCTAAAGATGTAGCTAAGATTGCAGAAGACCAGATAAGCAGAATAAAACACCTTATTACTACCCAGCCAGAACACAAAGAAGCCTTTGATAAATTCTTACATGGATTACAAAAGAACATTAACCCTAGTATTTCTGAATCTCAAGCTATAGAGATGCTATCTCAGCATATTATTACCAAGCCTGTTTTTGAAGCATTATTTGAGGGCTATTCTTTTGTAAAGAACAATGCAATTTCTACTTCTATGCAGGCTATGTTAGATGTTTTAGAAAGTACCACTTCTGCACAAGATTTTGAAGTGCTTGATAATTTCTATCAATCTGTAAAGAAAAGAGCCTCTGGAATTGATAATGCAGAAGGCAAGCAGAAAATTATCATAGAATTGTATGATAAATTCTTTAAAACTGCTTTCCCTAAAATGGTAGAGCAATTAGGGATAGTTTATACCCCTGTAGAAGTAGTAGATTTCATCATCCAATCTGTAAATGATGTCTTGAAATCTGAATTTGGCAGAAGTATTTCAGATGAAAATATCCACATCTTAGACCCATTTACAGGTACAGGGACTTTTATTGTAAGATTATTACAAAGTGGACTCATTACCCCAAAAGACCTCCATAGAAAATATACCCAAGAACTGCATGCTAATGAGGTCGTTTTATTAGCCTATTATATAGCAGCAGTAAATATAGAAAATGCTTTTCATGATGCTACAGAAGACCCAGATGATGGCATAGGAAAAGAAAAGTACATTCCTTTTGATGGCATTGTATTGACTGATACCTTCCAATTAGGAGAAACTGATTCCACAGAAAAATTATTTTCTGAGATGTTCCCCCAAAACTCAGAAAGGGTGCAGAAACAAAAATCTGCTCCTATACGAGTGATTATAGGCAACCCACCTTATTCTATTGGGCAAAAATCTACCAATGATAATGCACAAAACCAAAAATATGAGAAACTAGATAAAAGAATAGAAAGCACATATGTAAAAAACTCAAATGTTTCAAATAAAAATGCTCTTTATGATGCCTACATAAAAGCCTTTAGATGGAGTACAGACAGGCTAGATCCTAAAAATGGAGGAATAATAGCCTTTGTATCCAATGGAGCATGGCTAGATGGCAATAGTACAGATGGCTTTAGAAAAGAATTAGAAAAAGAATTTTCTAGCATTTATGTATTTAATTTACGAGGAAACCAAAGAACCTCTGGAGAATTGAGCAGAAAAGAAGGTGGCAAAATCTTTGGAAGTGGCTCTAGAACTCCTATTTCCATTACCTTATTGGTTAAAAATCCAGAGTATAAAGGCAAAGCCAACATCCATTATCATGATATTGGGGATTATCTTACTAGAGAAGAAAAACTAAAAATCATAAAAGACTTCAAAACAGTTACCAATCTACCTACCATTACCTTACAACCCAATGCAGAGGGAGATTGGATAAACCACAGAAACTCCATTTTTGAAGAATTTATCCCTATAGAACCAGAGAAAAAATTTGACATTAATGCTCAGTCCTTTTTTACATTAAATTCATTGGGTGTTTTTACAAATAGAGATTCTTGGTCTTATAATTTTAGTCTGAATCAAGCTAGTAGTAACATTGGAAGAATGGTAAATTTTTATAATCTACAAGTGCTAGAATATAAACAAGAAAAAACAAACAATCCTAAATTACTTTCAAAAGATTTTATTGAAACAAATCCCCAAAAAATAAGTTGGACTAGTAGTTTAATTCCTAAATTAGAAAAAGGAATTAATTGCCTTTTTGAAAAAGATAAAATATATTCTTCAATGCATAGACCATTTACAAAAGAACAACTTTATTTTGGAGAGCATTTAATTCACAGAAGAGGACAATTTGAACAATTTTACCCTAAACCATATAAACAAGAAAATATTACAATTTTTGTAACAGGGATAGGTGGTACAAATGAATTTTCAACACTAGTTACAAATATTATATCAGATGGACAAATATTACAAAATTGTCAATGTTTTCCTCTATATTATTACGAAGAAAATAAAGTACAACAAAGAGGATTGTTTGATGAGGAAGATACCAACCAATATATACGCAGAGATGGGATAAGTGATTTTATCCTTACAAGAGCTACCAAGCAATATGGTAACTCAGTAGGTAAGGAGGATATTTTCTACTATGTGTATGGTATTTTACACAGCCCAGACTATAGAGAAACTTTTGCTAATGACCTTAAAAAAATGCTCCCAAGAATCCCATTGGTAGAAGAGCCTAGAGATTTCTGGAAGTTCAGTAAAGCAGGGAGAGCCTTAGCAGAACTTCATCTTAATTATGAATCTGTAGAATCTTATCCAGAAGCTAATATTTTAGGAGAAGATATTACTAGTTATAAAGTTACTAAAATGCGTTTCCCTAAAAAAGGAGAAAAAAGAAGTATTATCTACAATAACCAAATCACTATAGACAATATCCCAGAAAAGGCTTATGAATATGTAGTGAATGGAAAATCTGCCATAGAATGGATTATGGAAAGATACCAAATCACCACAGATGCCAAAAGTGGCATTACCAATAATCCTAATGACTGGGCAGAAGAAATGGGAAACCCTAAATACATTCTGAATCTTCTTCTTAGTATCATTAATGTATCTGTACAGACTGTAAAGATTGTGGAGAGTTTGCCTAAATGCTATCTTACAAAACTATAAAGAGGATGTAAAGATTGTTTTTTAAATTAATCACAAATAAAAAAAGTTAGAATAATCTAACTATTATAATTTAACAAAAATGGCAATAACAGAAGAACTTAAAGAGGCAATATCTCATTTGCCCTCAGACGAAAAAGATAAACTTATATTCAGATTGTTGAAAAAAAATCTACCGCTGGCTAAAAGACTTTCATTTGAATTAATAAGTGATAAAAGTGTGGAAGAATTAAGAGAAGAATTACAAGAACAGCTAAAAGTAAAATGTCATATTGCTGCTACTCAACACTTATACTCCATAGGCTATTTTAGCATGGATATAAGAGAGATGAGCGGACTTATCAATAAGCACGTTACTACTACTAAAGATAAATACGGTGACGCTTGGTTGAATATCTTCCTATTGAATGAAATTTTGGAAAAGGCTTCAAAAGATCTGATGGGATTTAAAAGCAATAAAAAACTACAGAAACTCTATATCGCTTTTATTGCAAGAATCTTTAAAGCCCTGCTAATTATAAACAAATTACATGAGGATTATCTAATAGATTTTATTCCAGTCATGGAAAAACTGGCTAAACAAATAGGTGATAATCCTTTTTTAATGGATATAGCCATGCATCACGGACTTGACGTAAATTGGCTTTATAAAGCAGAAATACCTGAAAATATAGCCTCTATACATAAAGAATTAAGAGAAAATGGATATTTAAAAGCATAACTAATTTAAATTTGAGAATAACTTCAAGTTGTAAATAGTATTTTTTGTATTTTTGATACTATTGGAAAAAACGGTCAAATTGACCACCTCATTTCGGAATAAATTGACCACTGATTTTGGAGCAAATTGACCACCACTTTTCGGTTCAAAATGACCACCCATTAACTGGGATTAATACCCTTTTAGCTGTATAGGCGAAGGGTATTCTTATTTCTTAGCAACAAATAGCCAATTTCTGTAAACTTTATATGTAAAAGAATTGGCATCATTCAAATGAGAGGTCTCTATAATTTTATCAGTAATTGTTGTATAGCCATTTTTTTCAAAAAATAATCTAAATTCCTTTGCTGTAAGCATTTCTGATTCATCAGAAAAAAAATAATCCAATGGTCCAAAATGGACAAAATATCCCTCTTTTTTAATGATAGCATTTATTTTATCAAACCATAATTTTAATGCAATAACATCTGTAAAATAAATTGAGAAAACAGCATTAATTGAATCTTCATTAATTGGAAGGTTTAATATATCTGACACAAAAAAATCTACTTTTTCTCGTATCACCTTCTTAATATCCTCTTTTATGAATGCTGTATGTTTTTTAGCAACATTTTCAAGTGAATAGATATTTTTTTCTTGTGGATTGTAAAATTCAAAGTTATTTTCAGAAATCAACTTATTTATATGCCAAATCATTGAATAAGATTTATCAGTAGCATATACTTTTTTAAAAGAGTCTGAAAGTTCAACAGCTAACCTTCCTACACCACAACCTAAAAACAGGGCACTCTCCATTTTTAGAGGTAGTGAATTTTTAATAGCATTATCAATGATTTCTACTTGTTTTTCCCCTTCTTCGTAATAGCACCAGTCTCTATGTAGATATAAATAATCTTTTAGTGTTGTATTAACAGCATTACCTCCATTAGTATTAACACTTAATACATCTTCAACTTCTACATAGGGCTTGAGATTTAATAATAATTCTCTAATATTATTGTAGTTATGGAGATAGGCTTCTATTAAACAGCCAAAATATTCTTTCCTATATTCTTGATTAATGTATTTGTGTAAATTAAATTCATTGTACTTATTATGATTAAATAGCAACATATAAGATTCAGCAATATAGGTCTGAATGTTATCTACATAAATTTTAACCCTATCTATTTCAGAAAAATTTCTGTTATAAATCATCCTACTTGTCATTTTATTGCTAAAAACCCTTCAAAACATATATATTTCATTATGCTCATAACATCTACAAAGCCTGATCTGTGCAAAAGATCTAGATTTCCTTGAGATGAGAAAGGCTCTAAAACGCCTTTTAAACTTCTTGTCTTATCTAAAATTTCTTCCTTTGTGAAGCCCTGCTCCAATTTAAAATCTGTGTATAAGGCTGTTGAAATATCTTGAAATCTTGCATCTGCACCTCTTACTTTCTCAAACAAAACAAAAGCACCTCCCCAGTTCAAGGATTCATAAATTTTATTGAAAATTAGTTGCCTAATTCTAGGTTTAACGAATTGTATTGTATAGTAGGAAATAATCATATCTGATTTTTCCAATTCAATATTTAAAATATCATCACAAATTATATCAATATTATCATAATTATTCAATTTACTATTTGCAAAATCGACCATATCTTGCTCAATCTCAATACCAATGAATTTGATATTTTTAGTAGAATTATGATCTGCTATTGTTTGCAGTAATGTACCTGTGCTGCACCCCAATTCATAACATACAGAATTGTCTGATAAAAAGAAATCTGAAAGATTAGATATAAGTTTATGACCTTGTTTATATAAAGGTACTGATGATAAGATATGATTGTCAAAATTTTGAACAATATCTCCTGAAAATTTCCAATCTGCATTCATAATTATAAAAGAAAAGGAGCTTACGCTCCTTAATTAGTTCTTTTTTTCAAAAGAAATTAGTTTACCCATGGATATTGAGCCTGAATATCTTTAATTACCTGCTGCAATTCTTTCAATTCTTTTGTTCCATTTCCTGAAGGTGCTGGTGCTGTTGTGTGACAAGCTCCTAAAATACCTCCTGTAAGTTTCTTAAGTTCTTTAATATCTTGTTCTTTTTTTACAGTTTCTTTTTTAAACTGGTCTAGTGTTAATCTGCTCATAAGTTCCAAATATATATTTGTGTTAAAATTTATTTTTATTGATTAATATATTATCCCCAACCATATTTATATATAGTTCCTTGCTCTGGGAACCATTGTGCATGACAAGCTCCCAAAATGCCTCCTGTCAATTTTTCTAAATCCATTTTTTCGTTTTGAGTTGCTTGTTTTTTGAACTCATCTAGTGAAATTCTACCATTTTTTTGGTTACTTTCAGTAGTTTTCTTGAAATTTTTTAAATTCAACATAAGTTTTAAGGTTTAAAATTGTTTAATAATCTAACAAATGTAATAATATTGTTGAAACTACAAAATATCTAAAGCATTTATTTTTAATGTAAAATGTTTTAGTAGATTAATTGTGAACTTGCTAATGTTGTCATCACTATCTTCCTGAAAGATTTCTTTTAAAGATTCTTTTAATTCATACCCATAAAACTCATTCTGCCCACCCCTAATTATATCAATTAAAATTAAATCGTCATTGGTCAAAATAAAATTCATATATCCCCAATCTTTATTAAATGAAAAACTTATATAAGAGGACACCAATTGACCTGTATCAATGTTAGAATGTCCATTTTCTTCGTAGAAAATTTTCTTTCCTTCGCCATCAATATGCAATAAAACCCCAACATCATTGATACGATACTTAGCCTCAAGTAAAAGATTGGGGTTATTTTTATTTTTTTCCTGAATAAGAAAATAGTTATTCACCCTTTTCTGATACAGTTCTTCATAATTTATATTAAGTTGATAGTTGAAAAGATACTCATTCATTTCAAACTTTCGCAATAAGGTCTCATCATTTATGCCTATCACTGCATTTTTCAACTCGTCTAATTCTAGCAATTCTGCATTATCTACTGCATAATCTTTTATAAGAATATCTTTGATTTCTTTAAAATACTTCATGGTATTTTTCTTTTAATAATGTTTGTATTCTTTCAAAATATTCAGGATAACTTTCTTTAAGTGTAATATAAATGTACTCGTTTATATGAATAGATTTTTTCCAAACAGCAACAGGATGGATATAAAATGATGAAGGAATATTTTCAATCCTAACCAACTCAATAAATGATTTATCAGTAGGAGGGAAAAGTTTTTCAACATGTACATTATCATGTATGGACAAGCTATGAAACAGTGCTTGTTCAAAAAACACATTAAAAGGATTGATACTGCTTAAATTATCAAGTTTATTATAATTTTTATCAATTATATTAAATGCTAATTGGCAATACTTTTTAAAAAAATCTAAATCATTTCCTCCTATGATTCCTGCATTTATACCTTCATAGCCATTCAAATTTGCTTTATTCTCAATATAAGGGGTCATTTCTTTTGGAATCTTAAAAGCGTTTTCTTTTATTTCCTCTGTAATTTTTGAATAATATTCAACATTGTTTTCAAAGTTTTGACAAAATAGTGGATTAGTTAAAAATGATTCTTCAAATGCCTTCCATAGAAAAACATCATTATCTATATGTAGAAAAGGTTCATTTTGAATCGAATACGCTTTTATTTTCCCCACTGCCCATAACTCATGCCTATAATTATCAATATCATTTAGAGATAAATCCACAGAATCATATGGCAATTTTAAAATATCAATTAAAATTCTTTTTCCATAATGATCTGTAACTAGCTCTACATTTGAATAAAATTCTTTCAGCTTCAATACACTAAGGGCATTGGAAATAAAAAACATTTCTTTATTCAGCCATAAGTTTTTATTTTTTTTTGCTGCTTCCAAAAAAGGTTTTGACCAAAAACTTTGTACAATCTTAAAATTACTCATTCTCTATTTTTTCAATTCTTCTATTATTTGTTGTAAATAAATAGCATCCATAGGGTGTGTATATGGATCTTTCATTCTAAAATCTTTAAGGTAGAACTCTTTGGCTTTAATTAAATTCTGAGTATATAGTTCTTTATTTTTTTCTTTGTATGCCATAGCTAAGTAATAATATGTTTCAGCATAATAATCAGAAATTTCAATTTCTTTATTGAAACATTTAATTGCTTTTTCTCTATTCCCAACTTCCAAATAAAGAACTCCTAAATGTATATAATCATGATTCAATGGTACATACTCTTTTTTTGAAAGTTGCTTTTCTATTAACTCTATAGCCTTACTTTTCTGATCTAACGCCTTGTAACATAACCCTATTACAATCTCTAAATTATAGTCTCCATTTTGAGAAAAGCCAATATCATTCATCATGTTTTTTAGTTTTTTCAAATCAGTCAAAGCTCCTTTATAATCTCTTAAAAATTGATATTTGCACCACCCTCTATAGCCTAAATTATTTTTAGGGTTTATCTCTACAGCTTTATCTATTAGTTTTTTCCAAGTAATAAAATCACCTCTTTTTAAATATGGCACTGATTTTTCCCTGTACGCATAATCCATATTTGGACATAATTTAATAGCCATATCAAGCATTTTCTGAGAATCTTTAAAACCTTGATAAGGTTCTGCGAGGTTTACTAATTTACACGCTTCTTTACAAGGAGCATCATTGTAAGAATTACAATTTAGTTGAGATAAAACAACAGTCAATGGAGATAGTATTGTGAAAGTGAATAGTAATTTTTTCATGCTATGGTAAAATTTCTTTGACAATTCCATTTTCTATTTTAAAAGTTAAATATTGGTAATAATCTATTTTTTTTTCTTTAGATTCTACCTTAGCCCATTCATCAAGGCTTTTAACAAAATTCAATACTTTTTTAACTAAATTTTCATTAAAAGAAGTTTCCAGATAGTTTTCATCCATTTGCTGGATTCTGAATAAGCCTGTTTTACCTTCACAGTTTACGAGAAATCGAATTGTGATATACCCTGTTTTTTCAGAAATATACAAATTGGGATTGTATGTCTCTCCCCATAGCTTTAATATCGCATATTTTTCTCCTTTATATTGAACCCCATTGGATTGAAAAATATTATAATATTGAAATGATTTATTAGGATTACATACTTTAAAATTTGGATCATCTATTTTACTGTTATATTGTGTATCTCCAACCTGCTCTAAGTATTTGTTCTCTTGTTGAGCTTGGCAACTGAAAATCATAAATAGGCATATTAAATTAATTATTTTCATTTATTGCTTTCTTTAAAAATGTTATACGAAAATACATAGGGTTGATTAGATACATCAAATGAATCAATCAAATCTTTTTTTCTATTATATAGGTTTTGGTATCGCTCAGTAAAGAATTGATACCATAATTCCCCTTCTTCATTATATAAATTGGGAATATTAAACTTTTCGATACCTGCTCTAAATCTTTTCATATTGCTTGAAAACCTGCCTAGTAATTCATGATGCTGCTCCCCTTTAAAAACATTGTTATCAATACATATTTCCATACATGGATTAATATTGGATTGTGTAAACATACCATGAAATCTCCCATACAACTCACCATGATCTGCTTTGTCATTTGTTATTTCCGACATTGCTGTTTTAAAAGGAACTTTAAATAAATTCATCTTAGAATTATAAGTTAAAGTATTAAAAATTACATGTGCCCCCTCGTGTAATATGTGATCTAAGAAAAAAACCTCATCATTACCTATATGAGCATTCAGGAAAATCATATTATGGGCTTGTAATGCTGCAAACGAATAAGGCTCTCCATCATAGATCAATACTTTTTTAATACTTTTTTTTAGCAAATTAAAATATTCAGAATAATTCTCTTTGATAATTTTTAAAGCTGTATTAAAATGTTCAATGTGTTTGTCATAAACCTTATCAATTTCTACTTCAACTATATCATCATTATTATTTCTAAACAAAACTTCAAAAAGAGGATGTTGTGTTTTTACCAATTCAATACCTTCTTCTAAAAAAAGTAATGACTCAAAATGAAAAACTATTTTCTCATCTTTTTGGTTTTTAATTAAAAAAGTGCCATTAACGACTTCTAAGAATAACTTTTGGTTTTTTTCATCTGTATGAAAATATCCTATGTTAGGTATGTAAACGATACCTTTCTTATTGGAGAAAACCTCGATTTTTTTATTTCTATTTTTTTCGTAGCCAAAAATTATTGAATCTAGCCAAAAATCATCACTTTGGGTAATATAAGCATACAAAAGAGGTTCTTGATATATTCTATCATCCTCAAAATCAATCCTGTCAAAAATGTTTTCATGCCTTTGATAAAGAAGTACTTTTAAAGAATCAATAACATCTTCTTGACAGTTATCAAAATTATTATAAAAATTCACAATTATCTTTGTTTAAAATTACGCACTAAAGTATAAACAAATCTTTGTAAAAGCCTTATATCGTCTGTAATAATTTCTGCTTGTCCCATGAGGTTATTAGGAGCAATTCTTTTATTATAGCTAGTCATAAGTCCTTTATTCAGTTCTATGATGACATAGTAAACATTTTCATTAGTTACATTAGTCACTTTTTTCACCCTGCCTTCTAAAACGCCATATTCTTCAAAAGGATAATTTAATAATTTTATATTTACCTTTTGGTTTATTTTTACTTTTCCTGCCCTATCAATGGGCATTTTAGCTCTAGCAAAATATTTACCTGTTGTGTTGTTTGCAGGAATCACAGAAAATAATGTCTGCTCATTTTTTACATATTGGTCTTTTTGCCAAACATCAAAAAAATTAATCTTTCCATTGATTGGAGCTTGTATCAAATATTTATTCTTCCATGATAAAATTTGAGCTTTTAATTCCTGCATAGCATTTTCAGCATTAGTAGATAGTTCTATTTTTTGATTTTCTTTTTGTAAACTTAAATCAACATTTTCTTTCTTGATAATACTTTTATCACTTTCTAAATTTGAAATATTAGAATTATAGCTTTTATACTTATTTTCAGTTTGAAGCAATTCTATTTGGCTTTTTTCAAATTCATTTTTAGAAATTACTCCTTGCTCAAATAAATCTTTATTTCTGTTATATTCTTTTTTCTTCACTTCATACTCTTTATGAGCTATTTCTTTTTGATTGTTAAATTCTCCTTGAACATTATTTACTTTATTAATTCTGTCTTGATTTGAACTAATTCCAACAAGTTGGGGATTAAAAGTACTAAAATATCTATATTGGCTTATCGCTTTTATGTATTCATTATAATAAGGTTGTACTTCTCCTAATTTTAACCCTAAAGGAACTTGAGCAACTTTTGAATCTGTATTTTGATTCATTATAGAATCTATTTTTTTTATATCAGAAGTTATAGCAGGATTTTCAATAACAGCAATCCAATCATCTTTTTTCACAGAATTTCCATCCAAAACATTTAACTCATTAATTTTTCCATTTGTTCTAGAAACTAAATAAACAGGTGGGTTTTCAGAGGTAACTTCTACTTGAGTAGAGACAATATCAGGATATTTTATTATCCAAGAAATTAAAAATAAAATGGCAATAAAAATAAAGAAAATGGAGTTGCCCCATGTTATAATCCATGAGGGAGTTTTTTCTAATATTTCTTTGGAAAAATCACTTGTTTCATCTAGCAAGTCAATCTTATTTTTCATCTTAATTTGATAATTCTAATTGATTTTTTACAAGCTCAAAATAAGCTCCTTTTATTTTTATAAGTTCAGAATGAGTTCCTTGTTCAATAATTTTACCTTTATTTATCACGACAATATTATCTGCATTTTTTACAGTACTTAAACGATGCGCAATAACCACCACTGTTTTACCACAGAAAAACTGATTTAGATTTTCCATAATGATTTTTTCATTGTTTGCATCTAAAGCACTTGTTGCCTCATCAAAGAATAAATATTGTGGGTTTTTGTACACAGCCCTTGCAATCAAAGTTCTTTGGGTTTGCCCTCCACTTAAATTTATTCCACTTGTACCTGCTGGACCAATTCTCGTATTATAGCCTGTAGGGAAATTTTCAATCATTTCTTCAATATTTGCAATCCTTACAGCATTTAATAATTTTTCTTTATCTAATATCCAATCTGATTGCGATTCTGTAATATTTCTCGCAATAGTATCTGTAAAAACATATCCATCTTGCATAACCACTCCACATATATTTCTCCACTCTCTAGTGTCTACATTATTCAAATCAATACCTCCAACATTTATTTTCCCATCTGTAGGTTTGTATAGCTTTAATAATAATTTCAATAAAGTAGTTTTGCCACTTCCACTTTCTCCTACAATAGCAGTAATCTTGCCTTGAGGAATTTGTAAATTAATATCATCAAGTATTACTTTAGAGTTCCTTCCACCATATTGAAAAGATAGATTGTTTATTGTAATTGTTTGATTTTTAGATACTTCGTGGTTGATTTCTTGTGCCTCATATTCATCTTTTATTTCTTTTATTTCATTTATTCTTTGTAAACTAATTTTAGCATCCTGTGCATCTCTAAAAAACTGAACTAATGAAATAAGAGGGGTATTTAATTGCCCTATGATATACTGTACAGCAAGCATCATCCCTAATGTCATGTCTCCCTTGATTACAGAATATGCAGCAGTAAACGATATTAGTATATTTTTAATTTCATTAATTGAGTTTGCACCAATTAATTGTATTTGTGCTAGCTTTAATGATTCTATTGATATTTTGTAGAGTTTTATACGCATTTCTTCCCAACCCCATCTTCTTCTTTTTTCAGAACCATTAATTTTAATTTCTCTAATACCATTAATTATTTGCAGAAGACTACTAGAGTTTCCTGATGATTCATCAAATCTTCTATAGTCAAGTTCTGCTCTTTTTTTCATGAAAAATAAAATCCATGTAATATATAGAACAGCTCCTAATAAAAAAACACCAAAAATAATAATATTGTAGTACAGCAATATTCCCATAAATATGAGCATATTGACCAATGAAAACAATGTAATGGGGGATGTTGTTAAAAACCTTTCCAGCCTATCAGAATCTTGTAATCTTTGTAAAATATCTCCTGGAATTTTTGAATCAAAATAAGATATTGGGAGCTTCATTAATTTAATTAAAAACTCTGTTGCAATGGTCAGATTTATTCTTGAGCCAACATATAAAAGCAACCAGTTTTGAACAAAATTGACGAAGGATTGTGAAAAGAATAAGGTAATTTGTGCTATTAAAACCAATACTACAAAATTTAATTCTCTATAATTGATTCCTTTATCGACAATAGATTGGGTTAAAAAAGGTAATATTAACTGTATAATGCTAATAATTGTTAATCCTATAACGACCTGTAAAGTATATTTTTTATAGGGTTTAATATAGGGCAGTAATGATAAAAATCCTTTTTTTTCTTTTTTTTCTTCTGCTATTTCATAAAACTGTGGCGATGGTTCAAATAATAGTACTAGTCCTTCATTAGCATTATTAAGGTATCTGGTATTTTGCCATCCTTCTATAAATTTTTCTTTACTATATACCATCAATCCATGATCTGGATCTGCAACATAAATTTTCTTTTTTTCTATCTTATAAACGATAATAAAATGTCTTTGACGCCAATGCACAATACATGGTAAAGGAGCTTGTTGCTCCAATGTCTCAAAATCAATATTTGCCACATGAGTATTAAAGCCTATTTTTTCAGCAGCATCAGTGATACCCATTACAGATACTCCCTCTGTTGTAATGTTACTTAGTTCTCTGAGGTACTCAGGTGAATATATCTTACCATAATATTTTGCCAACATTCTTAGGCACGCTGGACCACAATCAGTTCTGTCAAATTGCTTATAAAAAGGGAATTTTTGTTTTCCTATCTTCATTAAAAAATATAATTTTACTGCAAATATACATTTGAATGTTAAATATAAACGAAATTTCTAAGATAGGAATAGGAACTTACAGGATGACAAATAATTCTGAGGACAGCGGTGTTCTAAACTACGCATTAAAATCAGGAATAAATATTATAGATACAGCTTCCAATTATGGATTTGGGGAATCAGAATTATTATTGGGAAATAATATTAGCAAACAAATGAGAAGTTCTATTTTCATTGTTTCCAAAGTAGGCTATATACAAGGAGAAGATATAAATAGAGTCAAAAATATGGATGATTTAGAATATGTTGAGCTAAATGAACATTTTTTATTTTCTATTGCCCCTGAATTTATTTCATTTCAACTAGAACAATCCTTAAAAAGGCTAAAAACAGATTATATTGACTGCTATTTACTTCATAATCCTGAATATTATTATGAAACAAATTTTTCAAAATCAGATTTAAAAATTATTCTTCTTAATTCATTTTCTCTTTTGGAGCAAAAAGTTAAAGAAGGTAAGATCAGATACTATGGAATTAGCTCAAACTTATTGAGTTCACTACCTCTAAAAGATATATTAAATTCTTTACATGAATTTCCAAATTTAAAATTTCTACAGTTTCCTTATAATATCGTAGAAAGAAATTATAGTTTTCAGTTGAATGATCTTGAAAGTATTACAATTCATCAATTAAAAGAGCAAGGGTTGATTTTACTTTCTAACAGACCTCTTAATACAACTTATGGGGATAAAGTTTTAAGATTATCTGACAATCCTATCGAAAATATAGATTCTGTTAGAAGTCAAGAAGAATTGTCATTTAATACATTTACTTCTATAATACAGCAACGATTATCAGATATGCAAGAGGATGATTCTTTAGAAAATTACTATCCTATTAGTTTTTTTATTGAAAACAGAAGAGATATAGCCAATCAAGAAGCGATAAATAAGTCCATAAATTCTTATCTTATCCCTTTTCTCGAAGCATTAGAATTAAAAAATAAAAAAGTGCTTGAAAATCTAAATGATTTGAGGAACTATTGGATTATTTTTTCTCAATATAACAACCAAAACAGATTAGATATTCTGAAAAATAAGTTATATGATGAAAAAATTTTGACAAGGGGAGATAATCGTGATTTATCTTTAATACTTGCTGAAAACTATCTTAATTCTGGAATAGATACTGTTTTGATGGGATTGAGGAAAAAAACTTACATTGATAAGATTACAGATTATTTTTCATAGAAAAGTATTTTTTTTCAGTCCATAAAAAGGGTTGAGAGTTGATTTTGTTGATACAAAACTTATTCCTTAACCGGAAATAAAGACAAACAAAGAATACTTTTGCAGAAAAACCTAAAACATAAATATTTAATACATCGTATAAAATTGACTAACAGTTTTCTTTGCGATTGACACAAATATTGACACTTATTATTTGTAAAATAATTTAAAGATTTTATTTTCAGTGTTTTAATTAACAAATATGTAGTACCGTAGGAATCTAAACAGAGATTTTACAATTATATCTCTAATAATTCCGCCTAGATTCCTACGGAATGACAATCTTTCTGCTTTAATTTTTAAATTCTTAGTTCGCCAAAGTAGCTTCCAAAGTAATTTCAAAGTTGAAAGCTGCGCTTACAGGGCAACCTTCCTCAGCAATTTTTGCATACTTTTGAAATTCTTCTTCTGAAATTCCAGGAACTTTTGCAGTTAAAGTCAATTCAGATTTTGTGATTTTTCCGATGTTTGGGTCTAAAGTGATCACAGATTTTGTCGTCAATTCTTCAGGAGTATAACCTGCCTGAGACAATTCTGCGCTCAGTTTCATGGTGAAACATCCTGCGTGAGCCGCGGCCAATAATTCTTCCGGGTTTGTTCCAACTCCATCCGCAAAACGGCTGTTGAAAGAATATTGAGTCTGGTTTAATGTAGTACTTTGAGTAGTGATGTGTCCGTTTCCTTCTTTGATGTTACCGTTCCAAACGGCTGTTGCGTTACGTCTCATAATAATTGTTTTTTGTTGTTTTAAATATTGTTATTTTTTGATGTTACAAAGGTATGTCGGAAATTCATCGAGATAAATACACAAATCGACTTAAATATTGTACTTTTTTCCCGAAGTGTAATTTTTCTTGAAATTTGTGGGTGTGCTTCCGATTTTATTGGTGAAAAGACGGTTAAAATAAGCCGGATCTTCATAGCCTAAATCATAAGCAATTTCTTTCACAGGCTTATCGGTATAAAATAAAAGTCTTTTGGCTTCCAATAGAATTCTATTAATGATATATTGGTTCGGAGATTCAAGGTTTAAACTTTTAAATTTGTGAGTCAATGTTTTCGGTGCGATGTGCAGCAAATCTGCATAATCTGCCACATTATGTTTTTCTCTGAAATGAATTTCCAAATGTCTGCTGAAATCCCGGAAAACATCAAGTTCATTGCTCGGAATTTTTATTTCGTCGTTATCAAGATTTTGTTTTTTCCATTTTCGGGTTGCTCGAATGATGATTTGTTTTACGTAAGTTCTGATCATTTCTTCGGCGGAAGAATCTTTCCATTCCAATTCATCTTTGATGCTTTGAAATAAATTTTTAATGATAAAATTTTCGTTCTCATCAAGCTCTACAAAAGGAATTTCAAAAACATTGTGAAAAAGAAGCCCATCACAAGCCACTTCCTTATCATGAATTTGAATGCAGTAAAAATCGCGATTATAATATAAAAGATGTGATTCGTCTATGCCGTTTTCAACCTGCAAATATTGATTGGTCAGGAAAAATAAAGCAGGATTTTCTGTTTTATAATGCTTAAAGTCTATAGTTAATTCGTAGCCCTCGGGAACGTAGAAAATTTTGATTTCAGATTTATATTTGATGTCTTTAAGGGTTTTCAGATTATTTTCAGAAAAAGTTTCAAAACCTAATTTCTTGTAATTATCTTCAAAAATAAGCGTCTGCGACATAGATTTACTTTAGCTTAAAGATACAAAAAAGCATGGCTTCTTAATTATTAAATTATTGAAACCATGCCTTTTTAATTTGAAAATAACTCAAAACACATCAACTCTCAAACGCTGAAGATTAGAATGTCACATCAAAGCCAACATAAATATTTGCTTTCATGATCGGAGCATACACCATTCCGCCATCAAAATAATTTCCGAAAGGATCTTTAAAATCGACGATCGCATTTTTCTGATAATAAGACGTCAGGTTTTCACCGCCCAAATACGCTCTGATTTTTTTATTGAAATTCCTTGAAATCTGTGCATTTAAAATCGCATAAGATTCTGAAAATGTTGACAATTGAAACTCTTCAGGGTTTGGAAAGGTGTTCGGAAGTCTTTGTTTTCCAACCAAATTTAAAGTCGTATCAAAGCTCCAGAATCCACCGATATTATTTTTATTGGTTGAATACGACAGATTCACAAAACCTCTGTGTTTTGCCATGAATGGAACTTCACGTCTTCCATCCAGATAATCTGCCTGAACGTTGTAATATTTATAAGCCAATCTTACATCAAAATTCTTGAAGGGCGTGAAATCCCACTGTGTCTGGAAAGAATTGGCGAAAGATTTTCCATCAAGATTATAGAAAGTCAACTGCTGAGGTGAATGATCCAAATCTACCATCACTTGATCTTGGAAATCAGTTCTGAAAAAGTCGACAACAATCGTAGATTTTCTTCCGAAAATTTTAAACTCTTGCTGTAAACTTACACCGTAATTCCATGCGATTTCGGGTTTTAAGCCGTAAATATTTCCGCCATTTTGTAAAATCTGAACACTTCTATTTGATGCAAAATATTGCTGACTTTCCGCAAAAACATTCGCTGTTCTGAAACCTCTTCCTGCAGAAAGTCTCAAAATAGTTTGTGGCGTGAAATCATATTTAAAATTCAATCTCGGCGTGAATTGAGTACCTGCCAAATTGTGAAAATCAACTCTTGCTCCGGCAACTAAAGTATACTTTAATCCTGTCAACGTATATTCGGCAAAAGCTCCGGGAACGATTTCGTTTCTTTTTAAATTGTCCGTTAAATACGTTTCATCATAGCCATCATACATAAAACTCGCTCCGGCTTTGTATTTGTGATTAGTATTTCCTAAAATACTTTCAAAAATTAAATTTGAATAATACGTTTGCTGTTTTCCGGAATAATTTCTCAATCCAAAAAAGCTATCTTGTTGATGATAAGTGTATTGGTTCATCCAACCCAAACTTTGGTAAGGTTTTCCTTTAAAAACATACCCCGTTTTATTCCAAACCTGAAATCTCGAAATATCAATTCCGACTCCGTAAAATGATTGTTTGTCCTGTGGAATTTTTTTATCGAAACCAATTTGTCCTGAAGTTCTTTCGTCTTTAATAAAATTAATTCCAAAATGCGAACCCAATCCTGATTTTTCCAAATCGTTATAATTCAATAAATAAGCTGCATTTAACTGAGTCCCTTTTGGTCTGTCTAGAAATCCGTCGTTATTCATGTCCGTGTCTCCAAAAGTTCCGTTTCCATGAAGTAAAAATGTCTGTGACCATTTCTCATTGATGGGCGAAACGCTTGTAATATTTGCTTCGGCTCTTCCGTTGAAATCAGCAAACAAATTCAATGAAGTTTCTGGTTTTTCCGCATTTTTCAACAATTCTGTATTGATTTGTCCTGTAATGCTTTCGTAGCCGTTTGTAACGGTACTTCCGCCTTTTGTCAACTGAATACTTTCAATCCATCTTCCGGGAATGAAATTTAACCCATAAGCTGAAGCTAATCCTCGGATTTCAGGCAATAATTCTTTCGTTAAACTCGTGTATTTTTGATCTAAGCCTAACATTTTCAATTGCTTTGTACCCGTCACCGCATTGCTGAAAGAAACATCTACGGTGGCATTGGTTTCAAAACTTTCGGATAGATTACAGCAAGCGGCTTTTAACAATTCTTTTCTGTCGATATTAAAAACCAATCCGGCTTCTTTTTTGTTTAAGGAAGTTGCTGCTTTCGAGCCTGTTACGATCACACCTTCAATATGTTTTTCATGGTTCTCATGATTTTCATTGGTTGTATTATGATCGTTGTGATCTCCATGTTCAGAAGTTGTTCCTTCTTCAGCATGAACCTTTGGATTGGCTTCTCCAAAAGGGATTTCTCTGTCGTAAAGACAGCAGGAAGGCAGATTTTTGTAGGTTTTATCGTCGGATTTATACTTTTCGTTGTCGTGACCAAAATCTGCAATTTTCTTTAAAATTTTATCTACAGAAGTTTTTTTCGGATCAAAATTTAATGTTACTATTTGCTTTTCAGCATTCCATTCAGCGGAATCTGCTCCTGCGTCTTTGGCTGCTTTTTCAATTCTGGCTTTGCACGATTCACAATTTCCTTTTACATAAAATTCATTCTCTTTTTTGGAGTAATGTTTATGATTTTCAGTAGCTTTTGGCTCTAAATTACGATCATAATGACAACATCCAGGAAGTGCTTCATAAGTTGCATCGATTGCTTTAAATTTTTCATTATCATGACCAGCTTCAGCAACTTTTTTTAAGACATCATCCGTTGAAAGAGTATTGTCTGTTTCTAAGGTTAATGTTTGTAAATCAATTGAATATATAGCTGTTTTTGCTCCTGCCTTTTTTGCTGTGTTCTCGATTCTTTCTTTACACATTTCGCAGTTTCCTTTTACTTTGAACTGGTTTTTAGAAAGATTTTGAGCCAATATAAATTGTGTAGATAGTAAGAATACACCAAGAATAATCCTGGAAATATATAATTTCATTTTGTTTAAAATTTAGAATAATTAAGTTAATGTATCAATAAACAATGTAATAATTTAACAATCATTGGTAGATTGATAGACTGATACATGTTACATTTTTAATTATCCTATTTTCGGCGGTTGCCAAATCTCTTTCAAACGATCTGAAATATATGGATCTGAGTATTGAAACTGTAAGTTTTTGTTGGATTTATAATAAGAAATCTCTAATTGAAGGCTCTTCGAAAAAGGAGTTTCTATAAAAGTATAACAAGCCACGCAAGTCGAGCAGCAATCGTCATTACAAGAAGATTTTTGCTTTTTTTTGTTGTGATTGTCTTTAGAAGATTCTTTATGGTCGTTTTTACAGCAATCCATTCCGGATTCTGATTTGCAGCACGTTTCCTGCATATTCTGAGCATAGAAATTGTTTTTAGGAACTAAAAAAATCCCCAAACAGAAAACAATCGCTATGATCTGAAACAATTTCACGGCTGCAAAAATACGAAATTATGGTAAACGCTCACCTACTTTCACACCACAATTGTGCCAAGGTTCTCCGTGAGGAGGGTTCAATTCAGGCTTTGGACCTGTCGGCGCAGGAGTTGGAGCCGGAGCTGGTGTATTTTGGGCAATCGTCTGAGTTGGCTGTGGAGTCGTCGTTGCAGGAGCAGACTTACTATTTAAAGGCTGCCCAACAGGAATATCACATCTGTGTCCCGGTTCTCCATGTGGAGGATTCATACCTTTTGCTGTTTTTACAGTTTTTGCTTTTCCGTTGTTATCAATCTGAAATTTTCCAGGTTGTAGAGAATTCGGATCAATTTGAATGGTTTGTCCTTGTTGTGCATTTACCGCAACATTTTGAGTTCCTTGTTGAGGAGCTTGTGCAGGAGCGGAATTTAAAGGCTGTCCGACAGGAATGTCGCATCTGTGACCCGGTTGTCCGTGAGGAGGGTTCATTCCCTGAGCCGTGACAGGTGCTGCAGAACTTTGAATGGGTTGAATTCCAGCCTGATCTAAAAGCGAAGGTTTCGGAGCATTATTCACAGCTACGGAAGGTTGTTGAACTCCCGCTTCTTCCGTTAAATAAGTCGCTCTTTCATCTTTTTTACAAGAAACTGTTAATATAGAAATGGCGATTAAGCCTAAAAATGTAGTCTTCATATCTTTTGGTATAAAACAAAATTAGCAAAACATTTTTAATTGCTTTGCTAATTTTATATTTATAATGATATTTCGGAATTAATTTTTAACTAAAAGTCTAAATCCTTCTCCGTGTACGTTGATGATTTCCAACCCTTCGTCATCTTTTAATAATTTACGAAGTTTCGCGATGTAAACGTCCATACTTCTTGCAGTGAAGTAATTTTCTTTTTTCCAGATCTTTCTTAATGCTAAATCTCTCGGCATGAAGTCGTTTCTGTGAATGCAAAGAAGCTTCAACAATTCATTTTCTTTTGGAGAAAGTTTGTATTCGTTGTCACCAACTCTCAATTGTCTCAGCATAGAATCAAAGAAAATATTACTGATTTTGAATTGCTCCTGCTCTTCGTTTTCCAATGTAGAACTTCTTTGAAGAATCGCTTTAATTTTATATAAAAGTAATTCAGTATCAAATGGTTTTGTGATATAATCATCTGCTCCCAATTGATATCCTTTAAGAATATCTTCTCTCATATTTCTTGCTGTCAAGAAAATGATTGGTGTGTTTTTGTCGATTTTTTTCACGTCTTCCGCCAATGAAAAGCCATCTTTTTTAGGCATCATTACGTCGAAAATACAGATGTCGAATTCGTTTTCTGTAAATTCTTTTAATCCTTGTTCACCATCTGTGGCAAGAGTAACTTCGAAATTATTTATTGTCAAATAATCCTTCAACACTGCCCCGAAACTTTGATCGTCTTCTACTAATAATATTCTGTTGCTCATAGTTTTAATAATTAATAATTAATAATTAAGAATGAACTTTTCACTCTTCTCTTCTTATACTTTGTTTTTGGTTTATATTTATACTAGATCTTGATATATGATTATTACGCCATTGGAAGTTTAATAGTAAACGTACTTCCTTTTCCTTTGTGAGAATCTACAATGATCTGTCCTTTGTGTAATTCCACGATTTTCTTTACATAGGAAAGGCCTAAGCCTTGTCCTTTCACATTATGAATATTTCCGGTTTCTTCCCGAAAGAACTTTTCGAAAATCTTCGTTTTATTGTGGGTTTCCATTCCCATTCCTTTATCTGAAACTTCGATCACATAAAAATGTGCTTCATTTCTTGTCTTAATGCTAATCTCCGGTGCTTCCGGCGAATATTTATTGGCATTATCCAAAAGATTCACCAGCATATTGGAAATATGAAATTCATCTATTTTAAAGGTGTAATTCGTAGCATTAAATTCCTGAGTAAGCTGTCCGTTTCTTTGCTGAACAATCAGATTGAAAGATTCTGTGGTCCTTTTAATTAATTCTCTTACATTGGTTTCCTTCAGGAACAATTTTACCTCATTCCTTTCAAGCTTCGACATGTTCAGCACGTTTTCCACCTGTTTTTTCATCCTGAGATTTTCCTGCTTTATCAATTCGGAATAGTATTTTACTTTATCAGGATTGGTTGCAATTTTATCGTTGGCCAGAGAATCTGTCGCCACGGAAATTGTTGCCAATGGCGTTTTAAACTCGTGAGACATATTGTTGATGAAATCGGTTTTTACTTCCGCCAGCTTTTTTTGTTTCATCATATAATTAATAGAAATAATATAAATTCCCAAAATCGTAAGCAGTGACAGGAAAGTTCCCAGCAGCATCGGCCAATTGTTCATCGCCAGGGAATATTCTTTTTTCGGGAAAACCAGCGCCAGGCTATACAATGTTCTTTCTTTTGAGTCTGTAAAAAGAGGGTAAGAATAGTTGTTATTGTTCTTTTCTTCTTTAAAAACTTTATTTACAACGCCCGTAAGCTTATTGTTTTTATCTGTAATTCCATATCCGAATTTTGCAGAGATACCCCTTATCCTCAATTCTTTTGTAATAACGGAATCCAAAACTTTTTGGTTTACCCTTTTTGTGATGGGGATATTATTTCCTACAATATTAGCATATTCGCGTAAATAAAAATCACCATTTTCGAGATCTCGATTAATATCAGTCGTTAAAAGTTCACGGCTTGTAGTATCTCTTTTTATTTTGTAGGCGGCTTCGTCGGTATATAATTTTGTAAGCTTGATAGAATCTCCCATTTTGGAAATCGGAAGCTGGCTTTTCTCAATAATATTTTTGGAATAGATAATCTGCCTCTGCGTTCCGGAATCTTCCACTTGCTGAATCGTAGTCAATGAAGGCTGTCCGCTATTGGCAAGAATGTTTTTTCTGAAATCTTTATTATTCTCGTTCAAATATTTATCAACCTCTATTTCACCGATGCTTTTGGCGGTTCCTTCCAGCGCAGAATATACTTTGGAAGAAAAATCCTGCTCCAGGGCACCATAATAACTTTTCAGCCAATAAAACTGGAGCGTGACGAAGACAATCAGTGAGATCGTCATAAACACCGATATTATTGGGATGAATTTATTATTCATTTATGCTATTTTATGAGTTTTTAAAAAAATGAATGTTAAAATTAAACATTTTAAGACTTGATAAACAAAAAACGAGCCAAAAAATTGTGTAATTTTTCTTAAAACATGGTTTTTTAACATTTATTTATAAATTTTAATTACTTGCCATAGGAAAAGTCTTATGCCACGATAAAGAATTAGCTTTGTATAAAACAATTATTATTATGGAATCGAATATCATTTTTAACAAAGATTTTGAATCAAATTCTGTTTATGTGATGAAAATCTATCATACTGAGGTTTCAAAAGTTTGGGATTATTTTACCAAATCCGAATTATTGGATCAGTGGTGGGCTCCAAAACCATGGAAATGCGAAACAAAAAGCCAGGATTTTAAAGGAGGAGGAAGCTGGCTGTATTCAATGGTCGGTCCGGAAGGAGAAAGGCATTATGCTATGGTGAAATATGGTGAAATCACAGAACACAGAAGTTTTGACGGAGTGGATGTGTTCTGCGACGAAAATGGAAACATTAATCCAGATTTTCCTGAAGCGAAATGGTTATTTGGTTTTACAGGAGTAGAGGAAGGAACGAAAGTGACCGTCAATATTCATTTTCCTACGGAAGAAGCTTTGAAAATGCTTTTGGAAATGGGTTTTGAAGAAGGTTTCAAAAGGGGACTGAATCAGTTAGAAGATATTTTAATTTGAAAATTAAAAAAGTGATATTATCAGTAGGAACGGGCTTTAGCCCGTTTTCAATGCAAATGAAAGCAGATTGGCTTTAGCCAAAACTTAAAGAAGAATAAAAAAGGAAAGTAAAAATTACCTTCCATTTTTATTGTATACAATTCAAAAATTTTCAAATTATCTCATTCTCAAATTAATTCCTCATCCTGAAAATACTGAATGATCGCTTTTTTCATTAAAAGCTGCTGCTCATTTGGTTTAAGCTCGGGAAGGTCTTCCAGCTTTTCAAAATGCGGATAGCCGTCATCGTCATAATGCGAAAATTTATAATACCCGAAAGGCTCTAATAATCTGCAGACTGCAATGTGGATTAGATTTACCTTGTCATCTTTCGTATATTTCTGCTGGCCGCTTCCCAACTCCTGAAGGCCGATTAAAAACAAATACGTTTCAATCGGAGCATCTTTCTCAGTGTCAAAATTTTCAATGAAAAATTGTTGTACTTTCTGCCATTGTTCTGCTTCGTTAATCATCTTTTTTCTTTTCTAATTTTAATAAAAATGCATATTCTAATGCATCTTCTTTAAGTGATTCAAATCGTCCGCTTGCACCGCCGTGCCCTGCGCTCATATCTGTTTTGAAAATCAAAATATTGTTATTCGTTTTTAATTCTCTCAATTTTGCGGTCCATTTTGCAGGCTCCCAATACTGAACCTGGGAATCATGGAGACCTGTAGTAATCAGTAAATTAGGATAATCTTTTGCTTCGACATTATCATAGGGTGAATATTCTTTCATATAATGATAATATTCTTCGTCGTTCGGATTTCCCCACTCGTCATATTCTCCGGTTGTTAAAGGAATTGTTTCATCCAACATCGTTGAAACAACGTCCACGAAAGGAACTTGTGCCACAATCCCGTTGAATAGGGTAGGTTCGTAGTTCATTACTGCACCCACCAACAGTCCGCCCGCGCTTCCGCCCATTGCGTAAAGGTGTTTTGAAGAGGTGTAATTTTCTTTAATCAAAAACTTTCCTGCATCAATAAAGTCGAAGAATGTATTTTTCTTGAAGAGCATTTTTCCGTTTTCATACCATTCTCTTCCTAAATATTCGCCGCCTCTGATGTGGGCGATGGCATAAATAAATCCTCTGTCTAAAATCGATAACCTTACGTTTGAAAAACTGGCATCTACCGTGTGTCCGTAGCTTCCATAACCATACAAAAGCAAAGGTGTATCCGCAGATTTTTCCGTGTTTTTATGATAAACTAAAGAAATCGGAATTTTTGCTTCACCATCTCTTGATTCTGCCCAGATTCTTTCGGAAATATAATTTTCAGCAAAGAATTTTCCACCCAAGACTTCCTGCTGTTTCAGGAGTTTAGTGGTTTTTTCCTTCATATTATATTCATAAGTCGAGCTTGGCTGTGTTAAAGAAGTGTAACCGTAACGCAAAACCTCCGTATCAAATTCAAGATTTACCCCAATGTAAGCCGTGTAGGTAGGATCTGAAAAGGGTAAATAATAAGATTCCTGAGTTTTTTCATCAATAATTTTTATTTGGAGTAAACCTTCCTCTCTTTCCTCAAGAACCAAATAGTTTTTAAAGATTTCAAAGCCTTCCAGCAAAACTTCCGGGCGGTGAGGGATTATATCAACCCAGTTTTCCATTCCGCAGTTATTGATTTTTGCTTTTACAATTTTAAAGTTGAAAGCATCATCTGCATTGGTTATAATGTAAAACTCATCCTCGTAATGCTCAACGGAATATTCCAAATCATCAATTCTCGGCTGAATAATCGTCCAGTCCGTAAAAACATTATCAGAAGGAATGAATCTGTGCTCATCCGAAATCGTGCTGGAGCTTGCAATAAAAATATATTCCAACGATTTGGTTTTAAAAACGTTGACATCAAAGGTTTCATCTTTTTCATGAAAAATTAAAACGTCTTCTGAAGTATCAGTGCCCAATTCATGCCTGTAAACTTGGAAAGCCCTCAGGCTTGCATCTTTTCTAATGTAGAAAATGTGCTTATTATCATTGGCCCAGACTGCTTTCCCTGTAGTGTTTTCAATGGTGTCGGGAAGGATTTTTCCTGTTTTTAAATCTTTAAATTTAATGTTGTAGATCCTTCTGCTTACATTATCTGTTGAAAAAGAAGCCAGCTGGTTGTTTGGGGAAACGGCAACGCTTCCTACCTCGAAATAGCTTTCGCCTTCAGCCAGAATATTGACATCAAGAATGATCTCTTCTTCATTGTCCAGGCTGCTGTATTTTCTACAGAAAATAGGATATTCTTTTCCTTCTTCATAACGGACGATATACCAATAACCGTTGAAAAAATAGGGCAGGGATTCATCATCTTTTTTGTAACGGGCCTTCATTTCTTCAAAAAGTTCTTCCTGAAGCTTTTCCGTGTCTTTCATGACAAAATCTGCATAAGCATTTTCTTCTTCGAGGTATTTGATGACTTCAGGATTTTCTCTTTCGTTAAGCCAGAAATAATTGTCAATCCTTTTATCGTTGTGTATTTCAAGTATTTTTTCTATTTTTTTTGCCTGTGGAGCTTTCATCCGAATATTTTTATTTTTTATCCGATCGAATGGAACGTCTATGTTAAGGACGTTTCATTCAATGTGAATTTTTGTTCAAATTTAATTAAAAAAAAACCATCTTTCCTGAGATGAAAAGACGGTTCACTTATATTTTATGATAAAGCCTACTTGTGAAGAGCTTTAATATACTTTTCCAATGCCATTGTCATGGAAGGCGTTTCTTTTGTAGGAGCCATCAGATTTACCTTTAGACCTGCTTCTTCCGCTGCTGCTGAAGTAGTCGCACCAAAAACCCCGATTTTAGTTTCTTCTTGCTTAAAATCCGGGAAATTTTGCTGCAGTGATTTGATTCCCTGAGGGCTAAAGAAAATCAGCATCTCATAATCCTTAATATTAATATCCGTAAGGTCACTGCATACTGTTCTGTACATGATTGCTCTTGTCCAGTCTACATTAGAAGCTTCCATTGTTTTTACAATATCCGGGCTTATCACATCAGATGATGGCAGCAGATATTTTTCCGTAGGAAACTTTTTGAAAAGAGGCAGCAGGTCTGAGAAATTCTTTTCCCCAAAGCTGATCTTTCTTTTTCTGTAAACAATATGTTTTTGAAGATAATTTGCAATAGCCTCAGACTGACAGATATATCGCATTGTATCAGGAACCGCAAAACGCAGTTCTTCTGCTAATCTGAAATAATGATCAATAGCATTCTTACTGGTGAAAATAATTCCCGTATATTGCGTAAGATCAATCTTCTGTGTTCTTAATTCTTTATTGTCAACTCCTTCGACGTGGATAAAAGGACGGAAATCAATCTTTATTTTTTCCTTCTTCGCAATATCCAAATACGGAGACGACTCGCTAGGCGCTGGTTGAGATACCAATATAGACTTTATTCTCATCATTGACTTTATTAAAAAAATAATAATTTCCAAAGCAACAAAAGAGGTGCAATTTGGAGGGTGCAAATATACAAAAATTTATAATACCATTTTTCAGGTAAGACGTTGTTTTTGTGAAATAAATAGAAAAAAACCTTGAAAATAAATACGAAAGAAAAAAACCACAAATAGTATAAAAACATTTTATTTCTGTCTATCGGGAAATAATAATGGGTTATACATAAAATTATCAGTAAAAATGAAAGAACGAAATAAAATTTTGTGGAGGTAAAATAAAAAATCGACCATTTTTTTCCATCGCCAATACTTTGGTAAAATAAAAATCCCAAACATGATTTTATCAGATAAAAAAAGATCATGGCAATTAAGCAAAACCCAAATTTATTCAGTTGAAATCCGAAAAGCTGCAGACCAGCAATAAATTTCGGAACTACAGGAATATATTGCGAGATTACAACGGATAATAAAAGAGCTGTCACACAAGAAGTAATCACCCAACTGGGCAAGTTGTTGCTTGCATCAAAATATTTTTGAAGCAGAAAATCCCTCAGGTTGGCTTCCCTCTCTACGATATTCATCATAAAGAGGTATAAAAAGATACAGCCCAGTAATATAAAGATAACCCAATCGTTATTCTCAGGTATTCTTATTTGATTTGTAATGTTTTGTGACAATAGCAACTGAATAATTTTTTGCAAAATTATAGATTATTTTGTATAAAATAAAAAGGTTAAATAAACTATCTTTGCAAATTGAAATGAAAAAACTGGTCATCATTCCGACTTACAACGAAAAGGAAAATATTGAAAATATTATTTCCGCGGTTTTTGCATTGGAAGATGAATTTCATATTTTAGTAGTGGATGATTCATCTCCTGATGGAACTGCGGAAATGGTAAAGGATTTGCAGAGACGATTTCCACATTACCTTCACTTATCTATAAGACACATGAAAGATGGTCTGGGAAAAGCATATATCCATGGTTTTAAATGGGCAATCGAAAACAAATACGATTACATTTTCGAAATGGATGCAGATTTTTCTCACAACCCGAACGATCTGCCTAAGCTTTTTGAAGCCTGTAAAAATGCAGACATGGCCATAGGATCACGCTATTCCAAAGGAGTAAATGTTGTGAACTGGCCCATGGGAAGGGTGTTACTTTCTTATTTTGCCTCGAAATATGTAAGATTCATTTTAGGTTTACCCATTCATGATACCACAGCAGGTTTCGTTTGTTTTTCAAGAAAGGTGTTGGAAGAGATCGGGCTGGATAATGTAAGGTTAAAAGGATATGGGTTTCAGATTGAAATGAAGTTCCGGGCCTTTAAAAAAAGATTCAAAATTGTAGAAGTACCCATTATTTTTACAAACAGAATTCTGGGAGAAAGCAAAATGAATGGCGGGATCATTCATGAAGCGGTTTTTGGAGTTTTAAATTTAAAATGGAAATCAATAATCAACAGATTATGAAAAAGCTGATCTTCATTTTCCTTCTGATGTTCGTCGTTTCTTGTGAAGGAGATTATATCGATAAACCTGAAAATCTAGTCCCAAAAGATCAGATGGCTGAAATTATGGCTGATCTGGCCATAAACGACCAGGCCACTTATATGTACCCTAATTCTAACCTGGAAGCAGGAACAAGATACGTTCTGAAAACACATAATGTAAAGCCGAAAGATTTTGTTGATAGCTTCAGATATTATGTCGTAAAAGAAAAAATGAACGGAATTGTAGAGAATGCACAGCAAATATTAATAGAAAAAGATCCAAAAGCGGATCAGTATGTAAAGGATAAATTGAAGAAAAACGGCAATGTCCCGAATTTCGCAAGATAATTAAAAGATGCAGAAATTTTTTACTATAGAAAAAACCTCCGAAGGCAAGGCAAGGGCGGGAGAGCTTACCACAGATCACGGGAAAATCCAAACCCCGATCTTTATGCCGGTAGGTACGGTTGCAAGTGTAAAAACCGTTCACCAGAGAGAACTGAGAGAAGATATAAAAGCCCAGATTATTTTGGGGAACACCTATCATCTTTACCTTCGTCCGGGGATGGAAGTGATGCAGGAAGCAGGAGGACTGCATAAATTCATGAACTGGAATCTTCCGATTCTTACCGATTCCGGAGGTTTTCAAGTATTTTCATTGGCGAGCAGCCGGAAAATGTCCGAAGAAGGGGCAAGATTCAAGTCTCATATCGATGGAAGCTACCACATGTTTACTCCTGAAAAATCCATGGAGATCCAAAGGCAGATCGGGGCCGATATTTTTATGGCTTTTGATGAATGTGTAGCCTATCCTTGCGAATACGGGCAGGCAAAATTATCAATGGAGCTCACACACCGATGGCTGAAAAGATGTATTGAATGGACAGAGAATAATCCCGAATTATATGGTCACAAACAAAGGCTTTTCCCAATCGTTCAGGGTTCTACATTTTCAGATTTAAGAAAAATTTCTGCAGAAGTAATTGCTGAAGCAGGGGCAGAAGGAAATGCCATTGGCGGGCTTTCCGTGGGCGAACCTGAAGAGGAAATGTACAGAATCACAGATGAGGTTACCGATATTCTGCCTAAAGAAAAACCAAGATACCTCATGGGGGTAGGAACTCCGTGGAACATTCTGGAATCTATAGGCCTGGGAATTGATATGATGGATTGCGTAATGCCTACAAGAAATGCAAGAAATGCAATGCTTTTCACCTGGAAAGGGGTTATGAACCTGAAAAATGAAAAGTGGAAAAAAGACTTTTCGCCTTTGGATGAATTTGGTACAAGTTTCGTAGATAGAGAATATTCGAAGGCTTATGTGAGGCATTTATTCGTTTCAAAAGAATATCTGGCAAAACAAATTGCTTCAATTCATAATTTAGCGTTTTATTTGGATCTTGTAAAAGTGGCAAGAGAGCACATCATGGCGGGTGATTTCTACGAGTGGAAAAATTCCGTAGTGCCGGTTCTCAGACAAAGGCTTTAAAATAAGTATATGTTAAAAATTATAGACAGATATATCGTAAAAAAATACCTTGGAACTTTCAGTTTCATGCTGATATTGTTGTCTATAGTGGTTTTGGTAATTGATGTACAGCAGAAAATTCCCAGAATAGAAAATGCCACGGCAATTGATGCAAAATTAAATGTTACGTACTTCCTTATTCATTTTTATCCATTCTGGATTATTAATCTGGTGATGACCTTTCTTTCGATTCTGGTTTTCATTTCTGTCATTTATTTTACTTCCAGGATGGCAAACAATACTGAAATTGTGGCGGTTATCAGTAGCGGTGCCAGTTTTCACAGGTTTGCAAGGCCTTATCTTATCACTTCCTTATTTATTGCAATTATTTCATTGATCATCAACCATTTTGTATTGCCTTGGGCGAATATCCAGAAAAATCAGCTGGAAGCTTACACTTATAATGCTACCAATAAAGAAAAAGTGCTCGGGACCGCTCCTGTTTCCGCACAATTGAGCAAAGCAGAGTATATTTTCGTTAATTCCTGGAACAAAAGAGAAAAAAGAGGTTCCGGATTTGTGTATCAGAAATTTGATAAAAACAGAAGGATGATCCATGAATTAAAAGCATCCGATGTGAGCTGGGATAAGGATAAAAAACTTTTTGTATTAAGTTCTTATACAGAGAAAACCATCAATAAGGATGATACCGAAAAGCTTTCTAATGGCTTTGATTTAAAGAAAAATTTCGGGCATGACCCCGAGGAGCTTTTCCCAAATGAGCTTTTGGGGCAGAATAAGACAACTCCTGAGCTTTTAAAATTCATCCAGAGAGAAACGGAAAAAGGAAACAGCAACCTGAATGCACATCTCAATGAGCTTCATCAGAGAACTTCAATGCCCGTGTCTATCGTAATTCTAACGTTTCTAGCACTTTCGCTTTCTTCACAAAAGAAACGTGGGGGGTTGGGAATTAACCTGGCGTTAGGGATTTCCCTGGCTTTTGTTTTTGTATTCTCATTTGAAGCACTGAAGATTGTTTCAGAGAATAAAAGTATTTCGCCTGCCTTAGGTATGTGGATCCCGAATATGGTGTTTTTCCCGCTTGCAGCTTATCTTTATCTCAAAAGAGCCAATCAGTAGAGTAGTTTTATTTCTTTGTGATAAAAAGATTGCAGGCCGTCTTCAAACTCAATAAGGAGCTCACCTTTTTCGTCTGCTTTTCGAATGATGCCATTTTGTCGCATTTTATTCAGTTCAAAAACAGAAATTTCATCCTTTTTGAACAAATGAGAGTTGAAAATATTCATGATTTGATCTTCTGTAGGAAAGGTTTTTAATTTTTTAAGCAAAAAATTATTAAGATTTATAGCAAATTTTTCAAGCTTAAAACGTTTTCCTGTTTGCGTAAAAATTGATCCGGCATTAGATATTTCATCAAATTCTTCCTGAAGAATATTGATTCCACACCCAATAATGAAGTAATTATTTTGATTAATTTTTTTCTTTTCAATTAAAATTCCCGCAATTTTTTTATTTTTAAGGATAATATCGTTCGGCCATTTTATTTTTACATTGTTTTCAGTCAAATTGGCAAGATAATCCCTCATTATAATTGCGGTATAATAATTGAACATAAAATCGGAAAGCGGGAAGTTTTGAGTCTTTACCGCCAATGTATATGCTAAATTTTTTTCAGCAACTGATGACCATGTATTTCCGTACTGACCGCGGCCTCTGGTTTGATTGAATGTATATAGTGTTACAAAATCCGAATTTTCATAAAGTAAAAAATTTGAAATTTCGTCATTAGTAGAAGGACACTCTTTCAGGTAAAATAGTTGACTCATTTAAGAAAACTTTAAGACTTTCGAGAACCAAAAGTAAGGCTAAAGTAAAAGAAAAACAATAAATTTGCAGATTATAGTATTTTTTAATGAATAAAACAGCAGAAAAACAAGAATTATTAGATAAAATCGTTGAAGCAATTCAGGATGTAAAAGGAGAAGATATTATGATCTTTGATCTTTCAAACATCGAAAACTCTGTGGCTGAGACTTTTGTAATATGCAGCGGAAATTCCAATACACAGGTAGCTGCTTTGGCAGGAAGTGTGGAAAAGAAAATAAGAAATGAATTAAAAGAAAGACCTTGGCACGTAGAGGGTACCGAAAACGCAATGTGGGTTTTGGTAGATTATGTTTCTGTGGTGGTTCATATTTTTCAAAAACAAGTACGTGAGTACTACGATATAGAGGAGCTTTGGGGTGACGCTGTCATTACAAAGATTGAAAATGAATTTTAAATTTTAAAAAGTATAAATGAACAATAAAGGATTTAACTGGTTTTTTCCTATCGCAATCATAGCTCTTTTGTTATTCTTTATCCCTAATTTTTTTGGTGATAGCAGTACAAAGGCTATTGATGAAGACGGTTTCTTCAGAGAGATGCAAATGGGAAAAATTCAGAACATTATAATTTACAAAGATACTGAGAAAGCCGATGTGTTCCTAACGCAGGCTGCAAAAACGGCAATGGTTAATAAAACCAAAGAAAATGATCCGCTTTCTGCATTCTCAATGACTCCGAATGCAGATTTTTCTGTTAAATATGGTGACCTTCAGCTTTTCCTTCAAAAATTTGATCAGATAAGAGCGCAGAATCCAACCATAAAAACAACGAAAGATTATGGTACCGGTAAAAGTCCGTTGATGGAGATTTTAGTTCCTGCGCTAGTTTGGATTTCTATTTTTGGATTATTCTATTTCTTTCTTTTCAGAAAGATGGGCGGAGGCGGAGGCCCTGGTGGACAAATTTTCTCTATCGGAAAGTCAAAAGCAAAACTTTTCGATGAAAAAGAAAGAATTCAGGTGACATTCAAAGATGTTGCAGGCTTGGAAGGTGCTAAAGAGGAGGTTCAGGAGGTGGTAGATTTCTTGAAAAACTCAGAAAAATATACAAAATTGGGAGGTAAAATCCCTAAAGGTGTTCTTTTGGTGGGACCTCCAGGAACAGGTAAGACGTTATTGGCGAAAGCAGTAGCGGGAGAAGCCAAAGTTCCGTTCTTCTCACTTTCAGGTTCAGATTTCGTTGAAATGTTCGTTGGGGTTGGTGCTTCAAGAGTAAGAGATCTTTTTGCTCAGGCTAAAGCTAAATCTCCAGCAATTATTTTTATTGATGAGATCGATGCCATCGGACGTGCAAGGGGAAAAAATAATTTTTCCGGTGGAAATGATGAAAGAGAAAATACATTGAACCAGCTTCTTACTGAAATGGATGGTTTCGGAACAGATACAAACGTTATCGTAATGGCAGCAACCAACAGAGCAGACATCCTGGATAAAGCTTTGATGAGAGCAGGACGTTTTGACCGTTCAATCTATGTAGACCTTCCGGAATTGCATGAAAGAAGACAGATTTTTGATGTTCACTTAAAGAAAATCAAGCTTGATGATAATGTAGACAGAGAGTTTTTAGCAAAACAAACTCCCGGATTCAGTGGGGCGGATATTGCAAACGTTTGTAATGAAGCAGCATTGATCGCGGCAAGAAATAACCACGCTTCAGTAACGAAACAAGACTTCCTTGACGCAGTAGACAGAATCATCGGCGGGCTTGAAAAGAAAAATAAAGCGATTAAGCCATCTGAAAAAAGAAGAGTTGCATATCACGAAGCTGGTCACGCAACAATCTCATGGCTGGTAGAACATGCTTCACCACTTTTAAAAGTGACAATTGTTCCGAGGGGGCGTTCATTAGGTGCAGCTTGGTATTTACCTGAAGAAAGACAATTGACAACTACCGAGCAAATGTTGGACGAAATGTGCGCAACTTTAGGTGGTAGGGCAGCAGAGCAAGTAATCTTTAACAATATTTCTACAGGTGCACTTTCAGATTTGGAAAGTGTAACGAAGAGAGCTCAGGCAATGGTTACGATCTATGGATTAAGTACAAATATTGGTAACATTTCTTATTATGACAGTTCAGGTCAGTCTGAATATTCCTTCGGAAAACCTTATTCTGAAGAAACAGCTAAGAAAATTGATATTGAAATTAAATCAATTATCGAAAATCAATATGACAGGGCGATTCAGATTTTAACGGAAAATAAAGACAAGTTGGATGCTTTGGCGAATAAGCTTTTGGAAAAAGAGGTAATCTTCCGTGAAGACCTGGAAGAGGTTTTCGGAAAAAGAGCGTGGGATCCGGAATTAACGGAAAAGCCTGTTACCAATACAATTCCTACGACAAGTGAACAACCCGAACCAATTATTATTAAAGATAAAGAAAAGGAAGAAGAAAGTGAAATTCAGGCTCCTGAAAGCCCAACCCAACTTTAAGTTTTTTCTTAAACTAAATAAATTTAGCCTGACAGTTTTAAAATTGTCAGGTTTTTTCTTATTTATCGGCATGTTTTTGGATTTCTATTTAATTAATTTATATTTTTGTATAAAGGGACTAAAAATAGATCAAGTTGAATTTATTTAAGAGGATTGTAAGCAAACTTACCAACCAGCCTGAGGAAGAAGAAAAACAGAGTCTGGAAAAGCTAGGAGATTCGCTGAAAAATGCAGATCTTGATTATAAGTTTGCACAATTGTTTACGCATTCCGGAGGGTTTTTCAATTACTGTGCTGATGAGGCAGAGGCTCTTAAAACTTTGAACCAGATCATTAAAATAGAAAGTATTCACAATATTTTTTGTTGGGATAAAGATCTACAAAATTTCCTGAATGTTGTGAAATCAACTTATTCTTCGGAATTGCAAGCTGAAAATGATGCAGCTTTTATTACCTGCGAATATCTGATTGCTTATGACGGAAGAATCATGCTTTCTCATAATAATATTCTGCATTATCATTCTTCTAGACTACCCGATAGAATTATTATAATGGCCAATGTTTCACAGATTGTGAGTAACCTGAATGATGCCATGGGGAAAATCAAAAGAAACGGAAATATTAAAAATCTTACTTCTATCAGCGGAAGCCAGTCGAAGCTCGACACATCTTCCAATACCAATACAAAGCTATTTTTATTGCTGCTTGAAGATTAAGTGTCAACTTTTAAAATCAAAATTTTGGACAAAAACCTTATTCAAAGAACACTTTCGGGAATTGTGTATGTAGCAATCATTATTCTTTGTACCACTCCGTTTGGAGCCAAGCTGATCAATAGCATTTCTCCGGATCTTGTAAAACAGGAATATTTATATTATGGGTTAATCACACTTTTGCTGGCCATAGGTTCCTGGGAATGTTTTAAAATTATGAAATTCGGGGACGGCTATGAAAGATGGGTTGTTCTACCTTTAATTATTATTATTTTTTATATTTTCTCCAAAAGATATTTTCATTTTGATTTCTTTTTTGATTTCAGGATAAGCGAAATTCTGGCTTTACTGCTCATTCTCATCGCAATGGTCACTCTGTTTAAATATCCAAACGAATTGTATTACGATAGCGGGAAGCTTATTTTTACGGTAATTTATGTTGCATTACCATTTAGTTTTGCATTGGGTTTACCGAAATTTTCAAGATTTGATGACAGATTCTCACTGGAAGTTCTTTTCCTGTTTTTTTTAATCTGGAGCAGTGATACTTTTGCCTATTTGACCGGAAAATTCTTCGGGAAACATAAAATGGCTCCTAAAATCTCTCCCAAGAAAACCTGGGAAGGATACATTGGGGGAGTAGTCTTAACCTTAATTTTATCCTATTTTATTGAACATTACCAGCCAGACCTTCGCGGAAATTGGATAATTGTAGGATTTTTAGTAGCTGCATTTGCTCCGGCGGGCGATCTTGTGGAAAGCCAGCTGAAAAGAAATTTCGGGGTAAAAGACAGTGGAAACATCATTCCGGGGCATGGAGGGGTATTGGACAGGCTGGATAGTTTTTTAATCTGCGTTCCTGTCGTATATTTGTACTTTATTTTAGAAAAATTTATTTAATCTCATGAAATTACACAAAGAATCAAAAGGAACAATTACCGTAGCAACCATACTCTTTATCATATTAGGTGCTTTGGCGATTTATTTTCTTAAAATGTGGTCATTGGCGATCTTACTGCCTTTATTGGTGGTTTACAGTTTGGTATTTTGGTTCTTCAGAGTTCCAGACCGTGATATTCAGGAACACAGGGAGAATGTTGTCGCGCCGGTAGACGGGAAAGTGGTGATGATTAAAGAAGTGGAAGAAGATGAGTTTATCAAAGGAAAAGCGATCCAGGTTTCAATCTTCATGTCGCCGCTGAATGTTCATATCTGCAGATATCCGGTTTCAGGGAAGGTTATTTATAAAAAATATCATCCCGGAAAATATCTGGTAGCATGGCACGAAAAATCATCTACGGAAAATGAAAGAACAACGGTTGCTGTTGAAAGTTTAACGAACCATAAAGTGGTTTTCAGACAGATTGCAGGATACGTTGCAAGAAGGATTGTTTTCTACTGTAATGAAGGAGATGAAGCAAAAGCAGGGCATGAGTTCGGATTCATAAAATTCGGATCGAGAATGGATGTTTTCCTGCCTTTAGATACGGAGATTATCTGTAAGATCGGAGACATCACAAAAGGTGGTTTGGACGTGATCGCAAGAATGAAAGATTAAGATTTCAACTTAAAAATATTGAAAAGGCTGTTTCGGAAAAGGCGGTCTTTTTTTGTTTGATTTAAAAACATATTGCACGAATTTTTTCACGAATGAACACAAATGGGAAATGATTATTTGAATTGAAATTCAAACAGAATATTTCCATCAATAGGAGCGGGCTTTAGCCCGTTTAACAAAGGGATAAGATTCCAATTTGGCTTTAGCCAAAATCTAAAACATTTAAATTACTGCTGCAAACTGCAACCTAAAATCTGCAACCTATAATTCATTTAACCTGAGTTCGGGATAAGAAAATAATAATAATTGTAATTTAATTGATAATCATTATTTTAAATATTATATTTTGATGATTTAGCTTTCAGATCTTTAAGAGATGACTTCATTATTTCTGGTTTACAACGATTTTTCTATCCTGAAAATCAAAAAATTGATCAAGAAATGAAAGAACTAAGTATAAATTAATAATTTTTTGTTAATTATACAAAATACTTATCCCGAACTCAGGTTATTTAATAAACTTTTTCACTTCATCAATCAACTCCAAAATCAATTCCACGGGCAAATCCTCTTCCATGTCAATTAAAAGAATTTTAAACTTCTTTCTGCCTTCCTGAAGAAGCAGTGGATGATCAAGCCTGTCGCCGTGATAAAAACTTATGTAATGTTGTCTGTGCCTTTTACTGAAATAAAAATAACACATCATTTTCTTTTTATACTTAAAAAACGGCAAGCCAAAACTCAATGCTTCTGTAATATTTTCCGTATCAGATTCCAGGATTTTTTCCCGCAAAAAAAGAAGAGTACTTCTCTCAGGCTCTTCAACTCTGTAGAAATACTCTTGTATGGGATTCATATTTTGAATTTATTTGAAAGGAAGATGGGGGCTTGAAGCAGGAAGATTAATATAACGTTAGCAAACTCCCAGCTTCCCTCTTCGAGCTTCCTGCCTTTCTTTAATCAAAATTCTGCAGCTCAACAAGCTTGTGGTACATTCCTTTTTTGGCGATGAGGTCGTGATGGGTTCCTTGTTCTACGATATCTCCTTTTTCCATTACCACGATCCAGTCAGCCTTTTGAATGGTCGAAAGTCGGTGGGCAATTACCAGTGAAGTTCTGTTTTCCATCATTTTTTCCAAAGCATCCTGCACAAATCTTTCGGATTCTGTATCCAGTGCAGAAGTTGCTTCATCCAAAATCATAATCGGAGGATTTTTTAATACTGCTCTGGCGATGGAAACCCTTTGTTTCTGACCTCCAGAAAGCTTTCCTCCATCATCCCCGATATTAGAATCGTATCCTTCCGGAAGCTGGCTGATGAATGAATCTGCATTGGCAATTTTCGCGGCTGCAATTACTTCTTCGCGGGTAGCATCAGGCTTACCCATCAAAATATTATTGTAAACGGAATCGTTGAACAAAACGGATTCCTGGGTTACCATTCCTAAAAGCTGACGGTATTCTTTTAGTTTTAAATTTTTAATATTTGTCCCGTCAATAAGGATTTCACCTTCTGAAACATCATAAAATCTTGCTAAAAGGTTGGCAATGGTTGTTTTTCCGCTCCCACTCTGTCCAACAAGTGCAATCGTTTTTCCTTTAGGGATAATTAAAGAGAAATTTTTAAGAATAGTATGGTCTTTATCGTAATAGAATCCGATATTATTAAATTCAATCTGATTATTAAGCGTTGAAATGGTAACTGGGTTTACTGCTTCATCGATTTTTACATCGGCATCCAGGATATCCAGTACCCTTTCAAGGGAAGCTTCTCCCTTCTGAACATTAGAAATGGAGGTTGATAAGCTTTTTGCAGGCGGTAAAATCTGGAAGAACATTCCTAAAAAAACAAGAAAATCTGCGGGGGAAATAGATTGCTCAACGATAATTTGTTTTCCGCCGTACCAGGCAATAATTAAGAATGTAATTGATCCTAAAAATTCGCTCATCGGAGACGCAAGTTCCTTTTTCCTTCCAAGACTTATTGAGCTTGCGATCCATCTGCCCATAGATTGTGTGAATCTACTGCTCATTATTTTCTCAGCATTGAAAATCTTAATCACTTTTGAAGATTTTAAAGTTTCATCTACAATAGAGAAGATAGTACCCATTTCGTGCTGCGCTTCATGAGAATCCTTCTTTAAGCTTTTCCCTACCAGCGCAATCATGGTTCCCATAACCGGTAGTACAAGCAATGAAAAAAGGGTCATTTCAGGACTTAAAAAGAATAAGGTAATCAATGTGCTGATCAACATGAAAGGAGCATTGATCAGTTCGATCAAACTGCCTAAAATATTACCTTCTACTTCACCCACATCATTTGACATTCGGGACATCAGGTCGCCTTTTCTCCGTTCCGTAAAGAATGAAACGGGAAGCGAAAGTATTTTGTTGTACATAGCTCCACGAAGGTCTTTAGTAACACCCACCCGGTAATTGATCAATAAAAAAGCTCCTAAATATCTGAAGAGGTTTCTCAATAAAAACATAAAGGCAGTGACGATACAAAGCCACGCCAAAACATTTAATGCTCCATATTCCGTGACCAGAGTCTGAACATAATAATTGGAATATTCTTTTAAATATGATAGAAAATCTGTCACTTCCCCGGAATAAACAGGTGCAGATTCATATTTTTCGGGTTTTATAGTTCCGAAAAGCATTCCCAAAACCGGAAGGATCGTCCCTAGTGAAGCAATCTGGAATACAGAATACATAATGTTGAAAAATAAGCTTCCGTAAATATATTTTCGGTGCGGCCTCGCGAACTTTAGTATTTTAAGATATTGATTCATTCAATAAAAAAATTGATAGCAAAATTACGTAAAATTAAAAGATTAGACGTTTCCAACCTTGTTTTACTTTACTAATATGTTCTTATAAGTTCTGTTTTGTTACAAAATACTTTGTTTCAAATAAAAAACTAGCATAAAATGACGGGTTTATCTTGTCTTTAAAATTTTATTAAAATTTCACTTTATCGTTATATTTCGGAGCAAAATTCTTAGGACCTAATTTTTCTAATGTCTTTCCAAAATTATTTATAATCTGTGCCATATTATCAAGATCGACAACGTTAATGTCATCGTTTTCGTTGTGATAATGGGCTGCTTTCGTCATATCAACTGTTGAAAAAGAATGTGCTATGATTTTCTTTTTAACGAAACTGACGTTATCAGATCTGTAAAATAATTGTTCAGAAGCATACGGATCCGGATTTATTTTTAAACCGTTTGTTACACTTTTATTGAATAATTCATCAAGGTCAGAAAACTCATTACCAGTCATAAACAGAGTGTTTCTACCGAATGCGGATTCTGTGGCTACCATTTCAAAATTAAAAAGGGCAGTAAGATTAGTATAAATTTTATCTAAATTTTTATTTTTAGAAATCGCTTTTGAACCCAGCATTCCTTTTTCTTCACCATTAAAAGCCATAAAAACCATGGAGAATTCAGGTTTTTTATTTTTAAAATAATCCGCAATTCCTACTAAAGTCATGATTCCGCTGGCATCATCATCTGCTCCGTTATAAATATGATCCTTTGGATTATCGCTGGTTCCTATATGATCGAAGTGTCCGGAGAATCCTAAATATTTATCAGTTTTTCCTTTTTTAATTCCACAAACATTATATGTTGTTTTCCCATTATAATCAAATGGAACCAGGTAAGAAGTTCCGGTACAATATTCTAAATTGTTTTCCTTAAAAAGTTTTGCAATATAATTGGCTGCGTTTTCATTTTCCTGTGTTCCGATTTCACGGCCTTTCATTTCATCGGAAGCCAAGGTGGAAATCACAGTCCGGATTCTTTCTTTGGAAACTTCCTGCGCGAAGGTAAATATTGAAAAAAGGGAAAAGGTAATATAGGCTAGTTTTTTCATTTTGAATAAAATTTATAAACAATCTGTCGCAGTTGAAACGGAAATGTTGCAATTTAATTTTAATTATTTTGATCGAAAGACTAGACAAAGGCTTTTCTTCATTCCTTGTTTATATTAAGATAAACTATGGCGTAGATTTATTAAAGCAATACAATTATGAAGAGTTTGTTTTTCAAAATAAGTGAAGCGGCGCTGTATATTTTTTAAAATTTAAAGCTGAAGTTGTTTAAACTTATTTAGACAAAAAAGTTCCAAGAAAATTAGCAATTTTGGATTGCAATTTAAAAAACTAATAATCTGGAACTCATCAGCAAAGATAAAATAGAGAAATGGATTTTACCCCATCTAAGTAAAGGAAAAAGAGGATTTTCTACGAAATTTGACCTGGAAGTTGTTTAAACTTATTTAGACAAAAAAGTTCCAAGAAAATTAGCAATTTTGGATTGCAATTTAAAAAACTAATAATCTGGAACTCATCAGTA
>NZ_FTMM01000025.1 GCF_900156075.1 Chryseobacterium sp. RU37D | reverse complement strand
TTAAAAGCTGGATCATAGATTTTTCGCCCTTGTTTCATACGTTAAAATTAAGGTTTTATGCTTAACTCTAACTGGAAGCTAAATTAGTATATCCAAAGGAAGTTTAAAAGACAAAAATATAGATATTAATAAGATAATTATTCAGAGATAAAAAACTGTGAACCTTTATAATAAATATATCAAAAAAGCCCCACAAAACGTGAGGCTTTTCTTTTATTTCTTAATAAAGGATTCTTAATATCTGTAATATTCCGGCTTGAAAGGACCTTTCACATCTACACCGATATACTTAGCTTGTTCTTCAGTAAGAGTTTCAAGTTCCACACCTAATTTTTTAAGGTGAAGAGCAGCCACTTTTTCATCCAAATGTTTAGGAAGAGTATACACCTCATTTCCGTATTTATCAGAGTGGTTCCAAAGTTCGATCTGAGCCAAAGTCTGGTTAGAGAAAGAGTTTGACATTACGAAACTTGGGTGTCCTGTAGCGCATCCTAAGTTTACCAATCTGCCTTCTGCAAGAATGATGATCTCGTTTCCGTCTACGTTGTAAACATCTACCTGAGGCTTAACTTCATATTTTGTAGAACCGTAGTTATCGTTTAACCAAGCCATATCGATTTCGTTATCGAAGTGACCGATGTTACAAACGATAGTCTTATCCTTCATTTTTTTGAAGTGAGAACCTTGTACAATGTTGAAGTTACCTGTTGTAGTGATGATGATGTCTGCATTTTCGATTACAGTATCTAATTTTTTCACTTCATAACCTTCCATTGCAGCCTGTAGCGCACAGATAGGGTCGATTTCAGTAACGGTTACGATAGAACCAGCTCCTCTGAATGAAGCAGCAGTACCTTTACCCACATCTCCGAATCCGCAAACGATCACTCTTTTTCCTGCCAACATTACGTCAGTAGCTCTTCTTACAGCATCTACCGCAGATTCTCTACATCCGTATTTATTGTCGAATTTAGATTTTGTTACAGAATCATTTACGTTGATAGCAGGCATTACCAAAGTACCATTCTGCATTCTTTCGTATAGTCTGTGAACTCCTGTCGTTGTTTCTTCAGATAGTCCTTTGATCTCTTTTGTTAATTCAGGGTATTTATCGAAAACCATGTTCGTTAAATCTCCACCATCATCAAGGATCATGTTAAGAGGATTCTTTTCTTCTCCGAAGAATAAAGTTTGCTCGATACACCAGTCAAATTCCTCAGCATTCATACCTTTCCATGCATAAACCGGGATTCCTGCAGCAGCAATAGCAGCAGCAGCGTGATCTTGTGTAGAGAAAATATTACAAGAAGACCAGGTAACTTCAGCACCTAAAGCCACCAATGTCTCGATAAGCACAGCTGTTTGGATCGTCATGTGAAGACATCCAGCAATTCTTGCACCTTTAAGCGGCTGAGACGGTCCGTATTCTTCACGGATAGCCATCAAACCTGGCATTTCAGCCTCTGCAAGAGTGATTTCCTTTCTTCCCCATTCTGCAAGGGAAATGTCCTTTACTTTATAAGGAACGTATTGGGTTGTTGTTTCCATCTATCTGAAAAATTTTTCGCAAATTTACAAACTAAAATCCTGCCAGCCAAAAATATGCCCCTTTATCGCGATTTTTCAGATGACAATGCCACGATTCTCGTATGGAAGTATGATGAAACCGAAGATTTGGATATTAATACACTTCTTGAACCGGAAAATATTGAGAAGGTAAAAGATTATCACCCCAAGAAATTATTGGAAGTGCTAATGGTGCGAAGAATGCTGAAAGGCCTGAAGCCCAATTCAAAAATCCTATATAAAGAAAGAGAGCCTTTTTTGTATCCGCAAGATGCAGAAATTTCCATTACGCATTCTTTTCCTTTTGCGGCGATTGCTATTTCTAAAAATAAAATCGGGATTGATATTGAGAAATTTAATCCTAAAATTTTAAGGGTTATCGATAAATTTACCTACGAAAATGAAAGAGGTTTTATCCCTTTTGACAATGAAGTTACTTTTTATACGATTATCTGGAGTGTGAAAGAAAGCATGTATAAGATCCATCATTCCAATTATTGGTCACTGAAAAAGAATTACGAAGTAAAACCTTTTGAATTAAAGCATCTTCATCATATTAGCTGCCGGGTTTATGACGAACAGTTTTCAGATGAATTCAGGGCCAGGGTGGAGTTTTTTGATGATTACTGCTTTACGATTGTTGAGGAATAGGAGGGATTTAAGGTTGTTGAAATTGAGATTGAGATGCTTCGACAGGCTCAGCATGACACCGCTACAAATTAAAAGTTAATAAAAACAGATAATATTAGAAATGTCATACTGAGCCTGTTGAAGCACCTGGATTATTAGATTCGTTTTTATACTTTTCAATTACTTTTCGCTGCTCTTTGGCTACATCATAGATCAGTTCCAGAATGTCGTGAATATTTTTAAGCTCCGTTAAATGAGATATTTTATCGGGATCTCTCATATCGTAAGCTTCATTTTCTATAAGCTCAAGCTTTCTTTTTAAAATGAGGTCTTCAAGCGAAGAATCTTCAGGCTCGATACGGCTTTCCATATTCAGTGTTTCGGTGATTTTGTCGCCTCTTAATAGATTGGAAACTTTCTGCATTTCGGCTTCAATTTTACGGCTCCAGCTTTCCGCATCTATTTCGGGGTATTTTTCATCATCTTTTACGTATTGTGAAAGAGAAGCTGTATATGCTGTGATAAGGTGTGAAGTGGCTACAAACTGATGAACAATCTCCAGCTTTTTCCGTTGATTTTTAGGTTCGGAAATCATACGTTGAAAATTGTCGGAAAGATTGGCTAATGAAATGATGGCATTTTTACGTTTTACTTTATAATCTTCAATATCATATTTTTCTTCCAGAAACTTAGAAATTACACTTTGGAAATACATTGAATTAGCTTCCGCCGATTTTTTCATTAGATCCAAATTTTGGGTATGCTCCCAAACAGGCAGTACAATGTAGGCTACTAAAGAAGTGATCACTGCTGCAATAACTGTATCACCAATTCTGTCCCTAAAAATAACATCTACATTTCCCGGGCTTAAAAAATTAAAGCTCAGAAAGACATAAATGGTCATAAATAAAACTGCCCAGAAGTATTTTCCCTTCAAAAAACTAAAGCACATGACCATGCTTAAAAGAAGAGTGGCAAATAAAACCTCGCTTGTATGGATGTAGTTGAGGATTCCGTAAGCAATGACAGCTCCTGCAACTGTTCCGTATAAACGTAGCAGATTCCGTTTTTTCGTGATGGAGTAGGCAGGTTTCAAAATGGCTACTACGGTAATTAAAATCCAGTACGTATGCCCGATTCCTAAGAATTGAAAAAGTGAAAATGAATAGCCTATCAGCAAAGCAATAGTGATTCTCAATGCATGACGGAAATGTGATGAAGAGAGAGAAATATTGTTTCTTAGAACTTTAAAATTAAGCTTTTCCTCATTCGGCATGAATTTTTTTAAATCCAGTCCCGTGGAAAGGCTTTTTGCAAGTTTCACGTTTTGGGAAAAGACTTTGTAGATCTCATTGATCTCTTTTGTAATTTCGTTGATACGCATCAGAATCTGGCGCAGGATCATGAAATTTTCAAAATTATCAGGAGAGATTTTTTTATTCCTCAGGTCAAAATAATCATGGTTCAGGCTTTTTAATTCAACTTCGAGGTTAAACATAGGTTTTGCCCTTGTCCCGATCTGCAGCGAAATCCCGATATTGGTAATTTCTTGGGCAAGCAGGCTCAGATAGTCATGAATATTCACGAGTATCATACTGTCGTCAAAGCTCTGTTGGAGCTTTTGATAATCATTTTCTGAGGTCATCAGCTTTTCATGAAGGTCCATAGAATTCAGGAACATCAGCATAAGCAGGCGGCTCGTAGTGGTTGATTCGTTAACTATGATCCGTGTCTTGAATACTGTTTCCCGGGTTTCTTCCTGTAGGTTTTTTATTTCGATCTGTTTAGCGATAACCTGTGTTGTCAGCTTATCAAAATCCGGGTTTTTCTGGTAATAATTGGCTTTAATTTTCAGGAATTCCGCTAGCTGGAGATAGTTTTCTCCAATCATCTGGCTGGCCAGTTTGTAAGGCTGAATGGTGGTTACAATTAAAAATATTAATAAAAACCAGATACATCCGGAAGCGAAAATTAGTAAGCTTTTTAAAATTTCAGTTCCCGTAAGGTGCCCATCAATAAAGATGGCAAGGACAACCAAAGATAATGATCCCACGGCTGCCAATCTTTGCCCGTACACCCCAATCAGAGAGAAAAACATCCCGAAAACGATGATTTCAGTAAAGATCAGCACTTTAATTTTCATAACTAGGCTTGCAATAAGCGCGACAGTGACGAAGCAAACAGTAGCAAACGTCAATGCATTTCTTCTTCGGATAAAAGGTCCCGGCTGATCAGTCAGAGCTACGAAACTCGTCCCAAGAGGGAAGAGGAAATATTCTTTCAGAATCCCGAAATGAGCAAGAGCTACACATGGCAGAACGGTAGCAAGCGTAATCCTGATGGCAGAATATACGTATTGGCTGGTTACAAATTTTTTGAGTTCTGCAGAGTAGTTCATACTACAAAAATAATTATTGAAAATAGAAAAACAGGATAAAATAATAAAATTTATCAGAGAAAAAAGCAATTGAAATTTCCTTGTTACTAAAATCTATTAATTATAATCTTTAAAAGAATTTTTTTCATTATTAAAATCTAAAATATTGAATATTGTGCTTTTTAAACAATTATAAATCATTTGATTTGTGAAATAAAGTATTTAATATTAATTTTAAAAATATTACCATCGCTAAATCGACAAATTATGAAAAATAAATTCTTTTATAAAATTACATTTTTACTTTTAATGGGGATAATGAACATGGCTTTTTTTGCAAATGCACAGCAATTAGCTAAAGGTGAAAAACAAACCATTCTTGAAAGGATTGAAGTATCCGGAAGCTCAAGCTCAATGGTGATGGGGTTGACAGATATCCCTGCAAATGAAACAAAAGATTTTCATATCCACAATTTTCCGGAGGTGGCTTATGTCCTGGAAGGAGAGATTACTATTTTTATACAAAACGGAAAATCTTTTAGTGTAAAAAAAGGGGAGAGCTTCCAAATAAAACCTGATATTAAGCATAAAACAAAAGCCGGACCCAAAGGTGCACAGGTTCTTTTTACAATCTTAAGTAAAAAATAGAATCGAGAAATCAGTTTGTATATAAAATAAAAAAGTCTCATACCAGATGAGACTTTTTTTCTATATTTTTTAATCTTAATTATCTGCGTTTGAAGTTTCATCACCAATGTTCCAGGTAAGGCCGAAACGTAATGTGTTATCCAAAGCAGTATTAATTTTAGACATATTGATCAGGTAAGAAATATCAAGGCCGAAAGAACGGTATTTTAACCCGATACCTGCAGTAGCAAACTGTCTTGCACCCTGCTCTTCACTTTCATGGAAGTAACCACCTCTTACAGAGAATGCATTGTCATACGAATATTCTAATGCCCCGCTATACATAATAGAGTTTTTGTTTTTGAAAGATTTTCCGATACCTGCCATTACACCAACGTTTGGAACTTCATAGATCGGCTGTCTTGTGTTAGGATCAGTTCCTACGAATTCTGAACCCGGAACTAAGATTTTAGAACCTTCAACACTGATCCCGACTCTGTTCATATCATCAAGATACATATCATATCCTACCCCTAATCTTGCCATTGTTGGAAGGTAAGATCTTGAATTTTCGTTTCCTGTGTAATCTAATTTCGGACCTAGATTCTGAACGGCAAAACCGGCATTTACTTTACCGTCATATCCTCCGAAGCTGGAGAACCTAGGCGAGGTGTAGTATCCTGAAATATCTACCGCGAAGGTGTTCGCTGGCTTAAGTGTAGTATCCGTGTTGAAACCTCCGGCTAAATCTGAGCGGATATATCTACCTGTAACGGCCATTGAGTAAGAATCTGAAAGTTTAAGACCATAAGCAACGTCAATAGAGAATTCGTTCGGTTTTGATGTACCCATTGATGTTACTTCATTTCCTACTAATTGAGTCAAATCTACTTCACCCATATTGAAGTAATAGATGCTCGCAGAGATGGTAGATCTTTCTTCCTGCCCTAAAAATTTATGGAACGCTCCATATAATAAAAACACATCATTGGTAAGTTTCCCCATGTAAGGAGTATAGTTCACCCCCACTGAAGAACTTGTTCTGCTGAAAGGATATTTCGCCGCGTTCCAGAATTGTGAAAAGGCATCCGGAGAGGTAACCACACCTTGATCCCCCATACCTCCAGCTCTTGCATCTGGTGCGATTCTTAAGAAAGGAGCCCCGGTTAATACGGGTCTTACCAGGCTTAAATCTTGAGAATAGCCTAAAAAACCAGCACTTAACCCAATTCCTAAAAGCAGTTTAGTAGTTAAATTCATATGTTGTCTTTTATATATTATCAGTTTTTTGTTAATATTATTATTGTTCTCGTTTTAAAATTATTTCAAAAGTACCATTTTTTCTACAGCTGTAGCACTTCCTTTGCATTTTTCTTGATTTTGACTTTTTGCAAATATCTTAAAAATATACGTACCTTTTGCTACTGTAGCACCAAAATCGTCTCTTCCGTCCCATTCAATTGCCTGACGTGGTGTTCTAAAGCCCTGTAGGAACGGTTCCGCAACTACAGGAGTAGATAAAGTTCTAACCAGTTTTCCGGTAATTGTATAAATTTGAACATTCACATCCAAAATATCATCACAATTATGCTCAAACTGAATATATGTTTTATTCGTAAACGGATTCGGCCAGTTCAGAGGTCTGTTGATCACCAAATGCTGATTGGCTTCATCCTTAACTTCAAAGTTTAACGTAGCAGTTGTCGAATTATTGTTTATATCCCAAACTTTAAATGTTAATTGATGTTGTCCTACTGGCAAATTTCTGAAAGGGTAGGTTACATTTCCTTTCTGATAGTCTGCTAGACTGGGGCTCAGACATCCATTTCCTTCACCTGAAGCATAAAAATCATTCAAAACAATGGTATTTATAATTTGCCCGTCCAAATATACAGTAATATCGTGACCGATACCAGACCCTGTGGAATTAATTCCTGTATCATCCGTTACACAAGCTAACAGCATGGGGTTCTGGTTTGTAATACCTCCGTCTGCGAAGTTGGTGTTATTCATATATAATTTTACTTTTGGCGGCTCGTTATCATTGATTCCGTTTGGATTAATGTCTCCTACCTGTACAGACTGATTATTGAAAACATCACTTGCTTTATTATCCGCATATCCTAAGATTCTTCCCTGCCCAATTGCATAGTTGATATCTTTCGGAACGTAAAATTCTACAATAAAAACTCCGTTTACTGCTGTTCCTGAAGCTTTTACAATGGCGCTTCCTTCTTCTGTGTATTGAAGAATAGGAGTCAAATTACCATCATTATTTAAAGTCTGCTTATTTAATCTCTTATCAAAAATGTTGATGACAACCCTTCCATTGAAGGTAGTGTTAAGCGTTCCGTCAGGTTTATTGATATGGCCTTTTACTTTCACAAAATCCAATCCTCTGATCAGTCCCGGAACCGGTGTTTCAATAGCGTCAATCATCAATAATCTTTGAGGTCTGCTTAATTTCATGGCCGGATCTCCAAGGAAATTTACCTTTAAATGTTCTGTAGCAGAACCTTTTTGCTTTTTAGCATTTAAATGGGCGTATCCTAAAGTATCGAAGTCGTCGCTTGTTAATTTAAAAATATTTTGAGTATAAAGATTGGTGAAATCTATGCCGTATCCCACGTCAATTGCACGGCTGGATGTAATCATTGCAGCCGGGCCTCCTTGTTTTAATTTAATGAACTGCTCACCTGCAGAAGAAGTGTCCGGCTCATCCCAAAGTGTAAATTCGCAGGTAATTGTTGATACAAATGGGAATCTGCTGTATACATTAGAGAAATTATTGGCATTTTGAACTTCATCTAAAGTTAAAACCCTTTCCTGAGCCCAACCATTGATTCCACCGTGTCCGAAATAGAAAAGGTATAAGCTGTTTCCTATATCATTGGAAATCGCCTGGTTTACCTGAGGATATCTTTGTCCACCTGCTGTACTTTGCCCTTGGAAAGCATCCAGATAGAGTTTTCTTACATTATATTCTTTAAGATTGTTGGTAGCAGGCTGCTCAAAAGTAGACATCAGTGTATTGTTCATTACCGTATGGAAAGGCATACCACCATCATTATCATCATCCACTACGAAATCTAGCTTCATCCTCCATTCTCCGAAAGGTGTGGATTGTCCTGATAAACTGTTGTAATATGCCAGTGTTTTATCAATCATATTAGCAGCTTCTGTAGCATTGGCAGCTGGAATTCTCCCTACCGGAAGGTCAGGAAGATTGTTGGTAATAAATTCGGTGGTCTGAGGTTTTGTCATCACAATATAATCATCTGTCACAAAAGACCTGATTACATCCATTGATTCTTCACTCTGATAGCTGGAAACCACATTCGTGTTATTGGAAATTCTGTTTTTATAGTCATAAGAAGTGTCTCCTAAAATGAAAACGTACTTTAAAGTTCCAAGCGGTGTATTCAGTTTAGTAACAAAATCCCTGATTGCAGTAAGATCTCTGCTTCCGCTTCCAAATTCATTATAAATTTTATCTGTATCTACAATTTGTACATTGAAGCCATTTTTAGTCTGGTGATAAGTAGCCAGTCTTTGAGCTTGTCCCATCATTTCAGGAGTTGTAATTATCAGATAATCTACATTTTGAAGAGCAGAAAGATTCTGATTATTAATTCTTCCCACAAATTGAGGACTGTAAGCAGCGTCAGCTTTGAAAGCCACAAATTCATTATTAAAATTAGGATCTGAAGTTGTATATGCAAAATTAAAAGTAGTATTTCCTGCAGCTTTGTTTACCCTTCTATTAGCATTGGTAATATCAGTCACATCCCAGATTTGTTCTGCCGAAGAAGCATTGGATAAGCTGAAACCGTAGGTTGTGTTGCTTCCGCTGATCAATGAAAAATCCCTGAAATTCATTTGGCTGCCATTGAAAGCAAGATTGTCTTTATATTGTACTTCCAGATAATCTACATAGAAATTTCCGTTAGGATTTACAGAAATATTTGGTTTTAAATTAAATGTAATCTGGTTGCTGCTTAATCCTGTAATGGTTCCTGAATATCTAGCAGGATAAAAATCATTAGTTCCGCTACTGTTCACTGGAGGAATAGAAACTGTAAAAGGATTTTGAGAATTAATATCAAAAGAAATACTATTTTGCTGAGATTTATAAGCGATTACCTGAGCTCTATATCTGATCTGATCACCTCCCTGAATAGAAGAAGCCGTGGTAAATGTAATGGCTTTATCAGTAGTAAACGATGCGTCTTCTACCCAAATTCTTCCTACCTTCATCAGGTTTTTCTGATCATTATTGATCACCTGGTAGTTATCAAATCTAGTAATTAAAGGTGTTGTCGGAAGATTGATGTCAACAGGCTGCACTCTTTTTCCCGGACCTTTATCAAAGTTGATATAATAGTATGAATAATCTTCATAAATATTTTTCAGGTTTTCGCTTCTGTCGTTTCTGGTATCAACTCTTTTATATCCATTTCCGTTGGATGTATTGTAAAGGTTATATCCATTAGGTCCCTGAGCGTAGAATAAAGCATAATCATTATCATTCCATACCCCATCATCTTCACCTACTACCTGAATGGCATTTTCCTGAAGAGCACTATATTTTATATCCTGATTATGTTCAGGAAGCATGATTCCACCATTTCCATAGATCCTGAAATTTTTAGGATTTACAGAAGAAGGGTTGATCCCGTTATCCTGCAAAAATTGTTTTGTAATTTTGAAAATACCAGATTTATCAACCTTTATTTTATAAAAGTTTCCTGTTGAAAGAGGATTGGTAGTTGTTCCTACTTTCAGAGGGCTTCCAATAATCTTAGATGCATTGGTCTCCGAAATCTCAAATGAAGACAACCTTTGGATCTTTCCCTTGATATTTTTGAATAAAGCGATATTAATGCTTGCATATTTTTCGCCATCAAGATAATAATAGGTGACATCTTTAATCTCATAATCAGGAAGAAGGTCTTTGCTTATTTCATATAAATCCTTGCTGGAAACAGTTTCCCAGACAGGATTAGAAACTTTTAATTGCTTTTCCCCAATTTTTTGTTTAGTAGTTATAAAAATGTTATTTTGGCTGAATGAAAATCCCTGATTTTTAAAATTAGGGAGATTCAGTTTTGTATCGCCGAAGTCTTGGATTTTGGAACCATCCCATTCAATGTTTATTCTTTGAGCCAAAACTGTTGATACAAAACATATTAGAAATAAAAGCGAGATTTTTTGTTTCATGTTTATTATTGAAATTTCTGAATTACAAAATAAATGAAAATTTTATAATTAAATTGTGATACAATAAAATTAATTTGTTAACGTTTTTCAAAAAAATCAACTCTTTACTTGATTTATTGAATAATTTATTTTTTCTTTGTACTTTGAAAATATTTATATCGACTATGAAAAAACTAAAGTTGTTTTCATTAATAGCATTAAGTTCTACACTTGCATTAACCAGTTGTGGTGGAGGTACTAGCAAAGGAGGTGGTACTAAAAAATTTGTCAGCAAAACGGGTTGGAAACCAAACGAAAAACAAGGTTGGTTTTTTGCAGGAAAGCAACAAAAGCAGAAAGGTTGGCCGGGAATGGTATATGTAGAAGGTGGAACTTTTACAATGGGATTAGTGAAAGATGATGTTATGCACGATTGGAATAACTCACCGCACAGAATGCAGGTAAGTTCTTTCTTCATCGGGGAAACAGAAATTACTAACTACGAATACCGCGAATACCTTACATGGTTGAAGTATGTATTCCCTCCAAGTGATCCTAGTTTTAAGGAAATCTACAACGGCGCTTTGCCGGATACCTTATTATGGGACAACAAACTATCTAGAAATGATTACAACGAGACGTATTTCCGTTCTCCTGAATTCGATTACTATCCGGTAGTAGGTGTGTCCTGGACTCAGGCAAACAGATACTGCGAGTGGTTGACAGACAGAGCAAACGAAAAAGCTTTAATGCAAGCGGGTATTATTGCGAAAGATTTGTATATCAACGAATCAAACAATCAAGGTGGAACTGCATTCAACATGGATAAATTCAAATCGAATGATCCTGAAATGCAAGGATATATCAATGAAAAAAGAATGCAGCAGAAGAATGGTATTAAAACTACCAACCAGAGATTGTTAGCTGCTAACAGAGCACCGAGTGCTGCAATGGTTCAGAAATTTAGACTTCCTACTGAAGTAGAATGGGAATATGCTGCGCTAGGTATGGCTAAAAACAGAGAATACAACCAATATTTAGGTAAAGACCCTGAAATTGAAAAATTAAGAGGTACTAAAGGTAGAGATAAAGGAATGTATCTTGAAAACTTCAAGATGGGAGCGGGTGACTACTCTGGTATTGCAGGCTGGAAAAATGATGGTTCTGCAAGAACTTCTGATGTAAGACAATATCCGTCAAACGACCTCGGAATCTACGGTATGTTCGGAAACGTTTCCGAATGGACTGCCGATATCTACAGACCAATCATCGATGAAGATTATAGTGACTTCAACTACTATAGAGGAAATGCTCCTCAGGCCGTTGTAAAAAATGCTGATGGTACTTACAAAATGGTAGATGAAACCAACATTAAATATGATACTTTGGCTGATGGCAGATTAGTTTACAGAAACTTACCAGGTCAGTTTGAAAGAGAAACTATTGCTAATTACGGAAACTATAGAGATGGTGACAGAATGTCTTCTCTTGATTATAGAAGCAATTCAGATTCTGCAGATACAAGCAATTTCTACAATGCTCCTCAAAAAAGGTTCATTGTAGATGCAAAAGGAAAAGTAGTTCTTCAGAAAGACAGAAAAGAAAGAACTTCAGCTATGACAAATGACATCAGGGTAGTAAAAGGTGGTTCCTGGCAGGATACAGCTTACTGGTTAGATCCAGGGCAAAGAAGATATAAGAACCAAGATAAAGCTTATGGATGGATCGGATTCCGTGTTGCTCAGGATGCAAGAGCTAGCGACAAAGGTAGAACTAGAAGATAATATTTATCAAAATAATTTCAAAAAACCTTCCAGAATTCTGGAAGGTTTTTTATTTTTGAACTATGAATATAGAACAGTTTTACTCTTTGTTTTTACAGTCTGAAAAGGTAACTATTGACAGCAGAAAAGTTGGAAAGAATGATATTTTCTTTGCTTTTTCGGGAGAAAATTTCAATGCAGCAACGCTAGCTGAAAAAACTATTGATGAAGGAGCTTTAGCAGTAATCGTTGAGCAAAAGGATTTTGAAAATGAAGCCAGAAATATTTTCTACGTTCCATCCACTTTAGAATTTTTACAGAAACTTGCAATTCATCATAGGAATCAACTGCAAATTCCTGTTATCGGGCTTACGGGAAGCAACGGAAAGACAACTACTAAGGAAATTATCCACGCCGTACTTTCAGAGAAATTCAATGTGCAGTATACTTTTGGAAATCTGAATAATCATATCGGGGTGCCTTTGACCATTCTTTCCATTAAACCAGAGCATGAGATGGCTGTTATAGAGATGGGAGCCAATCACCAGAAAGAAATTGAGCTTTTATGCACCATTTCACAGCCGGATTATGGCTACATTACTAATTTCGGAAAGGCTCATCTTGAAGGTTTCGGAGGATTTGAAGGGGTGATTAAAGGTAAGTCAGAATTATATGATTATCTGAAAAACCATCATAAAACAATAGTTGTTAACGAAAATGATCCAATTCAGGTAGAGAAGACCGAAAATTATTCACCGAAAATTACCTTTGGAGCAGGCAGTTCAGATTATCAATTCGAATTGTTTTCTCAAGAGCATTTTGTTGGATTAAAATATAAAGAATTAAAGGCAGTTTCCAAGCTTACAGGAGAATATAATTTTACCAATCTTTGTACTGCATCCAGCATTGGTCTCCATTTCGGAATTGATTTTCAGAAAATTAAAAACGCTATTGAAAATTATACACCGACAAATATGCGTTCCCAAGTGGTAAAAAAAGAAGGGAAAACCTTGGTACTGGATACTTACAACGCTAATCCAAGCTCAATGGCCGCTTCCCTGCGTAACTTTATAACATTTGAAGGTTCTAAAACAATTATCATTGGTGATATGCTTGAGCTGGGAGAGGAAAGTGAAAAAGAGCATCAAAATATTCTGAAGCTCGCTCAGGAACTAGGGTTTAATGAGATCATTACTGTTGGAAAACAATTTAAAAATATAAATTTTTCGTCAATTTCGTTTGAAAACACTGCAGAGTTAATAGAATATCTGAAACAGAATAAAATCCATTCAGGTAATATTTTATTAAAAGGCTCGAGAGGCATTGCGCTGGAGAAAGCAATTGATTTTATTTAGACTTTATATTCCAAAATTCTTTTACGATCAATTTGATATTTTTGAAGGTGCTTGGGAAGACTTCATTCTCAATCTGAGCTGTATTTTTCCAGGCAACTTCAGTAATTCCTTCCTCAATTTGAGGTTTTGAAGTATCTTCTCCATCAAATCTCATCTCAAACCAGTGGGTACATTTCAATACTTTATCGCCATTTCTTTCAACATAAATATGATACGTGGTATTGATAAACTGTACCAGCTCCACGTCTTTCAGGCCTGTTTCTTCCTCTATCTCTCTTACAGCAGACTCTTCACGGGATTCGCCTTTTTCCATTTTGCCTTTCGGAAGATCCCATTTTCCAAGCCTTTTGATGAAAAGAATATCATCGTCAGAATTATTTACAAGGCCTCCAGCTGCTTCAATGATCCTGAATAGTTTTTGGAATTCCAGCCATACTTCTTCAATATTTTCGCCAAAAACATTCAATTCCCTTACAGATGTATTTTCCAAAAGATCGAGAGCGATCTCCAAAGTTGTGACGTTTTCGTACCCAAGCGTCTTTTCTAAGTTTTCAGATTGCTTAGATAGTAATAATTTTTTTTCGTTCACAAAAACTTTATACATATATTTGTAAGAATTAGAATTTAAATACAAAAATAAAAAATGAATTTAGAAGGACGAAAGATTATTGTCAATAAATCATCTAAAGAGCTTACAGAAATCTTAAAATCTCCAGAAAACTACAAAGAATTCATGCCGGACGGCCTTCAAAAGTTTGAAACGAGAGAGGACGGATTTAAATTCGGGCTACAGGGAATGCCGGAAATTGCTTTAAAAATTGATGAAGTGAATGATCAGAAGGCAGTTTTGAAGTCTGCAAGTTCAAGTTTGGATTTTTCATTAACAGCCACTTTACATCCTATCAATGAAAATCAGACAGAGGTTCAGATGCTGTTTGAAGGAAAATTCAATCCATTTATTAAAATGATGGTAGAAAAGCCTTTACAGAATTTTATAAATACTTTGACCGACAAGATCGAGGCTTACAAATAATAAAATGCTTCATGAGTTTCATGAAGCATTTTTTCAAGGGTTCTATAAGCATTAGAATACATTAAACTTATCTGCCGAAATATGTACCCCGTTTGCAGCAAAAGGACGCAAGCAAAGATCAAAATACTGATCAAATTCATCTGCTTTTAAACATAAAATCCTAAATCCATCTTCTTCTGAAGGATCAATTTCAAATTCTGTTTTTCCTGTTTCTATAATAATTTTGTGGGCAGTAATTTCTTTCCTATTTCCCATTTCATCGGTAATGAAAACCTTTTTAAAAGATTTTGAACTGATTGGCGAATTCATATTTGTAGTTTTTTTATAAGATTTAAATATTTCAGCAAATTATACCCGAACTGTGGTCGTTCGGGCTTCCTGTGGCGGAAGCCAGAACATTGATTTCATTTTTTAGTCTTAAAACTCCCATGAATGCAAAGATCAGAGCTTCTTTATATTCTATGATCTCTTTTTCGGGAATGATGATTTCAGCGTTTGTTTTAGCTTTAATTTTCTCAATTAAATATTGATTGTACGTTCCGCCACCTGTAAAAAGTACTTTATTTATTTTATTTTCATTAAAAACTTTCGTGATTTGTTGAGCAACATGTTCTGTAAAAGTTGCAAGAATATCAATCGTTTCTATATTTTCGAAAAGAGAGAATATATTTTCGTTGCACCATTCAATTCCGAGAGATTTTGGGTGTGGCTGCTGATAGAATTTTAGTGAATTTAATGCAGATAATAATTCTTCATTAATCTTTCCTGTTCTGGATAAGTCTCCGTTTTCGTCAAAATTTTTTTTGAATTTCCGTGCCAGATTATTCAAAATAATGTTGACAGGTGCAATATCAAAGGCAATTCTCTGATTATTAATCTTCAATGAAATATTAGAAAATCCTCCTAAGTTCAGGCAGGCATTATATTGCGAAAATAATAAATCGTCGCCTATAGGGACTAATGGTGCACCGTTTCCACCCATTATAACATCCTGACTTCGGAAGTCGTAGATGACGGGTAAATTAGTTTCCAGTTTAATGGCTCTTCCATCACCGATTTGTAAGGTGAATTTTCTGTGAGGCTGATGAAAAACCGTATGTCCGTGAGAAGCAATAAGATCTATATTTGAAAGCTGGTATTTTTCAATGAAGTTTTTAACGGTTTTCCCGAGGTAAAAGCCATAATCAGAATGTAGTTCCAGTAAATTTTCCGGTGAAAGATGAATGGAATTCCTGAGGCGGTTTTCCCACTCTTCGGAATAGGGAATAGTTTCGGTCTTCAGGATCTTAAAGTTCCAGATATTTTGTTTTTCAAACTTTGCAAAACAAATATCCAAGCCATCTAAGCTGGTTCCCGACATTAAACCTATTGCCTGAAAGATCATAAATTATTTTTTTGATTCTGATAATTTGGTGGTAGCAAAGTCTCCCGAATTCTGGTAAAAAACATATTCTGAGAAATCGTCTTTAGCTGTCATTCCGTGGGCGCCGACAAGGGTAGAGCCGTCCTCCATGGTTACATATACTGTATCGTGGGTATAAATCCGATTTTTTCTCTGGTCCCAAAAAATGCTCTGCATGGCAAATTTTTGCCCTTCGTTGGTAGTAATTTTCACATTGCCTTTGGCTTCGTAGAATTTTTTATATTCAAAAAAGCGGGCATATTTTGCTTTGATAGTTCCGGGAACTTTGGGGTTTTTCTTATCAAAAAACTGAATATCAATCCCTTTTCTGGCAACGGTGTACGGACTGTCGATCAGCTCATATTTTTCAATGATTGGAGCTTTTGCCCGCATGGTTACAAACCCGGAATCTCTCTGGATGATATTGGCATTATTAATGATTTGTGACGGAAAGTTCTTACTTTGTTTGCCGCCGGCTTTCGTGAGGTCTTCTTCACAGGATGTTATGACAAAAAATATAGCACAACTAAAAAGGTATGCTATATTTTTTTTATATGATATGTTTCTAAAAAACTTCATTTTAGTTATATAGAGTCTTTCTGAACCACTTATCAGCAAAATTGAAACCAACTCTGAGGTTGATAAAGTTTTGATTGATCAGATTATTTTTAAGAGTTCCTCTTTTACCAACTTCAAGGCCTAGCTCAAGACCGCTCATTCTTGTTATGCTGCTGTTTTTAAACGGTAAAAGCACTCCCGCAGAAATCCCAAACTTGTTGATGTCCTGGCCGGCAATTTTCAGATTTCCTTTTTCATAGAATGCTCCATATCGGTAAACAACTCTTGAAAAATAGCTTCTGAAGTTATTATAATTAGGTAAATACCATCCTCCTGCTGAAATTCTGTAAGAATCCTGAAGGTCTAATGTATTTCCGAAGTAGGCTATACTTTCTCCTCTTTTATAATCTCCCTGAACGGATAAAAACCATTTGTTTTCCTCTCCATACCCCACACCTACAGAGGCCTGCAGTGGTAAAAGGTTTTTAGAGCTTGTGCTTTTCTGCTCTATAATACTTTCGCTTCCGGTAGCGATATCTCCCGTTGAGTTATAAAAATAAGTGCTGTTTTTATACTCTGTGGCCATATTACCGGTGTTTCCGAAAGTAGTGGTAGCACCTATCGTCAATTTTCTGTCGGTACTTGTATTTAGGCTCTGATAGCTTGCTCCCAAAGTAAAATTAAAGTTACGGACATTGTTTTTAGTCTCATATCCGTTGATAAGCTCTGCATTGGATTGTGTCAATTCATTAAGATCGTAAAGGTTTCCGAAATAATAATTGGCTCTTACACCCACCGCAAACTTCTCATTTACCTTATAGCCTAAAGCAATCTGAGCTGTATTCAGGGTTCCGCTTCCTTTGAATCTGTTGGCTCGTGTAGCATATACTACACCGTTTGAGTTAAGCTCATCGGTATGTATGATTTCATAGCTTTTTGAGCTGTATGGCTGATAAGAAAGCCCCATTTTCAGCTTTGGTGACAAAGGAAATGCTAATGAAATATTAGATAAATACGTAGAATGTTTTGTAGACTTCGTATTGTTGTAATTCGTTTTGAAGTAATTGTTTTCGTTGGAGGCTTCCAGTTTTATACTTGTAAGCTCAAAATTAGCATTATTCGCAGGGTTTGCGAAGTTGAAATTGCTGGTAAAATCACTAATGTATGCTGTTGATATACCTCCCATAGAGGTAGTTTCAATCGTATTATCATATTTTACATCTCCAATTCCATAAGCTGCATAGGGTGAGTTACTTATATTCTGTGCATTTAGGAAGTATCCAACTGATATGAATGATAGTACAAAGATTTTTTTCATTCTTTATTTTTAAAACAATGCGCAAATATCTTAAATATTAATGAATTGTAAAAATTATAAGAGGTTAAAGTTTGTTAAGGGGTATGAATAGGTATAATTATCGTGAATGATGAATTATAAATTAATTCTATTGTCAATTTTATTGCAATAAATTAAACATAAGGTGCGCTTTCAAATTTTCCTTTCCTAGAAGGTTGCGGAAATTAAAAAAACGCATAAAAAAGACGAAGGATATTAAATAGTTAATGTATTACATTTGATAATTTTCAGAATCAATAAAATTTACCATTCTTATGCAAAGCAAAATTCATTTATAAAATAAGATTCACAATCTATCCAACTACAATTTTCTTTATCTTTGAGCCATGAATTGGGAGAACATTGCCGGACAAGAAAATCTGAAAAAACTTCTGAGAGAGAGTATTGCCGAAAACAGAGTAAGCCATGCCCAGCTTTTCGTAGGAAAGGAAGGCTATGGAACGATGCCAATAGTATTGGCTTATGCAAAGGAAGTTTTTAGCTTGGAAAATGAACATGCAGCTTCAAAAGTTGAGCATTTAAATCACTTGGATTTACATTTCAGCTTTCCTGTTTTTACAGATAATAAAAATTCTTTAAGTAAAAATAAATTTGAGGAATTCCGAGAAATGATTATGAATTCCCCTTATTCGAGCTATGACGACTGGACGGCCTTTTTAGAATCCGAAAACAAGCAGCTTTTTATTTCTGCCGATGAAATTGATGACCAGAACCAAAAATTTTCATTAAAAAGTTTTGAAGGAGGAACAAAAATTCTAATCATTTGGAGAGTCGACAAAATGAATGTTGCCGCTTCCAATAAATTTCTGAAATTTTTAGAAGAACCACCCGCAAAAACCGTTATTTTATTAACGGCAGAATCTACCAACGATATCCTACCCACAATTCTTTCCCGAACGCAGGTTGTTGAAGTTCCGAGGATTAATGATGTAGATATTGAAGCTTATTTAAAAAATAATTTTAATGTTTCTGATGAAAGAATCATGGAAATTGTTCATGAAGCTCAGGGAGACCTGAATGATGCCTTAAAATTATTACAATCGGGAAATAAGAATGAAGAATTTGAAAAACTTTTCGTACAGTGGGTTCGTGATGCATTTATGGTAAAAAAGAAGCCAGAGTTTTTAAAAAGCATTATTTTCTGGGCTCGGGAAATTGCCGGTTGGAACCGCGAAAGGCAAAAGAATTTTTTAAATTATTGTTCGGAGATTTTCAGGCTGGCTTTACTTCAGAATTATCAGTCGGAAAGCTTGGTTTATAAAAGGATTGATGCAAATGGCTTTAATTGGGCTGGCTTTTCAAAATTCATTAGCGGAGCAAATATTGAAAACATTCTGGACGAAATAAGCACCGCAGACCTTCATTTGACAAGAAATGGGAACCCTAAAATTATCTGGACAGATTTAGGAATAAAATTATCGAGATATATTCATAAAAATTCATAGAAGCTCCGACTTTGGAAGAGTTTTTAATTGTGAAATTTTTTTAGAAGCTTTTTCCAGCTTTCCACTATATCTTTTGGCACGGCCTCCGCTTTGCTCCGGCCGCGCCAAAAGGATGCCGTTGCAATCTGGGCTAGGAATTTGTGGCTGTTATTCTCACCAAAATAAAAACCTCCAGATATTATACCTTCTTGGTTTCAAAAACTTAAATGTTTGAATTGATAAAGAATCAATAGTACCTTTCATAATATAAAATCTATAATATTAATTCAATTTTTAAACTTATTATAATCGATTGTTTTTCAGATGATTAACAATAAATCTTAGCAAATGTAAATAAATTTACAATAAAAACCAATCAATCGTTTGATTTATATAGAAATCTATTGTACATTTGTACTTTGATAAATGAATGTATAAAAAATGATTTCAAAAGAAGAAAATATATTATTTGCTGCAGAAAAGCTTTTTGCTGAAAAAGGTTTTGAAGGAACTTCCACAAGGGAGATCGCCAAGGCAGCGAATGTGAATATTTCTATGATCTCTTACTATTTTGGTTCAAAAGAAAAGCTTTATGAAAAGCTTGTAGAATATAGAATGAATGAAGGACAGTTCTTCTCAAAAGACATCATTGAGAGAACGGATATCAACGACTGGGAGAAAGTAGAAAAAATCGTGGACCAGTTTGCTGGTAAAGTACGAAATCATAAATGCTTCTACAGAATCATGCAGAGAGAGCAGCTTCACGCAGAAAATCCTCAGATAGTAGAATTTCTGAAGCAGACAAAGATGGGATTTCTTACCATGTATTCAAAAATTTTGGAAAGCGGATTACAAAAAGGAATTTTTACAAAAAACCCTCCTATTTATCTGCTTCATTCGACAGTGAGCGGAACTTTATTCTATGCATCCAATGCAAAAGAAATGTATAAGGAATTCCTTAACAATACAGAAGATGATGAAGCTTTTGAAGAAAAATATTACACAGAACTTAATACTCATATTAAATACTTACTAAAAGACCTTTTAGGTTATGAAGAGAATAAATAACTCAGTCATTGCATTGGCCCTGTTTATAGGGGTTGCAAATGCAAATGCTCAGCAGAAAAAAACACTCACTCTTGATGAAGCTGTGAAGTTGGGTATCCAAAACAGCAAAAATCTTAAGATCGATGCCGCTAAAATTGAAGAAGCTACAGCAGATCTTTTGGAAGCGAAGAACAGACAACTTCCGGAATTGAAGGTTTCGGGAAGCTATATGTACCTTCCGATAAAACCTACCATAGATCTAAAGCTTCCCGGAGTTTCAGCAGGAGGGGGCCCTGAAGTACATCAGGTGCTTTACGGATCTGCAAACCTCAGTGTGCCGATCTACAGCGGCGGGAGAATAAAATACGGTATCCAGTCAGCAAAATATCTGGTGGAAGCATCAAAGCTGAGTACCGAAAATGATAAAGTTGCCATTGCTTATAATGTAGCTCAGGCTTATAATAATTTGTTTAAAGCCAATCAGTCGATCAAAGTTTTGGAAGAAAATCTGGTTGCGTCACAAAAAAGAGATGAAACCTTCCTTAAAATGGAAAACAACGGATTGATCGCCAGAAACGACAGGTTGAAAGCCAATCTTCAGACTTCAAATATTGAGCTGCAATTATTGGAAGCTAAAAACAACTATAATATCGCCAATATCAATATGGATCTTTTGCTGGGCCTTCCGGAAATCATAGAGCTTGAAGTAGATCAGAATTATATTGAAGAAGGAAATGACGTAAAATCAGTGGATTATTATGTGAATACAGCTAGAGAAAATCGTAAGGATCTACAGGCGCTGGACATGCAGAGAAAAGCAGCCGAGCTGGGAACAAAAGCGGCAAAAGCTGAAAATCTGCCTTCAATAGCATTCACCGGAGGGTATGTAGCGGCGGATATTCCTAAATTTTTGACGATCTATAATGCAGTGAATGTAGGAGTTGGGATTTCCTACAACTTATCCAATATCTGGAAGAAAAACTCTTCATTAAAGCAGTCTCAGGCAAGAGAAATGCAGTTGGCAGCTACCAATGAGCTATTAAATGACAATATTAAGCTTGATGTAAACAAGGAATATCAAAACACCGATTATTCTAAAAAGAGAATCACTGTTTTCGAAAAATCTGCTGAACAGGCCAACGAAAATTACAGAATTACAAAAAATAAATATGATAACGGTCTTGCAACCATGACAGAGCTTCTGGATGCAGATGCAGCGCAGATTGCGGCAAACGTTGGTGTAATCAATGCAAAAGCAGATGCAGCATTAGCTTACAGAAAACTATTACAGACTACAGGAACTTTAACTACTAAATAAAATTAAGACGAAACCAACAATGGAAAATAATACTACACAAGCGACTGAACCTAAAAAGAAAAGAACTTTAGTTTTCCCAATAATTTTAGCGGTTGTTTTAATCGGTGGAGGAATTTACGGATACAACGCTTACACATACGGCCAGGCTCACGAAGAAACCGATGATGCCCAAATTGCTTCCAATCTTTCTCCGGTGATTTCTAAAATCTCAGGATATGTAACGGAAGTAAAAGTAAAAGATAACCAGTTTGTAAAAAAAGGAGATACGCTGGTCATTTTAGACAACAGAGATCAGAAAATGGCTCTTGAACAGGCAGAAGCAGCTTTGGCAACAGCAAAAAGCAACATCTCAAACGCCCAGGCTACCACGACTGCAACTTCGAAAAATATTGGTTCTTCCGAAGCAGCAGTAACAACAGCAAATGCGCAGATCGAAGCAGCAAAAGTAAACGTTTGGAAAACTTCACAGGATTTAAAAAGATATGCTAATCTTGTAAAAGATCATTCTATTACAGAACAGCAGTACGAGCAGGCTCTGGCGGCAAAACAAACAGCTGACAAGCAATTGCAGGTCTTAATAGACCAGAGAAACCAGATTGCTCAGCAGACGAATATCGCTTCATCCCAGACTGCTGCAAGCTCTCAACAGATCAGCGTAGCAGGATCAGTAGCAAAACAAAGAGAAGTAGATGTTGAAAATGCAAAATTAAACCTGTCTTACACGGTAATCGTTGCTCCTGAAGACGGATATGTCGGAAAAGTTCCGATTCAGGCAGGGCAATATCTGCAGGCCGGTTCACAGTTATTTGCTTTAGTGAAGAACGACCAGAAATGGGTAGTGGCCAACTTCAAAGAAACTCAGGTTGATAAAATGGTGGAAGGTCAAAAAGTGAAAATCGAGATCGATGCATTCCCTGACAAAGAATTTAATGGTATCGTAAGCTCTTTCTCACCTGCAACCGGTGCTACTTTCTCTATTCTTCCTCCGGATAATGCCAGCGGAAACTTCGTAAAAGTAGTTCAGAGACTTCCTATAAAAATAGATTTTGTGAATCTTGACAAAGACGTTGCAAAAAGACTGAGAACAGGAATGAATGTGAAAGCGGAGGTTTCATTGAAATAATATAATAATGAGCTGCCGATTTTGAAGAAGAAAGTCAAATTTATGAATGAAAATGAAGTAGTAAAATTTAAAATTGACAACAAAATTGATAATCATTCAGCATAGACTTTTAAATGAGGTTGATAATTATCTGCAGTTCACTTTTAAAATTAAGATATTGAGAGATTCGGAAACGGTCTGTGTTGATAATCGGTTGTGTTAAAATAATATAGCCGACGAGCGAATAAGTTTTTAACCTGAACCTTAGCCTAAACATAACCACAGATTAATAAGCAATAAGTTAGTTCGTAAAAAAACCTATTTGATTTTTTAAATCTCTGGATCTTAAAATTTCTTAATTTTTTTTAAATATTAAAAAAACTATGCAAGATTCATTAGTAGAATATGGAGCCCGAAGAGTAATCATCACGATTACGGCTATTCTTTGTGCTCTGCTTGAAATTGTGGATTCCACGATTGTAAACGTTGCCCTCAACGAAATGAAGGGTAACCTGGGAGCCACACTTTCAGAAGTAGGCTGGGTGATTACGGCTTATGCTATAGGTAACGTGATTATCGTACCTATGACCAGCTGGCTGTCTCAGCAGTTCGGGCGTAGAAACTACTTTGCGGCTTCCATTATAATATTTACAGTATTCTCATTCTTGTGCGGAAATGCCACCAATATCTGGGAACTGGTATTTTTCCGTCTGATGCAGGGTATTGGCGGGGGAGCGCTTCTGGTGACTTCACAGACGATCATTACGGAATCTTACCCGATTGAAAAAAGAAGTATGGCCCAGGCAATTTATGGCCTTGGGGTAATTATCGGTCCTACTTTGGGCCCGCCGTTGGGAGGATATATCGTTGATAATTTCAGCTGGCCATATATTTTCTATATTAATATTCCGATTGGGATTGCTGCGACATTAATGACGCTTCAGTTTGTAAGAAGTCCGAAATATGCAGAAAAACGTAAGGTTTCGGATGTAGACTGGCTCGGGATTGCATTATTGGCGGTTACGGTAGGTTCATTGCAGTTTATCCTGGAAAGAGGTCATGAAGAAGATTGGTTTGCCAGCGGAATGATCGTAGCATTTACTGTAACAGCAGTTTTAGGATTTATTTTATTTCTCTGGAGGGAGCTTACCTTCAAATACCCGATCGTGGAACTGCGTGTTTTGAAAAACGGAAACCTAAGAATCGGAACGATGATGTCTTTTGTATTAGGATTTGGATTATATGGTTCTACTTTTGTGGTTCCTTTGTATACCCAGAGTATCTTGGGATGGACAGCCCTTCAGTCGGGAGCTTTAATGATTCCGGCAGCTTTGACGACGGCCTTTATGATGCCAATCATCGGAAGATTATTGTCAAAAGGGGCTAAGCAGCAGATTCTGGTTTCTTTAGGGTTATTCCTTTTCTTTATTTACAGCTTCTGGGGCTATAAAATTTTGACACCGGATACCAGTAAAGATGCCTTTTTCTGGATGCTGATTGTAAGAGGAGCCGGATTAGGCCTGTTATTTATCCCGATTACTTCATTGTCTTTAAGTACGCTGAAAGGGCAGGAGATCGGTCAGGGAGCCGCCTTTACAGGGATGATGAGACAGCTTGGAGGATCTTTCGGAATTGCGGCGATCACTACATTTATCGCGAATGCCGGACAAAAATACAGACTGAATTTAATTTCTCACCTTGATGAAACCGATTTTGCAGTCCAGCAAAGATTACAGGCCTTAAAAGCAAGCTTCATGGCTAAAGGAATGACACCTGATGCCGCCATGAATGCCGCCTACAAAATGCTCGACTTATCGGTAACCAAGCAGGCAACAGTACTGTCTTATATGGATGTTTTCCTTTATTTAGGGGTGATATTCCTGGTGTGTATCCCGTTTATCCTTTTTATTAAGGAAAGAAAGACTAAAGAAAAAATTGATTTGAGTGAGGCGATGCATTAGATTATATTAAATTAAACCGCAGAGATTTTCTGCGGTTTAATGCTTTAATTTGGAGAATATTCATAATGAATCTTTTCCATTTTTGAATTCTTGAATTATTAGATAGCAAAAACCGTAGAAAATCTCTGCGATTTAATTTTATTTATTTTTTTATAAATTTTGTATCATGACACCCACATTACCATCAATCAATTATCAGAAAAAGTAATAGAATTGTACGAAGACGTATTAAGGAGCTAAAAGAACAAATAGAATTCCTGAAAAATAAATAAAACTAGAGCAATCCCATCCAAAAATGCAGGTTGAGGCTGCTAGAAGTTCAGACAACGCAAACTTATATTTTTTGATGAATATTGTAATATTTTACAATTAAATATGCTTTAATTATAATCCTCCTGCCATACAGTTGTCAGTAACTTACTTATCTTTGCAAATAAAATTTCACAATGAGTTATTGTTCAGCAATTGAAAGGATGCAGCCCGAAAGTAGGAAAGAGCTTCATAAAAATTACCATGATAATCATTATGGTTACCCGATTCATGATGATAATGAGCTGTTCGGGAGATTAATTATGGAGATCAATCAGGCTGGATTAAGCTGGGAAACAATTTTAAAAAAAGAAGAAAGCTTCAGGCTGGCTTATGATAATTTTGATATTCATAAAATAGCGGCCTATACCGAGCAGGATCGTGAAAGATTACTTAGTGATCCAGGAATTATCAGGAACAAATTAAAGGTAAATGCAGCCATAGAAAATGCAAAAACAATTATCGGATTGCAGAAAGAATTTGGCTCTTTCGAGAAATGGCTCGAACACCATCATCCGAAAACATTACAGGAATGGATGAAATTATTCAAAAAAACTTTCAAGTTCACAGGAGGGGAAATTGTCAATGAATTTTTGATGAGCATCGGGTATTTGAAAGGGGCACACTCAGAAAGCTGCTCTTTGTATGAGAAGGTTTTGAGACATGAACCGATGTGGAGGAAAATATAATTTCTGAGGTGCTTCGACAGGTTCAGCATGGCACCTGCAATTGGCAAAATTCCAGTTAAAAAGAATCTCTTTGATGATTTCCTTTTTTCTTTTTCCTTAGTTTTATAGGCGGTCAACACTAAAATCTTCCAACTCCCCAAAGTATGTTTCGGGGGTAATCATTCCTATCGGGACTAGGCTATCAGTCGCCAAGTAATAATCTCAACTCAATACTCAAATACTCCAAACCAAAAAACTCAAGTTTTTCCTTTCATCTCGCCAATTCTCTGCTTGGCATAAATCCCATTATATCCCGAAACAAGGTAAGAAACCACACAGGCAATCGCTGCATAAACACCACATTCGGCTCCGAATAATTCTATAGCCATCAGAGTACAGGCCAATGGAGTATTTGTTGCACCTGCAAAAACCGCAACAAAGCCCATTCCTGCGAGTAATCCATAGGGAAGGGGGATGATTAAAGATAACGCACTTCCTAAAGTAGCCCCGATAAAAAATAATGGAGTCACTTCTCCGCCTTTAAAGCCGGCAGAAAGGGTAATAATTGTAAAAATCATTTTTAAGGCAAAATCATAAAATGGTAGTTGTGTTTTAAAAGACTCAATAATAGCTGGGATTCCCAGTCCGACATACCTTGTCGTTCCCATTGTAAAAACCGCAGCGGCTATGATGATTCCGCCGATTACAGGACGGAATGGAGGATATTTAATTTTTGATTTAAAAGACGAACCAATCCAATGAATCACTTTACCGAAAGCCGCCGCACAGATTCCAAATGCAATTCCTGCCAAAATACTGTATAATACAGGCATAAATTCGAGCTTAGGGACGATATCAATATGATAATGGGTATGTTTAACATTCCATAAGTTAGTAGCCCAGTCCGCCAGAATAGCCGATGCAAAAGCCGGAAAAATAGCATTATATCTTATCCTTCCTATCAAGAAAACTTCCAGCCCAAAAACAGCACCTGCCAAAGGAGTCCCGAAAATCGAACCGAAACCTGCCGCAATTGCAGAAATAATCAATATTTTTCTTTCATTAGAATTAAGCCTGAAAGGTTTGCTGAATTGATCTGCAATAGCTCCGGCCATTTGAAGCGCTGTACCTTCCCGTCCCGCAGATCCTCCGAAAAAGTGAGTCACGATCGTTCCCAGATAAATAAAAGGGGCCATTTTAAAAGGAATAATTTCTTTGGGATCATGAATGCTGTCGATCAGAAGGTTATTCCCGGGCTCAATTTCTTTTCCCAAATAATGGTATAAAAGGCCGATCAAAAAACCAGCAACCGGCAAAAAAACAATCAGCCAGATGTGATTTTCCCTGAAATTCGTAGCCCACTCCAAAGACTGTAAAAATCCCGCAGAAGCCGTTCCGACTAATGCTCCGATGATGAGACTGATACAAAGCCACTTAAAAATATAAGGCAAAGCCGGATATTTTCTGAAAAAAAACCTTATATGAAATTTTGTTTTAGAGCTTAAATTTCGTGGATGTTTAGACATAATTTTCCTGATCAAATTACTGTTAATAATCTTTTAATCAGGCGTCATCAGCTTTTTGAAAAGCGGTTGGGTAAGGAAGAACACCATTTCCTTTTGTACAAATATAGTTATTATTTTTAATTTTTATAATGGATGGCTTTATCTATTTCCACTGGGTTATTGTATTTTCTTATAATCTCCTGCATGTTTTTTACCTGTGTGTTGAGTTCATCGATGCTATGTATTTCTTTTCCTCCGATATTGATGTTCAGATTATTATTGTTTGTCTTACTGAAATTTGTTCGCTCAAATGAAAAAGGATCATTATAAAATTCCAGTAAAAGCTTTTGTTTTTGCTTTTCATTAATGGGAATGGCCTTATTTCCAAAGTTAGATTCCAGAAAATCTTCGGTAGGGTAGATGGTTGGGAGTTCCTGGCTTTTTACAAGATGGTAGTTGAAATTTTTACCAGTATCAGAGATTTCAAAAACCAGTCCCGGAAGCCCGGAAAATTTGAAAGGACCTTCATTAAAGGGAATATCTTTATTAAACCAAGCAATCCAATTTCTTCCTCCGAATTTTGTTGTTGCCTTTTGTAATGTATAATTCTGCACCTGTTTAGTCTCGTTGGTGATATTCCAGTTTACTTTGTCATTGGTTTTGAAAGAATAATACTCGAATTTAATATTGATGAAATTTTCATTATCAGCAGTATTTACTTTTCGTTTAATGACTTGTCCGTTCATATCCACATGTTTATTATCCATATTTCCGAGTTTCTTGTTCAGTGAATCGGCGATGAGAAGATTGCGTCCATAGAATTTTACATACTTGGAATTAATATCAAGATTCATGTTAAATTTTTGATAATCAGATTCCGTTGAGTCCATTTTTAATTGAAGCTCATAAATAAATCTGTGGGTTTGTGAGCTTAGGCAAGCGACGAAAAGTAAACAAAAAAATGACAGAAAATTTTTCATGGTTAGAATCTTTAGAAATTTATTTAAAATAAGAATGATCAAGAATATATTTTTTGCTGATGGCAATGCTTTCGAAAATATCTTTATCGCTGGAATCCTGTTCTACAAACCAGTGCTGAAGCTCTGCTTTTTCTCCGGCTTCAAAAATTCTTTTAAAATTAATTATCCCGTTGCCAATTTCTGCGAAATCTTTTGTACCGTCTTTCATATCTTTTATGTGCCACAACGGAAATCTTTTAGGATATTTTTCAAAATAAGTTAACGGGTCGATGCCTGCTTTTGAAATCCAATATAAATCCAGCTCCATTTTAACCCATTCCGGTGAAGAATTTTTTAAGATAAAATCAGACACATTTTGGCTTTCATCAAATTTTTCAAATTCAAAATCGTGATTGTGGTAGGCAAATTGAATTCCGACCTGCTTTGTCATTCCACCTGATTTCTTTCCGTTATAAAAACGGTTTCATTTCGTCTTCTATTTGTGTTCTAAGTTCCATCAGACGTTTTGCGTATTGCTCCTGTTGTTTCTCTTCTTCTGTTTCAGGAATCCATTTGGGAACCGGAAGTTTTTTCCCGTTTTCATCCACAGCTACAAAAACAATGATGCAGTGTGTTTTTTTGTCAAAATTCGGCTGCTTTAGATTTCTTGAGAAAACATTAATCGAAATATGCATACTTGATGAACCTGTATAAATAACCTGTGCCTCTACCTTTACAATTTCCCCGATTTTGATGGGTTCATAGAAACGTATTCCGCCAACGTAAACTGTCACGGAATAATTTCCGCTCCAAGTGGTTGCACAGGCATAACCAGCCTGGTCAATCCATTTCATAACACTTCCACCGTGAACGTTTCCACCGTAATTGACATCTGAAGGTTCGGAAATAAATTGAAAAGTAATAGGTTTGTTATCCATTCTTATTAAAATTTGAATAAAGGTATTTAATAATTTTCAAAATCTTAGATTAAATCCTACTTTTGGAGACTAAAATTTAAGATAAACTTTAATGAAAAAAGTATTCTATTTAAATACCTGTGATACCTGCAGAAAAATCTTAGCGCAATTCGACCTTTCTGACTGGGAATTTCGTGAGATCAAAAAAGAGCCTGTCACAAAAGAAGAATTGGCTGAAATGTATAAGAAAACAAAATCTTATGAAGCTTTATTCAGCAAAAAGTCTACCCAGATTAAATTGAGAGAATTAGACGTAAAATCTTTAACTGAAAATGATTTTAAGAAGCTGCTGCTGGATCATTATACGTTTTTAAAGCGCCCTGTTTTCCTTACTGGTGATAAAATTTTCGTCGGAAATGATAAGAAAAATGTGGCAGCTTTACAGGATTTTTTTGGAATAACGGAATAATATAAAATATTGAAGACCAGGTTTCTACTATTTGCTTTGTGTTTTTTGAGTATTGTTTTTAATGCTCAAAAGAAAAGTATTTTAAAGCCGGTTGTTAGTAAAAAATCATTAGATACTTTAAATTACCTTAAAAATTTTGAAGTTAATAAATCAGAATTTATCGGAAAACCATTCTCTTATTTGCTAAGTAAGATGAATAAAATACAGCCACAAACTGTTTGGATTGTTCCTAATCCTATTGATAATACAATGGTTGAAAAATCAATATTCAGGTTTTATGATATGAATTATACCATCATGAATGAAGTAAAAATACTGATTTCATGGGAAAACGGAATGGATTATAAAACAGTAAGTTTTAACAATAAAAGAAATAAATTCTACTTTTCAGATTCTGAGAAAAAAATTTTACGGAACCAAAATTGTGAAAAATATTTTGGTGTATAGATAATTTCTAAAATTAAACCTTCAAGGTTTTCAAAGCCTTGAAGGTTTATAAGTTTAAGTTAAACAAAAGGAGTTTTTACCACTTTTGCAGGGATATTTTTATTTCTTACCTGGATAAATATTTCAGACCCTAATTTAAAATATGGCTTATCAACATAAGCAAGCCCTAAACCGACCTTTTTCATAGGAGACTGAGTTCCTGAAGTTACCTTTCCGATTACGTTTCCTTCTGTATCTACAACGGGGTAATCGTGTCTTGGAACACCTTTGTCAGTCAGCTCAAAACCAACTAATTTTCTTGCAACACCTTCTTCTTTTTGTTTTGCGAAAGAGTCTTTAGAAACAAAATCCTTATCAAATTTTGTGATCCATCCGAGCCCCGCCTCAATTGGTGAAGTTGTATCATCAATATCGTTTCCGTAAAGGCAGAATCCTTTTTCAAGTCTTAAAGTATCTCTGGCAGCCAATCCGCAAGGGATTATTCCTTCTTCTGCACCGGCTTTAATGACTTCGTCCCAAAGTTTTTCAGCAGACTCATTTTTGAAATAAATTTCAAAACCTCCGCTCCCGGTATATCCTGTATTTGAGATGATTACATCATTCACGCCAGCAACTGAACCCACCGTGAAATGATAATAAGGAATTTCTGAAAGATTCGTTTCTGTTAATTTCTGAAGAATTTCGGTAGCTTTTGGCCCCTGAACAGCTAATAACGACATTTCATCGGAAGCGTTTGTCATTTTTGCCCCAAAACTATTATATTTTGAAATATGATTCCAGTCTTTATCAATATTTGAAGCATTAACAACCACGAAATATTTATTGTCTTCCATTTTATAAACGATAAGGTCGTCTACAATTCCTCCGTTTTCGTTCGGCAGGCAGGAATATTGGGCTTTCCCGTTTTCAAGAGCATCAACATTATTGGTCGTTACCAATTGCAGAAGTTCTTTAGAACCAGGTCCTTCAATAAAAAACTGTCCCATGTGGGAAACATCAAATAAGCCTGCTTTTTCTCTTACTGCAAAATGCTCTTCCGTTACTCCGGAATATTGTACAGGCATCTCAAAACCTGCGAAAGGTACAATTTTTGCTCCCAAAGAAACGTGTTTGTCGTACAATGCTGTTTTCTTCATATTAAAATTTATTTCTATTTTTTTACTTTAAAACTGTCAAAAGTATCATTAAAAAGCTTCATATAGTTTCCGTTCCAATATTTTTGTTCACAATTGATGGAAACAAGGAATAGGTTTTTATCTTTCTGTAAAACTTTTGTAATCCAGAACAATTTTTCTTTTTCGTCGAAGTATTCGTAAAAATATTCTGTGTATCCTTTCTTTCCACTTTTACTTTTAATCTTCTTTTCGTTGTCGGAAGATTTGTAAAGGGCAAGGATGAATTTTTTTGTTTCCGTTTTAGGAAGATTCAAATTATGGTATTCCGAAATGGTGATAGCTCCGATTTGATTACTTGGGAAAATATTGATAATCTCATTATCATTGGTCACTTTCCAACCTTCAGGAAGTGTAATGGAATAATTTTCACTTTCATACACTTTCATCGGAACAGTTTGGGCAGATAAAAAAGATCCTATGAAAAATAATAATGCTAAAATTTTTTTCTTCATTATTAAAAATGGTGTTTGTATTCTTCCAAAATGATCTTGAACCATTCTGTAAAATTTTCGGGATTTTCAGCAATTTCTTTATCGAGATCTTCAATGGAAATATATCTTACTTCGGCAACTTCATTTTTATTTAAATGAAATTCATTTTCAAAATTTCCTACAAACACATGGTCGAGTTCATGCTCCCAAAGTCCGTTTCCAACATAAGCTTTATAAATAAAATTGAACTTTTCTGTAATTTCAACGTCAATTCCCAGCTCTTCTTTTATCCTGCGTTTTGCACCTTCAAGATAAGTTTCGCCGTTTTTTGGATGTGAGCAGACAGCATTGGTCCATTTTAAAGGAGAATGATATTTTCCGGAGGCTCTTTTTTGTAAAAGCATTTCGCCTTTATTGTTAAACAAAAAAACAGAGAAAGCACGGTGTAACAGGCCATTGATGTGAGCCTGCTGTTTTTCCATCAAACCAAGAACTTTATCTTCAGGATTTACTAAAACTACAAATTCTTCCATTTCTACAAATGTAAGTGTAATAAATGTATTTTGGAAATTTTTGGTGAAACATCATGTATTTGAAATAATATCTGCTGGTGGCTGAATTTTCATACGGCCAATTCGTTTATTTATTTTATCACAAGGCTAGACTAAGATTTTCTTTTAATTTATTTCTTCTTGTTTAAATAGGGGACAATAACCATAGTCCCGATTGTAACGGCATCCTTTTGTGTAGCGAAGCGAAACAAAACATATAGTGAAAAGCGGGAAATTGCTCCTAAAAAGTTTTAACAAGTTTATGAAATAGGATACAACGAATAATAAACAGCCCATTTTGAAATTTATCTATAATTCAATCTGCTTTTATTTTCGTACAAAATTCCCCAAAATAAAGTGTTGAGTCCTGAAACATTAAGTAAAACTACATGATAGCAGCAAACCAGCCTGTCAGCAAGAATACCCAAACTAAAATTTTTATCATATTTTTTAAAGTGCTATTCAAGTGTAGTATAAAAAGAAAAATTTAAACTAAAAGTAAACAATCAATTCATTTTAGATTTATTTTATTCATTAAATGTCAAAAATTAATATCAAAAAATTAATCTAAAGAAACTTTAATGCCAGTTTTAATATAAAAACTATAACTTTGTAATTCAAATTTTAATGATGGAGTTAGAATACAAAGATCACATAAGTCCGATTCTGAAGGACGGAATAAAGAATTACCTAATCGATATCGATGGGACGATCACAGAAGATGTTCCCAATGAAGAACCTGAAAGAATGGTAACATGCGAGCCTTTTTCTGACGCTCTGGAAACTATCAATAAATGGTATGACGAAGGTCACCAGATCTGTTTTTTTACTTCAAGAACGGAAAACCTGAAGCAGATCACAATCGATTGGCTGGATAAACATGGTTTTAAATACCACAGTGTGCTTTGCGGAAAACCAAGAGGAGGGAACTACCATTGGATTGATAATCATCTTGTAAGGGCTACCAGATACAAAGGAAAATTCACTGATTTGGTTGAAAAGCAAGTTACAATTGAAGTTTTCAAAGAAGAATAAAAATTTTAATATCAAAGATTAAATAATTAATAGTATTTTTTTTAATCTTTATCTTACGTTATTATAAATAGTAAATCATTTATGAAAGTTTTAGCAAACGATGGCCTCGATCAATCAGGAATTGATGCCCTTACTGAGAAAGGTTTTGAAGTAATTACAACAAAGGTGCCTCAGGAATTTTTAGTAGATTACATTAATGAGCATAAAATCCGTACACTTTTGGTACGTAGTGCAACGCAGGTGCAAAAAGATATTATTGATAACTGCCCGTCTCTTGGGATTATTGGAAGAGGTGGTGTAGGAATGGATAATATCAATGTAGATTATGCCAGAGAAAAAGGAATTCATGTGATCAATACCCCTTCGGCATCGTCAGAATCTGTGGCTGAGCTGGTTTTTGCACATTTGTTTTCAGGAGCTAGGTTTTTACAAGATTCTAATAGAAAAATGCCGGTTATAGGTGATATAGAATTTGCTAACCTTAAAAAATCTTATGCTGCTGGTATTGAATTAAAAGGAAAAACCATTGGTATTGTCGGCATGGGAAGAATTGGCCAGGAAGTTGCGAAAATTGCGCTGGGCCTCGGTATGAGAGTAATTGCTGCGGATAATAATATAGGTAAAGCAAGTATAAAGGTGACTTTTTACAATAACCAGTTTATCAATGTGGATATTGAAACTGAGCCACTTCAGGATGTGCTGAAGCATTCTGATTTTATTACTCTTCACGTTCCGGCCCAAAAGGATGGGTACATGATCGGGAAAAATGAATTCGAAATAATGAAGGATGGTGTTGCAATTGTGAACTGCTCAAGAGGTGGAGTGATTGATGAAGTAGCTTTAATAGAGGCTTTGGATTCTGGAAAAGTAAGATTTGCAGGGCTTGATGTTTTCATTAATGAACCTACACCTTCTAAAGAAATTCTTAATCATCAGAAAATTTCTTTAACACCTCACACCGGGGCATCTACTCTGGAGGCGCAGGACAGGATTGGTCTGTCTTTGGCGGAACAGATTTCCAGTATTTTACAGATTCAATAATGGGGCTATAATAATCTTGAGTCGTCCTAAAATAGGTTGACAAGTTTTACAGTAAAATTATATTAACCAGTCGGCATTTGCTGACTGGTTTTTTTGTGTATAAAGTCAGACTGGTGTTTCCTTTGATTTAGACATAACTGATAGATTAGGCTTACTCCAATCTAAGTACCATATTTTCTAAGCCAGACCAAAACAGTGCTTCTATCCAGGATGCCGTAAACGGATTGGGCTTGATTATAAGTCTTATACGCGGGGAATAAAATAATGGCCAATTTAAAAGCATATTGTAATTCTTTTGACTACGCTTGATGCAAAAGGTTTCTTTGTCTTTCATAATAAGTCGAATTGGTGCCAACTTATTTCAGGACGGAACATCTATTAATAAAAAAAACACTTCTGAAAAGTGCTTTTTTATTATCAGTTATTTTTATTTTTCAAAAGATCTCGGATTTCCATTAATAATTTTTGATCGGCTGTAGGTTCGGTAGAAGTAGGTTCTGGTTTTTTTGAAATTTTATTAGCACCTTTAATGACCCAGAAAAGAACCAGTGCAATGCAGAAAAAGCTGATGACTGCTGATAAAAAGTTTCCATATGTCACCCCGTTCCAGGAAAGCTTTGAGATGTCTTCTGCACCTGCCGCCTTTAGGGCGGGAGTTAATAGTAAAGGAGTAATAACATCGGCCACCAAAGATGAAATAATCTTTCCAAAGGCTCCTCCAATTATTACACCTACCGCCAAATCAATTACGTTGCCTTTAAATGCAAACTCTTTAAATTCTTTTAAAAATCCCATAATTCACTTCAGTTTGCAGACAAATATAAATAAAAAAAGAAATTTTTAAAATAGAAATAGTTGTTTTATCAAAAAATTACTTCAATTTGAGGTAGTTTTGCTATTACATGTTTTTATTTTTAAGAATATCTCTGATTTCCATTAATAATTTTTGGTCTTCCGTAGGGCCTGAAAGAGCAGGGGCTTTTTTTATAAATTTATTGGCACCTTTAATAATCCAGAAAAGAACAAGGGCAATACAGAAAAAACTAATTACTGCTGAAAGGAAATTTCCATAAGTAAAACCGTTCCATTGCAGTTTTGAAATATTTTCTGCACCTGCAGTTTTTAACGCAGGATTCAGCATTAAAGGCGTGATTAGATCTTCCACTAAAGATGAAACAATTTTTCCGAAAGCACTTCCGATAATTACACCGACTGCCAGGTCAAGTACATTGCCTTTAAACACAAACTGTCTAAATTCTTTTACTAATCCCATAATTTATATTTTAAATAAAAATAGAGATTTAAGGTAAAAAAATATATTTTTCATTCTTTTATGATTAAATATTGGTGAATTGTTTTTTATTATGTTTATTATAAATATTTATCATAAAGGGCTATACAGATTATGTTTATAAATTTTACTATTCTTTTTTCGTAAATTGCTGATAGAATACAATACATTAAAATAAACTTTATCTATGAAAATTTTCACAACAGAGCAAATTCGTAAATGTGATCAATATACAATTACTTATGAGTCGGTTTCATCACTTCAGCTTATGGAAAGATCAGCGCAGTCATGTGTAGACTGGATTTCTGAAAATTGTAAGAACCATAGAAATTTTGCAATTTTTTGCGGTAATGGAAATAATGGCGGTGATGGTTTTGTAATCGCAAAAATGCTTTATATGAAAGGATTTGATGTAGATGTTTTTACCAATTCAAAGGCAAAATTTTCTGCTGATGCTAATACTAATTTCAAAGAGCTGAAAGAAATTTCAGGAGTAGCAATTAATAATTTTAAAGAAGCCGAGCTTTATCGTTTTGACAATAGAACGGTTATTATTGATGCCATTTTCGGGACAGGTTTGTCAAGAAAATTAGATGGAGAATTTAAAGACTTAATTGATTTTTTGAATTCTAAAAATAATCCAAAAATTTCCATTGATATTCCGTCCGGGCTTTTTGCGGATGATATTTTAGAAGATTCTACGGTTTTCAAAGCGGATTATACACTCAGCTTCCAGTTTTGGAAAAAAAGTTTCCTTCATCCTGAAACTGGAAAATACACTGGAAAAATTGAAATTTTAAATATTAATTTAAATAAAGATTATATCTCTGAAACTGGAAGTGAAAATTTCGTTATAGGTGAGGAGATGGTTGAAAATATCTTTAAGCCTAGAGATGATTTTTCCCATAAAGGGACATTTGGAAATGCGCTTATTGCCGGTGGAAGCTATGGTAAGATCGGAGCCGGGGTACTTTCAACAAAAGCAGCATTGAGGTCCGGTGCCGGATTGACCTTTACATTGGCTCCGAAATGCGGGTACGAAATTCTCCAAACATCATGTCCGGAAGCAATGTTTATTGAAGGCGGGGATGATTATATTGAAAATTTCAAGGTTGAGGAAAATGTTGTCTGCGGAATTGGTCCTGGTCTTGGTACGGATGAGAAAACTGCAGAAAATTTTCTTAAGTTCTTAAAAGAATACTCGAAACCATTAATCATAGATGCAGATGCATTGAATATTATTTCTAAAGATAAGAAGAATCTAAATTTTATTCCTAAAAAATCAATCATAACACCACATCCAAAAGAATTTGAGAGATTATTCGGAACAAGCAAGAACTCTTTTGAAAGAATAGAAAAGGCCCGTAAAAAAGCAGAAGAACTTGAAATATATATTGTTTTAAAAGACCACCATACTCAGGTTATAACACCGGAAGGAAATGTTTTTTATAATATTACCGGAAATTCCGGGCTGGCAAAAGGAGGGAGTGGCGACATTCTCACGGGAATTTTGACTTCTTTCCTGGCTCAAAAATATTCGGAAGAGGAAGCAGCGCTTTTGGGAGTCTGGTTTCACGGTAAAGCTGCAGAATTTGCTTCTGAAAAATATTCTAAAGAAGCAGTGATTCCAACGGATGTTATTAATGAATTTGGAAGTGTTTTTGAAGAATTGAATAGCAAAGTGTCCCAATCGCTATAAATGATAGACCATAAGCTGACAACAATTATAACAGCAACAAAATAAAAGTCAAATTTGAAATTTCAAATTTGACTTTTTATGTTTAAATAAAAACTTCTGTTGAAAGCCTGTTACTCAGGCTTTTGGTTTTCTTCCTCCGTGATTTTGAACTTTTTAGAGACGATCATAATAATCACACCGGCAATCATGAAAGGAATTGAAAGCACTTGTCCGGTATTCAATCCTGCGAACTGGATAAACTCGTCGCCCTGTGGTTCTTTTAGGAATTCTACAAAGAATCTGATGGCCCAAAGAATGATAAAAAACAATCCAAATAGCCACCCCTGCTGGTATTTTTTATCGGTTTTTTTATATAAAATCCATAAAAGTATAAACAGGCAAATATATCCGAAAGCTTCAAATAACTGTGATGGATAACGTGGAACTGTTACTCCGTACTCGCTGCTCTGCTGTGGAAAAAGTATTGCAAAAGGAGAGCTAGGATCTACAGGCTTCCCAATAATTTCAGAGTTGAAAAAATTCCCAAGTCTTACGAAAGCTCCTCCTAAGGAAACAACAATTCCTAATCTGTCATATACCCAGAACGGATTTTTTTTAATGATTTTAAATGAATAATATAAAGTGGTGAAAATCAATGCGATAGTTGCTCCGTGGCTGGCCAGACCTGAAAAACCTGTAAATTTTAAACCATTTTTTGTGCTGATTGGCAAAAAGACACTCCAGAAATCTTCTCGGAAAAGTTCCGGCTGATAAAAAATAACATGTCCCAATCTTGCTCCAAGGATCGTTCCGATAAGGGTCCAGGTAAAAAGCGGTTCTAAATATTTTTGATTAATATTGTCGATTTTAAAAATTCTATTCATTAAAATATATCCGAAACCAAATGCAAAAATGAACATCAAACTGTAGAAATGCAATGTAATCGGGCCTAGCTGCAGACCTTTTGAGGGATCCCAGATTTTGAAGGGAGTTTCCAGGGATACATTATCCGACGCTGTAATTGGCTTGTCTGATTTTACGGCATATTTAAAATTTTCAATATTTTGCTGAGTTGCCGGAGTTGTGATCAACTTAAATTTTTTATCTAAAAGCTGATAACCGTATTCTTTAAATTTTACTAAAGTTGCCGTACTATAATTAAAATAAGCAGGTTCAAAATTCGATTCATTAAGGATGACTACTACATTGCTGTTGATTTTTTTGTCCGGAAATCCATTCAGATCCTCTACTTCTGTTGTAGAATAAATTTTTATGGGAACAGTGTTGGAATTGATCTTTAAGCTTCCGTCAGACATTCCGTCAGGATAATTTTGCGCAAAAAAACATTGCGTGATCAACGCAAATATTACGAGATAAATTCTGAAAAAAATATTACTCATTTCTATTTTTTAGTAATTTTATTAATTGATATTATTTTTTAGGCGGAACAGGATCATATCCGCTTCCTCCCCATGGATGGCATCTTGAAATTCTTTTCATTCCCAGCCAAAATCCGTTAAAAATCCCATGAACCTGTAATGCTTTTACCATATAGTGTGAGCAGCTAGGTTCATAACGGCAGTTTTTGGGTAGTAATGGCGATATAAACCATTGGTAAAATCTTATCAAAATTACCAGAGGAAATGTAATGATTTTATTGAATGTAAGTTTCAAAACGCTACAAAAATAGGGTAAAAAATTTAAAATTAGTTTAAATTTGTTAGAAGTTTCAATGGCAGAATACTTGAATGTATTTATCTGGAGTTGTTTGGATATAATAGTAATATGAAAAATATAAATTCAATTTTAATTTAAAAAAAGTTATATCATTAGAAATTCCACACGAAAAAATTATCAGTCAATTTAATAAATTAAATAAAAATCTTGAATCAAAATATCCCACTAGCTGAAAAATTAAGACCTAAAACATTAGACGATGTTCTTGGGCAGGAGCACCTTACCGGGGAAAAAGGAACGATTAGGAAAATGCTGGAAAACAATACATTGAATTCTCTTATTTTCTGGGGACCGCCGGGAACGGGTAAAACGACGATGGCGGAAATCATATCCGAAAAGTCGGGACGGAAATTTTATAAGCTTTCTGCGGTTTCTTCGGGGGTGAAGGATGTTCGTGATGTGATTGAGGATGCAAAGAAACAGAACCTGTTTTCCGGAAAATCACCGATTTTATTCATTGATGAAATTCACCGTTTTAATAAGTCTCAGCAAGATTCCCTGCTTCATGCAGTTGAAAAAGGCTGGATCGTTTTAATTGGTGCTACCACAGAAAATCCGAGCTTTGAGGTGGTTTCGGCATTGCTTTCCAGAAGCCAGGTTTATATTCTCAAGGCACTGAACTATGAAAAACTAGAAGAACTAATTGACATTGCTTCGGAAAAATATAATAATGATGAAAAGACGGGTTTTAAAATTATTGAAAAAGAAGCTTTTATACAATATTCTGGTGGTGACGCCAGGAAACTTATCAATTCCGTGGAATTGGTTTTAAATCAATATAGAAATTCTGATAAAAAGCAGGTTAAAAATGAAGATGTTCTAGAAGTTTTACAAGAAACGATGGCGCTTTATGATAAAAACGGAGAGCAACATTACGATATTATTTCAGCTTTTATTAAATCGATGCGGGGAAGTGATCCGAATGGCACAGTGTATTGGTTGGCGAGAATGATCGCGGGTGGGGAAGATATTAAATTTATTGCCAGAAGAATGCTGATCCTGGCGGCTGAAGATATTGGACTGGCCAATCCGAACGCGTTGGTGATGGCTAATAACTGCTTCCAGGCCGTGAATGTGATCGGAAACCCGGAAGCGAGGATCATCTTAAGTGAAACGGCTGTGTATCTGGCAGTTTCCCCAAAAAGTAATTCGACGTATATGGCTATTAATGATGCAATGGCTTTGGTAAAACAGACAGGAAATCTGCCGGTTCCGTTACATCTGAGAAATGCGCCGACAAAGCTGATGAAAGATCTGGATTATGGCAAAGAATATAAATATGCCCATTCTTACGAAGGGAATTTTGTAGACCAAGATTTTCTTCCTCAGGAAATAAAGGATGTAAAGCTCTATGAGCCCGGAAACAATGCCACAGAGAAGAAAATTTATGAAGAATTAAAGAGAAAATGGAATAATAAATATTAAAAAAGGATACTCATCTGACCATCCTTTTCATTTAAATATGATCTAGGAAATTACTTTTTTGTGGTAACTGATACAGCTTTTTTTCCGCCTCTGTCAACGACTTCCATATTGTTCAGTATATTTCCGAATACTAATGTATTGGTATCTGCAAACTCATAGCCGTCAATAAGAACCGGAGTGTCTTTAGGAAGGCCGAACTGCACATTAAGGTCTGAAAGCGGAAGCCTGTCGATATTATCCTGACCTTTTTTCATTTTGATTTCCGTTAATCCGTTTTCTGCAATATAGCTGTATTTCTTAAGGTTTGCCGGAAGATTTGCAGGTGTTTTATAAACATTCATACTTTGAATAACATTATTATAAGGGCTGAACATTTCTACTGTACCCACAATATCATTGGAAATTGCAAATTTGGTTGAAGGATTCTTCTGTGCAAACAGAGTAGCTGAAGATAATAATAAAAAAGAGTAGAATAATTTTTTCATAACTTTCAGGAATAAGTGACTGTTAAAACTTGATAAATATAGTTATTTTTTAGAAATTATGAATAAAAATTCACATTCAATTAAATAATCATTATTAATATATTGATTTATTGTGATTCTGTGTTCTCTCTTTTCATGTCTTCGGGCTTCTTTTCAACCATATTTTTAATGATTTTTTTAAGCCTTTGAAATAAAAATGAGCTTAATAATAATATGATTCCCAGTATGATAAATGCTATGATTCTTGACACATTATCCATCTCCCAGACATCATAAGTGTAAAGCTTCAAAATAGTTATTGCAATCAGTACAAAACCTATTTTTTTGTATTCGGAATTTTCTGTCTTTAATCCTTTATAAATAAGAATGCTCGCCAGAATTGCCCAGATAATTGGTAAATAAAGTATTCTGAAATGCTCTCCCAGCTTATTGATTTCCGAAATTCCATTGGTGTTTATTAAAAGGTATGCATTATAAAGCTCGCAGCTGATGGCTATAATAAACGCTAAAGAAACAAACCAGTATGAGAATTTTATTTTTAAAAAGTGTGATTTTGGTAAAAATTTTAAAAGGATAAAAGCAAAGGGTATCCAGTAGAGAAGATAAAAAAAATAATGATTCAGCGGAACTTTTTTCAATAAAAAATTAAAAATAAGTCCCGATCCGGAAACTGATGCATTGATCATAATTAATGATAAAAATATATAAATAAGCCCTGTTTCAAGAATTTGATTAATCTCAAGTTTCTTCCTGGATAATACAATTAAGGAAATATAATATAAGCTGAAAAGAACAGCAATACTAAAAATAATAATCCACGGTCTTCCGGAAATATGGTAAATTATTTCTAATAATAGAGCAATATAAATGATTCCGTAACTTAAAATGGTAAGGATATTTTCAAAAAAACCAATACTTTTTTTATTACTGTCTGAAAATTTCCTTAATAAAATTAAATTGACAAAACTGGTAATCACGGTTATTGAGCTTGTTAAAAAAACAGGATTAAAGATGATGGCAAGGTTTTTAGCGTCAGCATATTCTAACCATGTAATGAGCTGAGCAATAATAGTTAAAGGGAATAATACATAAAAACAAAATTTAAAAATGGTAAGATTGGTCTTCTTCCATATGAATAGCAGCAGGGTAGCTTCTACAGCCCAGACACTTGTAATAAGGTGGGTCTTAAACTGTAATGCAATCGCTATGGTAAAAAGACTTATGGTAATACCTGCAAAAACAGAATAGCTTATACCAAAATTCTTTTTTGAATATTCTCTGTAAAGTAAAAATAAATTGACAATAGCAAAGCTAATCGGGAAAATAATAACGGGTTCATAGTGCAATTTATTAAAAATATAAACCAAACCTATAATGCTGCTAAAGTTAATTAAAACCAGCATCAAAATATCAAGGGAAGATAAAATTCTTACTTTAATATAATTTCTCAACGCAAAGGCGTAGAAAATAATATAGGTAAGTATATAGAAATAAATGCTTAAAAACGCTGTCTTTTCTACAGTCCAGTAAAAAAGATAAATACTGGTGAAGACAAAAGCAATCCAGCCCACGCTTTTCCAGTTTTTCAGGAAAAAAACAGACAGCATACCGATGTTTAAAACCGTTAAATAAGCAAATAAAAACGGGTAATTGCTCTGCCCCGTACTAATCATCAACGGAGCAAGAAAGCCTCCGAATAAAGAAAAAATAATTAAAATCTCACTTTTATAGTAATAAGAAAGAGCGATAGAAATGAGCGTAATCAAACAGGTGATTGAAAAAGCAACAGACTGTGAAAACAAATGGTATTCCCGGAAAGCAATAGTTGTTGTAAAATACAAAACAGCAATTCCGCCCCCGGTAATAATTGATGAAAAAGCAGTATAATTTTTCCTTAGAAAATGCCCCGTTATCATAATTGCAGCTCCTGTCAGAAGTCCGATCCCCGCCCTCGCAGCTTCGCCGATCCAGTTTTTATCAATAGCATATTTCACGAAATAGCCTATGCCCAGAACAAGGGTAAATATCCCGATAATTGCCAGTGCATTGTGTTTTAGAAAATCAAATGCAGGATTTAGCTTGTTATAGATTGATGTATGCGGGATTTCTTCGTTGATTTTTACGTCTGTATCATTTGAAGTTCTTTGATTTTTGACAGAAAATTGTACGAGCGGGGTAATATTCTCTTTTGCTTCAGCTTCAGGGTTTTTTTTGAGCTTTTTGCTGAGCTCTTTAATTTCTCTTTCAAGCCTCAGGATTTTCTGGTTCAGATTATTAAAGATAATAATCATAAGAATGATGAGTAAAATGATAAGGGGATAAATCATTGTATGTTTTTTGATAGTCAAATATAAACAATTTATATGCCTTTAAAAATAAGTAATCCGTTATACTTTGTACAACGGATTGCTTCTATAGAGTGATTAAACTGTGTAAAATATTTAGTTCGAAACTTTATATATGTAAAATGAGCTTATACTGGAGCCCAATGCACCCACTTCCAGAACCGAAGCTCTTGTAATTCCGAAAGAAATCTTATCTCCTGCCTGGAAAGTAAAGAGATTATTAATGCTTGATTCGGAAATTGTTAAGCTCAGTAAACCAAGATTAGCACCATTGAAAGTGCGGTTATCAATCAGAGTTGATGCTCCTGCCCTTGTTCTTAAGATTCCTACTCCTGGTGAGCTGGATAATAAAGCTGCCTGTAAACCTGTGCCGTAACGGAAGGAGAAACCTACTGCATAAACACCGTGGGTAGGAACTATATAAGTATAATCTGTATCGGAAAATAATGATTCTAGGCCTAATTTTCTCTCAGTAGTCGAAAAATTGACGGGTCTGAAACCACTTGGTAAAACACCTACGTTAATAAGGCTGAGCCCTGATGTTTTTCTCGCCGCATATACTGATGTAGAAATTCCATTGGTCGTATTTACTTGGCCTATTACATAATCAGAAATAAGTTGAGGGGTTATTTGTGCAACCTGGAAATCCCCACCTGTGTTTAAGTTAACAGCTAAAATCTGATACCCTGGAAGAGCTGGAGCTACTGGAGTTTGTCTGATTTTCATTGTTCCGTTTACATCTAGATTAGCGTGGGGATTCGGAGTACTAATCCCAACCCATCCGGTCTGGCTCTGAGCGGATGAAGAGATAGTCATAAGAGCTAAAAAAGCACTATAAAACTTAGTTTTCATGTTTAAAAAATTTATTATTTAATGGTTTATCTCAGTTAATCTTCTAAGATACAATAATTATTGTACAAACACTTTGATTGATATTAAATAAATTTTAATATTTAATTGAATTTTATATTTTATTTACCCGTTGTGCATTTTAAATAATGCTGACTTTTAAGTTATTTATATTTCGATTGAAATAGGCTTTATTGATGAATTGCACAACGGTTAAAGCTGTTATTTTAGCTAATATCCTTGTTTTGAACCCATCAAAGGATTTAGCATAATTACGTCTAATCATAAATTGGTCACATAATTGCGAAAACAGTGTCTCGATCCTCTTTCGCTGTTTTTTGAACAAATAAAATTGAGGTCTGTAATCTTTCTGGTTCACTCTTTTAGGTGTTTCCAATTCAATATGTGCGTAATTGAACAGATCAATTTGAATTTCAGTCGACAAATATCCCTTGTCGCCAAGCAATGTACAATCTGATAATTGTTCTCTAATATCTTTTAAATAGTGAATGTCGTGAACAGATGCCGGGCTCAAATCTATACTTTGAAAAATACCACTTATAGAACAAACCGCATGAAGTTTATAACCATAAAAATGCATTTGCTGAGAGGCACAAAAACCTCTGTTTGGATA